>JAFTOG010000041.1 GCA_017451485.1 Clostridia bacterium | reverse complement strand
TGGTGGGGGAAGCTGGATTCGGACCAGCGAAGTCAGTGACAACAGATTTACAGTCTGCCCCCTTTGGCCGCTCGGGAATTCCCCCAAAAATGTCGCAAGCGTGGAGCTGGTGAACGGAGTCGAACCATCAACCTGCTGATTACAAATCAGCTGCTCTGCCATTGAGCCACACCAGCATGTTCTTGCGACGGATGTTATTTTAACATAGAATATTTTATTTGTCAATAGGTTTTGTAAAAAAAATTATTTTTATTTATTCATTTCTATTTTATAATTGATTTTCTTTCAATATAATGCTAAAATATACTTAACAATGGTAAATCGGAGGTTTTTATGACCGATAATGTAAGATATATTGTATCAAAGCTTCTTTCTCTCCGGGCAGGAATGTCCTTGGCTGCCAACGAGGCAGACGCCTTAGCTAAGGTGGAGGATGAATATATGGAGGCTGATAAGGAATATCAGTCAAATCTTGTTACTTTGCGTGAGTCGGAAAGAGTACTGAAAAATTGCGAGAGGGATATCGAAGGGGAAAGATATCTTTTGAAGAAGAGAAGCATACGCAGAAATCTTCTTTTCCTTTTCTTCTTTATATTTGCTCTTGGAGGAGCTGTGCTTTACTTTATGGAGTCCTACAGATTGTTGGGATACGCCTGCTTTGCCATAGCAGTTATTTTCCCCTTTATTGTTTCATTTATAATTGTGCCTAAGGGTAAAAATTATAAAAAGCCCAACAAACGGCTTATAAGAGATTTGGAAAAAGAATGTGTTAAGCTGAAAAAGAGCATTAAGGAAAACAATATAAGACTTAAGCAACTCCGTCCCCAGCACGATAAGAACGAAAGAGTGTATGAGAACGAGAGGACCTACCGTACCCTTAATGTTAAGGATATTTACGGTGCCCTTTATGAGCAACACAGCAAGCTACTACCCACTGACTACTGGAAGTATGTAGATATTATGTTCTATTACTTTGAAGCTAAAAAATGTGATTCCATAGAGGTGTGCAGAGCACTTATTGACAGGCTCGTTCAATCGGAATTTTTAGAGAGCTCGTCTATTAAGGCAACTCATAATCTTAATTTAAGATTTTCCAAGCTTGTATCAGCCTCCAGACTGTATCTGGAGCAGGAGCTTGCTACCGTGGGACTCAAAATAGAACGCAGAAATGCTAATTTCAGCGGAATAGTACAGGATAATAAGCTGTATGCCGACCTTAAGGCAAGGCTTGGCTTAAACAGTCAGGTGCTTTATGAAAATATGGTAAAGCTTATTACAATAGCATAAAATTTTCGGAGCAGTCCAATACAGATTGCTCCGATTTTTATTACACCGTATATTGACAAATCCATGGAAGAGAAATATAATATACATATAATAATTTCAACGCACATAGGTGTAGGCTAAAAGAGGTGAAGCAGTATGGATAAGAGGACAAAACGCATAGTGCTATCGGCACTGATGGCATCCCTTACTTGCGTGGCTACAATGATAATTAAAATCCCCACACCCTTACAGGGATATATAAATCTCGGAGACTGTATTGTCCTTTTGTCAGCATGGACACTGGGACCCGTGTACGGCGTTGCGTCGGCGGGCATTGGCTCTCTGCTTGCCGATTTACTCTCGGGCTATGCAGTGTACGCCCCTGTAACATTTGTGATTAAGGGAGGTATGGCTTTGATAGCCTATTTTCTGTACAGGGTGCTAAAGGGCAAGATAAAGGACATACCTGCAATGATAATCTCCGCAACCGTAGCAGAGCTGTTTATGGTGGGAGGCTACTATCTCTTTGAGGGGATTATGTATGGCTTTAGTGCCTCGCTTGTAAACATTCCTGCCAACCTGATACAGGGCGTTGGTGGAATTATATTCGGTGTAATTCTTGTAAAAGCAATTGGAAAGCACATAAGTGTGGAAAGGTAAATGATATTATGCTTAAGAAAAGAAAAATAGTAAGAATAATCTGGCTTATTCTACTGATTATCGTTGACACAGTGGCTGTACTTCTTTGCGTAAACGAGCTTTTGGCAAAGGGAAAGCTCGAGATACTCCCAATATTAAGAACGGTGGCTATTATCGGTGCTTCTCTTATCTCAATAATTAAAATGTATGCAGGGCAGTCTCGCTTGAAGGGAACAGAATACCGTGCAATATATAAAAAGTACATAAAGGATGCATTCCTTACGGATAAATCACAGGAAAAAAGATTTTTTAAGGCTCTTGATTTGTATAATGAGGATAAATACAGTGACTGTATTAAAATCCTTGATAAGCTCCTTTGCGAGCTACCGAATAACAAGGATATGTTTGCTGTATTGTTCTTCAAGGCGAAATGCTATGATGACAGAGGAATGTATGAGCCGGCAATAGAGCTATACGAAAGGGCTATGTCCATTTGGGAGCATTCCGGAGTTGCCTCCAATCTGGGTACCTGCTATGATTCTATCGGCAATGTGCAGAAGGCAATAGATTCCTATAAAAAATCAATTTCTCTGGACCCAAATAATCCATACCCCTACAACAATATTGCCCAGCTTGCCATATTGGAGGGCGAATACGAAATAGCCCTTGACTACGCATACAAGGCAATAGAGCTGGACGCTAATCTGAACGCTGCAAGAAAGGGTGCTGCAATAGCCCTTGCTATGCTTGGAGACAATCTGGGCTACCGTGAGGCTATGAGAGGTGGACGGCTTACTGCATCGGACAAGAGGGATGTAATAAATTATCTTGCCAATATGGGTGTAGATATTGAAAATCTATAATTTATATAATGAAGAAAAATAAGAGGGAAAGAAAATGACAGATATAGTTTTTTCGTTCGATACAGAGGATTTTACCTCCTGCAGAGCTGCGGACGCTATATACAGAGAGGCTAAGATTTTAGAGGAGGAGGGCGTGCGAGGCTGCTTTTGCCTTGTGGGCTTGCTCGCCGACCAGCTTGTGAAATGGGGTAGAACAGATGTTTTGGACGCCCTTAAATATCACGAAATAGACAGCCACACCTACGGACATACTCTCCATCCGATGATAAACGAATATACAGATATAGAAAACGCCTACGAGGCTATTGATAAGGTAATCTACGAGGAGGGCTTAGGCGTTGAGAAAATAAAAAAAGCCACCGGAGTGGATAGAATTTACTCTGCAGTTCCTCCCGGAAACCAGAAATCCTATGCTGCAATGTACGCCTATCACAAAATGGGTATTCCCGTATATGCCGATACCTTCTGTGATACTGTGGACGGAGAGGGAACCTATTACTGTAATATTTACCATATGGCATATTACGAGGCTATGGAGAGCTTTTTTCGTGGAGATGAAAGCGATATTAAAAGGCTTATAGATAAGATATCCACAAGAAAAAGAGTGGTAATTTATACTCATCCCAATGCTGCAATTTCCAACGGGTGGTGGGATATTCTTAACTACGATAAGGAAAACCTTGTAAAGTTCGGCGAGTTTTTACAGTGTCCCGAGCACCCTGCTGAGGTGACGGAGCATTTCTATAATAATATTCGTACAATGGTAAGGCTTATAAAGGCAGATCCACGGTTCAGAATAACTACATATGAGGAGATTTCGGAGGAGCTTTACAATGAGGGAGAACGCCGAGTTAAGCTCTGTGATATACCCGAAATTGCAAAAAAGCTTAACGCTGTATTCGAGAACATAAGAACTCCCGTGTCACTTTCACTCTCCGATATTATGCTTGCATGCCGTGATTTCCTTAAAGGCAATGAAGAGCATAAGTGTGGGGATGTATACGGATTTTTAGATACTCCCTATGCTATATCAAGCCCCGTTACCGTAAAGGCAGAGGATCTACGGGCGAGTGCCGATGTGATTAAGGACGGAGAATTTCTCCCATCCAAATTCACGGTGGGAGGTGTGGATATAGGTCCTGCCGATTGGCTATTTGCAGCATTGGAGGTGCTGCAGGGAAAGGATAGCGTTACTCTTACTCCGAGAGCACAGCTCCCCTCCCTTGATGTGATTCCCGAGACCCGTGATGCATATTTTAAGGGCACCTGGCGTCACAGTGACTCCTTTGAGGATAAATATCTCTCCGACAGACTTCGTCTGCAGGCATGGACACTTCGTTTTCTTAATAAATAATGTCAATAGATAAATAAAGCCTTTTTGCCGATGTTAGCGAAAGGGCTTTATTTTGCAATGATTACCCATAAATATAAAACACCCTGCCGTAAGAATACGTCAGGGTGTTAGCTTTATTTAATTGAGTCCTCTGCTTTGGCAAAGCTTATATGGAGCCTTCCGTTTACACGCTTGAACTCTAAGGGTAGCTGAGAGAGGATAATACCTACAAACATAAGTGAGCATCCAAGGAGCATCGTGCCTGTGGGTAGCTTCTGCTTGAAGATACACTCTGCAATTACGGAGAAGAGGCTCTCCGTTGAGAAAAGAAGTGCTGCAACGGTAGGGGGAGTGAGCTTCTGTCCGAGAATTTGACAGGTGTAGGCAACACCTGTTGAGCCGATACCACAGTAGAGAATAGGAATAATAGTAGCAACGATTCCCTCCCAGGTGACATGACCGAAAATCAGGCCTGTTAAAATATTCAGAATCGCTACAGTAAAGAACTGAATAACAGAATATTTAAGGGCACTTACCCTACTTATAAACTTATCAATTACAATAATGTGGGCTGTAAAGCAAAGAGAACATAGAAGGAGGAGAATATCTCCCCAGGAAACTGCAAAGCCCTCACCACCCATGCAAAGGAAATAAAGACCGCAAAGGGCAATAATTGCAGCCCCCCAGACCACAGGAGAGACCCTCTGTCTGAAAAGTACAAAGCCTGCAATCGGTACAAAGATAAGGTACATACCTGTAATAAAGCCTGCCTTACCGCTTGCCTGAGTTATCTGTATACCGAACTGCTGGAGAGCTGATGCTGCAAACAGCACAACACCGGTTATAACACCGTAAATAAAGGTGTTTTTCATTTTTATTTTCTTTTCATCCCTTGTCATCCCCTTTTCCTTCTCAAAAATGAGAATAACGGGAATCAGGGATACAGCACCAACTGCAAAGCGTATACCGCCAAAGAAGAAGGCGTCTATCTGTTCTACATTATTTGATGCGATTTCCTGAAAGGAGAAAGCAAAGCCCCATACGATTGCTGCAATAAGACACAGCATAGGGGAAAGTATTTTTTTCTTCATTTTTATTGATTTTCCTTTGTTAAACAGCTTAATATGTCATAAATTTCTTCGTACGAAGTGGCAAAATTCAACCTTTGCCGAGCTTGGGCACCTGTTTTCAACCCCTTTGTATAGTGGCATATGTGCTTTCTTGCCTCTCTTACACCTGTTTCCTCACCCTTTTCCTCGCAGAGCATCCGTATATGCTCAAGAGCAACGGCTATTTTTTCAGAAACAGTAGGACAAGTGTAGGATTTTCCCTCTATCCTATGTCTTAGCTCATCAAAAATAAAGGGATTTCCGATAGCACCTCTGCCTATCATAAGGCTGTCACATTCGGTTTCTTCGAGCATCCTTATTCCGTCGTCCCCGGAGGATATATCTCCGTTACCGATAACGGGAATGGAAACTGCTTCCTTTACAGCTTTTATATATTTCCAATCTGCATAAGGCTCATACATCTGCTCCCTTGTACGGGCGTGTACGGCAATTGCTGATGCACCGTTTGATTCTGCAATTTTTGCAATCTCGACGCAGTTTACAGAGTCCCTGTCCCAACCGGCACGGATCTTAACAGTTACGGGGATGGGAGAGGCATCGGCACAGGCTCTTATTATCTTACCGCAAAGCTCGGGAGCTTTTAACAGAGCACTGCCCTCGCCGTTTGAAACTATCTTTTTAACGGGGCAACCCATATTTATATCTATAAAATCGGGGAGAGTGTCGCTTATTTTATATTCGTATTCGCCTGTTGCAAGTGATCTTGATGCATTTGCCATAATATCAGCCTCGTGACCGAATATCTGAGCACCAAAGATACCCTCGCCCTCATAGATTCGGGCGAGAGTAGCGGTTTTTTTATCCTTAAAGTGCATTGCCTTGGCACTTATCATTTCGCTGACCACAATATCGGCACCGTATCGCACTGCAAGGTGCCTCATAGGATGGTCGGTAAAGCCTGCCATAGGAGCAAGTATCAGCTTATTTTTGAAATTCATTTTTACCCTAATTCTGCATTACATCAAATCAATCAATTCTGCACTCTGTATTCTGCATTCTCATAGCTTCTTCATTCAGATCAGTTTTGCTTTTGAACAGATTTATATTCATCGTAGTACTTATAGTACGGACAGGATTTTGTATTCCTTGTAAGGTAGTCTAAATATTCGTCCTCGTCAAGGTCTATTGTGCAGACATTTTCGCCCATTTCCTCGTCATAATCAAAGTACTCACAGGTTTCACAGCACACATTCATTATTCTATTGTATAGGTTGTACCCTGTGCTGTATCCACAAGAGTAACGCCCTTTTCCTTGAGATAATTTCTGATTTCATCGGCACGGGCATAATTTTTTGCCTTCTTTGCTTCCTTTCTCTCTAAGATAAGAGCCTCAATTTCAAGCTCAAATTCAGTTTTGGGAGCCTCCTCCTTAATTTCAACAGGAGCCTCGGGAGCCTTTTCTCTTACGAGATTCACGGAGAGAACAGTATCAATATCCTTAAGACAAGCTATCTTTGTGGCATCGGACACCTGAGCCTTGAGTATATCGTAAATAGCTGTAATGCCCAGGGCTGTGTTCATATCTGAGCCAACAGCCTTTATAAATTTATCACGGTTTGCCTGAACATAGGAAGCATCGACATCGCCACCGTCCTTGAGGTTGTCAATACGGCGAAGGAGCTTTTTATATGTTGCACTCGCCTGGTCAAGAGCCTCATAGGAAAACACAAGGGGCTTTCTGTAATGGGACTGCAAGCAGAAGAAACGGTATGCAATGGGGTCATAGCCCTTGCTCTCAAGGAGAGAAACGGTAAGGAACTCACCCTTGGATTTAGACATCTTACCTGTCTCGTCATTAAGGTGGTGGACATGGAACCAATAGTTGCACCACTTATGACCGAGGTATGCCTCACTCTGGGCAATCTCATTTGTATGGTGGGGGAATATATTGTCAACGCCACCGCAGTGGATATCAAGATACTCTCCGCAGTGCTTCATACTGATGCAGGAGCATTCAATATGCCAGCCGGGATAACCGATACCCCAGGGGCTGTTCCACTTGAGCTCCTGGTCGTCGAACTTGGATTTTGTAAACCAGAGTACAAAGTCACTCTTGTTTCTTTTGCTTGTATCCTCGGTAACATCCTCACGGACACCAACCATAAGCTCCTCGGAGGAGTGACCTGTCAGGGCATTGTAATCTGCTACCTTAGAGGTGTCAAAGTATACATTTCCGTCGGCAAGATATGCATAGCCCTTTTCGATAAGACCCTCGATAGTCTTTATGAATTCGTCAATACACTGGGTTGCAGGCTCTATAACATCGGGAGTCTTGATATTAAGCTTCGCACAGTCGGCAAAGAAAGCGTTTTTGTAGAACTCTGCAATTTCAAGCACGGTTTTCTTTTCACGCTTAGCTCCCTTGAGCATTTTATCCTCACCTGTGTCACCGTCACTTGTAAGGTGACCTACATCGGTAATGTTCATTACTCTCTTAACATCGTAGCCGGAGTAACGGAGGAACTTTTCGAGTACATCCTCCATCATATAGGTACGGAGGTTTCCGATATGTGCAAAATGGTATACTGTGGGACCGCAGGTGTACATCTGTACCTTGCCGTCCTCGATGGGCTTGAATTCCTCAAGTGTTCTTGTCAATGTGTTATATATCTTCATAATTAAACCTCACTGTCGTCATCATTTTCTTTTGTGGAGGGGTGTGCAGGTGTCTTTGCAATAAATACAATGCATACAACGGATACCACCACACTCATAAGTGTTGTAATAATAAATGTTATATCGGACATTTCAGATACTATCAGGCTCATAGCGTTATAAATCATATGGAAAATTATAACGGATTTAAGTGAGCCGGTCTTACAGAATATCCAACCGAGAAGAATACCTAAGCAGGTAGCATATATTATTCCGATTGGATGCCCGTGCACTATGCCGAATGCCAGGGCAGAGGCTACAATAGCCAGCCATCTGTTACAGGTCCTCTTAAGTCCACCGAGCATAAGACCACGGAAAAGCACCTCCTCGGCAATAGGCCCTACAATAGCCACCGTTAAAAACTGTAGAAAAGGTGAGGCGGAGACTATCATCTCGGAGTTCTGGTTCATCATATCCAGCCAGCTTTGTGGCAAGGGCAAAAATGCCATAGCAAGGGAAACCACTATGTTTACCACAAACATCATACATATACCGAGACATATGATGTAGGGCACCACCTTACGGTTCAGGGGCTTTAGCTCCACCCTCTCCGAGAAGGAGGAATAATGGCTTACGGAATTGTAAAAAATAGCAGTTCCCAAAAGGAACACAGCGTTTACAAGAAGGGTAAGAGGGATAGCGTATGTTACTGTCAGCTTATTTACCTCCTCAACACTCTGAGGACGGAAAACTATAAGAAGCAGCATGGACGCCATTATATTGATAAGAAAATAGAATCCGTAATATCCACCGCATTTAACAACGGATAATAAAAATTCGGGAAAATTAAATTTTTTCTTCATATGATATCTCCTTATGGAGTACGGTTATTATAATTTGTATTAAGTAATTATACAACATAAAATATGATTTGTAAAGATATTAAATAAAAAATAAGAAAAATTAAAAAAAGACTTGAAATCGGTGGAATACTGTGTTACAATAACGGTAGATTAAGCAAATGACCTTCTGCGGAGTACCAACTCCGCAGATTTTTTTAAGCAAAACCGACATTTTTGTACGGATAGGAGGAAGCTATGAAGGGTGCTGGAAGTATTGTAAAAAAGGCTACCGAGATTGCCGAGCCTGTGGCAAGGGAGCTTGGCTATACTCTCTGGGATGTGGAATATGTCAAGGAGGGTGCAGACTGGTATCTTCGTTACACCATAGACAGTAGCGACGGCATAGGCATCGAGGACTGCGAAAAAATGTCAAGGGCTATTGACCCCGTTCTTGATGAGCATGATTTTATTGAAGATGCATATCACCTGGAGGTATCCTCTCCCGGTCTTGAAAGAGATATAAAGACCGATTGGCATATGGAAAAATGCATGGGTGAAAAAATCAGCGTTAAGCTGTATGCCCCCATTGACGGAGCTAAGGCTATTATCGGAGTGCTTACATCCTTTGATCAGGATAATGTAGTAATTACAACCGAAAAGGAAATATCCATTCCCCGTAAGGCTATTGCCAAAATGAATGTATATTTCGAGTTTTGATAAGATTATAATATTGAGATTAAATAGAGGAGAGAAAAATGAACAGCGAATTTTTTGACGCCCTTGACCTTTTGGAAAAGGAAAAAAGAATCCCCAAGCAATATATGCTTGAAAAGGTAGAGGCTGCCTTGACAGCCGCATGCAAAAAGGAGTACGGTGCAGCCAATATCTCCGTAGTCATCGACCCTGAGAAGAAGGATATTAAGGTATACCGTAAATTCCTTATCGTAGCAGAGGTTGAGGACCCCCAGACAGAGATTACCAAGGAGGGTATAGAGAGGTTTGAGGCAGAGCAGAAGGAAAAGGGACTCAAGGTTAAGACCCGTTCCAGAAAGAGATCCATCGGCTCCGATTATGAATACGAGCTCCACACAAAGGAGTTCAGAAGACTCAGTGCTCAGAATGCAAAGCAGGTTATTATTCAGGGTGTCAGAGAGGCTGAAAGAAGCCGTATGATGCGTGAATACGAGGATAAGAAGGGCGAGATGCTCTCTGCTGTTGTAACAAAGGTAGAGGATTCTACAGGAAATGTAGTTGTAGATACAGGCATTTCCCAGGCTGTTCTTCTTAAGACAGAGCAGATCCCCGGTGAGGTTATAAATGTAGATGACAGAATCAAGGTGTTTGCAACTCAGGTAGGTACAGAGGGTAAGGGTCCTCTTGTTAGCCTTACAAGACTCCACCCCGACCTTGTTAAGCGTCTTTTTGAAACAGAGGTTCCCGAAATCATGGACGGTACTGTAATTGTTAAGAACATCTGCCGTGAGCCCGGCTCAAGAACAAAAATCTCTGTATATTCAAGAGACGAGAGTGTAGACGCTGTTGGCTCCTGCATCGGTAACAGGGGCTCCAGAATATCTGTTGTCGTAGATGAGCTCAAGGGCGAGAGAATAGATGTTATCGCATATAACGACGACCCCTGTGAATATGTTAAGTCGGCTCTTTCTCCAGCAACAGTAAAAAAGGTAGATATGATAGACGACAGAACAGCAAGCGTAGTAGTAGCCCCCGACCAGCTCTCCCTGGCTATCGGTAAAATGGGTCAGAATGCTCGTCTTGCAGCTAAGCTTACAGGATATAAAATAGATATCAAGAGTGAATAAGCATAGAGAGAAGAGGATAGTTCATGGAGAATAAAAAGGTTAAAAAAATTCCGTTAAGAAGATGCCTCGGATGTATGGAATCCTATCCGAAGAAGGAGCTTATAAGAGTAGTGCGTACTCCCGAGGGGGATGTGTGTATTGACTTGACAGGCAAAAAATCGGGCAGGGGAGCATATATCTGCAAGAGTGAGGCATGCTTAAAAAAAGCAATCAAATCCAAAAGAATACAAAGCAATCTGGAGATTACACTCTCCGAGGAGCTTGTAGAGGCTCTTACAAAGGAGTTAAAGGGTGAAGACAAATAAATATTTGTTAATGCTTGGACTTTGTAAAAGAGCAGGAGCCCTTACAGTGGGCGTTCCCCTTACGGTAAAGGCAATACAGGAGAAGAAGGCGATAACAGTTTTCTACTCGGTGGATGCCTCTGCCAATGCCGAAAAAAAGATAACGGATAAATGCACCTTTTACGGTGTCCCCTGCCACAAGACCGAGTACACCTCGGAGCAGCTTGGAAGAGCAGTGGGGAAAACGGGAGCAGTATGTGCTCTATGTATAACGGATAAAAGCTTCTCAGATGAACTTACTAACCTTAATCTAAACGAAAAGAGGTAAACGATATGGCAGAAATGGTAAAAGTTAAGGATTTTGCAAAAAACTTCGGTCTTGATATAAAGGATGCAATTAAATTAATTGAAGATTCCGGGCTCCTCGGCTCCGCACAGGTTGGCGAGTCTGTGGATATGTTTGTGGCTAATGCGATAGTAAATAAAATTACATTTAACAACCAGACAAAGATAAAGGATTACCTTGCTGACGGAGAGAAAAAGGTAGAAAAGCCTGCTTCCAAGCCCGAAGCAAAGAAGCCTGAGGCAAAGGCAGAGCCCAAGCCTGAAGCAAAGAAGTCTGAGGCAAAGGCAGAGCCCAAGCCCGAGGCAAAGAAGCCCGAGGCAAAGGCAGAGCCTAAGTCCGAGGTAAAGGAAACACAAAAGCCGGAGGCAAGACAGGACAGACCCCAAAGAAACGAACGCTTCGAAAGAGGAAATCAGCAATCCCCCCAGGGAGGACAGCGTTCCTTCGGAGACCAGCCCCGTAACGACAGACCCCAGGGTGATAGAAACGACAAGCCTCAGGGTGACAGAAAGCCCTTTAATAAGGACTTCAACCGAGAGGGACAGAAGGACGGAGCAAAGAAGCCCTTTAATAAGGATTTTAACCGTGATAACGGAAGACCCAACCAGGGTGGCTTCGGTGGCTACGGCAAGGAAGAGAGAGAGGATAACCGTCCTAAGTTCACACCCAAGCCCAAGCCTCAGCCCAAGCCCGAGAGCAATGTTATCGAAATAAAGAAGAAGACAGGTGCAACCCGTGTTGTAGATACAAGAATGTCCACAGTAGACCTTTCCAAGTATGACGATAAGCTTGACAGCTTCGGCTCATACGATAACTACGGCTCAGGTAAGCAGAAGCTTAAGAAGCAGAATAATAAGGATAACTACAGCTCTAAGAAGGATAAAGAACGCAATGCTATGGAAAAGAAGAAGCGTGAAGCCTTTGAAAAGGCAAAGAACACTCAGCTTTCCATTACCGTGCCCGACGAAATTACAGTCGGAGAGCTTGCATCCCGTCTTAAGGTTGCCTCCAGCGAGCTTATCAAAAAGCTTATGATGATGGGCGTTATGGCAACAGTAAACCAGGTTATCGACTATGATACTGCTTACATCATGGCTGATGAGCTGGGTGCAAAGGTTACCAAGGAGGTTGTTGTTACCATTGAGGAGAAGCTCTTTGACGAGAGTGAGGACTCAGCCGACAACCTTGTTGAGAGAGCACCCGTTGTCTGCGTAATGGGTCATGTTGACCACGGTAAGACATCACTTCTTGACGCAATCAGACATACTCATGTTACCACAGGAGAGGCCGGTGGTATTACACAGCACATCGGTGCGTACAGAGTAAACATTGAGGGCAAGGATATCACATTCCTTGACACTCCCGGTCACGAGGCATTTACAGCAATGCGTCTCCGTGGAGCTATGGCAACAGATATCGCAATTATCGTAGTTGCAGCCGATGACGGTATTATGCCCCAGACAGTTGAGGCTATCAACCACGCTAAGGCAGCAGGCGTTGATATTATCGTAGCTATTAACAAAATGGATAAGCCCACTGCTAATCCCGACCAGATTATGCAGGAGCTTACAAAATATGATTTAGTTCCAGAGCAGTGGGGTGGAGATGTTATCTGTGTTCCCGTATCTGCTCACACAAGAATGGGTCTTGACGACCTTCTTGAAACCATCCTTCTCGTTGCCGAGGTTAAGGAGCTTAAGGCTAATCCTAACCGTAGAGCTAAGGGTATTGTTATTGAGGCTAAGCTTGATAAGGGTAAGGGCCCTGTTGCTACCATCCTTGTTCAGAACGGTACACTTAAGAGTGGCGATGTTGTTATCGCAGGTACAGCCGTAGGACATATAAGAGCTATGACCGACCATAAGGGTAAGACTCTTAAGCTTGCAGGTCCCAGCGTTCCCGTTGAGATTACAGGACTTGATGAGGTTCCCTTGGCAGGTGATGAGTTCAATGCAGTCGAAGACGAAAAGATGGCAAGAACCCTTGCAGAGCAGAGAAAGCAGAAGGCAAAGGAGGAAATATTCAAGGCTAACGCTAAGCTCAATCTTGATGACCTCTTCAGCCAGATCAGTGAGGGTGTTAAGGAAATTAACATCATCGTTAAAGCCGATGTGGGTGGCTCTGCCGAGGCTGTAAAGGCTTCACTTGTTAAGCTCTCCAATGCAGAGGTTAAGGTTAATGTTATTCATATGGGTGTTGGTGGTATTACAGAAAGTGATGTAATGCTTGCAGCAGCCTCCAACGCAATTATCGTAGGCTTTAATGTTCGTCCTGACAAGAGTGCTCTTGACTCTGCCGCAAGACAGAACATTGATATAAGAACACACAGAATCATTTATGAAATCATAGAGGAAATAGAAGCTGCTATGAAGGGTATGCTTGCACCTACCTTCAAGGAGGTAATCAACGGTCACGCACAGGTTCGCCAGACCATAAGAGTACCCAGCGTAGGCACCATAGCAGGAAGCTATATCCAGGACGGTAAGGTTACAAGATCCTCCCAGATCCGTGTTCTCCGTGACGGTATAGTAATATTTGAGGACAAAATATCCAGCCTCCGTCGCTTCAAGGACGATGTAAAGGAAGTAGCAGCAGGCTACGAGTGTGGTATCGGACTTGATAAGTTTGACGATATAAAGGAAGGGGATATACTGGAAGCCTTTGAAATGCAAGAAGTTTCCAGATAAAAATAGCGTCGAAATACTGCGTTGTGTCCTCAATGGCGACCTCGACTATCACCAAGATAGCCTTCGTCCGCCCTTTGCGGTACGCCTTGTCTTTCTTGCTCTTTTTATCCGGAAAGCACTACGGAGCATTTGAG
>JAFTOG010000040.1 GCA_017451485.1 Clostridia bacterium | reverse complement strand
TTCTTTCGCCTGTGTAGACTTGAAAATTTCCGTGCTGTAACACTTATCCGCTACCTGTATGAGAATAGCTTCAATTGCATTTCTGACCTCTCCCACAAAAGCCCCCGTGGCATTTGTTTTATATAGCACGTACTCATCATCAGTTGATTTCTCGGTCAGCTTCGTATCTATGTTGCCGTCGGGTGTGATAATGATTTGAAGAAGGAATGAGCCGTCAAGTATGTCGTTTTCATAAATATAGTTGCTATTGTTTTGCACAAAACCGAACAATATAGCTTTTTGGATATCAACAGTTTTTCTTCTAAACAATTCATCAAACATAATGCTCACCTCCGTCAAATTCTTGTTTATCTATCTGTATTTTAACACTTAATTATCGTCAATGCAACAAGAAATTTTTATCGATTTAGTTTTAATATTGACATAATTTGTCGCATATGTTATGATTTCCGTGGTACTTAATGTGCCCGTAGAGCACCATTTACGGTGGCGGTTTATGGGTCCTCAAAGCGAAGTATGAGCTTTGGGGTTCCCGTGGCTCCTTTCTTACAGAAGGGAGCGAAATTTTCTTTTTCTCCCTTCAATTTTTGTGGAGGGAGGTGGTAACAATGTACATAACATTGGTTGAATTACTAATGATATTATCTTTGATTATCGCTCTCGCCGAGTATTTTAGTAATCGAAGCGACAAATAAAAAGAAATAACCGCCTGACTCTCAAATAAGGCGGTTATTTCAAAATAATCATCTTTTGGGGCAACCGTCATCGGTGCTCTCCGTTATTATTGTAACGCTTTTTTAGTTTGTTGTCAATACTTTGCATTAGATTTTTCAATATAGGTTGGCACCTGATCACCAAAAGGACACTCCAAGAGCGTCCTTTTCGTTTGTTAAATTACTATCTCAAAATTGTTTTGTTTTTTAGATGATAAGTGAACAGCTTTTGTGGTCGTTTTTCCGTTTGCAGCTACTGTTATCTCATATTCTCCATAAAATCCTCTAAGGTCTGCTTTACCATTTGTGGTGGTTATATCGAGGTTTGTACGCCATCTTTTGTTTATAAGCTCGTCGAGAATACGATATGCAGGCTTTTGGGTCATATCAAAGCGAAGCAGTCCACCATAATAGATATTCTCACCTATTGTCATATTCCCTTGAGACTCGCGAATTTTTTCCGGTACTTTATTGGGATTGTGTATGTACGCATAGCCATCTATCATATTCCAATAAATAATTTGTTCCATTTTTGGATGAGAAAACCACACCGTGTAAAGATATTCAATAAGCTTTGCCTGTATTTCTTCGTCAAGAGGGTCATTTGAATAGGCAGGGATTGTTATTTCTGTAATTTGTAGATAATCTACAAGGTTGGAATATAGGTTCATTTGATTATATAGATGAACGGGATTATATAGCTTCTTAGATTTTTCAAGCTCCTCTTCCCTTGAGTAAAACATATGGAATTGCATTCCCATAGCATCTACTCGTGCACCCTTGAGCTTTGTTGCCTCGGTATATGCATAGTAGGGTGCTACACACTTGCACTCGTAAAGCCAAGCCTCACCAGTGCCCTCATTTATAGTGAGCTGATTATTTGGGAAATATTTGTCGGCGGTTTTGTATACCCATTCAAGAAACGACGGGTGCGTGTAAAAATCAGTAACGCCCTCGCCCCAGTACATTTCATTAGTAACCTCAATAGTACGTATTTTGCTTGCATATCTTTCCGAAATTTCTCTAAATCTGCGTTCAAGCTCCACCTTCACGATATCTATTGGTGCTCCCTTTAGCCAAAGAGGGTATGTTTGATCATAAGCTAAACCGTGCTCACGAGGCTCAATGCCATTCTTTTCGCAATATTCAATACACAAATCAATGGGAGGGCGACGGTAAAACCTATAAGAATCCTTTGCATAACGCTGTTGTCCCCTTATTTCCTCAATTGCATTCCAATAAAATGGCAAAGTCGCCATATTGAATACATTTTTAAAGTAGTCTTTGTATAAACAGTTTTTCTCCTCTGTTTCAAGCTCGTCAAGCATGAACAAGTTAGCACCGAATCTAAAATCGTGCTGTATTTGCTTTACCTTTATTTTTGCGTTGGATACAATATTCCCATTTTGATCAACAACTGTAATTGTCATATCGCCCTTGCGATATTTTTCTATATTTGGATATATTGTTTTTTCAAAAAACTCCTTGTTGCTCTCGAATTCTTTTAAAACCAAGCTTCTATCTCTCATTTTCAACTCCTTCAATGGCGTTCTAACAAAATTCAAATATAACCAATTTGAAACTCATTTTTTACTAATTATATCATTCAGTTAAGTAAAAGTAAATATTTTAGCTCGATTTCCATCTTGTTTTTATTTTTTAACAAAATAATGGTATTATTATTGACTAAATTCGTGGTGAATGCTATAATGATTAAAATTGATTACGAGATAATAGCTTTGTATGGTAAATGTAATGCAGGTGTCTTTTTAAAATCGTTAATCAATTACTTAATTTAAGGGGGTACGATATGATAATCTTACACGCATTAACAAAAGCACTTTGGAACACATATGAAAATAAAGATTTTTATGGCGAAGCTTCTCTTGAAAAATTTGGTTTTATTCATTGTTCTGATCTGGATACATATCATCTCGTAGCACCTAATTTTAAAAACGAAACAGATGAAATGGTACTACTTGTCATTGATACAAGCAAGGTTACACCAAAAATTGTTTGGGAAGATTTAAGAAATGGTGGCGTCGCTTTCCCTCATATATACGGACTTCTCAATAAAAACGCTATTGTTGACGTTCTGCCACACCTTTGGAGTGATACAAAGGAATGGATACCAAATGAAGAATTAAAACTTAATTATTAATTTTCGATTTACATTAATCTTAATTCACCATAGTATAACCAGTCGAACCTCGATTGGTTATACTTTTTTATTTTTCTTTTCTCAATATAATTCTCAAAGCTCAAAGATGGCTGAAAAATCGCTTTGGGTTATTTTCATTACGCCAGTAATAATGTTCGGACACGGAGAAATGCTATTTGATTTCTCCTTTGCACTTTGTTCACAATTCGTAAGAATTGGGTGTTCGGTTCTTATTTTTAAGCCATATAATAGAAAGTCCCGATGAGCCTCTGTTAAGGTTTCATCGGGATTTGTGTTATTCGAGTATTTTTGGCATAATTTTGTAGTCTCCAACGTCAGCAATAAAATAATCCTCAACATTTGACTGATTGATAACAAGGCTTGCTTTTTACCAATCTGCCTTTAAGATATAGGCAACGCTTTTTGTTGCTTGGATATCGCAGGTAAGCTTGTCATAAATTATGATTGTATCACCGTTTACTGCTTATTCGTATGTGGATTAATACTATTCGTTGCCGGATACTGTATACGATCTGCACCTATGGAAATTGCAAATGCTAACACACAGTATTGTAAGCACTAGTGTTAACAGATACATTTTCATATTTTCCTCGAAATTTTATATTATTTTTACATACAAAATATTTATTTTAGCAAGGGAAAAATTTCATTGATGGTGCTTGCTATTTGCTCGATGTGAAGCCACCTTCCCTTTTCACCATATAAAAGTCTTTTTGCTAAATCCCCTGAAGCACACCAGGTAGTCATAAGAACACCGTTTATATGTCCCATATCGTGCTCCCCTGCATAGCTTAAAAACGCTTCAAGGTTTTCTTTATCTCTCCAAGGGCTAACCATTATTTTATAACCCTTATTTGCAAAAATATCTATCGAGGGATATTTTTCATATTTATCATAATGCCAATCGCATATAACGATATCCTTTGAGAGCATATCAATAGCACTATCGCTGCCGTCATCAGAGGCTTCCCATCTGTTGTAGCCTGTTTCCTTTGCAGAAAGAAGCCTATCTCCCCACACTAAAACTGTTCCGCCTCGATTTTTTACATAATCATTTATATTATTTACCCAATCTGCAAAAAGCTCACCCTTAGATATTTTTGAACACTTTGGACACATTCCGATGTTAAATGCTTCGTCACAGCCAATATGTATCATATTTGCTTCAAAAACATCCATTAGCTCATCTATCAGCTCGCAAACAACAGCTTTTGCCTCTCTGCTGCTTAGACATATGCTTCGTGAATAAAGAATTTCCTTTATACCACACTGTTCATCAAAATGAGGATATGCTCGCAAAAGTCCGTCACATATATCGGACAAAACCGCATTATGCCCGTGTAGTATACCGTCAGTTGGCTCATTGTGAAAACCTGATTGATGACCAATCAGGTTCATTTTAGGCACTAATTTTATATTGTTTTTCCTGCATACCTCTAACAGTTTTTTTACATTCTCTGCAGAAAGTGGATCATATCCCCACACCTCCGGGTGACTACTGAACTGATAGCGATATCTTACCTGGATTACTATCATATTAAAGCCACGGGGTGCCAAATATTCATCAATAAATTTTATAACATCATCTATTTCCTCAGAAAGAGGTGATGTTAGCACTATGCCTTTTGTTTTCCAAGAAAATTCCATATATTTCTCCTATCAAAAAATTCCAACTATTAAAATTGCCACTATTCCTATAACAAAGCCAACTCCCTGTCTTTTTGTTGGCTTATCCTTATATATTAGTGATGATATAAGGCTTGACAAAAGCATACTTCCTACATTATAAACAGGAAATAGTATTATAGAAGGTAGCTTTCCCGATAAATTCAAATTCAAAAAATTCAGCAGCCCCACACATATACCGAGGCATAGTGGAACTATTACCTTTTTTATTACTTGCTGTTTTTTTGATAAACCGGGATCACTCTCTTCTCTTCTGTGAATTACTAAAGACACTATGCCTGTAAATAATGATGAAAAAAACAAGGAGTAAACTAAAAACAATTGCAGCTCATCAGCAAATAAAGAATGCTGGTGTGTTTTTTGAAATATTGCGTTAACACCCGAGCCAAGCATAGCTATAATCGCAAACGGAAGCCAAGCAACCATTCTCCCACCCTTTTCTCCTTTACATACTATTAAGCACAAGGCTATTACAAGTAAAAGAATTCCCAGCCATTGATAAACAGACACGCTTTCATTCCAAAAAAGCAATCCGTAAAAAATAGGCACTAAAAAACCACAGGAATATACAAGCGATACTAAGGATGCAGGTCCATTTCCCATTGCCTTTGATTGCATAATTTGAGTTATTGCTACAGATATACCGAAGAATATAGAAAGGACAATAGAAAATATCGATATTTTAAAGAGTTTATAAATTTCGTCAGAAACAAAAAATAGTGAGCAAGCAAATGCAACAAAAAGTGCCTTGAAATTTAATATTGCGGTTTCCTTTTTTGAGTACTTACCTGTTCCTAATGCTTTGCAAAACAACGCCTTTCCTGTAGCTAACAGGGTTGATAAGGCTAATATTAAATATATTTTCATAGAATTTTGGTAACCTTCTAACTGTTTTTTATATTTATCAAAAAATATTATAACATTTCCAAGCGATTGATGATATAATAGATATAGCAAAAAATACAACAAATCTATAATTTGAGGTTTTTATGGATAATTTTTTACCTAAGGCATTTGACCTTGACGTAAGCAATAACTATTGCAGTGACTATCAATATGGCTCTAACAAAACACCGCCTCATTGGCATAGTGGTGCAGAAATTATTTTTGTCTTAAAGGGCAAGTTCAATATAATGTTTAACGATTCCTGGCATACGTTAAAAAAAGGCTCTATGGTTTTTATTCCGCCAAAGCAGCTGCATTGCTGTAATTGTGAGGATGATACTGCTGAAAAAATAGTGCTTGGCTTTAGGGAAAATTGCCTTGGCTCTGGTGGTATAGGTCTTTCTTTACCCAGTAGTGTGCTTCCTTTTTGCGTATTCCATAATCTTGAAAACACCCCTATTCCAGGGCTTATTGAGGATTTTAATGAGCATACAGAGGCTAACCTTATTTACTCTGAGGATTTAATGGCAAAATCTCTTTTGTTGCAAATATATGCTTTTTTAATCCGATATTGGAACAGTATGGGAATAGACCTCGATAAAAGATCTCAAAATAAAACAGCTTCAATAATATATAAGTATATTGAAGCACACTATATGGATGAGCTTTCCCCATATAAAATTGCAAGGCAGTTTAATATCAGCTATAGTGGTTTAGCTAAAGCAATACAAAAATATAATCATACAACCTTTATACAATGTGTTAATCAAATTAGAATTGAAAACGCAAAAAAACTTCTTGCACTGACAGACAAAAGCATAACGGAAATAGGGTTAGAATGTGGATTTTCTGTCACAAGCTATTTTATAAAAGTTTTTCATCAATTAACAAATATGACACCGAAAGCATACAGGGATTTGCTAAAATAAAAATCTCCAAAAAAGTGTATAACTTATGTGTTCCCGGTCAAGTAGACATGGAATGATATAAATTTCAAGTGCTAATTTTCAATTTCCAAATCAAAAACTAAAGCCACTATTTTTCAAGTGGCTTTAATGTATTGGTTTTAGTTAAAGCATCATGTAAGTGTTAGATACGATATATATGAGGTCTTGACAGAAAAAAATTCATTCCAAAAAGATTGGACTTTTTTGAGAGAGATATTTCTTCGTTATAAGTTAATTAGTTCAACACTCAAATATAGTGGCTCACCATAAAGGAAACGGGTACGCAAGGTACATGTTTTTTGTGTCCGTATGCTTCGCTAATCTATCCTCTCGTTTGCGAGGGTCGGGTTCGTGGTTCATGGCTCGCCACGACCTTTCTAAAAATTAAAGGAAAAACATCCTCCCGTACGGGTTACAGACACTCAAACGAGTGTCCTTTTTATTTTGTTGATGGTCTGTATGTATCGAATTGACAATTTACAAGTAATGTGATAAAATGAATATAATCTACGGTGATTTAAATTTCAAATAAAAACAAGGAAGGCTTCACTATGCTGAACGGATTGAAAATCGAAACTGAAAATAAGATTGCAAATGAGAAGCTTATACAAATAAAGGACGGAGAAATCTGTGAATATAAGCTTAAAATAGAATTTTCTCAGCCCACTCATCCCAGCGTGTATTCAATAATTTGGGAAGAGGACCAGGTCGATATGTATGGCTTTTGGTCATCCAAATCCTTTGGGAAGCATAATCTGACTCCCGAATGGGGAATGTGTATAAACGAAAGCGAAGTGGCAAGCGGTATGCCTCTTATATGCGTTTACAGTAAGGCAAATAAAAATAGGATAACGGTTGCATTGTCTGACCCTACCTGCCCTGCGGAAATTATGACGGGAGTGGTAGAGGAAAACGGATGCCTTCGCTTCAAAATCAATTTATTCACCAAAATCTGCCCCGAAATGAAGAAATACGAAGTAATTATCAGAATTGACCGACGTAATATTCCCTTCTACAAATCTGTAAAGGACTCTAAGACCTGGTGGACAGAGCTTGGTTATAAAAGTGCACATATTCCAAGGGAAGCACTCTTACCTCTCTACTCTTGTTGGTACAGCTTTCATACAAAAACAATTCCCGAGGATATAATTTACGAGTGCAAAACAGCCAAAGAGCTTGGTATGGAAACTGTAATCGTAGATGCAGGATGGTATACTGATTCTTACAGTGACAGCTTTGCAATGTTTTGCGGTGACTGGGAAATTTCCAAAAATAAAATACCTGATATGGCACACTTCGTTAACGAGATACACAAGCTCGGAATGAAATTTATGATATGGTTTTCAGTTCCGTTTGTAGGCTTTAACAGTAAAAATTATGAGCACTTTAAGGGTAGATATCTTTGCTACCGTCCGGGTGTTAAAGCCGCTGTTCTTGACCCTCGCTTCCCCGAGATTCGCAGGTTTTTGATTGATACATATTGCAACTATGTAAAAAAATATAATTTAGACGGCTTAAAGCTTGATTTTATTGACCGCTTTTTGCCCGGTGAGGAAAGCTCTTGTGAATATGACAAAATGGATACAGTCTCCGTTGATGTAGCTTTACAGCGTCTGCTTAGTGAGGCAACAACTGAGCTTAAGAAAATCAACCCCGAAATTATGATAGAATTTCGCCAATCCTATGTAGGTCCTGTGCTTACACAGTACGCTAATTTCTTGCGTGTAGCCGATTGTCCAAATGACGCTATTTTCAACCGTGTTGGATCACTTAATTTACGTCTGACCTCAGGTGATACACCTGTGCATAGCGATATGCTTATGTGGAATAAGAATGATACAAACGAAGGTATTATGTATCAGTTACTTGCAATTATGTTCAGCGTTCCTCAAATCTCGGTTCGTTTTGATAATATAACCGATGAACATAAAAAGCTTCTTAAAGCATTCCTTTCCTTCTGGCGTAATCATCAAGAAACCTTGCTTGGCGGAGAGCTTGAGCTATGGGGAGTAGATGCCAACTATACAGTAGCGAAATCAAAAAAAGACGGAGAAAGTGTCGTCGTTTTGTATCAGGCTCAACCAATTACCGTTGAAAACGGCGAAAAAGCCTATATTTTTAATTCTACCGGTGAAGAGGGTATCTTCCTACAAGTCAATGAGGACAGAAAATTTGAGCTTAACAATATTTTTGGAGAATGCTATGAAAGTGGCATATTGCACAAGGGCATCCACCGTGTACCCGTGCAAAACTGCGGTATGATTTTTATAAAATAGGAAGTTTTGCTTTGACTTATACCGTTTGTGAAAATTAAAAGTAAAGCTATTTTGTATTATTCAATTAAAAATATATCTATTAAATAGTTCGACACTCAAATATAATGGCTCACAGGAGGTTAGACGAAATAGCTCCGCAGAAGCCTTCCCGCTTACTCTTGCCTGCAAGAGTAAGCGGCTTTTTATTTTTTCGCCGAGCTAAGCTGAGCCACTTGTATATCATATATACAAGCACACGCCACAGGCCATTTCATAGAAATTTCAATTATTAATCTCGTCATCAGACAATATTTTTTTACCTAATCTTTTTTGAATTTTTGAAAATAATAATTGCTCATCATATGTTGATTGTTTATTGCAATTTGGACATTTATAAATATATGTTACCGATGTTTGACTACCTATATTAACTATTCTATGTCCAGCCGATCTGATTTTCATAGTTCTTGAAAAATTTGGGTCTGACGAAGTGTAAACATCTGTAGCTTTATGTCTTTTAAGCCTTTCGCCACAATATCTACAATACATTTTTCTAAATATCATACCCACAGGTATTTCCATTTTATATCCCATAACTATAGCAAATCTCCTTTCCTTTTGCTACTTCTATTATACCATTGACTTTATGCAAGTTCAATACCGAGGTAGTTTTCTATTTGTAACAATAATTAAACTTATCATTACACTTACGCACTCAATATGATTTTGTATTTCTCGCCAAAGCTAATAAATATATTTTATCTATTTTGTCACATTCGATAAGCTATTCTGCTTTTATCGTCTGATGAGCCTCTTGCGTAAAGCTCACTATCTACTATTTTAGGCTCAAATGGGCTTGTTATTTTAATCAATGCACACCTTCCACGATTTTCAATCGTATAGTCGGGGTAGTTCTTTCTGAACTGCTCAATAGCATCATGCTCACCATAGACAAGAATGTGTGTTTTTCCACCCGTGTGGTAAATCGTGTAATAGGTTGTTCCTCGTCCCATATGTAACCCTCCCTTCAAGCATTATAATCAGCCATTATCCTCCTTGCCAATATATCGTTTACTGAACTGAGCAAATGATGGAACAATTAACAATGCGGTATTACTTGATGATTATGCTATTTATGTTTTCCTTCTTTTTTCCGTTTCCTCCGCTTCCTGCGTCCCAAATAATAAATTCGGCAAAAAACAAGCTTGTAAAATCACCCGAAATGCAGGCGGCGTCGGTTTTGTCCTTCCATTGCTGTTTGCAAGACCTTTGAGCTATATCGTAATCAGCAGCATTGAGATTGCTCCATACAAAATTGTTACCGAGCTTGAAAAAATCCAGAATAACGCTGTCGAGGGGAATATGACAGAATTGGAATACTGTTTTACGGTAACGATGTGCATTATCAAAACAGTAAAGCTGTTTCATGGTCATATTAACGATTTTCTGTGCTTTTCCGTATGTAATCCTTGCTATTTGAACGGTTGCCACGATTTTATTTTTGGGCAGCTTGTGAATAGTGTTAAAGGAATCAATCGCAGTATTTAACAATGTTGCCTTTGCTACGAAATCCTTTATAAAATCCTCACAGAGCTCCTTATGAATAGTGTCATTGAATATTCCAACGCCGCTATTGGCAAGAAAAACCTTTGTAATGATATTACTTGCCAGATTCATTCTAAGCTCATCTAACAGTTCTGCTTTTCTGTCCCTTAGGGCATTTTTTTCCTTGTTTTTTACCGTTTTGACAGGAATTTGGTCAAGCCCTGATAAGCCAAGACCGTTGATTGTTCGTGGCATCATGTCACGGTACGCATTGTTGACCGCAAGAATCACATCCTCGGGCTTGGTAACATTAAGTTCTCTTGCCGGACAGGTATGCCACATCACACCAAAGGTAAAATCTCTGCCGATTGTACCTGCTGTATAGGTATGTCCGTTGTATATCATTTCCATCCTCCTTATTTTTCAAGGATATATCCGTCCTTGCTTTTTTTAATTGAGTGACCAATTATTTTCAACATATTAATATGCCTTCCTACGGCGGCACGTGCGATCGAAACCTTGTATTCTTCTTTAATCCTTTTAATGATATCATCTTGACGCATGGGCTTGTTTGATGTTTTCAATACAAATAACACCAAAATGGGATTTACATGAATTCCAAATGCACTTGCGTCGATTGGCTTTGGAACCTTGTCAAAAAAATCAATGTCAATTTCATAACCCTCATCACAGCGTATCAGCAGTTGCTTTGCAATCTCCTTATCATATTTGGATGCTTTATACAGCTTTATAGGAATGCCCAGCATTTTTAATGTTTTGATATGCTTGACAACAGTTTCCACCGAGAGACCCTCACATGCCTCACTGATTTTTTTAGGTGTAATTCCCCTAAGCACATTACCGGGAATCATATGATGCTTTTCTATTGCCTCCTTGACCTCAAGAGCATCATTGATCAGCGTCCTGTAGACAAGCAGTATCGATGCACTGTTGGATCTGTTTTGTGGCATATTATCTTCCTTGATATCAATGTCAACGGAGACCAAAAGCTTGCATTTTCTATCCTTTATAAAAAGGTAACTGTAAATGACCGTGCCATCAGTGGCATCGGACTTTACATCAAACTCAAAATGCAAGTGCTGATCAAAAAGAAAATCGAAAATAACGGCTCTTCCGTCAATTTTTGCACGGAAATTGTCTACAGGCTCCCGATCTCCCCAACGGCAATCAAGATTGAAATCCTCAATGGTTTCCTTCATCTGCTTTATCCTTTCGGGTGACATCGGTTCGGATTCCGAAAACAAATTCTCCAGTACATCAGCAATAAGAGAACGGTATTCAGGATTGTTTCCCTTCCGAATGGCAGAAATATACGATGCAACATTCATCTGTCTGCCTTGCTTAGCAATCATATTCCTCATTATGGATTCTGCAGTCAAAAAGCTGTCAAATTCCGTGGGATTTGATACCTTTGCTTCTTCATTAATCTGGTAGTGGATGCGATAAATTTCCATAAATTCCTCCAAGTGATTCTTTGTGTGAATATACTGTCGAGGTCGGTTAAGCCACGCACAGTCTTCAGTATTATTATAGCGTGCTTTTTTCGAAAAGATGGAACATAAATTACTTAAGAACCGTCATTCGTATTATATCAATTTTTGAAGCCTTGTACAAGCACTACCCGTGAATAAAAAATATTTTCACGCTTATCCTTTCTTTCACTCATAATGTAATTATTGCTCCGTGAAAATACCGTTCAGCTCCAATCAAAGCATTGCCGATATATATTCTGGAATTCAAATTTGTATTTTTTCAAACGGATTTGTATTAGCTTTGGTATAGGATATTTCAAGCTAATTATTTGATCGACTCGAAAACGGAAATAAAATATTCTTATATGGTCAAAAAATCCATTCACTTCTTGAAAAGCTTAATAGTTAATGATATAATTAAATCGTAAAATATTAAAATCGAGGTATAATTTATGAAAGTAACCTTTATGGGTGCGGGAAGCACCATATTTTCAAAAAATGTATTAGGAGATACAATGCTTTGTGATGCATTTCACAATTGCGAAATAGCACTTTACGATATAGACGGTAAAAGGCTTGAAGAATCCTATATCCTTATTTCCAAAATGAATGAATCCATTAACGAAGGGCGTGCCACCATTAAAAAATATCTTGGTGTCGAACAAAGAAAGGACGCATTAAGAAACGCCGACTTTGTTGTAAACGCTATACAGGTTGGTCTTTATGACCCTTGTACTATCATAGATTTTGAAATACCTAAGAAATACGGATTACGCCAGACTATAGGTGATACCCTTGGCATAGGTGGAATCTTCAGAGCACTCCGTACCATCCATGTGCTAAAGGACTTTGCCAAGGATATCGAGGAGGTTTGCCCCGATGCCTGGTTCCTAAACTATACAAATCCTATGGCTATACTTACAGGTTATATGCTTCGCTACACAAAGGTTAAGACAGTCGGTCTTTGCCATAGTGTACAGACCTGCTCGGAGGGACTCCTTTCATCCCTTGATATGAAGGATAAGCTTGATGGCAGACTTGAAAAAATTGCAGGCATTAACCATATGGCATGGCTCCTTGAAATTACAGATAAGGACGGAAATGACCTCTACCCCGAAATCAAAAGGCGTGCTAAGGAAAAGAATGCCAAGGAAAAGCACGGTGACATGGTACGCTATGATTATATTGACAAGCTCGGTTACTACTGTACAGAGTCCAGTGAGCATAATGCCGAGTACAATTCCTTCTACATAAAGCCCGGCAGAGAGGATCTTATTGAAAGGTTCAACATTCCCCTTGACGAATATCCACGCCGTTGCATAAACCAAATAGCAGGCTGGCAGAAGCAGTATGAAGCACTTGTGGCAGGTGGAAAAGTAGAACATAAGCGTTCTCACGAATATGTGTCAAGAATTATGGAGGCTATTTATACAAATACCCCCTATAAGATTGGTGGAAATGTGCTTAACCGTGGTCTTATTACTAATCTTCCCTATGACGCCTGTGTTGAGGTTACATGCCTTGTTGACGGACGGGGTATACAGCCCACATTTGTAGGAGAGCTTCCTCTCCAGCTTGCGGCAATGAACTCCTCTAATATTTATCCGCAGATGCTGACTATTGAAGCAGCACACACAATGGATAAGAAAAAAATATACCAGGCGGCAATGATGGATCCACATACAGGAGCACAGCTTTCCCCGGATGAAATAGTTGCAATGTGCGATGAGCTTTTCGAAGCACATGAAAAAGCAGGCTATCCTGTGTTTTAAGTTATCCTTAGCGTAAAATACGCATCAAAATAACTCCATTGTGGGATTTTCGATATATGCTGACACACTCGCTGACAAATGGCTCTCCATTATAGAGTTGAAATTTGGAATTATGCCATTAGGTCTATAGTTTACTCCACATTCAATAATAGTACAAAAAGACAGGCTTTTCATACCTGTCTTTTTGTTTTCCTTTCGGTTCGATATATATGACTTATTGGAGCATCAAAGGTCGAGACATCTTCCCCATTGCCAAAAACAACGCCGTTACTTAAGCAAGTCGGTAATTTCGGGGATTTTTATTAACTCTCCACCACGCTTTGCCGATTCGTTGGCTCTTATACCGGGCAGAGATATTCTTATACCCATATCAACATCAATCGGTGGGGCAGTATCATCAATTATACACCTTATAAAATCTCGAATCATCCTTGCGTCCACTCCCCGTGTCCGTAAACATCACCGTTGTTTGACAGCTTAACGGTATTTCAAAGAATTTTTCAAAGGTGTTCGGTACCTATACATTTTAGCAAATGATGTTGCCTCCTCAAGAGGCTTTGTTTTGTCGGTAAGAATGGAGCCTTTTGTTCCGTAAAGTGCAAAGTTATGGTCGTAGCCAACATACATTCCAAAACCGATAAAAATGCGAATTCCAGCACCCTTAGCAGTTTTGAATATTGCAATTCCGTTTTCGTCCCTTTTGCTGTACCGATTATATCTGGCAGCATCCGGAGCCATACAGGAAACACTGACGCAATAATCGTCCATTATGTAAAGCAACGGACCCAGTCGCTTCATTTTTATGCTTGATTCCATACGACATTTTCCTGTCGAATTTTCTGCACCAAAAGTATTATAAAAAATATAATATTAGAGGAGGTACATCATGGATAATTTTGTTATAATGGCTTTATTTGCAACATTAGGAACATGGCTTGTTACCGCTTTAGGTGCAGCATTGGTTGTATTTTTTAAGGCTCCTAATCCTAAGGGTCTGAATATCATGCTTGGATTTGCCTCCGGTGTTATGATAGCTGCCAGCTTTTGGTCTCTTTTGCAGCCTGCTATAGAACTGGCAAAAAGGTCTTCCTATATACCTGCATATCTTGTAGCAACAACAGGATTTTTGTTTGGTGCATTGTTTATTTGGATATCTGACAAGGCTGTTAATTTGGCAAGAAAAAAGACAGACATTACACAGGGTAAATCCAATGAGAGATTGCACAGGATTATAATGCTTGTTCTTTCAATAACCCTCCACAATATACCCGAGGGATTAGCTGTAGGCGTTGCGTTCGGTGCATTACAAGGTGCCGAATATACGCCGGAAAATTTAATGGGAGCAATCTCAGTAGCTGTTGGCATCGGCTTACAAAACTTTCCTGAGGGTGCAGCAGTTTCAGTTCCTCTTAGGAGGGAGGGCTGTTCCAGAAAAAGAAGCTTTTTGCTTGGTCAAGCATCAGGCATGGTAGAGCCTGTTGCAGGCGTTATAGGTGCACTACTCGTTGTTTACATTGAAGCAATTTTGCCATTCGCACTTTCCTTTGCAGCAGGGGCAATGATTTTAGTTGCTGTTCACGAGTTAATTCCCGAATGTCAGAAAGATCAGGACGAACAGCCTTATTTGGCTACTATGGGTATCATACTCGGCTTTGCAGTTATGATGCTTTTGGATGTTATGTTAGGTTGATTTATTTTGAGTTAGTGACATAGCATTTCCGAGTATAAAAACATAGTAATCACTAATATAACAACGGACTGTCGTGAAGGGACAGCTTTTAACTCCGACAGAATACGGCATATGCCGAAGTAAAGAGGACAGAGAGTATTGTACTCTCTGTCCTCTTTACTTCAGTTATACCGTATCGGAATTATTGGAAAGCAAGCTTTCTTAATAACCTTCCTGCTTTAGGGTAGGTAGCCAACGAGTGGCCTTTTCGTTTTATATCATTCCGATTTTTTGAGCTTGTATTCGGCGTATATCGGATGGTGGTCGGATACATATCCTCCATCTATTTTCTCAGTACACACCTTGTATTTAAGTACATCAATACATTCATTTACAAAAATGTAGTCAATTACATAATCACCTGCTGAGCCGTCGCCCCCGTGGAAGGTGCCTCCTGTCTGTGCCTCGTCTGCTATGGCAGATGCATCCTCATAGCCGGCAGCTATGTACTTATTGATAGGTCCACTTGATTTTGTGGAATTGAAGTCACCTGTCATTATTAAAGCTCCCTCTATATTCTCTGCCACGCTTAGCATTACATCTGCCTGCTTCTCTCTTGCTGTATTGCTTGTATGCTCCAGATGAGTATTCATATGAGTAAATGTTTCGCCTGTATCCTTACATCTGAAGGTAACATAGGTTACAATGCGATTCTCTGTTGATTCATCATATTTAGAAGCCACATCCGGAGTTGCTGACAGCCACTTTGTACCGTAATCCACTACCTCAAATTTTTCCTTAAGATAGAATACGGAGCAGCTGGCACCCTCACTTCCGTTAACCGGAATACCAATATGGCCATAGAATGGAAGCTCCTTCTCAAGCATCTTTATCCAACCGGGCAGATCCTCCTGTAATCCAAAGGTGTCCGGCATATACTCATACAGCATCTTAACAACTCTTTTATCTCTATCCGAGCTTCTGTTCCAGCCCCATACATTAAAGGACATTACAGATAAGGAATCGGTAGCAAGGCTCTTTCTCATACTGGGATCTGCCAATACCTCACCCTCTAAGGCTTCTATACTTTCTATCAATCCCTTTGCTGCTCTGTCAAAGGAATAATAGCCACCTCCCGTAACAATCATAGCCTTATTGCTGACAGAAATATACATTTCATGAGTGCTAAGATCTGCCGGAACCTCTATCCCGTATTTATTAACGGTGTTTCCTATAAGGATGACCTCATCCCCCTCCCTATAGGTGTAATTATGCTCAACAAAGGCCTCAACCGAATATCCTGATTTTTCGGACAGGAGCAGTGCTAAATCCTTAGCGTATTTTATCTCATTCCTATCAAGGGCTGTTGGATATACAATTACCATATTCTTTGCACTGAGGTCACCGATTTTAAGGCCGCTTCTCTCATATTCTGCCTCTACTATCGATGTCTTGCCGTCGAAAAATACGGTAGTAGGTGTAGGCTCTGCATTTATTACCTCATCTATAAACTTTTGCAGTGCCAGAGTAGTTCCCTCCTCGGTATGTCCGGCAATTACAATCTTATTATTAACCACGCCGTAGCCATAATCCTTGTAGCGTATGGATGAAAGAAATTCCGTGGTTTCCTCTCTATTGGTCTTACCTATCAGAATCTCGAGCTCCTTTACCTTATACGAGTCAATGTTCTCTCTTATAACATCGGAACGGTATGTAAGATTATAACCGTATTTTTCCTTAATAGCCGTTCTTATACTGTTGCCGAGGGAAAAGATATTATTGGCTGCACCTGATGGCCTTATTATATCATATCCGGCAAGCTCCTCTACGGTAATCTCATTCGTATTTTGCGGTTCTGTAGTGGTAGTATCATCTCCACCACAGGATACCAGCGACATAAAAGTTAATATACAAATTAACAGAAAAACAAGCTTTTTCATATACTCTCCTCATTTTTTTACAGTAACGGTATGCCCTACCTATTTCACCGTTGCAGAAATCAAGCTACTAAACGGTCCCACTGTTACAGGCTCTCTTCCTTTTTGAATTCCCACAATAAAATCTACCATTTTATCTCCAGCATTTGTGCCATTTAACTTATATGCTTATTTGCCTGTATTATTCTTTAATTCTTTTTATACCGTTTTAATTTTATCATAACATTACATGAATTACAAGAATTTAACCATAATTTTCAGAGTACGGCATAAAAACCGTACTGCTTTGAAAAAAAGAAACGGGCTATGTCGAATGGACAACCCGTTTACATTTATTCGGTTAAGACAAATATTGATTTGCTATTTTATATTATTTGGTAAGAAGCTGCTTTACCGATACAAGCTTTACACAGAGTGCAAAAAGCTCAGTAGCTGTAATAAGCTCGTTAAGTGTAGGATAGGAGGGAGCTATACGGATATTGGCATCGTGAGGGTCCTTACCATAGGGGAAGGTTGCTCCTGCATCTGTCATTACAACTCCTGCATCCTTACACATAGCTACAATGTCCTTAGCACAGCCGTCAAGTGCATCAAAGGAGATAAAATATCCACCCCTTGGCATTATCCAGCTACCGATATCAAGACCGTCAAGCTCTCTTGTAAGGATTTTATCAACCTCCTCAAACTTAGGACGCATAATATCAGCATGCTTCATCATATGAGCCATAACTCCGTCCATATTCTTAAAGAATCTGACATGACGAAGTTGATTTATCTTATCGTGACCGATAGTCTGCACTGTCATATGCTTTTTGATTTCAGCAATGTTGCCCACGGAGGACGCTATTACGGAAATACCTGCTCCCGCAAAGGAAACCTTGGATGTAGATGCAAATTCATAAACCATATCTGCATTGCCGTTTAACTGACACTCGGAAAGAATTTCAATAAGCTTATCCTGCTTTTCCTCTTCTCTGTAAAGATGGTGTATGCAGTATGCATTATCCCAATATATTCTGAAGTCGGGTGCCTTAGGCTTGAGCCTTGCAAAGCGACGGACAGTATCATCGGAATAGGTATAGCCCTGGGGATTGGAATACATAGGAACACACCATACACCCTTGATGGACTCATCCTCGGCTACAAGATGCTCTATCATATCCATATCAGGACCGTTTTCACTCATAGGAACGGTAATCATTTCTATACCGAAATGCTCTGTAATCTTAAAATGCCTGTCATAGCCGGGGGCGGGACAAAGGAATTTAACCTTATCAAGCTTAGCCCAGGGAGTGGAGCCCATAACACCGTGAGTCATGGAACGGGCTATCATATCGTACATAATGTTAAGGCTCGCATTACCGCACACAATAACATTCTCAGTATGAACATCAAGCATATCGGCAAAGAGCCTCTTAGCCTCGGGAATACCGTCAAGGACTCCGTAGTTACGGCAATCCCATCCATCCTCTGCCGTAAGCACGGATGAGGAATCTACGGCATCGAGCATACCCATGGTAAGGTCAAGCTGCTCATTGCAGGGCTTACCTCTTGCCATATTGAGCTTTAGCCCTCTTGCTTTATATTCACCGTACAGTGCCTCAAGCTCAGTCAAAATAGCCGTAAGCTCTGCCTTAGTCAACTCTGTATATTTCTTCATTATAAAGCCTCCGAAAATAGGATTATCAAACGCCCGAGGGCGTTATGGTAAATTCAATATATTTTACCACTACTTTTTACATTTTACAATAGTTTTTTACTATTTTCTCCAAAAATTCGTCACTTGACGAAGAAGGTCGTTTGCATTATTAAGGAACTTAATGTGTCCCCAGCTCTCGGGCATCAGAGCTCTGTACTCATCCGTGGCAAAACGATCATCCACTAAAACAACCACGCCCCTGTCCTTTTCACTTCTTATAACCCTGCCGGAAGCCTGTAAAACCTTGTTCATTCCGGGATAGGTATAGGCGTAGGCATAGCCGTTCTCTCTGGTGTTATCAAAATATTCCTTAATGATATTAAGCTCGGAGCTGATGGTTGGAAGTCCCACACCGACTATAATAGCACCTATAAGGCGTTCGCCTTGCAAATCAATTCCCTCAGAGAAGGAGCCACCCATAACGCAAAAGCCGATAAGGGTGTTGCTCTCGTCTGTGTTAAAGGACGAAAGAAAATCCTTTTTAGCATTATCGGTCATACTCTTTAGCTGAGTGGTAACACGGATATTCGGGTATTTTTTCTCAAACACCTCTTTAACATCCGTAAGATAGCTGTATGAAGGAAAATAGACCATATAATTTCCCGGCTTTCCTGCAACGGTAGCACGGATAATATTAGCGACGGTAAGGGCGTTTTTCTGCCTGTCACCGTAGCGTGTGCTGACATTATTTATGCCTAAAAGACACAAATTTTCACTATCGTATGGAGATTTCAAATTCAAGGTAGCACTTTTTCCACAGCCGAGCACATCGGAAAAATACTCAAGGGGAGTCAGCGTTGCCGAGAATAAAATAGTGGATATACCCTTTCTCATTGCCTTATCAAGCATATAGGATGCATCCAGGCATAAAAGTCGCATAGTCAATTCTTCATTGTGAGCCTCAAGGTAGAGCTTAAAGCGTTTGTCAAATATCTCGCATATTTTAAGCATATGCTTGATCTCGAAATACACATCGCTAAGCTCCTCATCAATTATATCATTTGACAGAATCCTGTCACAATGCTTTGCAAATACGGCAAGCTCTGTGCCGAACTGCTCCGGAAGCTCTGAGGTTACATAAAAGCCGAAAACATCCTCCTCCTGCTCTATCATATCCATCATTGCAAGGGCATGGAGCTCATCAAATTTACTGAGAACATCGCCACAGGCTCGGGTATATTTTGCATTTTTAGGATATTTCTGCTCCAATTTTATAAAATCAGTACGCTTAAGTGTACAAGAGTACATTTCTCTTGCTCTGTCGGGGAGATTATGTGCCTCGTCTATTAAAAACACATAATTTGCATCGGGAGAGGTAAAATATCTCCTTAAATAAACCGAAAGGTCAAAAAGATAGTTATAGTCACAAACTATAAGCTCGCACCACTCGGAAAGCTCTAAGGAGAGCTCATAGGAGCAGACAGAATATTTTAACGCTATTTTGTCAATTATATCCTTTGTATAAGTTCTGTAATCACGAAGAAGCTCCAGTAAGGCATCGTTTACCTTATCGAAATATCCCCTTGCGTTTCCACACTTTACCCCCTTGCATTTACGGGAATCCCTGACCCTGTGGTTGGTACAGCACTTTTCCTTGGAGGTTATATGGATGGAACGGAGCTGTGGCAGGGAGTCTCTCATTATATCCACAGCGGAAAGGGCTGCGTAGGCTGTGGTCGCCTTACCCGTGAAATAGAATATCTTATCGGCGTATCCGTTACCTATTGCCTTTAGTGACGGATACAGAGCTGCCATTGTCTTGCCCGTTCCTGTGGGTGCCTGAACAATAAGTCGCTTATGAGTACAAATAGCACGGTAGGCGTCTGTTATAAATTCCTTCTGGCTTGACCTTGCTCCTCCCTCAAAGGGGAATTTAAGATTCTTAAGCTGGGGCAGACATTTTGTATATCTGCTTGCAATAATCTTGGCAAAGGGACCGAATTTTGTTATAAGCTCGTTAAAATATGACTCGCTATCTGCTCTTTTAAGATTCCTTCTATAAACCTTCTGCCCATCGTTCTCGCCGAAAAATGCGACACATCCCTCAACATTTTCCCCACCGAGACGCATCATAACTATATACGCAGAGCAAATTACAGAGGCAAGTGCGATATCAAGCTCTCCGTTTTCAATCTCGGAAACATGGTACTGTACAGACTGCACCTTTTGTACAACATACCCACCCATCCCGTCGTCCTTAACCTCCTCGGGAAAGGTGTAAACAGTTATTGTAAGCCCCTCATACATTGTGGAAAAATAATAGGAGCCGGAAAGATTGGGGCGAGGTGCGTTAAAGCTATGGGAAACCACAGTATGCCCCACCTTATTTCCGTTTACAAGGTAGGAGTCCATATCTCCTCCCCTCAGCATATAGGAGCAGAGCTCATATGCACTTATAAAAAGATTGTTTGATTCTATGTCAAAATAAGCACTCATACGGCTCCTCCCTTCATTAACGGTTATTATAATCCCATAATATACTTTTCAATACCAAATGTATATATTATACGATAAATTATGGGCACGGTAAATTTTATTTACGGATAAAATATTTTTCGTTATTATTTGACAATATATTTATTTTGTAGTATAATTACAAAAAGATAGTATTCAATTTTAATTTTCGAGGTATATTATGATATTAAATCAAAAGGAAACCACCTTAGCATACAGATGTCCTGCCTGTGGAGGTGTCGTTACAAGCATGGTGGGTGCATTCTCCCTCAGCGGTAAAATGTTCCGATTAAAATGCTCCTGTGGTGGTAGCCATATGACCGTGGAAAAAACCAATGACGGTAAAATGCGTTTGATTGTACCCTGTATGGTATGCTCTTCCGACCACTCCTATATTATATCTAATGAAGTATTTTTTGACAGCGATGTTTTTGTTATCGGCTGTGCCATGTCGGGAATTGATATTTGCTTTATCGGTAAGGATAAAATGGTTGAGGATGCCATCCTCCGTTCAAACGAGGAAATTATCGAAATGGTAGGCGACGGAAATCTCAGCTCAATAAAGAACATGGAAAAGGACCGTTCTGACCTATCCGACCCACAAATTACCGAAATTATAAAGTATGTGATAAATGACCTTGCCGATGAGGGCAAAATCTACTGCAACTGTAATGACGGTGGAGATTTCATCTGTGACATCTACGATGAGCATATCACACTCAGATGTTCAAAATGTGGATGTAAAAAGGACATCCCCACAAACAGCGTTATCTCAGCTCACGACTTTCTTGAAGCCTCTGAATTACATCTTAAATGACATATTTCTGTATTTTTCGTATCAAAAAAACAGTGTAAGCATAATATTGTAATAGAGAGAGCCAATGCTCTTTCAATTCTTCAAGGTAGGTAACACTATGAATAACAACTGTTTATGCGGTCTTTTTGATAACGATATTATATGGATAATAGTTCTTGCGGCTATAGTTCTTTCTTGCTGCTGCAACTAATATCAGGGTTGCTGAAATAGGGTATTAAAATATTATCCTTTTATTAAGAATAGGGCTGACTCAATGTCAGCCCTATTATATTATTTAAGACACCCATTCCGTCACATATAAGAAGCCAAAAAACTCCTTCTCCATTTTGAAAATCCACGGTGGTGCCACCTTCTACCACAAGGAAACAACCCCCTCAGGGTGAAGGCAAATATTATATAAGCTGATTTATATTTTTTGTATAAAACGCCCACAAGAGCTCTTGTGGGCGATTATATTTCAAGCTTAATTATTCAGCGTCCTCTGCTTCTGCGGGTGCAAGAAGAACACGGATAGAAAGGCTGACCTTATGGTTTTCTTCATCAATACCAACAATCTTAGCCTCAACTACATCGCCAACCTTAAGAACATTAGCAACGGAGTCGATCTTCTTATCTGCGATCTGGCTGATGTGGATAAGACCGTCAACACCGGGAACAACCTCAGCAAATGCACCAAAGGATGTTACACCAACAATCTTAACCTCTGCTACATCGTCAACTGCATACTTGGATGTAAAAATGTTCCAGGGGTTCTCCTCCTCAGTCTTATAACCGAGAGAAACCTTCTTAGCCTCTTTATCAAAGGACTTAACAAATACCTTGACAACATCGCCAACCTTAACAACCTCAGAGGGATGCTTGATTCTGTTCCAAGAGAGCTCTGTGATATGTACAAGACCGTCAACACCGCCGATATCAACAAATGCACCGTAGGATGTGATGCTCTTAACAGGTCCCTCGTATACCTTGCCTTCCTCAATGGAAGCCCAAAATGCCTCGAGAGCTGCCTTTCTTTCTTCTCTTGCTACAATCTTGATAGAGCCGATAGCCTTCTTACGGCCATCCTTGATTTCAACAATCTTCATCTTCTGTACTGTGCCTGCAAGCTTAGAAAGATCCTCATCCTTTGCAAGTCCTGTCATAGAAGCGGGAACAAATATTTCTGCACCGTCAACATTAGCGATTACGCCACCCTTAACAGCCCTGACAATCTTTGCTTCAACTACTGTCTGCTGTTCAGCGTACTCGACAATCTTTTCCCAGTTCTTAACATCATCAACTGCCTTCTTGGAAAGTGTGATGATTCCGTCAACATCGCTTGTAGCTTCAACCTTAGCTTCAACTTCGTCACCGATTTTGAATACTTCACAAAGCTTTGCTGCATTGTCAATGTTCATATTATCTCTGGTGATAACACCTGTAGATTTAGCACCGAGATCAAGTCTAATCTCTGTTTCGGAGATAGACATAACTGTACCCTTAACTGTTGCTCCTTTATATATTTTTACTCTGTCTGCTTCTGCCTCTGCAAGTAATTCTGCAAAGTTTTCCATGATTTCACCCATAGATTTTTTTACCTCCTGTATTAAACTGTCAGGTGTTGAAGCTCCTGCAGTTATTCCTATGTTATATGAATTACCGATTTTATCAAACGGAATATCATCTTTAGTTTGTATCCAAAAGGTTTTTGGACACTTATCGTGGCAGATATGATACAGCTTTGCAGTATTGGAGCTGTCTCTACCACCGATGACCAGCATAGCATCAACCCTTTGGCAAAGCTCCTCTGCCTCGGTCTGCCTTTTTTCAGTCACACTACATATTGTATCAAATATTTTCTCATTTGTACAGTATTTTTTGAGAATTTCTTGACATTTTTTCCATTCTTTTAGGTTTTGCGTGGTCTGAGCCGACATTATTACCTGTTTTTCACCGAATTTTGCAGTTTTCAGGTACTCCTCCAGCTGCTCTGAATCTAAAAAAATGTGATATTCTCCAAGGCAATAGCTTACAATAGATGTAACCTCCGGGTGATTTTTTTGTCCTATGAGGATAAAAATCTTATTCTCTCCCGAGTTCTCGTAGGCTATTTTATGAATCTTTTTTACATATGGACAGGCACAGTCCACCACCTTGAACCGTGGGCAAAGAGCACTTAGTCCCTCAAGTCGTTCCTTCAGCTCCCTCTCCACTCCGTGGGTACGCAGAATAAGGGTAACATTATATCCCTCCTCTGCCCTTGCGTAAAGGCTATCAATATCGGCTCCGTCAACGGAGACAATACCGTTTTGTGCAAGATATCTGGTATAGGACTCATTGTGTATAAGCTTACCTAAAGTACAGATAATACTGTTTTTCTCGGTTTTAGCTATAAGCTCCTCTGCCAGATCCGTAGCTCTGCGTACACCAAAGCAAAAGCCTGCGTGCTCTGATACAATTACCATTTTATCTCCGTCTGCTCACCGAGGTCACAAATCTTATCGAATGTATGGTGAGCTATGAGCTTATATTTTTCCTTACCTGTAGCATCAAAATCAAACTGCTCCGGTGGGATGTAATCTCCTATTATTACTCTTGTCTTATGGAAAAGCTTAAGCTTACCCTTCTTAGTTTTTATGTAAACGGGTACAACACCGACTCCTGCACGGGAGGATATCATACCCACACCGTCCTTAACCTCGGTTTCTCTCGGGTTGACATATGGGCAGCGTGTTCCCTGTGGGAATATGCCGACCTTATCTCCGTTCTTAAGCATCTCAATAGTCTTCTTTATAGCAGCTACATCACCGTTCTTACGGTCAACGGGAAATGCACCCATGGATTTTGCGAACCAGCTGAGAACAGGAACCTTGAATATCTCCTTCTTAGCCATAAAGCGAATCTGTCCCTTAAATGCAATTACAAGGGCAACAACATCCATAAGGCTTGTATGGTTAGCACAAACTATAAACGGCTTGTCAAAAACCTCTTTTTCACGATTTATTACCTTAATTCGGAATAAAAGCTTAAAAAGTCCTCCGAACAGTCTCTTCGCACCTCTGTAAAACTTGTTCATTATATTGCCTCTATATCTACTTTACTTGAAATGATTTCCAATGCCTTGTCAACGGTACCCTCAACATCAAGATCCGAATTATCGAGAAACACAGCATCATCAGCCGGGATTGCGGGAGCTACCTTTCTTGTGGAGTCATTCTTATCCCTCTCCACAATGTCGGCAAGCACACTCTCAAAGGTGCACTCCTCACCCTTTTCGATAAGCTCAAGATACCTTCTCTTAGCTCTTGCCTCGGGAGATGCAACCATAAATATTTTAACCTCGGCATCAGGGAGGATAACAGTACCGATATCTCTGCCATCCATTATAACACTGTTTTTATGTGCAATATCTCTCTGTGTGTCAAGAAGAAACGCCCTCACCTCAGGGATTGCAGAAACTGCTGAGGCATACATTGCTATCTCTCCTGTTCTTATAAGTCCACTTACATCCTCACCGTTCAGTATAACACTCTGTACACCGTCCTTGTACTCCAGTGCAAGATGAATGGAAGGAAGCTGATTGATTATTTTTTCCTTATCTGCCTTATCAATGCCGAGACGCTGAATATAAAGACCGATAGAACGGTAAAGGGCTCCCGTGTCTACATAAACTATGGAAAGTCGCTTTGCTATCGCCTTAGCAACAGTGCTTTTTCCTGCTCCGCTTGGTCCGTCAAGTGCTATTTTAATCATAAATACTCCTATTCTCCCCACGAGGCGTGCATCCCTGCCAGGGCACCTGTGGAAAATGCTATTTGTAAATTATATCCACCTGTATAGGCGTCAACATCTATTATCTCACCTGCAAAATAAAGTCCCTTATATTTCTTAGACTGCATATCCGAGGGATTTATTTCCTTAACGCTGATCCCTCCGGCTGTTACAATTGCCTCCCGTAAGGGACGGAAGCCGGTTATCTCCAGGGACAACCCCTTAAGAGTATCTACAAAGGCCTTCCTTTGCACCTTGGTTATTTCATTCACCTTTGCATCGGGTCTTATTCCACTTCTTTCAATTATATAAGGAATTATCTTCGACGGAAGCAGATTACCGAGAGAATTACAAAAATCCTTATTGATATTTTTAGAAAAGTCGGAAATTACTCTTTTATCAAGCTCACCATAATCAAGAGCAGGCTTAAAATCTATATAAGCCGTATATCTGCCCCTCTCCATCTCCCTCATATGGGACGATGCAGAAAGCACAAGGGGACCAGTCAGCCCAAAATGGGTAAAGAGCATTTCTCCCAGCTCGCTAAACACGGTCTTACCCTTTTTGTTATCTACAATTTTTAAGGTTACATTCTTCAAGGACAGTCCCATATTGCAGGACACATCCTCCTTTGTTTCAAGGGGTACAAGTGACGGGAATATGGGGCTTATTTCAATACCAAGCTCCCTTGCAAACTTATATCCGTCACCGTCAGAGCCTGTCATAGGGTAGGATGCCCCACCTGTAGCACAAATAATCGCGTCAAATCTATATTCCTCTCTCTCGGTCCTGAGCCCCGTGACCTGTGTCCCCTCCGTAATAATAGAGGTAACACGCTGATTAACCACCCTGACACCGTAATCGAGAACACAATTTTTCAGGGCGTTTACTATATCCGACGCTTTATCCGAAACGGGAAATACCCTGCGTCCTCTCTCTGTTTTCAGGGGAACTCCCAGCCCTTCAAAGAAGCTTTTTGTATCTTGTGTTGAAAAATTATTTATGGAAGCGTAAAGAAATTTCGGATTGGCAATTACATTCTTAAGAAATTCTGCATTGTCACAGTCGTTTGTAACATTACATCTGCCCTTACCCGTGATACCGAGCTTTTTACCGAGATATGGATTTCTTTCAAAGAGGGTAACCTCTGCACCGTTTTGCACGGCGTATATCGAAGCCATCATACCGGCAGGTCCGCCGCCGATAACGCCGACCCTCCTCTGACTGTATCCACCGTCCATAGGCTAACCTCCACGCAAATAATACTAAATATTATTATATAATATTTCACATCAATTTGTCAAGTACAATGAGATGTTTTTGACTCCAATGAAATAAGAGGTCGGAAACAGCGTGATATCCTTAGCAAAAAATTTGATAAAAACCGCTGAATGGCGAGCATCGCATTTGCCCGGACATACGCAAATAGGCTAAGCCCAAACCCATATTACAAGCAGAAAGAGAGAACAAATCGGAAAATCCGAAATGTCCTCTCTTTTTCTGTTAGCTTTCAGCTTAGAGTTATGAGCTTGCACAGCAAGTGTTATGATATAATTGTCCTTGCAACCTAAAACTTCATAACGATCGAAGTATCTCATAACTCATAATCGCAGAAGTAATTTCCATCTCCTCTTCCCATGCTCCGTTACTGTAATTCTATGATTGATACGGGCTGGGAAGAATCTGTTTCAATTTGTAAAATGACATCCGAAATTCTTTCTCTTTCATTGAGCTTTTGTGCAAATCAATACCTTTGCATTATGAGGCTCAAAGGTCGGGAAGTGTATCTCGTTTTCAAAAATACCGAGAGTCTTGTTTTCAAAAAGGTCAAATATTTCCCTTTTACCCTCTATTTTTACCGTAATATCCTTATTTTCATTGTCAAAATTGAATACATAAGCAATATCCTTGTTATCATTTATCCTTGCTCTGCCTATTGTATAATCATCACCGTCAAATTCTGCGGCGACATAGGTAGGAGGAAGCAATCTTCTTAAAAGCTCCACATTTTCTTCAGTCATAGATGAAATATCATCGCTTGACAGCACCATTCCACCCGATGCCATGGTATATGCGGCATTGAATGCAAATTCACCCTTAGTGAGCTCTCCATCCTTATAGCTAACATTTCCGTCAGGACCTACAACCCTTATTTTTTCATTCTGTAAGAGGACTGTATCAGGATCATTTATCCAAAGACGGTTATGCTGCCAGTTCCTGTGGAAGCACTCTCTTGCAAGCTGAGTAAACTGATACCAGGAACGGCAATTATCGTTTGTAACCCTCATACCGTTTACACATCCGATAGATGGCCACATAGGAGAATTACCTCCAAGCACAAAGCTTTCCTCACCTACTGAATCGCAAATAATGTCCATACCTATTTTGTAAGCCTCAACAGCTGTTTTGGTATCGTCATATCTGTGACCGAAGGGTAAGGACGCCCATACAATCGCATCTAGCTTAAAATACTTTACCTGCCACTCGTGTCTCATAACGGTGAAAACCGTTCTTATATATTCCTGTGCACCGGGATGGGTCATATCGAGAATATACCAGGGGGCACATCTCCAGCCGCCGAAGGTTACATCCCCTGAGGAGAGTGGCTTTCCATCATTGTCCTTTACAAACCAATCGGGGTGATTCTTAAAGAGTCGGGAATCCCTCTCGGCAACGAAGGGAGCAACCCAGATAGCCGGCTCAAAGCCCTTTTCCTTTATGTCAAGACAAATCTGCTTTACTCCACTTTCAAACTTATCGGTAAAGTTAAACCAGTCGCCCCAGTACTCCTGATAGCCGTCGTCTATCTGTATATACTTGAGGTCAAGTCCGTATCTTTTGGCTGCATCAAGATTGTCATATATATTCTTTTCTGTTATGTTGGGACCGTATACAAGCCAGGAGCACCAGCCTGTGGGAATCTCGGGAAAGTCTTTTTTGGGATGGTTGCGGGCGATAGCATCAGCAAAATGGCTAAGGACAGTATTCACCTCACCCTGCTCTATAAAGATTTCCTCAAGCTTTTCTGTCCTGCCTGCACCTATAACTGCATTTTCGCAGTTCAGAGCAATATGTATCTCCCTCTCATTAAAGCGAATCCAACCGTTAAAGCGATAGCATGAGGCAAAGCCTATAAGCACAGGCTCCTCCCCCTCGGGATAGAAAATAATCATATTATATACCTGATTCATCCCCTCGGGTCTGTATAGCCTGTAATGGTCGTAGTCACTAAAGGAGCCAAGGAGCTTAAAATCCCTTATTGTGCCACCGTACTGAGAAAGCATATTATAGCCCTCTCCGTAGAATTTTGTATCGGGTGAAAATATCATATCTGCCTTGTAGACAGTAAGGTCCGTGGGCTTTATATCTCTGTCCGTTTTGTTGGTTACGGAAAGGGAGCAGGTATTACCATCCCATTTTTCATTAAGCACAAGTCCGTTTGTAAGATTATTAAGTGTAAATCTATTTTTCATCTTTTACCTCATAAAATCAGTTAGCCGAGAAATTTTTATAATCTGTAACAAGGCGTATATCGTCCATATAGAACGGAACATTATATGATGAGCCACTGTTTAAGGAGCCATAAAAATAGAAGCCGGATATAAGGCTATCCCCTGTCATTGTCTTTGAGCCACAGCGAAGATTATCAATCGGTACGGCAAAATATCCCTTCATATTCATAACTCCCTGGGAGCCGTTATCGCCAACTCCGAAGCATCCGTCGGTACCGTGGGAGAACTCTGTCCATTGGCTTGAGCCATCTGCAAGATAGTATATCGGAGATTTATAATCGGCATCGTCTGTTCTGTAGGGTCCTGCGTGTCCCCCCGTTGACAAAAGACCGAAGCATGCCTTACGGAATTCCACACCTGTAAAGTCAGCCCAGACTATAAGATACTTATTATCCCCCAGCTTACCTGCGTTGGAAATTCTGAAGGACATTTCAAAATTGCTGATATCGTCTCTTACTATTTTCAAGGCGTTACTGCCACCGGCTCCCTTGCCATCAACCAAGGAAAGCTCTGCATTACCTGTAAGTCCTGCTGAATTCCAGCCTGTGATAATGGCACCGTCCACCTCTTCCTTTGTATATTCAAGAGAGATGTTTGAGCTAAGCGTACCGTATTCATCGGGGTTAAGCCTGTCCACAATGTATGAAACATATGTTGTAACATTATTTACGGTAGATAAATTGAGATCAAATACACGGGCACCCTGAACAGAGGCGTTAGTATATGTAAGATCGCTGAAATTGGGGGATGATGCAAGCTTGACACCCTTGTAATTATACATATAGTCGTTTACATGGTCGTGTCCTGTTACTATTGCCTTAACATCTCCACACTCAAATACGGTTTCCAAAAGATTGGTATCTATGGTTGATGAGCATATGTTTTCGTTTCTTTCGCCTGTGTATTCAAGCACGATTTCCTTATTATCTCTGTTTTCATAGGCTGTGGTATTTTCCTTGAGGGGAATATGGAATGCCATAATTGCAGGCACTGCCTTTCCACCGTTATACTCCTTTAAGAGCTGGGAGGTCTCCTTATACCAGCCTATCTGACTTGCCTTGATATAATCGTATCCACCGCTGCTCATATATGTACCGGAATCAAGGCAATATATTACAGCACCAACCGTGCCGTCCTTATTGTAGACTGCATTAACATAGTTGCCGACTCCACTGATATAAATATCGGCAGGGTTATCCTTGGAAACACAGTATTCGTAGGATTGGTAAATCCTGTGCTGTTCTTCCTTGGAAAGGGCGTTTTCGTGATCGTGATTTCCGTAAACATGGCACCAGGGAATCTTTTTTTCCTCAATATAGCTTACCATAGCAGAAATATTGTCCCGTAAAATTGCCTCCGTGGAGGAATTTATAGTATTGTCTCCCGTAAAAATTACAAGGTCGGGCTTTTCTCTGTCCACAAGGAGCTTGATTCTGTCCTTTACAGCCTGTACCTTTGTAGCGTCTGCTGAGGTATTCATATGTATGTCGGCAAGGATAAGCACCCTGAAGCTTCCGTCATCGTTAAAAGTCAATTTATGCTTGCTCTCCAAAGCCTTTTCTACCTTTTCTTCAAGCTCTTCTCTGTTTACTCCATCTACATTGTTATTATTTGCAGTTGTTGTGGTATCGTCATCAGGTGCACCAGTTGTAGTTTCATCTCCGTTACCACAGGATGTGAGTATGAATGAAAGAGATATAACCAAAAGCAGGGCAAATGCCAAAATCCTTTTCATATTTTTCTCCTGTCCGTCAGTAGCTGGCATAGTATTATAGATAAAAAGAAGCGAGGCAAGGGAAAAATCCCGCCTCGCTAAAGCTCAGTTTACAAAATCGATAGTAGCCTTAAATTCCATTACACCCTCACAAAGAGTATAATCGAGGAGGTAGCATATTTTGTGGTAATTATTGTTTTCATCCGGTATCTGGTCAACATAAGGCTGCTCCACAACATTAAGAGCTGCCTCACTTGTACAGGTAAAGCGTACATCGTCAAGAATAACAGTATTTCCCTCTACTATCGGCTTGATAGTTGTTACAAAGCGTTCTGTAATCCTTGCCTCACCGTCAAACTCATACCTGTCATAAATGTCAATTTTGTCGTCAAGAGGTGTAAAGGTTCTCTCAGCCTTTCTGAGACCGGGATGCTCCTTTTTGCTGTATCCGAGGGTAAAGTCCATATATACCGTTCCATTTTTCTCATCGTATACGGCTCTTGCTCTGTCGGGGCAATCGCCTCCCTGACCATTTCCGTTAAAATAAGGTACGCTGTGAGAGAATGATGACGGCTGGAAATACTCGTTTCTTCTATCTCCCTGATATCCGGGCCAGTTGCCGGGACCGATATATCCAAAATCGCAGAATATCTGTTTGTTATGCCTTGCAAGGATAAAGGAGCCAACATCCATATGGTTATGGCTCTCCCACTGGTTACCACCCTTAAAGGCTAGACCGTAATCATCCGTTCTCTTGATAAAGTAATTTGTAACAGGAGCAGAATAAACACAGTTAGCAAGCTTGTCAGACACAAAGTCGGGATTGAAGTAAACTGTGGAACGAACAGCAAATGCCCAATGGCAGTACGCTACAATAGTAGCCTGCTCCATAGGGAGCTTTTCTATTGCGTCGCCGTAAATTGTCTTAAGCATATGGGGAAGACCTACAAAGTAGCCCTCTCTTGCATTTACATCGCTGAACATTGCAAGTACATTTGGTTGGAGATGCATTTTCTGAATGAACTGAGAAATTGCCTTAACCTTAGGATTTTTGAACCAATCGTATTCACCGTTGGAAAATTCACGAAGCAGCATTGCATAAACGGAGAAAAATCCAAAGCCGAAGCCCCAGTACGCAGTTCCCTCCACGCACATTCCGTCGTCCTCGTAGCTATCAATATAGCATTGCATTGACTTTTCAAGACGTGGTAGCTGACGCTTAAACTCCTCGGGGTCCTCGTACATAAGAGTACCTCCGACTGCACCTGTACACACTGCTGTCCAGTTGTTATTATGATGCTCCCAGAAGAATGTTCTTGTGAGATATGGCTCTATTGTGTGGCGTCTTATCTCATATGTGATTCTGTCTGTGAGCAGCTTGGGGAATCTTTCCTTAAAAAGGCTCTTTATCTCTGCAAGAGAAAAGGCTAAGGAAGCGGCAAAAATATCTATAAGACCGGGGTCAAAGTCCGCAGGTGTCCTGTCATAATAGCTGTTATAGTGTCCCAGAGGTGCCCAGGTATATTCATTACATATTCCCCAGATAACCTCTATAAGATTTCTGTAATATTCCTCATTATCGGGATAAATGAGTGCTAGAAGCGCGGAGGTCTGCAGCTGACGGGATGTCTCGGGTCCTCTCTCTGCTCCCTCACGAGGCTTTCCGAATTCCAAAACCTCCCATGCGTTAGCAGCTCTTGGCTTTATCTTGAAAACCTTGTCATACTGCTCCTTGATATCCTTGCGGTGACGGGCATACGCCTCGTCATTTCTGACTCTTTCCCATATTTTAGGGTCTTTTGCAATTTCAAACATAGTAAAGCTCCTTTTCAAGCCTATTCGTTTCGTTATCTCATTAATATATAGCCTTAGACCTCTGTCTCGGCTACAAGGTGATTGTAGCACAAAAATCTATGATTTTCAATAAGTTGGCAGAATATTGTATTGATTTTTTTCGTCTTTTAAGATATAATTATTTCAGACAACAAAATCCTTCGGATTCGGTTGTACTTCATAGATATAAAACGGAGAAAAGCTATATGAAAAGATTATTTGATGAACACAAAATAAGAAGTGTTACCGACCTTGACGGTGGTTGGCTTTTTCTTACCGATCCCGATAGAATCGGTGAGACAGAGGGGTGGCAGAACGGACTTAAAAATGCTAAAAGCGTTATAGTTCCATCCGTATGGAATAACGAGCTTGGTCTTCTCACATATGAGGGCTACGGCTGGTATGAAAAGGTCTTTACAACCGTGGGGGGTACTCTCCGTTTTGAGTTCGGTAGCGTTATGACTCAGGCTGATGTATGGCTTGACGGTATTAAGATTGGCGACCACTACGGAGCATTTACAGCCTTTGATATTATTGTAAACAATGTTTCAGCCGGTGAGCATAGACTGACTGTAAGAGCTGACAGCTCCTTTGATTCAAAATCCTTCCCACAGAGATACACCGACTGGTATAATTACGGTGGTATTGCCCGTGATGTTAGTGTTGAGACTCTTAAAGGAATCTCCATCCTCAGCAATCACCTTGTATATGATTTATCCGAGGACCTTGGCACTGCCCTTGTCCACGCTGAGCTGGAGCTTTACAATGCTGAATCCACAGCAGTTGAATCCAACGCCTGCGTAAAGCTTGGTGATACTGTAATCTACTGTGATAAGATTGAGCTTTCCGCAAATGAGCATATTACCGTTAAAACTCCCGTACAGGAAATTAAGGATATTAAGCTCTGGACTATGGAGGAGCCTAATCTCTATACAATTACTGCATCCACAGATACAGATGACCTTATTGACCGTACAGGCTTCAGAAAAATTGAGGTAAAGGGCAATGATATTCTCTTAAACGGAAAGAGCATTGAGCTCCTGGGTGTAAACCGTCACGAGGAGCATCCAGAATGGGGCTTTGCATTCCCTGCTAAGCTTATGTACAGAGATATCGACCTTATGAAGGATATGGGCTGTAACACAGTCCGTGGCTCCCATTATCCCAACTCCCGTGCTTTTATGGATATGATTGATGAAAGCGGTTTGCTCTTCTGGAGTGAAATTCCTATGTGGGGCTGTGGCTTTGGAGAAAATGCTCTTAAGGATCCGGATGTAGTGGCAAGGGGCCTTGCAATGCATAAGGAAATGACAAAACAGTATTATAACCATCCGTCAATAGTTATCTGGGGTATGCATAACGAAATATGCACAGCCTGGGAATGTACCTACGATATTACCAAGCAGTATTATGAGCATCTCCGTGCAGAGGGTGGTAACCGTATCATAACCCACGCATCAAATCACCCCTTTGACGATATCTGTATGGGATTCGACGATATTATCTGCATAAACATTTACTACGGCTGGTACGGATATCGTGGCTTCACAGGTAAGCTCTCTGATTGGGACGACTTTGTTGTTAATTTTGAAAAGCGTCTTAAGGAGCAGGGCTGGTTCGGTAAGCCTGTTGTAATGAGTGAATTCGGTGCGGGTGCACTCGCCGGCTTCCACTCACCATTTGATACTGTACGCTGGAGTGAGGAATACCAGAGAGACCTGCTTGAGTATTGTCTTGAGCTCTTCCATAAAACCGATTATATGAGAGGAACATACATATGGCAGTTCTGCAATATAAGGACCTCTCCGTCTATGGATATAAACCGTGTAAGATACTTCAATAACAAGGGTATACTTGACGAGTACAGAAATCCCAAGGCTGCATACTACAAGGTAAAGGAGCTTTATACAAGGTACGCCAAGGAAGGTAAATAAAACATACAGCGTTTGTAAGCCGTGCTTTGAAGGGCAGTATAACAATACACCCAAAAATATCATATATGCTGATAGTAAAAGGACGAGGAATTTGCTTTCCTCGTCCTTTCGTATTAATTTTATTCAATGAAGATTACAGCTCATTTGTATGATTCCAGGTTTTATACAGCTCACGCCATACATCCGTATGTGCCTCACAATCAAGATAATGGCCGAATAAATCCTTTATACTATCGGGGATAAAGCCGTACACTCCCTCCACCGTTTTGCAAAATTCTGCAAATTTTTTCTTATATTCTCCATCGGCAAGAGAAAGACTACGGTCGTCTATTTCCTTAAGTATCTCCCGACTCTCCTCCTCATTGGCAAGAAGGATACCTTGCTTTTCTGCGAGAATCGGGATAAGCTCAAGCTTACACTCCTTATCAAAATCAAGACTAACAAGAAGTCCTGTATTCCACGCCTTACCTCCATCCTCATCCTCACTTGACCATTTGTTGCAAACAAAGTGAAAATTACCCTGTCCGTACAGAATATGCCCGCCAAGATATCTTTCATAACAGCCGATACAGTGGCTGTGCTGACACAAAACCACATCAGCACCGTGCCTTACCATAGCATGGCAAAGCTTATACAGTCTTTCCGACGGATAGGGACAATATTCCTTGCCTCCATGGTATAAAACAACCACATAGTCGGCTTTTTTCTTAGCCTCTGCTATATCGTCAGCAGTGTCGTAGGGGTCATATTCCCTTGCTCCCATTCTGTTATCAAGTGCATAGGAATACTCATGCTCACACACGGCAATGACAGCTACCTTGATTTTTCCGTCATCTATTATAAGGTCCCTTCTTGCATCCTCCCGATTCCTTCCAAAGCCGGTGTATACTATTCCGTGTTTATCAAGCTCTCGCAGTGTATCGGTAATTCCTTCTGTACCGAAATCAAAAATATGATTATTGGAAAGTGCCGTGTGAGTAACTCCTGCATTTTTAAGTGTCAGCCCTGTTCCAAAGGGAGCCTTAAGATTTGGACCGAACTTTTTTATTGCATTATCACTCTCGGTTATAACGCATTCAAGGTTTACCAAAGCATAGTCTGCCTGCTTTAATACATCCTCAACATTACCAAAGGCAGTTTTCGAGTCTCCCTCTGCAAACGCCCTATAGCAATCCTCCATAACACAGAGATCGCCGCCAATTGCAATTTTCATATGTATGCCTCTTTTCTTTCTATTAGTCTATTTCTCCTATTACAGAAAGGAGCTTTACTGCTGCCCTACCCATTGCGTAATCATAGACATCCGGGTTCGTGTTTTCAAACATATTGATATTTTTTCTCATTAAAGCGAATTTGTATGAAAAATCGCTATATGTATGGCTTTTTTATGTTAAATTACTTCTTGTGATGCTCTATAAACTCAATAAGCCTTGTATAGCAATGCCTGGACAGATAATGTACTGATTTTATCTTAAAGAAGCCCACATGACCGCAAAGCAATGCCTCTCCGGGATCGATAATTCTGTCACAGTCCTCAAGTCCTATAAGCCCCTCCTTCTCCCAAGCCTCAGAGGCTGCAAGGGCACAAAGCTGTTCCGATACCGGGTCTGCCCAGTGGTCCTCGCTGCATGCACCTACAAGTACATATCTCGGAGCTATTGACGCAAGTAAAAAATGCTGGTCGAAGGTGTCTGACACATTTTTTTCCACATACTTAAAATAGTTCTTGCAGAACCAATAAGGGAAGGTGCCCGTGATATCGGAGATAAGCTCTCCTGTGGCAAATTTATCCCCTGTTCTGTTGTGTCCCGTGTTACCTATTGACAGGCTGTCTCCGGAGCATCCCGAAGCATTTGAAAAGACAAATTTTATTCTATCGTCCATCATAGCGGTAAACAAAGCCGTTTTGCCAAGACGGGAATGTCCCATAACACATATATTTTCAGGGTCGGTTGACGGCAGGGTCAAGGCATAGTCCACAAGCCTCATATTAGCCCACGCCCATATTCCAATTTTACCAGAGGTATGCTCCTCTGTCTGTCCGTTTGGCAGAAGCAAGGGTGCAAGACCGTTTTCAAAATCTCCGTTGTCGGCACATACATCCTCGTATACACAGGAAATGAAGTCAACCTCCTTTTCCGTAAGCTCCTCTATAGGAAAATATCTTGATGCATAAATAGGATGGAAATTATTGAGAATTACCGTTGGGCGACGCTTACCATCCGTGTGTAAAAGCCTGTCCACACGGAAGCTGTGGGATTTTTCTCCGACAGTTACCGTCATTGTAATATAGGAATGCTCTACGGTATAAATCATATACCTGTCATAGACAGAAGCAGGCTCACTTACCGACACGGTAAAATCGACAGAGGGTAAATAGCCGTAAACCTCCCTCTGCATTATATCTATCATTTCCTCTCTTGAAAGAAGAGAGGGTAAATTTCTTTCCTTAAGCTGATTTTCAATGCTCATATGTATTACCTCTTTTGCCGTTTTTTATATTGTAGCATTTTTCATAATTAAAATCAATATTTGATTTTACAAAAAACGGTTGAAATGGCAGAAAAACTGTGGTAACATACACTTGTAAAAAGCCATACGGCTTATACATTTTTTGAAGGAGAAATATTTATGCTTGATTTTGCAAAGGAAAAATCACTTTGGGACAGGGTCCGTACAAGTGATGATTATAAACAACACCGAGACGAGATTATGGAAATATACGAGGAAGCATTTACCGAAGCTCCCCGTCCACATTCCGTTGAGGAAATTCTTGAAAACGATGACCACGGGCTTTGGCACAGACAGTTTGATCAGCTACAGTCCTCTGCCCTTTTGTCACTCATTTATCCGGACAACGATGAATATTATAACAATCTTCTTCGTATCGTCTGGGCATACTGTAACGATTACAGCTGGGCTCCCCTCGGTCATTACACTATGCAGTATTACGGTAAGACTCCCGCAGATTTCGACTGTGGTCTTATAGATATATTTGCAGCCTCTGCCGGCTTTTCCTTAGCCGAGATAAAAAATCTTTTCAAGGACAGATTCCCAAGCCTTATTACGGACAGAATCACATATGAGCTTCGCAAAAGAATAATCGAGCCATATATGACCCGTAAATATTTCTGGGAAAAGCACAATAACAACTGGACAGCAGTTTGCACAGGAGGAGTTGCAGGTGTTCTTCTCTATGAGGCACCGGATGTATACTACGCTAATCAGAAGCGTATCCATGACTCAATGGAATGTTATCTTGCCAGCTACGAGGACGACGGTATGTGCGTGGAGGGTGTTAGCTATTGGGAGTTCGGATTTGGATTTTTCTGCTCCTTTGCTATGCTTGAGCTTGAGCTTACAGAGGGTAAGGTCAACTGGTTTGCACGGCCTAAGGTAAAGGAGATTGCAAAATTTTTACAAAAAATCTTTTTACAAAAAAGCGTGCTTCTTACCTACGGAGACTGCACAATTGAGCAAAGATATTTCTTTTATCTCCCCCATATGCTTTCAACAGTATACGGAAATGAGATAGAGCCACTCCCCCGTGACCTTGCAGTTGTTAAGCGTAATACACATTTTAACTTTTCACTGCGTTCAATTATTTACTTCCGTCCCGAAATGATAGGCAATGATGTATGTAATGATGTTACATACTGGACAGAGGGCACAAATTATCTTATTAAGCGTAAAAACGGATACAGCTTTACCTGTAAGGGAGGTAATAACGGAGAGAGCCATAACCATGTGGATGTAGGAAACTTTATAATTGCAAGAAATAATAAGCAGATAATCTGCGATATCGGTGGTGGACCCTACGAGGATGGCTATCACTTTGATAAGCGTTATACCTTCTTCCACCCCTCGGCAGAGAGCCATAATCTGCCAATAATAGACGGAGAGTATCAGAGCCACTTCGGTATTGGAAATGTAACGGTGGACTACGATGAAAATAAGGAAAGAGCCACTATGGATATTGCCATAGCATACAGAATGGATAGGCTGAAGAGTCTTGTCCGTTCCTTCGATTTTGGCGATTATGCTCTCACCCTTACAGATAAGTATTCATTTACAGAGGAGTCCCGGGTGACAGAACGGTTTATTTCCGTTATTGAGCCAAAAATAATTGACGGTGTAGCTGTAATTGAGGATGTACGACTCGTACAGGCTGACGGTATTTCTCCGGTTATTACCAAGCGTGAGGTTACCTCCCATAGGGGTAACAAGCATTTTGTATACATTATAGAATACCCTATGAGCAAGGGACAGACAGAGTTTGTACTCTCCTTTGAAATGGGCAATAAATAATTCTGCCATTTTCATATGGCTGACCCTATTATCAAATAATATTTTCCGAGGTAATATGATGTCAAAAAATCTTTATTCATACAGCATAATGCCCCTTGATATCTCCCACTTAGAGGAGATATGTCAGGATATCAAGGAGCAGGTGGATAGTGGCGTCTGCGAGTGTCCCCTGTTCTCTATGACTCTCTGCCCCGAGGGTGACCCTGTTGCCGATAAGGCGAGTATCCTTGTTCAGAAATACATAATGTTCAAGAACAGACTTGATGAAATGAAAATTAAAAGCGGTATTCTCGTACAGGCATCCGTTGGACACGGATGGATACTCGGTGAGATGTTCCCATACCAGCCCCATGTGAACTTTACCGACGGTAAATCGGTGCGTTCTGCCTGTCCTATGGATAAAGGATTTCAAAAATATATATACGGAGCTCTTGTCACTCTTGCCAAGGCAAATCCGGAATGCATAATGATAGACGACGACTTCCGTACAATTTGGTTCAAGGGTGAGGGGTGCTCCTGTCCTCTGCACATGGAGCTATTCAATAAAATGGCGAAAACAAGCCTTACCGACAGAAAGCTTTGGAAAATCGTAAACGAAAAAACAGATATTGCAAAGGAATACACCGATATATTCATCGAGGCACAGAAGAGGTCTCTTATAGATACAGCGAAAATAATGAGAGAGGCTGTTGACAGCGTGCATCCCGATTTGCCCATGTCCTATTGCTGTTGTGGAAACAATGCGGAGTTTGCCTATGAGATTGCGTCCGTACTTGCCGGTAATGGTAATCCTGTAACCGTGCGTATTAACAACGGTAATTATACTCCCTTAGGAGCAAAGGGCTTTAGCCGTGTGTTCCATCGCTGTGCGACACAGGTTGCCAAGCTACAGGGAAAGGTGGATTTTATCTTAGCCGAGACCGATACCTGTCCCCAGAACAGATACAGCGTAAGTGCCTCTTCCCTGCATACACATTTTACAGGAAGTATTTTAGAGGGTGCAAACGGTGCCAAGCACTGGATAACCAGACTACTGACCTACGAGCCCGAAAGCTGTGTTGAATACAGAAAAAGGCTGTCAGAATACCGTGGCTTTTACGAAAGGCTGTCATCACTCCAACCAAGCCTGAAATGGTTGGGGTGCAGAATATATGTACCCGACACTCCCGACTTTACCTATGGAAGAGTCAAGGAGGAATGGGATGGATGGAGCTACTGCGTTCTTGAACGGTTGGGATTGCCAATGTACTTTTCCCCAAAAAAGGGTGGATGCCTGTGCCTTGAGGGAGATGTAGATTCCCGAATGTCAGACATGGATATACTCGATATTCTTTCGGGAGAATGTATCATAGCCTCCGACACTGCAAAAAACCTGTGTAAGCGTGGCTTTGCCGGATACCTTGGCGTAGAAATCAGGGATTGGAAGGGCAAGCAGCCCGTTCGTGAAATAACAGAGGACGGCAAGCACATCAAGGTACAAATGCAGACTAAGGAGCTTGTGCCGATAGACACCGGAGTAAAGGTATTATCCACCGTATATAACTCCGTTGACCAGGAAAGCTTTGAGCCTCTTTTTCCGGGAGTTACTATGTTCAAAAACGAGCTTGGTGGTACAATTTGTGTATTTTGTGGCACCCCCGTGGCTGAATTTAATTTAGTAGAGGCTTTTTCCTTCCTCACCTATACACGAAAAAAGCAGCTTATAAAAATACTTAAGGAATGTGGTCATCTGCCTGTATACTGCCCCTTTGACTCTGATGTTTATATGAAGGCGGCAGAAACGGATGATAATAGATTGCTCTGTGCCGTATTCAATCTCAGCCTTGACACAATGGATAAATTAGAGCTTGTATGCGATTTTAATCCTGTAAAAATAACAGCTCTCTGTCCCGACGGAGAGGAAAGGAATGTTTCCTTTAGCTGTGATAACGGTAAATGTGTGCTTGACATTGCCGTAAAAACCCTTGACCCTGTGGTCGTTTTTATCAGTAAATAAAGAAAGGCTCTAATCCTATGCTTGATTTTTCACAAAACGGAATAAGCTTGAAAATAGATATACTCCGTAACGGAAGCGTTATAATAAAGGATTTTTCAGGCTCGTATACCGATGATATAAGAAAAAAGGATTACCGATTTTGCGGCATTGCAGAAATACATTTAAGCGGTAAAAATCCCGATGACCACCATTTTGCAAAGCACACAGGTGGATCGGAGACCTACACTCTTAAATACAGCTCCCACAGATATTATGAAAACAGCTCGGGAAATAAGCTTGAATTTGTTTTGTCAAATGACAGCATTGAGGCTACGGTCCACTACCAGTTTTACACAGGTATTCCCGTTATCCGTGCCTGGACAGAGGTGAAAAACATTTCACTCTCCCCTGTGGGACTTGAATATGTTGCTTCCTTTACCTATACGGGCTTTGATAACGGTAATATGCCGATTCATGACAAAATAAAGGTGCTTATCCCTCACAACACCTGGTGCCGTGAGGTAGACTGGAGGGAATATACCCTTTCTCAGCTGGGCTACGAAAAAACTACGGAATTTTCGGGTAAGCGTATTTCCGTGTATAACACAGGCTCCTTCTCCTGCAAGGAATATCTGCCAATGGGAGCTGTAATGAATACGGAAAGTAAAAATATGTATCTTTGGCAGATTGAGAATAACGGCTCCTGGCAGTGGGAGATATCCGACATTGACAATATGCTCTATATGAAGCTCAGTGGTCCCACCGAGCAGGAAAACGGATGGTATAAGGAGCTAAGACCCGGTGAAGTCTTTGAAAGCGTTAAGGTGGCAATAGCTCTTGGCTCGGATTTCAATTCTGCTCTTGAGGCACTGACACAGTACCGTAGAAAAATCATAAGAAAAAAGACTACCGACGCTACTCTGCCTGTAATATTCAACGACTATATGAACTGTCTTATGGGTGATCCTACCGAGGACAAGGTGCTTCCTATCATAGATATAGCATCGGAGCTGGGTGCTGAGTACTTTTGTATTGATGCAGGCTGGTACGCAGACGGAACCTGGTGGGATTCAGTTGGTAAATGGATGCCCAGCACCTGGAGATTTCCGAGGGGACTCCAATACCTTCTTAACCGTATAAGAGAAAAGGGTATGATACCGGGGCTCTGGCTTGAGATTGAGGTAATGGGAATAAACTGCCCCCTCGTAAAAAATCTGCCCGACTCCTTCTTCTTTATGCGTCACGGCAGACGGGTAATCGACCACGGCAGATATCAGCTTGATTTTCGCAATCCCGATGTTCGTAAATTTGCAACAGATGTTGTAGACCGACTTGTAAACGAATACGGTGTGGGCTACATTAAAAACGACTATAACATAGAAATCGGATGTGGCACGGAGCAAAATGCAGATTTCTTCGGCGACGGACTCCTTTCCCATAACCGTGCTTACCTTAGCTGGTTGGATGAAATTCATGAAAAATATCCTCCACTTGTTTGGGAAAACTGCTCCAGTGGAGGAATGAGAATGGAATATGCTTCTCTTGCCCATGCTGATATACAGTCCGTCAGCGACCAGACAGACTACCGACACAACGCAAAGATAGCCTCAGCCTGTGCTACAGCAATATTGCCTGAGCAGGGTGCTATATGGAGCTATCCCAAGACAGGTGATACAAAAAATGCCTTTGTTATGAATATGGTAAGCTCCATGCTGAAAAGAATACACCTCTCGGGTCAGGTATACGGCTGGACTCCCGAGGAAACAGAGCTTGTCAAGGATGCAATAAGAGTGTACAAGAGCATAAGGTCGGTTATACCGAAATCAATTCCATTCTATCCCCTTGGCATACCTCAGTATGACGGAGAATTTCTGTGTGAGGCGTATAAATTTGAAGGCTCTGTTCATATGGCTGTATGGCGTATGGAAACCGACTGCGATACGGTTACCATCCCATTTGACAAAAAAATAAGAGATGCTGAAATACTGTATCCCTTAAATAATAATTCGGAAATTAAAATTACAGAAAACACCGTTTCCGTAAAACTGTATGAAAAGCTTACGGCATCGGTATTCAAGCTGTATACGGAGGAATAAAAATGATACTTAAGAACAAGGTTATAGACTCCCACCTCCATATTGAGGCGTGGGAAAACGAGGAGGGCGATGTTACCACATCCTTTGAGCCCTATAAGGTAGAAAGAGAGCTTAAGGCTGTTAATGTATGCGGTCTCCCCAGCCATAACGGTGCGGGAAACAATATTATGTGTCTCTTTTATAAGCTTGCAAACCCGAGCACCTACTGTCACTGTGGTATAGTACATCTCGAAAAGCCGATTATCGACACTCCTCCCATCGGATTCGATACGGTTACACAGTACAGAGAGCTTATGGAAATAGGCTGTGACGGAATAAAGATGCTTGAGGGTAAGCCCTCCTACCACTTAGAGTTGGGTAGTGATATCAATGTACCGTCCCTTGACCGTCTTTACGCAGAAATTGAAAAGGACGGCACCCACCTCTTATATCATGTAAACGATCCTGATGAGTTTTGGGACAGAGACAGAGCCCCAAAAAACGCCTTTGAGGAGGGCTGGTTCTACGGCGACCTTGGTTATGCCTCCTATGAGGAAATCCAGCGTCAGGCAGAAATTATCCTTGAACGCCACCCCAATATAAAGATTACCTTTGCACATTTCTTCTTCAACGCAAAGAACCCCGAATATTTGGAAAAGCTTTTTAAGAAATACCCCAACCTGTGTATAGATTTGACTCCCGGAACTGAAATGTATCATGCATTTGAGGCTAACCACGAATACTACCGTGAGTTCTTTACAAAATACTCAGACAGACTCCTTTTAGGCACTGACGGTACATTCCCCTGGGCTACAAGATTCCACAGCTGGTGCTGTCATACGCTTCTCCGTTTTCTCTCCACGGATGAAAGAATGTTGGCTTTTAACGACTGTTATCTAACAGGACTTAATCTACCTGAGGAGGCTGTATTAAATATAGTTGGCAGGAACTTTGAAGAAAGAGTAGGCACAGAGCCCAAGCCCATAAATAAGAAAGCGTTTAAGAAATACATTGAAAAATATTGGTTGTATCTTTGTGACGAGGACAAGGAAAAAATTGAGCCTCTTATGAAGAAATACCTCTGAGGACTGTATAATATGAGCAAGCTCACCTTTGATTTTAATGCTAAAATCGGCAAAATGAAGATTATGCACGCAGTAAATAACGGCCCCTGTGTCGCAGGAAATGTTCAACGCAGAGGAAACGACCACACCTACCGTGCAGCAAGATTCCCCTATGCGAGAAACCACGATGCATCCTTTTTCGCAGGCTACGGTGGAGAGCACACCGTCGATATTAATGCTATATTCCCGGATTTTGATGCTGATGTAAGCTCACCCGAAAGCTATGATTTTGCCATAACAGACCTTTACATAAAGCAAACCGTAAATTGCGGTACCAAGGTATTTTACCGCCTCGGATCCAGAATTGAGCACGAGATAAAGAAATATAATACGAGGGTGCCCAAGGATTTTCAAAAATGGGCAGAAATCTGTGAGCATATCATAGCCCACTATAACGGGGGCTGGGCAAATGGCTTCCGTTACGGAATTGAATACTGGGAAATATGGAACGAGCCTGACCTTATAAACGCTGACGGCACATCCCCCTGCTGGCAAGGAACGGAGGAGGAGTATTTTAAGCTCTATACAACTGCTTCAAAGCACCTTAAGGATAAATTTCCCGATATAAAAATAGGTGGTCCTGCAAGCGTTGGCGATGAGAAATTTATGCGTCGCTTCCTAAAAAGTATATCTGAGGAAAATGCTCCCCTTGACTTCTTTTCCTATCATTGGTATTGGACAGAGCCTACGGATATGTCTGCAAAATGTACAAGAATTCGTGCAATGGTAGATGAATTTGGCTACAAAAACGCAGAAACCATCCTTAACGAATGGAATTATGTTCGTGGCTGGCTTGACGAATTTGTTTATTCTATTGAGCAGATTATCGGTATGAAGGGTGCTGCCTTCTCTGCTGCTTGTATGCTGGAGTGTCAGAATAACCCGGGCATAGATATGCTTATGTATTATGATGCACGCCCCGGTACATTCAACGGACTTTTCGATTTCTATACATACCGTCCGTTGAAGGGATATTACGCATTTTATCACTTTGCCGATCTTTACGAGCTCAAGACCCAGTATAAATCCGTCTCCGATGACCCCGACATATACTCTGTCTGTGCCTGTGACGGTGACAAGGCGAGAATAATGATTTCCTACTACGCCGAGGACGATAATAAGGGAGCAAAATTCATTGATATTGAAGCCGCAGGCTTTGATCTCGACGGTGCAAAAATACTTATAACCGATAAGGATCAGACAGACGCCCCCTACGCCTACTCTTCCTTTAAGAACGGCAAAATTACCCTTCGTCTTGAAAGAAACTCTATCGTTTATATTGAAAAATAAGACAAAAAGCATAAAAACAGCCGACCAAGTGTCGGCTGTTTTAGTTTTACGGTGTTGGAATTGACGGAATTACAGTAAACAAATTCTTTAGCTCTTCTACATTTCCAGCCTTTTCCCATTCTGTCATACCATTTTTCCATACAAATGTATCTTTATTAATGGTATTGTTGTTAACCATCTGAGACAGAATATTTATATCATAAGGTCCCGTGGCTTGCCCGTTTACAGCCACATAATAAACAGCTTTGGGTATCGGGGGTGGTACTGCTCCTTGATTTATTGGTTGATTAATATTTGCCATCACACCTCCAACAGTACCTGCAATGTTTTGTCCGACTGCTCCACCGAGAGCCATACCAACCATCATAGTAGCAGGATTAAAGCCTGCTCCGCCACCTAAATCTATGCCTCCCGTACTGTTTGCTCCCATCTGCCCAAGAGCCTCAGCACCTGCGACACCGACCTCTGTTTGTTTTTCAACCTGGTAAGCAGACAGGTTAGAGGTTTGTGTTTGCTTGTGTAAGGCATATTGTCCTTCTTCTCTTTGAATACGCAGTGCTTCAGCATAATTTTCGATATTTGCAGCTGTTTGTCCTTGAATTGTAGCCGTGGTAACATCTTTTGTTATTGCCACGAGCTGACGGTATTCGCTGCTTGATTTATCGATTTCAATTGTACCTATATCAATACCCGAAGCAATAACGCCAAAGCTTTCCTTTAATCTATTGCCTAAGCTGTGTTCAATGTCATTGTTAATCATTGTGGTTTTTGATTCAATTTGCAAAACGGAAATATTGTAAAATGTGGGAGCATTTGCAACAACACCCTTAACATATCTGCTCACAGCATCACGAATCTGATTTTGGAAATCATCCAAATTAAAGCTATCCAGCCTATGTAATCTTATAAACTCACGGTAATCTGCTATTTTGAAGCCGATAGTACCTCTGACTGCAATAGGTACAGCAAAGTCGGGATAACGAGGGTCACATACATCAAAATACGGAACTGCAAATTTCACCTGAATTATATTGGCTAAATTTATAAAATATATTTCTGCCTGGAAAGGAGTATCTCCACCTACAAACGCACCTAAAATTCCTGACAGTATAGGAAGGTTAGCTGTTTTGATTTTTTCATCATACGGACCTACAATGTAATCCTGCATTGTGCCGTCCTTCTGCTTATAAACAAATACGGCAACCTCTCCGTCCTTTACTCGCAAGGATGACCCCCAGCGAATTGCGTATTCTCTTTTATGTTCACCAAGCTCTGCTCCGTCGGGACGCCATTTCCATATCAAATATGATGGCTCATCACAACGGATAATATCGGCAAACACACCAACTTTTTTATTTTTCTTAAAAAGTCCCATTACAAGCCTCCTATTTTGTTTAATTGAATTCCAACAAATTATTTTCTAAACAATCTACAATATATTACAACAGCCACAATAATGTCAACAATAAGTAATACTTGACAGGCATTAAAACCCACATTATCCAAATTAGTAATACTTAGTGGAATTAAAACTATAATGGATATAACCAAACCTACTGATACTATTAATTTTGGAATAATATTTCCACACCGTGCAAACTTAGGTATGAATATACATCCAACTATTAGATCAATAAATGATATTAATTGGCAAACATTAAACCCAACATTATCTGTATTGGTGGAGGAAAGAGCAAAAAGAACAATCAAACTAATTATCCAGCCTGTAACAATTAAAATATTTGGAAGATAATTTGTCAAATTGCTAAATGCTTCTTTTCTGTCTAAATGTTTTTGCCTTGCTTTATTATTATTTATTTGTTCAATAACCTTTCCATATAACTTTTGAATTTCTATAAAAGCATTTTCATTTTTCAAAGCTATTTTTGCCTTTTGATAGCACTGCTCTATTTTGGTTAGCCAAGCGTCTGAAATATCTTCTTCGTGCAAATGCGTCGCATAATAGGAAGCATCAAAATTAGAAGATGCCAAGAGCATAAATTCAAATATATCTTCCTTTGTATTAGGAACAGGAAAATTCTTAATAATGATTATTCTTTGATTTTCGGAAGTAGCCTTTTCTAATTTTTCTGCTAAATCCTTTACTGCACTCGAGCTTTTTGCTCCCCGTATTTCAAACTTACAGACAGGGCAAACTATTTCAAATGCCTTCAAAGGTTCTCCACAATGGGGACATTTATGAATATTACCTTCATATACATATTCTCTCGTTTTTTCGTCTGTATTACAATTTTTCTCTTTCAATGGTGGAATCTCTGTAATGTCTTTTTGAACTGTAAAATTATCTTTATCTAAATTTTCTCCACATCTGTTACAAAAATGAGAATTTATATGTACCTTCTGCCCACAACAGGAGCAATATTTATATTCTTTTGTACTTTCTTGTGTTTCCATAGCTCCTCCAATGTTAAACTTTATGTTAGTAATTATAACATATATTTAGTACTTTTGTCAATATATAATTATGTTATTAACATGTTGAGGTGAAACAATGAAGGAAAAGCTGATAATAAAGAAAAGATTAAAGGGCGAGGATGGCTACAAAACCTTTTCAATAAGAATAAAGGACGAAACAACAGAAAAGTTGAATGAGCTTGCTATAACGACTAACCGTTCACGAAATGAGCTTATAAACATTTTGCTTGATTACGCTATGGAAAATTGCGAGGTTAAATAAAAATACATCAACGGAACGACTCCGTTGATGTATTTTTATTTATGACTTTAACTCCCACCCCATAATCCCAAATTATTCTTGACAATCGGTTTTTCTTGTGCTAAAATGTTATAAATGCGTTGAATAAGAGGAGTAACCGTGGTAGCCTTACAGAGAGCTGTGGGTGGTGTGATACGGCAGGGGATAACGGTGAAGGTAGCTTATGAGCATTATGGGTGAACTGACAGTAGTCCATAACGGCATCTCCCGTTACGAGATTTGAGTGCGTGTGCCTTGCATACGAATTCAGGTGGTACCACGTAGCTTCTACGCCCTGATATTTGTATCAGGGCTTTTTCTTTTGCAGGCAAAAGAAAACAGAAGAGTGAAGAACTAAAAGTGAAGAGTGAAAAGTTACGGATAATTTTCGCCCTGCGAAAATTTCCATTAAGTTGTAAATTAAGACAAGGAGTATATATTTTATGAAAGAACTTAACAAGACCTATGCACCGAGTGAGTTTGAGGAAAGAATCTACAAAAATTGGTGTGAGAAAAAGTATTTCACACCGGAGATAGACCATTCCAAGCCTCACTTTTCAATTGTTATCCCACCGCCAAACATTACAGGACAGCTCCATATGGGACATGCCCTTGACAACACTCTCCAGGATATTCTTATCCGTTATAAGAGAATGAACGGCTTTTGCACCCTTTGGCTCCCCGGTACTGACCATGCATCAATTGCTACCGAGGCAAAAATAGTTGAGGCTATGCGTAAGGAGGGCGTTACCAAGGAGGATATCGGCAGAGACGGATTCCTTGAAAGAGCCTGGGCGTGGAAGGAGCAATACGGTGGAAGAATAATATCCCAGCTTAAAAAGCTCGGCTCCTCCTGTGACTGGTCAAGAGAACGCTTTACCCTTGACGAGGGCTGCTCCGAGGCTGTAAAGGAGGTATTCGTACGCCTTTACGAAAAGGGACTTATCTACCGTGGAGAAAGAATTATCAACTGGTGTCCCCACTGCCTTACCTCTATTTCCGACGCTGAGGTTGAATACGAGGAGCAGGCAGGTCATTTCTGGCACATTAAGTATCCCTTTAAGGACGGTAGCGGATACCTTGAATTTGCCACAACCCGTCCCGAGACTATGCTCGGTGATACTGCCGTTGCAGTAAACCCCAAAGACGAAAGATATAAGGACATAATCGACAAGACTCTTGTAATTCCCCTAATCGGCAGAGAGATTCCCGTTGTTGCCGATGAATATGTTGAAATGGACTTTGGTACAGGTGTAGTTAAGATTACTCCTGCCCACGACCCTAACGACTTCGAGGTTGGAAAGCGTCATAATCTGCCCATTATCAATGTAATGACCCCCGATGCCAAGATAACAGAGGACTACCCTGCTTACGCCGGTATGGACCGTTTCGAGGCAAGAAAGGCTATCGTTGCCGATCTCGATGCTCAGGGCTACCTTATCAAGGTAGAGGATTACGCCCATAATGTAGGCACCTGCTACCGTTGTGGCACTACTGTTGAGCCCCGTGTATCCTTGCAGTGGTTTGTAAAAATGGAGCCTCTTGCAAAGCCTGCTATTGAGGCTGTAAGAACAGGTGAAATTAAGTTCGTACCCGAAAGATTCGAGAAAAACTATTTCCACTGGATGGAAAATATCCGTGACTGGTGTATCTCCCGTCAGCTCTGGTGGGGACACAGAATCCCTGCATTCTACTGTGACGACTGTGATGAAATAGTAGTTACAAAGGATGGGGAGGCAGTATGTCCCAAATGTGGTAAGAAAATGCGTCAGGACCCCGATACCCTTGACACCTGGTTCTCCTCTGCACTCTGGCCCTTCTCAACTCTCGGCTGGCCGAAAAATACCGAGGACCTTAAATACTTCTATCCCACAAATACTCTTGTTACAGGCTATGATATTATTACCTTCTGGGTATCGAGAATGATATTCTCCGGTCTTGAATATATGGGAGAAAAGCCCTTTGATACCGTTCTTATCCACGGTCTTGTCCGTGATTCCCTGGGCAGAAAGATGTCTAAGTCCTTGGGTAACGGTATCGACCCCTTGCTCATTATTGAGAAGTACGGTGCAGATGCCCTTCGATTTGCTCTTGCAACAGGTAACTCCCCCGGAAACGATATGCGTTTCTCCGATGAGAAGATAGAATCTGCCCGTAACTTTGCAAACAAGCTCTGGAATGCGGCACGCTTTGTTATGATGAACCTTGATATTGACAAGGTTGAGATGCCCTCTCCCGACAAAATGGGTATTGCCGATAAATGGATACTTACAAAGCTCAATTCTCTTATTAAGAGTGTACGCACACAGTTTGATGCCTATGAGCTTGGTATAGCCCTCTCCGAAATTTACGATTTCGTATGGGATATCTTCTGCGACTGGTACATCGAGCTTTCAAAGCCTGCCCTTTCAGCTAAGGGAACTGAGGCTAATACCGTTACACAGAATGTAATTGTATATGTTCTGGAAAACATTCTTAAGCTCCTCCATCCCTTTATCCCCTTTATCACAGAGGAAATTTATTTGTCCCTCCCCCACTTTGACGATTGCGAGAGCATTATGATATCCTCCTATCCCAAGGTTAAGGACAGATTCAATTTTGCTGTTGATTTTGAAAACATGGAAAAGGTAATCGAGGTTATCAAGGCTATCCGTACAAGAAGAGCCGAAATGAATGTTCCTCCCTCTAAAAAGGCTAAGATATTTATCACAACCCAATATGCTGATGCCTTTAATAATTCCACAGCCGAATTCTTTAAGAAGCTTGCTTCTGCCTCCGAGGTTGAGGTTGTAGCTGAATACACCGGTGAAAACGCAGTACAAATTATCACCCACGCAGCAACAGCATATATTCCTATGGCTGAAATGGTTGACCTTGATAAGGAAAGAGCCCGTCTTAACGGTGAGCTCGCAAAGGTACAGGGTGAGATTGACCGACTCGTAAAGAAGCTTGGCAACGCAGAATTTGTGGCGAAGGCTCCCCAAAAGGTAGTCGATGGCGAAAAGGCAAAGCTTGAAAAATACGAAAGCACAAAGCAGGGTATTTTAGACGCTATAAAGGCGTTGTAAGCTCTATTGCAACAATGCCTGTTATAAATTGGATTTGCATTAAAATATATTACACACAAAAAAGCGAGGAAATTCCTCGCTTTTTCTGTTATCCTTATTCATAGAGACATATTCCCTGCTTATTTAGGCTTTGCAGACATAGAACCGTCCCCTGTCTATGTGTGCTTTCCAATATCATTCATATCAACTTTTCATTTATACTTATGATAATATTTGAAATGTCATATTCAATGGTAATTAGGTACCCGTCTTTTGTGTAATGGGAAGATACTTTCGGCGTATCATTTCTACCTGTATAAAGGAATAAATACTCTCCATTAGGATCAATTCTTCTAACTTCTTCTAACGACTGACCTTTTATCAGTCCTTCAAAATCAGATTTTAATAACTGAGTGTTATAAATATGTCCAAAAAGTCTATTTCCGTAATTATCAAATAGAAGAACTACAATGCTCCCGTCACCAAGGTATGCTACTCGATAAGTATCGTTATCTTTTCTTAAACATTCAATGGGGTATTGATCGTTTAACTCATCAATTGAACCATTGAACTTTACAATTTTTGATAATTGCGATTCATCATAAATTGTAGTTGCCAGATCAAGTAAACTTTTATCTAGCGGGGATATTTCAATATTCAAATCACTTCCTCCTTTATCACAAGACCAAAGCAAAAACAACAACATTATTATAGAAATTAAAGCTAAAATTTTATTAAGTCTCATAACGCACCTCAATTTCCTACTGCATAGTAGATTATTACGCTATCATAGTATGGAACGCCGCCTAATGTCCAAGGAATAGTATCTGGAGTCATTCTCCCAAAGCACCGATGCTTCGCCATATCCGTGTTTTTCAGCCCATTGTCCAGTGTTAGTCTGTCGCATAAAATGACGGTCGTAGTATACTGACCCCTGTCTCCCATGTAATCAGGTATTAGCACTCGTTTGATCCTCTGATTTTTGTATATCATCTATGTCAACATTTGCCCATTTGTATATTAATTCTCTGAATTGTTCCTTATCAAAATATCCGTTATCAGTGTATGCATAGTAACAGCCTGCTTCTCTGTTATATCTTCCTTGTCCACCGTGAGAGTTAATTTCATATTCGCCGTTCGAATATGTAAATTTGATTGCAATCCCACCGTCTTCTATACCTTGTGGCTCCCACATAAATACATCATAGTAATCTACATCTTCAAAATCATCTAAAAATTCATCTGTATTTTCTATAGTGGTAATAATTTCACTTGCATGTGTATCTTCATTATCCCAGTCATATCTTATAATCTCAATCAAAACGATTTCCTCTCTGCTATTCAAATATGGATAATCAATTTTATGTCCATCGAAGAAGAGCACCAAAATACCACAACCGGATAACGAGGTTAATATAACTAACATCATAAAAAGGCACAACAGACATTTTAATGTTTTTTTCATAATCACTTCACCTCTATACAGTAATAATAAAGTAGTATACTGTTTTCTATCCTATACCGTTATACCTGTTTGTTGCTTAGCTGTAAAGCTTTGCAGACATAGAATCGTCTCCTGTCTGTGTTAAATATTTATTTATAATTTCATCAAAAATTTCTTTGTCACATTCAAAATACGAAAAATATCCATTAATTTCATCATTATCCCCAGTATAAATAAAGTGCATAGGCTCCCTATAGGAAATAATATCATAGCTACCGTTATTAAACTCAATCAAAAAGCACAAGCCTGTTATATCTGCAGGATTAAATGCATATTTTTTATATTCTATATTTTCGATATCTTTCATTAAATCTTCAGCAACCGATAAATCCAATTGAGCTAATACCTCATATTCCATAGGGCCCTTATTATTTGTTGGTCCGATTGCTTCTATTATACTTATTTCGACAACTTCCGTATAATCATATTCGAAATTCCAATGATAAATGGTATCATCACATCCAACAGAAAATATCATCAAAAGTATAAAGGCAATTGCGATAATTCTTTTCATAATTTTGCCTCCTCTCAGTATAATGTAGAGTTTGACAGGAAAATCAGCCTTGGTATTCCCCTGTCTATATGTGTGGCACTGTCTTCACTATGCCTGAAGCTCCCTTTCAACTGATATATTCATTTTCGCAGTAGACGCTATTATTTTTATATAAATGTCATTTTCACCTATACAATCATACTCCCTTGATACAGTCTGATTTACATCAATGTATTCTATTATCTCTCCGTTTTTTATTACTACTATTTTCATGTACCCGGATTCAAGATTTGAAGTAATAGTAAATTTTACCTTTTGATTTATTGCTTTGGTTGATTGAACTGTCAATATTCCTGTTATCTTTTCTGATGCGTGATAGCAGTTGGCATAATCATAATATTTGTATTTACCGTCAACGCCGCTTTGATCTCCATATTGCTTTTTTTCATTTCCAAAGCCCTCGTATTTTGCAACTGTCTCTACTATTTGCTCGTTAGATAAATTGTTATAATCAAAATCCTCGAGGCCTTGACCTTGTGAATTAATTTTGTTAACAATAAATGATCCTATAAAAATAATTGAAGCAATAATAATAAATAGTATGGAAATTGTATATACTATCCTTCTAACTTTCATATTACTCGACCTCCACTATTTTGTCTATTCTATCTCCGTCCTTTTATTGATTTTATTGTTTGAACAACTACACACGATACAACTATTGCAGAAAATGCGAGTATAGACAGTAATATAATTATGTTCTTTGTAAGCTGTGAGGAATTAACATCATAAATAATATTTTGATTACCGTTACCGTCTTGAACTATCAGCTGAGAATATGAAGAGGAAAATAAATTAAATATGCCCATATCATTTTTCAAAATGTAAACCTTATCTCCCACTATTCTTTTATTTGAAGAAACATAATTATTCCAATATGAGTTATTCTCCGGAGTGTTTTGAATTTTACTCATTTCTATTATTTCTCCACTTGGTGCAATTCCAATAGCAATATCGCTTCTAACAAGGTATATATACAAATTACTTCCCTTTAATTCTACGCCAAAATTCCCAGAAGTATAGAATTTATATCCGTATTGAAATGTTCCATCATCGGAATAAATGCATATTATTTTTTCTTCGGTAGTGTAAATTCCTATAGCTATCTCTCCGTTTTCGTTTACATCAAAGCATTCTATAGGTTGCCTTTCAGGCTCTTTTGTTATCTTACTAATGGAAATGTTTTTCAAAACCGTATTTTTTTCTTCCTCGGTAACGCTTTCTGTAACAAATCCTTCATTAGAATTGAATGCTTTTGCAGATGTGCTAAACGGAAAGAATGATGCAAAAACAAGTAATAAAATTATTGATAGATACTTCATATTACCACTCCATCACCTTGTTATATATTTTATCAAACACATCAAACACATTGAACTTAAACAATGTAACAGTTTCGCCCCATGTAACATGTATTTCTCCACCTGGTGTACCTAATCCCAAATTTGTAGCCAATCCATAGTATTCTTTTTTCAAATCCGAATCAGGAATAATAATAAAATCTCCCCCAATAAATGCAGGTATTCCGTAAATAGGTATTCCAGCAGATCCTCCTATTTCATATGCTGATCCTTCTAATTTATCCACACTTGGTGCATTTGTAGCCATATGGTATAATGAAAAGGAAGCACCAGGAGTGCCACCTGTTAGTCCACCAGAAATGGTAGCTTGCAAAGCAACATTTCCATCAGTGTCAATCGAAACACATTCTTGAAGACTTAAAATAAACACGCTTGGGGTGGCACTTAAGCTTGTTCCAACAGAATAAGTGTTATCAAATTTTGATAATAATTTTTTCCATAATCAACTAATGGTTTTATTCTATTATGCATTACTCCTTTTATGGCTTCTTTTATATAGCATCCATTTGAATCGTAAAACATCACAGGATTATTACTGCAATAAGCATAGAGATTAAAGCCTTGCAAATCACCGTTGGCACCTAAATACAATATATCATCCGCATTAATAAACCTACCGATATTGGGGTCATAGTATCTTGTATTAAGATAATACATTCCCAATTCTGTATCGTAGTAGTAGCTTCTGTAACGGAATGGGAGGCTTGATGCTATAGCAGCCTCTGTTGTTGTTCCATACACGGATTCTGTAAAGTTACCCCATGCATCGTAGGTGTAGGAAACGAGAAGGGTGCCTATAGGAGACAGGAGCCGTCCCCCTATATGGGTATCCCCCTGTCCTATTCAGACTTATGTTTTCACTTTGTATTCATCGGGTAAATAATCATTAATTAAATTATTGTATTGGACTTCATCAAAACTGTAATATCCTACCCGAAGCTCACCGGAACGGAAAAATTCCTGTGCTATATGATGTATGTAATCAATTTTTCCGTTAGTATAATTAATTAATATAACTGTATCATTTATACTCAATTTTTTAGGCTTGCCACCGTGTGCAACATTTTCTATGCTATTAAACCTTTCTACAAAGGCAGGACAATCCTCTATTTCGGCAAGAACAGTATATTCATACCTACTTTCTTCCTCCACATACTCATCAAGCCTTACAATCCGTATTGACTCCACTTTTTCAATATAACAATAATATTTATGGTCACTCAAATGAAATGAAAAGCACGAGCATAATGAAAACGAAAGTATTATCAAAAGTATACATAAGGTAAATTTGACTTTTTTCATAATTTTGCCTCCTCTCAATATGATGTAGGGCTTGACAGGGGAATCAGCCTTGGGGTGTCCCCCTGTCTTATTCAGACTTATGTTTTCACTTTATATTCATCGGGTAAATAATCATTAATTAAATCGTTATATTGGTCTTTGTCAAAACTGTAATATCCTATTCGAAGCTTGTTGGAACGAAAAAAATCCTGTGCCTCATAATGTATAATATCATAATCTCCGTTGAAATAATTAATCTGTATAACAATATAATCGATATACAGGTATTGTGGGTCACCACCGTATACAGCATGGTCTATATCATTAAGCCTTTCTACAAAGGCAGGACAATCCTCTATTTCGGCAAGAACAGTATATTCATACCCGAAATCCTCTTGGATATACTTATCAAGCCTTACAATCTGTATTGACTCCACATTTTCAATATAACAATAAAAGTTAGTATCTCCAACATAAAACAAATCACAAGAGCATAATGAAAACGAAAGTATTATCGAAAGTATACATAAGGTAAATTTGACTTTTTTCATAATTAACCTCCTTCTTTGAAAAACAGCTTTATCAAACCAAAATAGGATACATCCGCATCCGGTGGTAATGGTTGACCTTTTGGAGGAAACTCAGCTTTTCCTAATTCATTAGCTTCAGCTTCCCATGGATATGTATAGTAGTCATACGGCAGTTTTCCCTTTTTTTGTAAAAAGTGAATCATTACCGATGGAATAGCTATATTAAAAATATATTTCGCTTGCCCATATTTCCGCAATTGAAGTATATGACCGTATTCGTGCTTTATTATATTTGGATTGGTTGTATTATTTTGTAGTCCAATAAATCCAAAGGAAAATGATGATTTCATCGGTGTCTTTACTACCAATACTCCCTTATAGCCGGAAAAGAAATTGCTCTCAAATACTACTGACTCGCTTTCATTATTTATATCAAATTTTTCTGCATCCTCTTTAAGCAGCTCAACGGTTTCGAGGTACATTTCATACCATTCAAGGACGGGTATGGAAACCTCAGGCCAATTGCCATTCGAATCGGTATACATAACGGGGTTATTAAAGCAATAAATGTACAAATTGTTGCCATTTACTGTGCCGTTAGCATTGGACATAGCACTGTCCACATTGATAAATCTGCCTATCTGAGGGTCATAGTATCTTGTATTAAGATAATACATTCCCAATTCTATATCGTAGTAGTAGCTTCTGTAACGGAATGGTAGGCTTGATGCTATGGCAGCCTCTGTTGTTGTTCCATACACGGATTCTGTAAAGTTACCCCATGCATCGTAGGTGTAGGAAACGAGAACGGTGCCGTCTGTATTGTAAACATCAAGTACATCACCCTGTATATTAGTCCTGTAGATATAGTTGTATGTACCTGTTACCGTACCGTTTGATAATGTATAAACGGTAGCAGAGGAAATAACTCCGTTTGCGTCGTAGTAGTAGCGTATATCCTTTTCTATTCCCGTATTTGATGTGCTTCCCGTATATACAACCTCTCTTAATACTGTTGCTCCGTCAAGGATATATTCATGCAGCTTTCCGTCTACGGTTTTTTCTATCCTTATACCGTCGGAGTTGTACTTATAGGATACACTGCTGCTTCCTCTTATTGCAGAAGCGAGCTGTCTGCCCTTTTGCCATGTGAACTGATAGCCGTTATAATAGCTTAAGGGATTACCTGTTGCGTCATAGGTAACGGTATTTCCGTTAATGGAAATAACCTTATCGTCTGTACCGTAGGTATAAACAAGTGTATTTATGGGTGTACCCAATATACTTGTTGTAGTATAGTTATACTCCTTCTTTGACAGAATGTTGCCCGAGCTATCGTACTCATAAACGAAGGTCTTACCCAGGAGCTGGTTATTTTCTCTTATGAGCTGACCTATGCTGTCATATACATAGTAAACATTCTTGGTTGTATTGGAGGTATAATCTATGTAAATTATTCTCGTTATATTTCCCTTATCGTCATAGGTATAGGACGCATTGTACAGCGTTACATCTCCCATTCTTGTATTAACATCGGAGATTAAATATGATGTACCGTTTGACGATACTTCCTCATAATGCAGCTCATCAAGAATATATGCATAGCCGTAGGAGTCCGTATATTCCATGGCGTTATGTGTAACTCTTCCATAGGAGTCGTAGACGTAAAACTCACTCGTATTATTAAACGCCCTGATATTCGTTACACGGTTATCCGAGTTGTAGCTGTAATATGCACCGTGATAGGGATCATATGAGGAGTCGGGATAATATATTTCCTTAATAGTTACCCGGTCCTCAGCATCATAGCTTAGCATAATTGAGTAATAGGTGCTATTATCCTTTTCTGCCTTTTCGCTAATCAGCTTACCCTCTCCGTCATAATAATATGTATATTCCAAGCCGTTTGAAATGTCGTTAATATATGACACGCTTCCGTTGGAGGCATATACATATTCTACTCTTTCATCTGTGTTTTCATCGTAGCATACACCTACTATCCTACCAAGCTCATCATAGGTGTAGGACACAAAGGAGCCATTACCGTAGGTCAAGGTTGTCAGGCTTCCGTTATTTGCACCGTATGTATAGGTTGCTAAGGGTGTTCCGTCAGCTTTAATGCTTGTAACATTGCCGTATACATCGTACTCAAAGGTATAATCGACCGTGTTTGTGGATATCCTTTCGAGCTCCTGCTTTCCGTTATACGCATATTCAACATCAGCCTGATTTTCTATACTCTGAACGGTTGAATTTACATACTGTACGGGCTCAGCACCAACGAGCTGTCCGTAAGCATTATATACATATCTGATACCCTTATTATCGGGACCTATTATACTGCTTAACAGTCCGTTATCCTGATAGAAATATTTTGTTTCCTTGCCTCTTTCGTCTGTAACGGTACTGATTTTGCTAAAATAGTTCAAATATGTATCGGTGTAATAGGTACATTCCGTCAGCATCACCTTCTGTGTAGTAGTTCCATCTGTGTTGTTCACATTTCCTGATGCTGAGGCAGATACCGTCTGTTTATAATTATTATATTCAAACGAATGAGAAATATCGTCACCCGTTCCGCTTGAAGACTCTCCGTTATCCACAATACCCGTTATGTTATGTTTGCTGTCATAGGTGATATCATACTGATTTCCGTTGCTGTCTTCTATGCTTATAGGATCTATAGCGTTATTCGAGCTATATGTATATGTCATGCTTGATCCGTCTGACGAAGCAACCGTCTCTGTATTACCGAGCCCGTTATACGAATACTCGGTACATATACCGGAATTATTTAAGCAAACGCTGTCAAAATATGCATATCCACAGTTATAGCTGTATCTCAAATATATATCAATTGTAGACACTGCACCCGAGATAGCAAAATATCCGCAATTATATTGCCATCCGTCCACCTCGTTATTAAAGGGCACTGTCGCAACACTCTGACTCGTTCCGTCGGAGTAATTTATTACTACCTTTATATCAAAGGAAGAGGGAGAATTGCTGTTATTTGAGCTTGCCACAGATGATGAGGCTTTTGCCCAAGCGGATACTATCCAATCCTTTTCACTGCTTGAATTTACAGTATATGTATATTTAACATAGGATTCACCGGTATTCAAGCCTGCTGTACCAACCCTCATACTGTACTGTCCCGAAAAGGCGTCTGTTGTTACTTTTGTTGCATTGCTTAAGGACAAATGGTTAATACCGTTTTCAAACTCACCGTCTGCATATACACTAAAGGTACCCATACCCTTGCTCTTTTCAAGCATTATATTATCTATATAGATATATTCACTGCTGTTGGCAGGTGTATATTCTATTGACACGGTATAATTTCCGGCAGTTGAAATATCAAATGTCAGAAATTCTCTTTCCCAATAATTTTCAAGGCTATCGGAATTCGAAGCCGACACACCTCTTATATTTGCCTTCTCTTCAATAAGATTCCCGTTTGCGTCATATACGGAAAGTCTTACTGTAGAGCTATGTGACATAAGCTCCTTAAATACAGAAAGAGATAATGTGTAGGTGCCGTCAGCCAATGTTAACGCTTGTTTAACCGAGGTAGCAGAAGACGGAGTACCCTGAAGCTTTAATCCGTAGCCATCGGACATACCGCTCTTTACCTTGGCTCCCAAGAGTATTCCTGTAGCCAATGAAGAGCTTGACAATATCCAATTATCAACACCTTGCTGAAAATGGGGATTCATAAGCAGATTCGGAGTGTTTGCTCCCGCACTTACAACACTTTTTATGCTGTTATTTGTTTTTAAGGTGCTCTCTCCATCGGTGTACATATCGTTATACACATAATTTGAGCTTCCGTATACAACCCCTCCTGTAGCGTCGGTGCTGTATGCAGTTATGACTCTGCCCTTATAGTCAAAGCGATATACGGTAAGTATATCATCACTTACGCTTGATTTATCGGCTCCGGATGAACGGTATACGGTTGAGCCGGTGCTATAGGAAATAGTAGCAAAATTTCCCTCTGTTGCTTCGGTTGAAGAGCTGTACGCAAGCTCTGTAACGGAAGTTACCTTTCCTGAGGTATAGGCGTATTCTATTCCCTTCATCGCCTTATTATCCTTGGCGATTATCAAATCAGTACCGTTATATGTAAAGGAAACACTGTACTTATCCGTCGAGGAATAATTATATTCTATACCGGAAATCAAGGAGCCGCTGTATGTTACCGTGGCATAAACTCCTGTCTGACAGTTTCCTATTTGGTACAAGTCTCCGTAAGGGGTATATTCAAGCATAATCTGCGTGATATTATTTCCACTTGAATACGGAGCCAATGTAATAGAAGAAAGCTGACCGTTGCTATTATAATTGAAATGACGGTTATTTCCGTTTCTATCCGTAATCTTTATCAGCTTGCCTGCAGAGTTAAAGGTCTTTTTGTTGCCTGACTGATCGCTTAGAATATAGCTTGAGCCACTCTCTTCTATCGTAAGGCCAAGACCCTCGCTGTCATAATATTTACCAGTCTCACTTTCCACTAATTTTCCGTTAATGGAATAATCGTAATATCTATATTCGTCGTTTATATATACATCCTTTATTCTCGAGAATAAATGGGAGGTTCCGTCCGAGTCAGTCCAATTATAAACCACATTCCCATCAGGCAGGGTCATGGGCTGTATTGATTCCGAATAGCTTTCAATCCACTTTCCCTTTTGAGAATTATATACCAAGGATACTGTATAAGGTAATATTTCATCTACTGTGCCGACAGTATTATGAACGAAGGTCAAATTACCTGTAAAGCTGTTTATGTATCCCTGACCGGCTCCACCGGCAGAGCTTGCATAATAGCTGAAATAGCTTTCCAAGCCCACTGTATCAATATATGTTATTTCAATACGGGGTCCTTCAATCATTTCGTAATTGCCGGAATTGAGAAGTGCGTAGTATCCGTCGTTACCGGTATTACTTACTGCTTTTAAGCAAATACCGTAATTGGCAGCTCCGTTTAACCATTCCTTGGCAATATCCGTTATATTCCATTCTGCAACGGATTGAGTATTTTCGAGGGTAATAATGTCATAGGGATTTGCACTTAATGAACCGACACTTGAATACGACCCTACAAGTGTAGACGGAGTCCAATCGGATGTCACCTTATATGCTCCTATATTTAATGGATTCTCAACCTCCATATTTGCAAATATAGCAGTAGCGTTAGTAAGCACTGCTCCGCTTGGTACGCTTGCCATGCCTGCCCTGTAATATATTCTTGCATCTGTATAATTACCTATCGTATAATCTGAAATTGTACCTACTACATGATACATTTCATTTGAAGAGAGATTTACTCCGTTTGAATCTACACATCCAACACTTGTCCCTGTAGTAAGAATTATACTTGGGTCAATTGTCACAGGAAAAGCACGTGAGGAAGAGTTTATCCACTCTTTATCGGCTTCCACAGCAAGAATGTATTTGCCGTTTCCTGACTGCTCTACGGTGTATTCAACAGCCATACTGTATTCGCCGTTTGCGTCATACATATACGGCAAAGGAATCCTATATTTTTCTTCAGAAGTGTCGCTGTCCGTAAAAATAACGCACCCGTCCTCTACAGAAAGCTCCAAGCCCTTAACCTTTATTTCAAATTCAAATATGTATTCATCAAGCTTTTTACTAACGATAAGGTTTTCCTTGATATTATTTCCGCTGAGTATATATTCAAGGTCAATACCCTCATATGCATTCCCATATGTTACTTTTGATTTAAGATGTGAAAGCGATGATACATCCTTGAATTTAAGGCTGTTTGATTTTTCGGGATTTTCTATTTCAGCATCAGACTTATTCGCATTTATCGGAGTAAAGGTAATCTTGTATTCTCCGTCCTTTATGCTTAATAAACCGGAGGAGCCCGACTTCTTAGCGAATTTAATTTCAAATTTGTTATTTACAGAATATTCATTTGAAAGTAAGGAGAGAGTATTATCAATATCTATCCATTCTCCATTCTCGTTCAGATAGTGAACGGGGGTGGGATATACAACCGCTTTAGTTGTACCGTCGCTTAACAGATAGTGCTTAATATTTTCTTCACGCAATTCTTCTTTTTCCTCAAGCACCTCTGCTTCATAATCAATTTTGATTTCTTCTGCCAGCTCCACAGCATCTTCTATACCGGTTGCAAAGGCGTAAATAGGTAATGACAGTATAAAAATAAGCACCATCATCACAAATGACAAAATTGCTCTTAATCTTTTCTTCATATCATTTCCTCCTGTTTTTACAATAATTTTGCTAACTGGTTTATATTCTTTTTTTGCTTTGCTATCTCCTTGGTTTTTATGAATTATATAGAATGTTCAATAAAATATGTTTAGTCCTTTTAGTATATTTTACCATATAAAGGTCACTTTGTCAACAAGATCTTTCCGACTGCTTACTGCTAATCAGAGCACCGATAAAATTAGAGAGCCTTCTATCATAAAAGGGGGGTATTTATATTTTGAATTGCCTTGTGTTGACTTTAACCGTGTTCTGTGTTAAAATATACATAACGATTTACCCTAAGGAGCTTTTATGGACAACAAGGAATTAAAGATAAACAAGGGGAATCCTTGGGCTCTTTTGCCTATCGGTGTTTTCCTCGTATTATATATTGGTCTTGGTGTTATATTCGGTGATTTCTATAAAATGAGTGTAGTAGTAGCCTTTCTTGTGGCTATCTTAGTGGCTTGTATTCAGCACAGGGGCGTTTCCTTTGATGAAAAGCTTGGCATTATGGCTAAGGGTCTTGCCGACAAGAATATTACCACTATGATACTTATATTCTTAGCCTCTGGCATTTTTGCAGGTATACTCGGCAGAGACAGTGCGTCAAGCGTAGCAGATCTGTTTTTAAGCTTTATTCCTGCACAGTATTCAGCCTTGGTGCTGTTTATAGTATCCTGCTTTGTTTCCACGGCTATGGGTACATCCTGCGGTACTATTACCGTGCTCACTCCCATTGCCTGCTCTCTTTCGGACTCTACCGGTATAAGCCTTGCTCTCTGCGTAGGCTCTGTTATCGGTGGCTCTATGTTCGGTGATAATCTTTCCTTTATCTCCGACACAACAATTGCCGCAACAACTACACAGGGCTGTAAAATGAAGGATAAATTCAAGGAGAACTTCTTTATTGCTCTGCCTGCTGCACTTGTTACTGTTATTATTTTATTTATTTTTGCCCTCACCGCATCGGAGGTAAATGCATATACGCCCGAGTCCCCCAACCTCTGGCTCCTTATCCCCTATGTGCTGGTGCTTATCGGTGGAATAGTGGGTATCAATGTATTTATCGTTCTTCTTGCAGGTATCGGCTCTGCCTTTGTTATCAAGCTCTGTCTTGGTATCGAGTTTGTTGAGATTGTAGGCTCCATGGGCTCAGGTGCAGGTGGAATGTTTGAGGTTATCCTCGTTACCATGCTTGTAACCATGCTCAGCGGTATTATGCGTCACTTCGGTGGCTTTAATGCTCTTCTGTACTTAGTAAAGCGTACATTTAAGGGCAAGGTCGGAGGTCAGCTTGGTATAGGTGCACTGGTTTCTGCTATGGATATTGCAACAGCAAATAATACGGTTGCTATCGTTATGGCAGCCCCCATTGCAAAAAACATCAGTGAGGAATACGGAATCACCAATACAAAGACTGCATCTATCCTTGATATCTTCGGTAGTGTAGTACAGGGTATTCTCCCCTACGGAGCTCAGATGATAACAGCGATATCATTAGTAACTATTGCATATAATGACGGTGATATACTATCCGTTGTTTCCGCCGTTGATGTTATCCCCTATCTATTCTATCCCTTCCTATTGGCTGTCAGTGCCATAGTATTTGCATTCTTCCCAAGCTTTGGCGTTAAGGAAAAAAAGAAAGAAATTTCCGAGTAAAATTTAAATTGCATACTAAAAAAGACAGAGAAATCTGATATGCACCCCAAAAGTTAGACACTTTTGGAGGTGCATATTTTTTATGGGCAAAACAGGAAGAAAAAACAAAAACTACTCGGCAGAATTCAAAATTCGTGTTATAATGGACATGCGAGAACACCATTTAGGATATT
>JAFTOG010000039.1 GCA_017451485.1 Clostridia bacterium | reverse complement strand
TAAGACCGTTGCAGCCGGCGAATGCATAATCACCAATAGAAGTAACGCTGTTTGGGATAGTAATACTTGTAAGACTGTCGCAATCTTCGAACGCATGCCAACCAATAGAAGTAACGCTATTCGGAATAGTAACGCTTGTAAGACCGTTACAACCTTCGAATGCACCATGACCAATAGAAGTAACGCTATTTGGAATAGTAATACTTGTAAGACTGTTGCACCATTGGAATGCATAATCACCAATAGAAGTAACGCTATTTCCTATAGTAATGCTTGTAACGCTATCATTGTTGTAAAAAGCATAACTATAAATAGAGTAGTTATTACCTTTATAATCTTCGGGTAAAGTAGGCTCTGTATCATTGCCTACATATCCCATTAGATAATAATTATTCAAAGTCATAAAGATATAATCATCTACTGTTTCAAGTATGCTATCTCCATTAAGTGAGGTATGGATAATCTTTGCATAAAGACCTACATATCCGTTTGAGTTTGAGCCTGCTTCTATTTTAAGCGAAGAAAGATTATATACTTCAACAAGCTTGTTACAACCTTCGAATGCATAATTACCAATAGAAGTAACGCTATTGCCTATAGTAACGCTTGTAAGACTTGTGCAATACTTGAATGCACTAGCACCAATAGAAGTAACGCCATTGCCTATATTAACACTTGTAAGACCGTTGCAATAGTAGAATGCACCACTACCAATAGAAGTAACGCTACTCGGAATGGTAATGCTTGTAAGACCTGTGCAATCTTCGAATGCATTATTACCAATAGAAGTAACACTATCGGGGATGGTAAAGTGAGTATCCCTTTTACCTACTGCATATTGAATAAGTTTCGTTCCATCCATAGAATAAAGATTTCCGTCTATTGATTTGTAATTGCTATTTGCTGAATCCACTCTTATACTTGTAAGACCGTTACAACCTTCGAATGCACCCTCACCAATAGAAGTAACGCTATTGCCTATAGTAATGCTTGTAAGATCGTCGCAATATTTGAATGCACCCTCACCAAGAGAAGTAACGCTATTGCCTATAGTAATGCTTGTAAGATCGTCGCAATTGTAGAATGCCTCCTCACCAATAGAAGTAACGCTATTTGGAATGGTTACGCTTGTAATACTGTTGCAATCTAGGAATGCATAATCCTTAATTTCGGTTACGGTATCAGGGATAACCAGCTCTGTCACTAAGGTATCATTTAAGTATAGATTTTCAGCATAATACAAGGGGTTAGAGTAGGAGTCACCCTCAAAATCAATATTACACCAAGCTTCAATAGAAGTAATGTTCACTTTTGTAAGATCGTCGCAATATGCGAATGCACCCTCACCAATAGAAGTAACGCTATTTGGAATCGTAATGCTTGTAAGACCGTCGCAATCTTCGAATGCCCTATCACCAATAGAAGTAACCGGAACATTATTGTATTCTGCCGGAATAACAATATCGGTATCGGTACAGGTTCCGATTCCTGCCACGGTGTATGAGGATCCGTCATTGCTTAATTCGTAGCTTAAGCCTTCACTTTCCCTGATGATGATAGAATTATTGCCGTTGTCATCGTCATCTTCGTTATCGTTGTTGCTTTCTCCACGGCAGGCTGTAAAGCACAATACTGCCGTCAGGCAGAGAAGTGTTATCAAAAGTGCAAGTAAAAATTTTTTCATTTCTTTCTCCTTATTTTCCTTTTCGATTAATTAAGGTGAGAATATAAACCAATAATATTCTCGTGCTTTAAAGTTAATATATGCTCTAAATATAGAGTATATATAATATTGTACTCTATTTATAGACAATTGTCAAGAAGAGAAGCACAATTTATAATAAAGTTGGAGGAGGGAATATGTATGATTTTATATGATCCGTTTTATAAAACCATCAAGGAAAAGGGCATCAGCACTTATAAATTAATTAACCAATACGGTATTAGCAGAAGCTTGCTTGACAGATTGAAGCACAATAAACCTCTTAGTACATCCACCTTAAATGAATTGTGTAAAATTTTATCCTGTAAGATAGAGGACATTGTTGTCTATGTGGACGACGAGGTATGCCTGTAAATGTTGGTATTGTGGGGAGCAGGTGCTCCCTTTTTTTGTTGCTTTTATTTTTATTTTGTTTCAAAAATTGCATAACGGTGGGGAGAATTTACTCCTTTATAAGTAATTTGTAAGCTGTAAGGAGTAAGCTGTAAGGAGTAAGCTGTAAGGAGTAAGGTGTAAGATGTAAGGTGTAATATGTAAGCAAAAAAGAGAAAATGTATAAAAGAGAAAAAAGTAACGATTTCCGAGCTGTAAAAAAGGTTCGTTTATGAGCTTTTACACAGAGCTTTAAGAATGGATTTTATGCTGCAAAAAAATTTTTCAAAATTTGTAAAAGTCTAACGGTCACTAACGGTTTGTATGTTGTATAATTAAGGCAGAAAAGATGAACGGAAAGGAAAATACATAAGAAAAAATGAGATTGGAAGCATACAAAAATCCGTCAATGCCCTTTTACCCCTTGGAGTTTTTGGCACAGATAGCATTCTTAAATGGGGAGCAGGTTAAGGGCTATATGAAAATTCTTTGCTATATGTATCTTAACGGCAGACTGAAAAGAGAGGAAATGATAACTGCCTGCGGAAAATACGATGAGGATGTTTTTTCGCTGTTTACGGAGGATGAGAAAGGGCTATTCTACAATGAAAAAATGGAATTTGAAATTATGAAAAGAGAGCAGCTCAAGGCGAAAAAGCCGTCAAGCACTAAGGGAAAAGGTTCTAAGTCCAAGAGGAAATCGGCAGTACATAAGGAAAACCAAGAAGAGCCACAGGAAGAAAAAAGGACCTATACCGAAAATGGGAATGTGCTTCTTACCGATAAGGAGTACAACAAGCTAAAGGACACGGTAGGAGAGGAGCTTGACGAATTGATAGAACGGCTGAGCCTGTATATGCTATCACAGGATAAAAATTATAAGAGCCATTATGCCACCCTTATGACATGGTATAGGAGGGACCACCCGTCACCGACTAAAAGCTACGGCAAGCTTGAAAGCATGTGTAATGAGGATATTAGCTATTTGAAAAATAATTTATAAGCATAAGATTTTTCAATATCACTTTACAACCGCCGTAAAAAATGGTATGATAAAATAAATTGATATTGCATTTATTTGGAGGCTTTTATGACTGATATAATGAACATAATTAGAGATTTCAGAACAGGATGTCCCTGCGGAAGGGAGCACGAGACCACTGTAAAAGATGTGCGTATCGGCTCGGGAATTGTTACTGAGGTTGGCAAGATACTTAAGGAGAACGGCTTTACAAAGAAGCTCCTTCTGGTAGCCGATAAAAATACATTAAAGGCATCGGAGGGAATTATAGAGAGCCTTTCTGACTTTGATATAGAATACAAGCTTTATGACGAGCTTCGTGTAGCTGAGATGAAGCATGTGGAGGAGATAGAGGCACTTATTTCGGGAAGAGAAATATCCGTTCTGTCCGTTGGAACAGGCTCATTAAACGACCCTTGCAGGCTTGCCTGTGCCCGTCAGAACAAGCTCTTCTGTATCTTTGGCACAGCCCCCTCTATGGATGGCTTTGCCTCCTACAGCTCTCCCATAGTCGCAAACGGCTTTAAGGCGAGCTACGATGCTAAAAGCCCCGAGGTAATTATTGCCGATACTAAGATTTTGGCTAAGGCTCCCGCACATCTTAAGAGTGCAGGCTTTGGCGATATGATAGCAAAGTACATAGGCATCTGCGACTGGGAAATATCCCATATTCTCACAGGAGAATACTATTGTGAGAAAATTTCCGAATATGTACGCAAGACCGTAGACGAGCTTCTTTCTATGGCTGACCGTGTAACGGTAGAGGACGAGACAACAGCCGGTATGATATTTGATAAGCTCTTGAAGACAGGTATCTTTATGTCCTTTACAAAGAATTCCCGTCCTGCCAGCGGAAGTGAGCATATTATAGCTCACCTTATCGAGTGCTTAGAGCTTCCCCACGGAATAATACCCAACTTCCACGGAGAGGATGTGGGCGTATGCACCTTAGCTATGCTTAAATACTATAAGGACCTGGCAAGGCACGAGAGTATAACTGCCGTTAAGGAGACAGTTGACTGGAATAGGGTATATGAGGTATACGGAGAGGAAATGGCTCCCGATGTGCGTAAATTAAACACTCCCTCCACCATAACCGATGATGTTGAGCTTTCCGACCTTGAGAGTAAATGGCAGAAAATCAGGGAAATAATAGGTAAGCTCCCCGATTATGACAGGTGCTATGACGCTATGAAGAGAGCAGGCTGTAAAACTACAATTGAGGAGATTGGCAAGAGCCGTGAGCTCTTTGACACCTGTGTGGAATACTCTCCCTTTATGCGTCGCAGACTTACCCTTCTTCGCATGCAGAGGATGATTAAAACAAATTAAGTTTGGAAGAAGGCTGAAAATTATGATTTACAACTCAATGGCAGAGCTGGTCGGCAATACCCCCTTATTAAAGGCAGACCGTTTTGCTAAAGCAAATAATATAGAGGCAAATATTCTTTGTAAGCTGGAGTATTTTAATCCTGCCGGATCTGTAAAGGACAGAGTTGCCAAGGAAATTATAGAGCAGGCAGAGAAAAACGGAGCTCTTAAGCCCGGGGGCACTATAATCGAGTCCACATCGGGCAATACGGGCATCGGTCTTGCATCCATTGCTACGGCTAAGGGTTATAAATGCATTATAGTTATGCCCGATACAATGTCACAGGAACGCAGAGCTCTTATGAGGGCATACGGTGCCGAGCTTGTGCTCACAGAGGGCTCTCTCGGTATGAAGGGAGCTAACGAAAGGGCAGATGAGTTAGCCCGTGAAATTGACGGTGCTTTCCTTGCCTCCCAGTTTACAAATATGGCAAATCCCATGGCTCACGAAAGGACCACAGGTGTGGAAATTTGGGAAAATACCCAAGGGAGTGTGGATATTTTCGTTGCTTGTATCGGCACGGGAGGCACTCTTTCCGGTACGGGCAGATACTTGAAATCCAAAAATCCTCACATTAAAATAGTGGGTGTTGAGCCCCTTTCCTCCCCATTACTTACAAAGGGAAAGGCAGGTCCCCACAAAATACAGGGCATCGGTGCAAACTTTATTCCCGACACTCTTGACCGTAATGTTTATGATGAGATTATTACGGTTACCAATGAGGATGCATATAAATTTGCATCACAGCTTGTAAGGACCGAGGGTGCCTTTGTCGGTATATCATCGGGTGCTGCCCTGTCTGCTGCAGCAGCCATAGCCTCCCGTCCCGAGAGCCGTGGCAAAAATATTGTTGTCCTTCTCCCCGACGGTGGAGACAGATATCTTTCCACAGAGGGATTTATATTGTAAGTTGAAAAAATACAGCTAAAGAAATATCCACTCGCTGGGCGAGTGGATATTTCATTTTCGGGCATAGCCATAGACATTGCCGGCCACACACAAGTGCATTAAGAATTGACCTGTCAGCCATGCATTTGCTATCTGCTACCAGTAAACGGGCTTTTTAATATGCCTTCACCTTTGAGGGGAAGGGGGACCACTTGTGGTGGATGAGGTGTAGGATGCAGAGCATCTGTAAAAAAGAGTAATACGAGGGTAAACAATGTGTAGAGAGATAATTCATAAGTGACAAAAACGGAAAATGAATAGATAGTTTATGTCAGGTAACACCTCATTCGTCTGCTTCGCATCCACCTTCTACCACAGGCAAGGCTACGCACTTCCTCAAGGTGAAGGCTTAAAAATGTATAACTTTCCTTGTACCACGCAATAGTGCGTGGTTTTATTTGCCCAAACAAGAAATAAGTGAACCGATTTGCATACAGTACAAATCGGTTCACTTTTATATTGCGATAGGATTCTTATAATGGTTTTATGTATTTCGCATCCAATACTCGAGGATAGCATTTTCTCTCAGGTTTACAGCGTTTTCTTTTGAATCTGTAACTGTGACGGTATGTCCTCTTGCAACGCTTGCATCCGAGGTGTGAAACCAGCCGGAGGTGACTGTAAAGTGGATGTCGGTGAGATTATCACAGTCTACAAATGAGGAGCCACTGATACAGGTAACGCTATTCGATACGGTCACACTCAGCAGACTGTCACATCCGTTGAAGGCGTAATCCTTAATTGTTGTTACGGTATTCGGGATATAAAGATGAGCAATTACAGAGTCATCCAAGTATAGATTTTTAGCATAGGTTAAGGGATTTGCACCTATATTCTTAAAATCAATATTAAACCATGCTTCAACCGAGTTAATAGATACCTTATTAAGGAAGCTACAGTTAATAAATGCGTTTGTGCCGATATACGTAACACCGTTTCCAATGCTTACACTTGTGAGGTATGAGCAATCCTGAAATGCATACATTCCTATTTCCTTCACGCTGTTTGGAATTACAATAGCAGAAATTTCTGTACAACCGGAAAATGCGTAATTACCAATGTAAATCAGGCTATTTGGAATAGTAAAGTCTGTAATCTCTGTATGATTTTCAAATAAATAATCGGCTATACCATGGGTATCGGAACGGAGTGTTACAGAGGTGCTGCTTCCGGAGTAGGCTACTGCCCATTTATCCACATATGTAATTCCGTTTTCTGACTCTGATATTCCCGTACAGCCGGAAAATGCATCCTTACCGATAGAAATAAATGATGAATCAGGTATATCTATACTCGTAAGAGAGGAGCAATCGGCAAAGGCACAGCTTCCTATTATTTTAACGCTATCCGGGATATTAACTGCAGAAAGCCTTGAGCACCCGTAAAATGCACTGTCGGTAATATATGTGATTCCTTTACCGAGGGTAACACTTGAAAGGCTTGAACAACCGTAGAATATATATTCTCCTATGGAGGTAACGCCGTCGGGAATTACAATACCTGTAAGTCCTGAGCAACCGTAAAAGGCTCCGTATCCTATGGATGTAATGCTGTCGGGAATGGAAACGGATGTAATATTTACACACCCCTTAAACGCCTCCTTCCCAATGGAGGAAACGGGGAGTCCGTTATATGTGGACGGTATAATGATTTGTGTATCGGTACAGGTTCCGATGCCTGTAACGGTGTAATACTTTCTGTTAAAGCTTAATGTAAATGACAGTCCCTCGCTATCACATATACTGCCGCATACAGAGCAGGTAGTACCGTTTTTTGTGTGAGCAAGAAGAGGTATTGTTTCCTGAGTGACCAAAACAAGGTCACATCTTGAGCATTTCTTACCGTCTGTAAGTCCCGTTTCGCTACATGACGCAGGCTTACCGTACACGGTCGACTCATCGTGTCCCAACGGCTCAATTACTTTTTGCTCCTTCAAAACTGTATTACATTTAGAGCACACTTTCCCATTGGTAAGACCTGATTCCATACAGGTTGCCTTTTTACCGTTGACAACTGTCTCCTTATGTATACAGAAGGAGCCTCCGTAATTATTGTCACCGTCATTGTCATCATCGTCGTCATTATCATTATAGGCGAATCTATCCATTATATCACAGGATGAAAGACATATTATTGAAGATAGGCAGAGAAGAGCTATCAATAATGAAAGTATAAATCTTTTCATTTTTATCTCCTTTTGAAAACGCTTGATAATTAATTATACCATTGTATAGCAATAAAAGTCAATCAAATCTATAAAAATAGCTCCAATATGCATTTTGTGTAATAATAGCTCCTTGCTTTTCAACCCTTTATACTGTAAATGCTGATTTATTTAGTAGGCATCAGTAATATAATGTTTTTGTTTAGCTTTCTTGCAAAATCAATAGTATATTTTGTGCCTTTAGATACACCGTCCCATATAACTATCACAATATCGGCTATTTTCACCATTTTTTCATTTCTCTTTAGTGGAGCATATTTTCCGTACTTACTGTATTTCGGGTATAAAATTAACTTTGATATTTTATTCTTATCGGCATAGGCTTCTGCAATATTATCCACACCGTTTGCTCCACCACTGATTATAAGCTCAGCGTCATCCTTTATGTATGGTGATAGGTCAAATTCTGTTATACTTCGTGACCCAACAATTAAATATTTAATAATATCACTCTCCTTTTAATATACTTATATAAGTATACATCTAATTATGGGAATTGTCAATAAGATATATCTTTATTAGAATATATATCAAAGGGGCGTGATAATATGGTAAGATTAACTTTAGATAAGCTATTGGATAACAGAGGTATAACACGCTACGAGCTATCGAAGAGAACAGGTATTCGCTTTCATATTATAGACAATTACTATAAAAATAGGGTAGTGCGTTATGATAGCGATGTATTGAACAAAATATGTGATGCTCTTGAGTGCGAGATTGCCGAGCTTATAATATATGAAAAATAAATCCGTAAGTTTTTACGGATTTTTTATTTTTACTTGAATTTTTCTTTTCATTATGCTAATATACATACTGTATTTAATTTACCTTTTAGAAAAGCGGCGAATTTATGAAAGAACTAAACAGCTTTATAAACGGTATTAAGGAAATAGCCTCCATCTGCGAGGGAGGGGGACCACAATCAAGAGTATTTGAAATTCGACGGAGCTTGTGATTTTTGATTGTGGTGGAAGGAGTCCATATGAAAGAACAAAATAGCTTTATAAACGGTATTAAGGACGGTATCCCCATTTGTCTAGGTTATTTATCCGTTTCCTTTGCCTTTGGTATATTTTCTGTAGAAAACGGACTTGCCATTTGGGAGGCACTCCTTATTTCTATGACCTGTGTTACATCTGCCGGACAGCTGGCAGGTGTGCCTATTATCTGTACGGGTGGCAGCTTTATTGAGCTTGCTGTAACACAGCTGGTTATAAATTTAAGATACTCTCTTATGTCCGTTTCCATGTCACAGAAGCTTGGTAAAAGTGTTAAGATGGCTGATAGATTTTTAATTTCCTTTGTCAACACCGATGAGGTATTTGCCGTGTCCTCAGGCAAGGAGGGAACGGTTGGTAAGAGGTATATGTACGGTCTTATTATTACCCCCTATTTTGGCTGGAGCATAGGTACAGTCCTTGGTGCCGTTGCAGGAAATATTTTACCCGCTATTGTAATTTCTGCCCTTGGAATTGCAATTTACGGTATGTTTATAGCCATAATCATCCCTGTGGCAAAACGGGAAAAATCCGTTGCACTCTGCGTAGCTCTGGCAATTGCTCTTAGCTGTGCATTTACATACATTCCCGTAATAAATAAGCTCTCAAGTGGCTTTGTAATAATTATCTGCTCCATAGTGGCAAGCGTGCTTTTTGCTATTTTATCGCCACTCCCCCCGGAAAATTCCGTAGAGGAGGTAGAGAGCCATGACTGAGAATTTCTTTATATATCTTCTTGTAATGGCAGGAGTAACCTATCTTGTCCGTATGCTCCCTATGGTGCTTGTTAAAAAGAAGATTACAAACACCTTTATCCGTTCCTTCCTCTACTATGTGCCTTACGCAGTTTTGGGAGTTATGACAGTTCCTGCTATATTCTATTCCACAACATATCTTGTTTCGGCGGTAGCAGGCTTTGTGGTGGCTTGTATTCTTGCATATTTCGAGAGGAGCCTTCTTGTGGTGGCAGCCTCTGCCTGTGGTACGGTCCTTGTCTGTGAGCTTATAATCAAGTATGCAATGTGCATCTAAGCACACTACGCAATTGACGACGGCTTGCCGTCAATTCATTTTTCTCATTTGTATCTATAAATGCAGTGCTTATTGTTGAAACTAAAATAAGGACTGCCAATGCCTTGGATTGTTTGCAAACAAATAGATTTTTAATAATAAAAGGCTCCCTTGTGTAAAGTAAGCTGTCACAAAGCTACTGAGAAATTGTTTTACAATAAATTTTTGCTTTTTGGATCAAATTCGGGAAAGCAAAGCAAAAAGTAATCGCATTCGTCGCAACAACACTCAAAGCCTTGCTCACCGTTGCCAAGACAAGCGGCAGGCTCTCCGGGCATAGGTTCTACGCCGGTAACGTCCGTTATCTTTCTTGGAATATCATTGTTCATATATGTCCTCCTATCAGAATATAAAAAAGTGCGTCCCTTGGAGGAACGCACCGAAAAAGTGTTCCTTCATTGTTGTCACACAATCTCTCGCCAGCGTTAGTGGGTATGAGGAAAAAAGGAAACACCTTTTACCAAGGATAGTTTCCACTAAACGCTAAAAATTATTAGATTGTGTGACAAGAATATTTTATCATATTTCTGCTGATTTGTCAATAAAGCTTGAGTATTTGAAAAAGGCAAAAATATTATGGCTTTAGTGGTCGTTATTTGAGGTAGTGCTTGTAAAGAAAAAGACAGAGAAGATTGAAGTGAACCCAAAAGTTTAGACAAAAATAAATATTAAATTGATTGCGAATGAGTTCGGTATTGTACTGGACTCATTCCTTTTAATTTCATTGAAATTCTTTCATTGTTGTAGTAATGTATGTATTCTTCTAACTTTTCAATGAATCCCCGAGGTGATTCAACTTTTTCGCCGTAATACATTTCAACCTTTAATCTACCACAGAAGTTTTCCATTACGCCATTGTCCATACAGTTTCCCTTTCGG
>JAFTOG010000038.1 GCA_017451485.1 Clostridia bacterium | reverse complement strand
TACAGTTGTTGCGTGTTCCATACATTCCTCTCCTGTCATGTAAATTCTCCCCAGTACGCAGCCGTCAGGCCGCGTGCGACATCTAAAGCATAGCATGAAGCGCCCCGTTTTGCAAGGAATTTCCAAAACAATCGCTCGTCAAAAGTCTAGCGAATTCGACAAATATAAGGCAAATTTAAAACACAAGATCGGAACTTAATATCAAAATAGCTATAAGGAAAAAATTATGCTCATTCCCTGTAGGGTTCTTCGAAACTCCGCAAAATCTTGAAATGCTAAATAAAGCCAACAGAAATAACTCTATTGTGTATGGATCATTCAGAAATGTTATTGGACTTATCATACTTATACCTACGGCAATTGCAGCTATAATTCCAATTATAAAATTATTTCACTTAGTCTGGATGGTTTTGGCTGTATTATGCTTAATAAACACCATTATTGCAGTAAAATGCTCAGATGTAGAATATCTTCAAAGTGTGAGAAGCCTCGAGTCTGAAAGGAAAAGAACGTATTATAGGTCATTGTTTTACAACAATGAAACAATGAAGGAAATCAAGGCATATAACCTTAAAGATTGGTTGTTATCAAAATATCAAAAAATATCTAAAACTATATTTAAAAAGGCATTTAAAATAAGTGTTAGAAATGGGTTGTTAACATTACTTGCAGATGTTGGTTCAATGCTTGTTAAAGTATTTGTTTGGATATATGTTGGAATTCAGACTTTAAATGGCTATATCAGTATAGGAGATTGTATCCTGTTTATAGGATTATGGGATTCCGCAATAGGAGCTATAGAGGATATTAGAAACAATGTATTAAGCCTGCACAGAGATAAAAGAGATCTCAAATACTTGAAAGAATTTATGAATTATGAAATTGAAGAAAGCGACAAGAGTAAATTATCGCCAATTGAAAACATACAATTTGATAATGTAAGTTTTGCGTATCCTTCAAATCAAGATATGAATATCTTAAAAAATATAAATGTTTCGTTTATAAAGGGAAATTGCTATTTAATTCTCGGTGAAAACGGTGCAGGCAAATCCACACTTATTAAACTTATTCTTAACCATTTCAAACCTACAAACGGATCAATAAAAATAAATAAAGAGTATCTACTAAATGATATTGATAGCTTGAAGGTGGGATATATGTCACAGGAAGATATCCATTTTTCAATGTCCTTAAAGGATAATATTGTATTTGGCTCTGAATATTGTGAAGAAAAATTCAAAACATCCATCCAAAAGGCGAAGCTACAAGATTTAGTTGATGAACTACCATTAAAGGAAAATACATTGCTTGGCAAAGCATACGATGATGGTAGAGAGCTTTCAGGTGGTCAGTGGCAACGTATAAGCTTTGCAAGACTGCTTTATAATGAAAACGATATTATTATTTTGGATGAGCCAACAGCAAGCCTAGATCCTATCGCTGAAAGAAATTTATATGATGAAATAAAAAATATTTTTTCAGATAAAATTGTCATTTTAATTTCTCACAGACTAAGTAGCGTAAGAATAGCAGACCAAATTGTAGTTATGGAAAATGGCGAGCTGAAAGGTATCGGTAAGCATTCAGATTTACTTACTGACTGTAAAACTTATAATAAATTTTTATGTATTTAAAATTTAAAAGATAATTGTATTTCATAATTATTGATCAACAATCTATAAACTCAGAACTTAAAATTTACTTGTTTGACAGTTAGGCGTGTGCTTGTCTTGATACGAGAGCCCTCGCTACGCTCGGGCTGACAAGCACACGCCTGCACACTTGAAAAATCAACCAAATAAACAAAAACACCTTTAAATGGAGAAACTATTGAAAAACTCCGTAAAAAGGTAAAAAGCGTAAATACGGAGGTCGAGCGGAGTGGGGTTTCGCGCTGAGCCGCTTGCGAAAGCCCCCACTATTTCCGCTCTCGACTCTTTCGTAATTTAGCTTGCTTTTTAACTCTCCCAAATGGGGGAGCCTTTTTTCTTTTGGAGTTATTTTTTCTAATGCACAGTAATTCTTGGCATTTAGTTGGTAAAATAATTTTAAACCTATCAAAAGCTAATATGTTTACGTGTTAGTCTTAAAATAGAAAAGCCTCACTCAAGGCGAGGCTGGTCTATTTTTTAACGGTATATATGTCTAAAGCTGCACCATATTTTGAAAAACCTTTTATCTCTGCATAGTCATCACCATATTTTTGACGTGCATATTTATCGGTATTTTCCCACGCAGCATTTATTAATTCTTTCGGTGTCTTTTGCAAATCAGAGTGAGCTCCAGTTTTCATTCTGTGCAATCTGAATTTAAGTTTATCGGTAAATATTTCTTCGAATCCTTTTGCAATTTCATTGTATGGGTGTTCAAAATATTTAAGAAGAGATATTCTGTAATCAACATTAAATGCTGTGCTTTGATAATTGTGTTTTTCAAGATAATCGTAGTAATAGTCGTTAATATCCGAGAGAACAGCATTACAGTATTTATTTCGTTCTATCTCTTTTTCACTAAGAGAAATCCCCGGAGAGCTAAAGCGAATAAGTTTACCACCCGGTTTCAAGATACGTGCAATTTCTTTTATTACGGCCTCAGGCTCATCAACAAGATGTAGCATAGCATTTTCTACTACTATATCAACACTTTCATTCGGCAGCATGATACCGTATGCATTCATTTGAGCAAGTATAAGATTAGGATATATTCCTTTTGAGCGTATTGCAGCAGTTTTTAACATTACTGCAGATATATCTGCCGCAATTGTATAAATACCATTTTTTGCAAGTGGAATAGAAGCAGAACCTAATCCTGCGCCTAAGTCAAGAATACTAATGTTTGTACCAAATTTCTTTGCAATCAAATCGCTACAAGCAGCATATACTCCGTATCTTTCCGTATTATTTGCATCCCAATATGTAATCTCTGGCTCGAAATCTTCTCCAATATCATCATATCCGATATATTGTTTATCGCCCTCAAGCTTAACAGAAGCATCATTACAAAAACGGTATATAGAATCAATTAATGGGATTTTATATCCACAGGTATTGCAAGTAGGTAGTAAAGTTTTAGATTTACAGTTAGGGCATAAATAATAATGTTCCATATTAACTCCTATTCTTTATATCCGTTTTTATCCAAATAATATTCATTTAAAATATCAAGAACTTCCCAAGGCAATGCACCCGATACTATGGTAGCTTCAATTTGTGTAGTCATATAGTCTGCATACGGAAGAAGAGTTTTGATAAAATGCCAATCCAACTCTCCGTCTAAAATCTTCTGAAATATAGCCTCTATAGAGTTGCCGTTAAGCATAGGAATAAATTTTGCAAGAAGCTCACTGCTAATATCATTAAAATTTGCATTTTCGATTAATTTAACAACAGTTTCATCATTTAAATACTCGGCAAGAGAGATTATATTTGATATATCAATTCCTTGATTTTCAAATTGCTGTGATATTTTTGTCAAAATGCTTGGTTTGAGAAGCGGTGCTAAATTTACCACATCAACTATGTTACCTGCAATTATATTTGAATTTCCTTTTGCTATATTTTCAAGAATTGAAGATTCACCTTGTGTTGGATTACCGTAACTGATAAGTTGGTCAAGTGTTATATTGAATAGTTCCGCAATCATTACAAGGATAGAAATATCAGGAAAACTTTCACCACGTTCATATTTTGAGATTGCCTGACGTGAAAGATATAGTCTGTCAGCTACTTCGTTTTGTGTCATATCTGCATTTTTTCTAAGGGTTGAAAGTGCTTTTCCAAATTTAATTGTATCAAACATTACATCACCACCTTTTGCTTACTTGTATTATATCATAAAAATCAATATTGTCGAGCAACAATCAGTTGCATTGCTATAAAACAAAACAATAACAATTTTTTACAACTATACAAAAGTTGCGTAGTTTTTGTGTAATAATGGAATTAAAGGAAAAGCCCCTCACTAAGAGGGGCGTAAATTAAAGAGCATATTCACTGATGCGATCTTCGAGCAAGCAGTATTCAATATCATTGACAATAATTCTTGGGTTTTCACTCAAAATTGCTTTCTTCCATTCGTCTGTATACCATTCGGTCTGCTCAACTGCGGCAATAGATTCATACCAACGCATTAAAACAAGTCTTCCGTTTTTATCAACATAATTTTCTGTAATATTGTAATTGTTTTGAACACGAATAAATTTGATAGTATCAAATGTTTTTTCGCCAATAGTTACATCATATGTTCCCATAGTGTATCGGATGTTATACTCATCAACAACAATTTTACCATCTTCAATCTTGGGAGGATTTTCTTTGATAAGCAACGGTCTTCCGTGTACACGGTCATTTCCGTTTACACAAACATCATAATCTTCTTCCAAGAAAGTGTATATTGATGTAGGTAAATCATCATCTTCATCACAATCACAATCAATTGTCGCAAGATCGCGAATGTATTCGTCAGTAAGCTGAGAGAACCATATTTTTTCATTTTTATAGAGTTTCCCTGCTTTTACGTTGTAGGTATCTCTGCAAATTTTAACACCTGCAACCTCATGTATTCTAGCAGCTTTGGGTACGTAGCAAGTTGACACAAGTGCTAATTTTTTAGATGGATAGCGATACGTTCCTTCTGAATTTTTGTTTCCGATTATCGGGATTATAAATGATTCATCAGCACATTTAACCTCAAAAAACGGACGTGAGCTTTCCGTGATTACAAGGCGAGGAGCGATTTCGGGAAATCCGCATGTAAAATCTTTCTTTGGCATAATCTTTCTTCCTTTCTCATACATAGAAATCTGGTCAGGGGTACACATAGAACGGAATATTTTTCGTGCATAATGCAAACGGCTTTTAACAGTGCCTATTGGAATATTTAAACGTTCTGCAATTTCGCGTTGTTTATATCCCTGCATAGTAAGCTTTAGTAAATCAGCATATTCTTTGGGAATAGAATTTAAAATGCTCATAGCTGTATTATCGTATTCTTTTGTGTTGGTATCAGCCATATCAGCAATAGCATCTAAAGAAATTATGTCACTACCGTATCTTCTGCGATACCAAATATTACATTGATTTCGTGCAATAGATAATATCCAAGGCTTGAACAATTCTTTATTTCGAAGTTTTTCATATCCAATATAAGCTGCATAATATGTTTCTTGAATTACGTCGTCAGCATCAAAGCTGGTGGGCAATTTGAAATTTATATATCGCTCCACAATAACACGATATTTATTTAATAGCATTTCAAAAGATAAATCTTGTTCCATACGTCCTCCTTTCATGTTATTAAAACCGGTTTCGTATACTAAGTTGCTTTTGTATTTAAAAAGGTTCAATGATTAGAAAAATTATATCACAAAAAATACAAAAATGCAAATTAGACATAGGTACAGCATAACCATACCATAACTGCACCATAAGTCCAACATAGGTTCACAGAGAAAATACATACAATGGCAGAAAAAATACATATGTTCATCATCTTCTCATATTGGAATTTGTAGTGTGAAATTTTTTTAATGTGAAGTGAATCTTCACATTTAAGTGGTAAAACATAAGTAATCACAAATAATAGTTTTTTGTCATAAATCTTGCATATTCAAATCTTCGGAGTAATTCAGTAAGATGAAAGTGTAAAATGAGAGATGTGTAAGAAATATATCGGTCTTTAAAAGAAGTGATGTTATGCTGTAAGATTAAGATGTACATAAGTATCAAAAGTTTCCACAAAATGTTAACAACTGTCGAGTTGCGTCTCTTGCGTTCTGATATCCTAATTTATAAGTTGGTTATTTATGAAATATTAAGGTTTGTTGACTAATTCGGGTTAATATGGTAAAATAATACGGAAGAAGGATGTGATAAGATGTTGAAAAATAATTTATTAAAGAAATCTTCTTTTGTTATTAAAATGTTTATTGTGCTATCCTCCATCGGGGGCGTTATACTTAGTCTTTTTTACGCTGAGTTTGACGGGTATTCCCATTGGGCTGTAAGACTTATGTACTTTACCGGGCTTTCAAATATCTGGATTGGCTTTTGCGTGGCGATAATATTGATATCTCCGTATATAAAGGCTTTTTCCACGGAGGAGGGCAAAAGACGGCTATATGTTTTAAGATATATTTTTACTGTATCTATTACCGTAACCGGAATTGTATACTGCTTTATTTTGGCTCCCTTTGCAGAGGAGGCACAGTTTGTTCCGTGGACTGCTCCAAGCGTGCTTACTCATGTTATTGCACCCTTGCTTTCCCTTGTCGACTTCTTCCTCGATGAGTATAAAATAAGGCTTAATAAGACCCATGTTGTTTTGTGTGCTATCCCACCTCTATGCTATTTTACCTTTGCGGGGATTTTGAATATTCTGGATGTGGATTTCGGAAAGGGGGAAACCTATCCGTATTTCTTTCTTAATCTTAAATCTCCTGCCGGGATTTTCGGATTTTCCGACACTCCCCCCTTTGTTATGGGCTCATTTTACTGGATCGTTCTGTTCCTTTTAATAATATTTACAATTGCAGCACCCTATGCTGTACTAACATCTATAATACTTGATAAAAGAGATAAAAAAACCTCATTATGAGGTTTTTTCTATTGACACCATTTTTACACTATGTTAAAATACAGAGGAAATGAGGGTGATGAAAGGAGGAAAAGCATGAGAGGTCAAAATATGAATCTTGCCTTTGGACTTGAGGTTATCTACGACAACGCAGAATTTCAGATAGGCGACAAGGATAAGGTCGGCATAGTTGGAGTAAACGGTGCAGGTAAGACAACGCTTTTTCGACTTTTGTTAAAGGAGATAGAGCTTGACAGCGGTACACTCAGCATTGGAAATGCAAGGGTAGGATACCTGCCTCAGGAGATAATTATAGAGGATGAAAGGCAGACCGTGTGGGAATATCTTTTGGACGGTCGTCCTGTGAGAAGGCTGGAAAGGGAGCTTGCCGAAATATACAAGACCTTAGAAACCGAAGCAGACGAGGAAAAGTGGGCTCCACTTCTTCGCCGAATGCAAAGGATACAGGAGCTATTAGAGTATCACGAATGCTATGACTATGAGGATAAGCTGCTGGACCTTGTTGTGGAGATGGATATAGACCTTGACCTTGTGGAAAAACCTATGAGTGAGCTGTCAGGTGGACAAAAATCCAAAATGGCATTCTGCCGTGTGCTTTTCTCCAAGCCGGAGATTTTGCTACTTGACGAGCCTACAAACCATCTTGATGCAGAAACGAAGGCATATGTCACCGAATATCTGAAAAATTATAAGGGTAGCGTTCTTATCATAAGCCACGATGTGGATTTCCTTAATCAGATAATAAATAAGGTTCTTTATGTTAACAAGGTAACTCATAAAATTCTTGTGTATGACGGAAATTATGATACATACAAGAAAAAGTACGCTGAGGAGAAAAAGGCGAGAGAAAAGCTTATAGCTCAGCAGGAGAAGGAGATAAAGGAGCTTTCCGATTTTGTATTAAAGGCAAAGCAGGCAAGCCAAACAAACCACCGTATAAAGCGTGTTGGACAGGATAGAGAAAACAAGCTTGAAAAGAAGAAAAAGGAGCTTTTGGTCAGGGAGCGTGTCTATAAAAGGGTTAAAATGGATATTAAACCAAAGCGAGAGGGTGCCCTTATTCCCTTAGAGGTGGAGCATCTTGCATTTAATTATCCTGACAGCCCGCCTCTTTACAAGGATTTGTCCTTTAAGATAAACGGTGGAGAGAGATTTTTGGTAGTTGGAGAAAACGGTGTGGGTAAATCTACACTCTTAAAGCTGCTTATGCAAATACTTACCCCAAATTCGGGTAAAATACGTTTCAATCCGAAGACGGATATTGCATACTATGCCCAGGAGTTGGAATATCTTGACCCGAATAAGACGGTTTTAGAAAATGTAGACAGACCCGAGTGTGCCGAATGGCAGCTTCGTGGCACTCTTAGCAATTTCCTGTTTTATGATGAGGATGTCTTTAAAAAGGTAGAGGTCCTCTCCCCGGGAGAAAAAGCGAGAATTGCCCTTTGTAAGGTGCTTATGCAAAAGGCAAATCTGCTACTTCTTGATGAGCCTACAAACCATTTAGACCCGGAGACTCAGGCGATAATCGGAGGCAACTTCAACACCTATGAGGGAACGATTATTGTAGTCAGCCATAACCCCTCCTTTGTAGAGCAGATAGGCATCAGCCGTATGCTTATCCTCCCATCGGGAAGAATAGAGCATTACTCCCCGGAGCTTTTGCAGTATTACTATGAGGTAAATACCCCCGACGAGGAAAAGGACAAATAAAAAGCATTTCCGTTAGTTCTGAGGGAGGAAAATTTGTACAGCGTTATCTATGGCTAAGCATAAGCTTGGCTTGTACAAAAGAGGTGGATGGCAGAATACTGCTCATCCACCTCTTTCGTATGTGCTTCCTTTAATGCCGGAAAAATATTTTGAAGCAAGCTTTTTTATCAAGGACGACCAATTTGTTTTATTTATAAAAAGACTTGAATAATTAAATTCTTTATGATAAAATATTATAGATATTTTGAAAGGAGGAGCTGATATGACAGAAAGTGGTAAGTTTGTTCCTATGGATGAGATAGCGAGACAGTCTGCCTTTGCAGATAAGGTAAGAGAAATTACCGAGGGTAAGGGTCTTTGTGCCTATATAATAACCCTTGGCTGTCAGCAGAACGAGGCAGACAGCGAAAGAATAAGCGGTGCACTTGTAAGCCTTGGCTATACTGTCACCGAGGATGACAGCTCCGCCGATTTGATTATCATAAATACATGTGCGATCCGTGAGCATGCTGAAAGACGGGCACTATCCTTTATCGGTAGGTACAAGCATAATAAGGCTAAAAATCCCGATATGGTGCTTGGCGTTTGTGGATGTATGATGGCACAGGAGCACAGGATGAAACAGGTTATAACCTTTCCCTATGTAGATTTTGCCTTCGGTACAGGCTCAATGCACAGGCTTCCCGAATTTGTCTATACAGCATTGACAAAGGGTAAGCGTAAATTCATTGCCGACCCGGATAAGATGCAGATATGCGAGGATATTCCCGTTCTGCGTAAAAGTGGATATAAGGCGTGGGTCAGCATTATGTACGGATGTAACAATTTCTGTACATACTGTATAGTACCGTATGTAAGAGGCAGAGAGAGGAGCCGTTTGCCAAAGGACATTATTTCCGAGGTCAGGGAGCTTGTTGAAAACGGATACAGGGATATAACCCTTCTCGGACAGAATGTAAATTCCTACGGTAAGGATCTTGAGGGTAATCCCACGGTAGCCGACCTTATAAAAGAGATTTCAAAGCTGGAGGGTGACTTCTGGCTACATCTCATGACAAGCCATCCTAAGGATGCCACAGCTGAAATGATTGATGCGATAGCAAGCAGTAAATACTGTGCTAACTGCTTCCATCTTCCCTTACAGTCGGGCTCCGATACCGTGCTCAAGAGAATGAACAGACACTACGATATAGAAAGATATCTATCCGTAGTGGATGAGCTAAAGGCCAAAAATCCCGGTATTACCCTTACCACCGACATAATCGTTGGCTTCCCAGGGGAGACCGAGGAGGACTTTCAGAGGACGCTTGATGCGGTGAAGAGGGTGAGATATGACTCCATCTACACCTTCATATATTCCCCGAGAAAGGGAACTCCGGCATCCGAAATGGAGGATCAGATACCCGAGGATATCCAGAAGGAACGGTTTAACCGTCTTGTTGATTTACAGAACTCCATATCCAAGGACTTTAACGATGCTATGGTTGGCAAAACCGTAAAGGTGCTTGTGGACGGTAAGAGCAAAAATAATGACGGTGTTTATATGTCCCGTACAGAAAACAACAGGATAGTCCATTTTGAAAGCAATGAGGACTATACAGGACAGTTTATCAATATTAAAATCACCCGTGGGGACACCTTTGCCCTCTACGGTGAAATATAAATTTCAGGAGAAACAAAAATGGAAATTATGGAACTTGCGGCAAAGCTCGGTCAGGCTATCAAGGCTGATGAGAGAATTGCTAAGATGAATGAGGCAAGAGAGGCCTATGAAAAGGATGAAAAGATTGGTGAGCTTATGACAGAGTACGCAGCTCAGCAGAATGCTCATGCAGAAGCATATAAGCTTGACCCCGTTGACTCTGCTGTTGTAGCAGCAATTGAAGGCAGACTTCAGGCTATTGTAACAGAGGTTACAACTAACCCCACCTTTATAGCTCTTAACGGAGCCCAGGAGGAGGTTAACAAGCTTATGCAGGAGGTAAATGAGGAGATTGAATTCCAGATTACAGGTCAACGTCCCTCATGCACTCACGATTGCTCTACCTGTGGTGGCGGCTGCTCCCACAATCACTGATTAAATTTGTCAAAGAGAGGATAAAAACAGTATGACATCCATGATGCAACAATATCTCGATATAAAACAGCAGTATAAGGATTTTATACTGTTTTATCGTCTTGGAGATTTTTATGAAATGTTCTTTGACGACGCTATAAAGGCGTCAAGAGAGCTGGAGCTTACCCTGACCGGCCGTGATTGTGGAGAGCCGGAAAGAGCACCTATGTGTGGAGTGCCATATCACAGTGCTGAATCATATATCGGTAAGCTTATTTCCAAGGGCTACAAGGTTGCAATCTGTGAGCAGATGGAGGACCCATCAACAGCAAAGGGACTTGTTAAGCGAGAGGTGGTAAGAGAAATTACCCCGGGTACCGTTGTTGAATCAAATCTTCTTTCGGAAAACAAAAATAACTATCTGTGTGCTATATGCCTTTCTCCCAAGGGAGTTGGCATTTCCTTTGCCGATGTTTCCACAGGAGAGATAAGTGCAACCTCGGTCGAAAACGAGAGGAGCAAGATATTAAACGAGCTCGGCACCTATGCACCCAAGGAAATTATTGTAAACGCATCAATGGATAATGCGTCCTATCTTTACGATTTTGCAAAGACAAGGCTCGGTGCCCTTTGCGAATTTGATTTTTATGATATTTTTGAATATGCCAAGTCGAGTAAAGAGGTTACAGACCACTTTGGCAGCGAATTTATTGTTAAGTACGGTAACGATGAGCCTATGATTTGTGCTCTCGGAGCTATACTTGACTATATCCGTTCCACGCAGAGGACGGATATTTCCTACATAAACAACCTCAATGTATACGGAGAGGGACAGTATCTTGAAATGGATCTTAACACTCGCCGTAACCTTGAGCTTTGTGAAACTATGAGAAGTAAGGAAAAGAGAGGATCTCTTTTCTGGGTTCTCGACAAGACAAAAACAGCTATGGGAGCAAGAATGCTACGCAATTTTGTGGAGCATCCGTTGGTTGATGTAAAGAAAATCTCTGCCCGTCAGGGAGCAGTTTCCGAGCTTGTAAATAATTTTGTCTTAAGAGAGGAGATTTCTCACCTGTTATCGGGAGTTCTGGACCTTGAAAGGCTTATGACCAAGGTAGTATACGGTACAGCGGGAGGTAAGGACCTGAGGGCAATTTCCTCCACCGTTTCGGTAATTCCCGAAATTAAAAATTTACTTTATACCGTAAACACTCCCGAGCTTTCTGCCATCAGGGATGAAATAGATACCCTCGAGGATATCTATAACGCTATTGACTCCACCTTGGTTGAAAATCCTCCGTTCTCCATAAGGGAGGGAGGCTTTATCAGGGACGGAGCAGATGAAAACGTAGACAGCCTTCGTGCTATAATGACAGACGGTAAGGGCTGGATTTCTCAGATTGAGGAAAGCGAGAGGGAAAGGACGGGTATAAAGACCCTTAAAATCGGCTATAACAGAGTATTTGGATATTACATAGAGGTGACAAAATCCTTTGTATCCCAGGTACCCGATACATATATCAGAAAGCAAACTCTGTCTAACTGTGAAAGATACATCACGGAGGAGCTTAAAAGCATGGAGGCAACGGTTCTCGGTGCTACCGATAAGGTATGTGCCCTTGAATACGATATATTCATTCTTTTAAGAGATGAGATTGCAAAGAATCTTAAAAGAATACAAAAGAGTGCTAACCTCCTTGCCAAGCTTGATGTTTACATATCTCTTGCAGAGGTGGCTATGAAGAATAATTATGTATGTCCCGAGGTTGATTATAGCGATATAATCGACATTAAGGACGGACGCCATCCCGTGGTTGAGCAGTTTGTAAAGGACAGCTACTTTGTGCCTAACGATACATATCTGAACACTACGACAGACAAGCTTGTCCTGATTACAGGACCTAATATGGCAGGTAAATCAACTTACATGAGACAAAGTGCCTTAATAGTGGTTATGGCACAGATCGGCTCCTTCGTCCCCGCCAAGGATGCAAGGATAGGAGTTGTAGATAAGCTGTTTACCCGTGTGGGTGCGTCGGATGATTTGGCGTCGGGACAGTCTACATTCATGCTGGAGATGACCGAGGTTGCGTATATATTAGCCAATGCCACTAAGCGTAGCTTTATCATTTACGATGAAATTGGCAGAGGTACAAGCACCTTTGACGGTATGAGTATGGCAAAGGCAATAGCAGAATATACGGCAGGTAAAAAAATCGGTGCCAAAACCATGTTCGCTACCCACTATCATGAGCTTACCTCCCTGGAGGAGGAAATTAATGGGGTGGTAAACTATAACATAGCGGCAAAGAAGCGAGGCGAGGATATTATCTTCCTTCGTAAAATTGTTAAGGGCCCCACTGATGACAGCTATGGAATTGAGGTTTCCAAGCTTGCCGGAGTTCCAAATGAGGTGATCAAGAGGGCTAAGGCTATCCTTGCCGATATGATAAACGGCACAGAGGATACAAGGCGTACGCCCCGTTCAAGAATACAGGAGAGTATGCCTATGGAGATGTCAATTGAGGACATCAGCGTATATGAGGCTGCAGACAGAATTAAAAAGGTGGATATAAATACTCTGACACCCATAGAGGCTATGAATTTCATTTTTGAGCTTAAAAAATTATTTCAGTAACTTATGACACAATGTGCCGGAGCCGTTGTGCATATTCCCGAAAGGACGGTGAAGGGATGGGAAGAATAAATGTTCTTGGCTTTGATGTTGCCAATCTGATAGCGGCAGGAGAGGTGGTAGACCGTCCCTCATCTGTTGTAAAGGAGCTTCTTGAGAATGCAATAGACTCGGGAGCAAAAAGCATTACGGTTGAAATTAAAAAAGGTGGAGTTGCATTTATAAGGGTAAGCGACGACGGATGCGGAATTGAATATAACGATTTACCCGTTGCAATCTTACGCCATGCAACAAGCAAGATAAAGGATCAGGCTGACTTAGAGGCAATTATGACTCTCGGCTTCAGGGGAGAGGCACTTGCCGCAATCGCCTCCGTATCAAGGCTTCGTATTATGTCAAAGCAGGACGGAGAAGAAATGGGTGGACTCTTAGAGTGCCAAGGCGGAGAAATTGCAGGTCATATGAGGACGGGCTGTGCTAAGGGTACGACCGTTATTGTGGAGGACCTTTTCTACAATGTCCCGGCAAGGAAGAAATTTTTGAAAAAGGATATGACCGAGGCAGCTGCAATTACTGCTGTAATTGAAAAGGTGGCTATGTCAAAGCCGGGTATTTCATTCCGATATATAATGGACGGAGAAATAAAATATATTACCTCGGGAGACGGCAGTCTTATAAATACGGTATATGCCCTCCTTGGCAGGGATATAGCAAAAAAGACAGTAAAGGTTGACAGAGAGGATAACGGAATAAGAGTAGAGGGATTTATCTCAACTCCGGAGCTTGTAAGAGCAAACAGAAATTTTGAAAACTTCTATATAAATTCAAGATTTGTAAAGAGTAAGACTGCATCTGCGGCAATTGAACAGGCGTATGTATCATATATTCCGTCGGATAAATTTCCCTTCTGCGTTCTGAATATTGAAATAGACCCCTCAAGCGTGGATGTGAATGTTCACCCCTCTAAGCTGGAGGTTAAATTCTCAAATGAAAAACTGATTTTTGAGGCAGTATATTACGCAGTAAAAACAGCCCTTACAAATCAGGTCTCCCGCCCCGAGCTTTTTGAGACTCAGGAGAAGGATCCTGTAGCAGAAAAGGCAAAAGCCTACATGAGTACTATTTTTCCTGTAAGGGATAAGAATGAGCCAAAGCCGGAAAGAATTGTTTTCGATTCCAAGGGTAATGTAGGGGTTCTGAAGAGTGGAGCATCAATAAAATATGATATTCCTATTGATAGGAAGGATGAGACAGCACCCTATAAGGCTCTTGACATTTCGGACTTAAAGATACAGCAGAGGACAAATCCGTCACCGATTTCTGGTACCGTTGTCGAATTTCCCGAGCAAAAGACGGAAAAAGCAGAGGCTATAACACATGAAATTCAGCAGGAGCGTGAAAAATTCACGAAAACAGTTAAGGTGCCATCCTTTGTGGAGGCTAAGGCCGAAACAAGGGAAATCGTGGTTCCCGATTATAATCTTGTTGGTGAGGTGTTTAATACCTATGTAATAGTGGAGCTTGGCGAGACTATGTACATGATAGATAAGCACGCGGCCCATGAAAGAATTATATTTGAGGACTTGAAGGCAATAACAAAATCAGCCACTCCCTCATCTCAAATGCTTATGATACCCATTGAGGTATATCTTACAAGCGATGAGATCGGAGTAATTGAGGAATGGCGTGAGCATATAAATAAAACAGGCTTCAGCTTTGAAATAAATAGAGGATGTGTCTCGATTTATGAGATTCCTACGGGGATTGAGCCATCCTGTGCATCCGATATGTTTATAACCTTCGCTACAAAGCTTTTGATGGGCGAGGGTGATGCGATGCACACAAGGGACGAATATTACGAAAAGGCTCTGTATCAGGCATCCTGTAAGGCTGCAATCAAGGCAGGCCGTATATACGACAGGGCACTTATTAAGTGGATATGCGACAGAGTGCTTACCCTTGATAACATAAGGTACTGTCCCCACGGAAGGCCGGTAGCCTTTGAAATAACAAAGTATTTTCTTGAAAAACAGTTTGAAAGGATCAAATAATGTTTAAGGTTTTGAAAACAGAGGGTAGAGCAAGACGCTGTACAATGGATACAGTACACGGTAAAATCGAGACCCCCGTGTTTATGAATGTAGGAACCTGTGCCGCAATAAAGGGTGGAGTTTCCACAATAGATTTACAGGAGCTTAACTGTCAGGTGGAGCTCTCCAACACATATCATCTTCATATCCGTCCGGGTGATAAGCTGATTCACGACCTCGGTGGAATACATAAGTTCTTTAATTGGGATAAGCCTGTTCTTACGGACAGCGGTGGATTTCAGGTATTTTCACTTGCTCAGCTCCGTAAGATTACCGAGGATGGTGTAAAATTTGCTTCTCATATAGACGGAAAGCGTATTTTTATGGGTCCCGAGGAAAGTATGCAGATACAGTCAAATCTTGCCTCCACTATTGCCATGGCGTTTGATGAGTGCATTGAAAACCCTTCCACTTATGAATATACAAAGCAGTCCTGTGACAGAACAGTCAGATGGCTTGTAAGATGCAAAAAGGAAATGGAAAGACTCAATTCCCTGCCTGAAACCATTAACAAGCATCAGATGCTCTTCGGCATAAATCAGGGTAGCACCTTTGAGGATCTTCGCATCAAGCATATGCAGGAGATTGCAGAGCTTGATCTTGACGGTTATGCCATCGGTGGTCTTGCGGTAGGTGAGGAAACAGAGGAAATGTACAGAATCATTGATGCGGTTGAGCCATATATGCCTGTAAACAAGCCAAGATATTTAATGGGTGTAGGCACACCCTGTAATATTCTTGAGGCAGTGCACAGAGGCGTAGATTTCTTTGACTGTGTAATGCCAAGCCGTAATGCCCGTCACGGTAATCTCTTTACCTGGCACGGAAAGATGAATATAATGAACGAAAAGTACGCAAGGGACCCGAGACCCATTGACGAAAACTGTGGATGTCCTGCCTGCCGTAACCATTCAAGAGCATATATAAGACATCTTATAAAGGCTAAAGAAACTCTCGGTATGCGTCTTTGCGTATTGCATAATCTTTACTTCTACAATGAGCTTATGCAGAAGATAAGAGACGCCCTTGACGGAGAATACTTTGAAAGCTTTTATCAGAAATACAGAATTTTATTGGGAGAACGCAACCCTGATTAAAAGGAGCTAATATGAAGCATTATATGATGTTGTACCCCCAGGGTAAAACAAAGGCACTTACTCTAAGCTTTGATGACGCTTGTAAAAATGACAGACCCCTGGTGGCACTTTTTAACAAATACGGACTTAAAAGCAGCTTTAATGTATCATCCTGTAACTGCGTAAAGGCAGAGGGACAGACAGACCCCTGGAATATACCGATTTCCGAAATCAAGGACCTTTATAAGGGGCATGAAATTGCTTGTCACGGCTATACCCATCCCCACCTTGACCGTCTCCCCTTAGAGGCTATGAACTATGAGCTTTACAAGGATAGGCTTACTTTGGAGGAGTATACAGGCGACATTATAAAGGGCTTTGTATATCCCTACGGTAACTACAATAACGATACAATTACTGCCCTTAAAATAAACGGACTTGTATATGCCCGTACCTGTATAGGCTTCCCAAAAAATCATGAATTTGATGTGCCTGAAAACTGGCTTGAAATGGATACGACCTGTCATCAGTCTGACAGCCGTCTTTTCGACCTGGCAGAAAGATTTATAAACGAAAATCCACTTACCAACCACCACAGAAAAGCAGGCTATCTTTTCAGCGTATGGGGACATTCCTATGAGTTTGACAGTACCGAGAATTGGGAGAGAATAGAAAGCTTTTGCAAAAAAGTAAGTGGCAGAGAGGATGTGTGGTACCCCACCACAATAGAGCTTTACAGCTATGTAAAGGCATATAAATCCTTAACTTATTCCATTGATATGAATGTGATTTCAAACCCATCAGCCTATGACATCTGGCTCGCTAAGGACGGCGTACCGTTTGCAGTACCGGCAGGCAAGACTGTGAAAATATAAAACAAGGTTGATCGAGCAATTACATAAAATTAAAAAAGGACTGTTGCGGCAGTCCTTTTTTCTGTATATATTATACCACAAAAATCCATATAATATAAGTCTTGTTTTGAAAAATTTACTTGATATAATATGTTTTTCCACAGGATAAATATTCAAGATACGGCATTTTTGATTTGAGGTATCCATACTGTGCTTCCCCTATGCAATGGCAGGTATAATAGAAGGTTTTATGAGATGATAATGCGTCAGCGATTCTATCAAGCTCAGCCGAACCGTTAATTTTAGAAAGATGAAAACCACCTATAAGCACATCGGGATGAGACCAGTTCACAATATCGATAATGCCCTTATGAGAGCATCCGCTGATAAGCACTCGCTTTTCTTTTTCCAGAATAAGCAGATATTGCTCATGTATAAAATCATCGGGGATAAATTCATCCCCCACTCTTTTTGTTAGCCCAAAGGAGCCGAGAAAGTTAGGTCTTTCTCTGTCGTTATAGGAGTAAATTGACAGGGAGGTGTCGATAATTTCGGTATTTCCCGTAAAAATAAGTCGAGAATTATCCTGCAATGATGAATCAAGTCCTATATATTTTTCTCTGACGTTATAGTGTGGCTCGAATGCATAGGAGCTTATATATACGGGAACCCTCTTATTTATTTTGAGAAATGCAGACAGACCTCCTCCGTGGTCAAATGACCGTGGGAAAGAACTGCAATATCCACCTCTGTAAGGTCTACACCAAGGGTAATGGCGTTTTTATAAAAAATGTCGGTCTGTCCCATATCAAATAAAATTTTGTGTTCATCCGTTTCAATATAAAGAGAAAGACCGTGCTCGGCACATATGACAGGATTTTTAGTTGTATTTTCTGCAAGTACGGTTATTTTCATCTGTCCTCCAATGTTGACAACCAATGTATCTTTATGGTATTATTATGGTAGAATTATATATAGATTGTATCACTTTATTTGGCGTATGTCAAGAAAGGAGAATAATGGAGCATATTTACGATGTAATAATTATCGGTGGTGGTCCTGCAGGATATTCCTCGGCACTTTATACATCCCGTGCAGGGCTTGAAACCTTAGTTGTGGAAAGGTCTGCACCCGGTGGACAAATGGCACTTACAGATATTATAGATAATTACCCCGGATTTAATGAGGGTATTGACGGCTTTACCCTTGCTATGAATATGCAATCGGGAGCTGAAAAATTTGGAGCAAGGACCGAGTATCGGGAGATAACAGGCGTGGACATTAGTGATAAGATAAAAAAATTAACCACTCCTACGGGCGTTTTACTTGCAAGAGCAGTTATTATAGCTACAGGAGCCGACCCAAGAAGGCTTGGGATAGCAGGGGAGGATAAGCTTGTAGGTAAGGGGCTCCATTACTGTGCCCACTGTGACGGAAGATTTTATAAAAACAAGACGGTTGCAGTTGTGGGAGGTGGAAATTCCGCTGTATCCGATGCATTATATCTTTCTCATCTTTGCAAAAAGGTTATTATAATACACAGAAGAGATACTCTCCGTGCAACCAAAATATATCATGAACCGCTTATGAAGGCAGAAAATGTGGAATTTATTTGGGATAGCACTGTGATAGACTATATTACAGACGGCAGAGTCAAGGGAGTAAAAATAAAGAACCTAAAATCCGATATGACACACACAGTAGAATGTGACGGCGTATTTGTAAGCATAGGAAGAGAGCCGATAACCGAAATTTTCAAGGGACAAATAGCTCTTGATAATAACGGATATATAATAGCCGACGAGAGCACAAGGACCAATATAGACGGTGTATTTGTTGCCGGAGATGTTCGTACTAAGGCGTTACGGCAGGTAGTAACAGCAGCCTCCGATGGGGCAACAGCTGCCCATTATGCAGAGGAGTACTTGTCGCATCAAGGTTGAAAATGTAACAAAAAATATATAACGGTACTGAAAAATCAGTATAAAAAGGAGAAAAATGTCGAAATTTACTTTTCATGGAATTGCTTTTGAGAGCTTTACCGACAATGAGCTAAAGGAGGAGAGCCTTACTCTTGTTAAGGATGGAGAAGTGTGCGAATACAGTCTGCACCTGGATTTCGGTAAAAATGTATATCCCTCGAGGTACTCTCTTGCTTGGGAGGAGGACCAGATTGATATGATGGGCTTCTGGTCATCGAAGAGTCAATTCAGCAAGAATATCACTCCTGATTGGAATATGCGTAGTGAGGTTAGCAGGACAGCTACGGGTATGCCTCTTATCTGTATTTACAGCAAGGCTAATATGAACAGAATAACAGTAGCTCTGTCCGACCCTGCAAACACTACGATTCTATCTGCGGGTACAGTAGAGGAAAACGGAAGGGTAAGGATAAAGATGGAGCTTTTCCCCGATATAAGCCCTCTTATGTCTGAGTATTCCATTACCTTAAGGATAGATAAAAGAAGCATACCCCTCTGCGACAGTGTAAAATCTGCAAGGGAGTGGTGGAGTGAGCTTGGCTACACAGTGTGCCATACTCCTGAGTATGCAAGGCTTCCTATGTATTCTGCGTGGTACAGCTACCATCAGGAGATAGATGTGGACGCTATTGTAAGGGAGTGCAAGGTGGCTAAATCCCTTGGTATGGATACTGTAATAGTAGACGACGGATGGCAGACAGAAGATAACACCCGTGGATACGCCTACTGCGGAGATTGGAAAATCAGCAAAAAGAAGATCCCGGATATGAAGAACTTTGTAGACCGAATTCACGCCCTGGGTATGAAATTTGTAATATGGTTTTCCGTGCCTTTTGTAGGATATATGAGTGAAAACTATGAACGCTTCAAGGGTATGTATTTAAGACATCGTGACAATACAAAAGCCTCTGTTCTCGACCCGAGATTTAAGGAGGTAAGAGATTTTCTTGTTGATATTTACTGTGGATATGTTGAGGAGTATGGCTGGGACGGACTTAAGCTCGACTTTATAGACAGCTTTTTGCCTGAGGATTGTAGCTCGAAGGACTATGATAAGATGGATTGCGTTTCCGTTGAGGAGGGAGTAAACAAGCTTCTTTCTGAGGTATCATCAAGGCTCAAGGCTATAAATCCCGAATTTATGATAGAGTTCCGTCAATCATATGTTGGTCCTGTGGTTGCTAAATACGGCAATTTCTTCCGTGTTACCGATTGCCCCTGCGACCCGTTAGCTAACAGAATAGGGGCTGTGGATCTTCGTCTTACTATGGGAGGTGCCGCAGTTCACAGCGATATGCTAATGTGGAATAACAATGACACACCCGAGAGTGTTGCATATCAGCTTCTTGCATGCATGTTTACGGTACCCCAAATTTCCGTACGCTTTGATAACATAACCAATGAGCATAAAAGACTGCTTGAGCATTTTCTTTCATTCTGGAGAGAGCATAGGGATGCTATACTTGACGGTAATATCTCAGCCCGTGACGCAGAGGCAAATTATTCAATGGTAAAAAGCCAAAATGATAGGGAGAGTGTAGTTGTTTTGTATCAAAGTGTAGTTGTTGAAGCAGATAAAAAGCTTGTAAACTACATATTTAACTCTACGGGAGCTGCCGGAATTTATGTGGAAACCGAAAAGAAAGTAAAATACGAGATATATAGTATCTACGGTGAAAAGCAATGCGAGGGAGAAATCCCCGTTGGAGTATCTAAGTTATCTGTAGATAACTGTGGAATGGTTAAAATAATATGAAAAAGGACTGCCTCAGCGTATTTCCCGTTATGGATAATATGCTAAGGCAGTCTGCATTTTTATGTAAATAATGTACATCCGTGTCGCTTGAAAAACTCGATTTTCCTATCTATCTCGGCAGGGTCAATTTTTAAGTGAACAGCAAGGCATTTTTTGCATTCGCAATCTGTAGCCCCTCGATTTATAAGTCTTTTGAATATCGCTATTTCATCAGCGGTAAGGGGTGCACCGCACTTTATGCATCCCCTCATAGTAATACAGGGGTGGCGATAAACATTTTCGCATCGCCTGAGCCAACATGGGCACTGAAGTAATCTCTGTACACACCGAGATCCTCACCTGTAAATGCGTCGGTAATCTTCAATACGCATCTGTCATTCGGCATAAGACCGAGGTCATGGAAATTGAAGGTTATTTTGCGTTCTTTGTCAAGGGGATTGAAAAATCCAATAGCATATTCGTTATTTGACAGCACCTTAAATGCATGGTACTCATAATCTCCAAAGAAAATTGGAGGACGGCCCTCTTCATCCTGATTTATTCTGATAAGTAGAGGATTTGTAAGAAGTGCCTTGTTTTCCTTTGAAAGGTTACGAACATCGCATCCTATCATAAGAGGTGAGGATGCAAAACACCAGAATGCAAAGTGATATCTGTAATTTGCCTCGGTACATCCGTGACCGAAGCCGATAGAACCCTCTCCATGAAGCCCTGTTACAAGCATATCGATGTCATTATAACATCCGGGTGCAGAGTAAACAAGCTTATCCTTTTGACTTTCGGAGAGCTCTTTTATAGATTCAAAGGTGTCGGTAATATCAAAGGTGGAACGGTACATATGTGCTCCAACTGCCCTTGCCCAGCTGTGAACATTATCTGTTCCCCAATTGCAGGCAGAAAAAAGAATTTCTCTGCCACAGGAACGCAAAGCTACAGACATTCGCATGTATGCAAGATAATTTTCCATCTTGGTCTTGTAGCAGTTATCATACTTTAGAAAATCAACTCCCACCTCGGCAAAGTATTTAGCATCGTCAAATTCATGACCGAAGCTACCCGGATATCCTGCACAGGTAAGAGTGCCGCAGCATGAATACATACCGAATTTAAGTCCCTTGGAGTGAACATAGTCTGCAACATATTTAATACCGTGTGGGAATTTTTCCTTATCGGCTACAAGCATTCCGTTTTCGTCACGCTGCTTCTCACTCCAACAGTCATCAATAACCAGATATTCATATCCGGCATCAAGAAGACCGTTGTCCACCATTGCATCGGCAGTCTCCATAATAAGCTTTTCGTCAATTTTGTTTGTAAATGTATTCCATGAGTTCCAACCCATAGGAGGTTTTTTTGCAAGCATAGGTATTCTCCTTGTATTATATGTAGTCGATATAATTGTATCACATTTGCATACAAATTTTCAAGTGAGAATATTAAATAATACTGTGAAAAATCTATATTGTGGATACATGAATATTTTTGTGAATATTTTTGATGAAAAACGAATAAAAATTTAAGGTAATTTCCCAAAAACACTTGACATGGCATTGTAAAGATGGTAGAATAATTGTACTTTATTTGAATAAAGCGTAAATGCAGTGATTGAAAAAAAGTATCTGTTTGAAACGCTTGCAGAGAGCTGACGGTTGGTGCAAGACAGTAGCTGAGTAAGACAGAGAATACATTTCATGAGCAGTGTACCGAAGTCCCGGTTTTGGGATGTGTAGGCTACAACGGGAGTTCCCGTAACAGAACAGGAGTGTTGTTAGACACTTGGAAAGGCTGTGTGCGTGAGCAAACGGTAAATTGAGGTGGTACCACGGGATTATATTTCTCGTCCTCTGTATTCTTATAGGAATACGGAGGGCGTATTTTTTTGCCGTAATCGGTTTTCTCCGTGTTTCGGTCAAAGGGAGGAAAAAATATGGAAAAAGCACAAATTTATACCATAGTTGCACTATGCGTTTATGCTATTGCAATGGCACTTATAGGATGCATAAGCTATGGTAAATCAAAAACACTTGACGGCTTCCTTCTTGGAGGAAGAAAGGTTAACGCATGGGTAACAGCTTTTGCATACGGTACTACATATTTCTCAGCAGTAGTATTTGTAGGCTATGCAGGACAGCACGGCTGGAATATAGGTCTTGGGGCTATATGGATCGGTATAGGCAATGCCGTTCTCGGCTGTTTACTTTCCTGGCTGTTGTTTGCCAACAAAACAAGAAAAATGACCAAAAAGCTTGAGGCAAAAACAATGCCCGAGTATTTTGAAAAGAGATATGACTCTAAGAATATGAAGATATTTGCAGCAATAATTATCTTTGTATTCCTTGTTCCTTACTCTGCGGCAGTGTACAAGGGACTCGGCTCTTTGTTTAATGCAGTATTCCCCAGTGTTGAAACATGGGTGTGGATGCTTATTATAGCTTGTCTTACCGCAGTTTACCTTGTGGCAGGAGGATACATTGCAACAGCGTATACAGACCTTGTTCAAGGCATTATTATGATAGTCGGTGTAGTATGCCTTATCGTTGCTTCACTTTCTCACGATAGTGTAGGTGGACTTTCAGGTCTTTTTGAAAATCTTAAGAATTTCCAACCTATTGAGGGTGATCCTAATCCCGTAACGGGAGCACAGCTTTCCAACATTTTCGGTGGATCAGCATTTAAGTTCCTCTGTGTAAATATTATGCTTACCAGCTTTGGTACCTGGGGACTTCCTCAGATGATTGGTAAATTCTACGCTATTAAGGATACAGCAGCTATTAAGCGAGGAACAATTATTTCCACAGCCTTCTGCGTAATTATAGGTTGTGGTGCATACCTTATCGGTAGCACATCAAGACTTATTCTCGGTGGCAAGCTTCCTGATGGTGGAGTTGACTCTATAATACCCTCTGTTCTTATGGAGGTCCTCGGCAATGGAACACTTGGAATAATTCTTCTTGCAGTTATTATGATTCTTTTGCTGTCAGCATCTATGTCAACCCTTGAGGCTGTAGTTCTTACTTCTGCCTCTGCTGTAGCCGTTGACCTTATTCCTGCAGTAAGCAAAAAGGAAATCAAGCCTGAAAAGCAGATGATGCTTACAAGAATTCTTTGCCTTGTATTCGTTGCTTGCTCTTTCATCTTCGCTACACAGAATATTCCGATTATAGTAAGTCTTATGTCCTTCTCGTGGGGCGTTGTATCCGGGTGCTTTATCGGTCCTTACATTTGGGGTCTTTTCTCAAAGAAGATTACGAAAATCGGTGCATTTGCAGGTATGATATCAGGACTTGTTACAGTAGGTATAGCTACTCTTGTTATATCGATTGCATCAGGCTTCTCCTCAGCTGCGGCTAAGTCTCCGGAAATGGGTGTTTGTGCAATGGCAGTATCCCTTGTTGTTGTACCTGTTGTAAGCTACTTTACAAGGAAAACAGCTAAGGATAACGATAGAGTAGAGAAAATCTTTGAGTGCTATAACGAAGAGTAAAAAAATCAAAAACATTTATAATTCATAATAGATAATTGGCATTTTTCACAAAATCTATTGACATATTTGTCCATAAGTGATACAATACTTACATAAATGCGTCAGAGCAGAAACAAGTAGATTTGGAAGGAATCTGGAGAGAGTTGCCGGGTGGTGCGAGGCAAAGAGGACAGCCTTATTGAATTCATTTTGCAAGCAGTGCACTGAACAAGCTTGGCCTTAAGTAGGATGCAACGGGAGTTCCCGTAACAGAACTAAGGTATATAAGTACCTGAAAAGGTCGCTATCGTGAGATAGTGGCGAACTGAGGTGGTACCACGGGATTATATTTCTCGTCCTCTGTATTCTTTCGGAATGCGGAGGGCGATTTTTGTTTCTCCATACACAATCCGAGCTAAAATCAAATGATATTACGAACAGTAAGGTGTCGCTCGTAATACTAAGAAAGGATGATTATAATGGCACAGAATTACTATCAGAAAGAAATTGAAACAATGCCCGTCGAGGAGATGAAAAAGCTCCAATCGGAGAAGCTGGTTAAGCAGGTAAGACATGTTTACGAAAATGTTGCATATTACCGTGATCTTATGGATAAAAAGGGAGTTAAGCCCGAGGACATCCACGGAATAGAGGATTTACATAAGCTTCCCTTCCTTACAAAGGCAGACCTTCGTGATGCATATCCTTACGGACTTTTGGCTAAGCCTCTTGACGAGTGCGTTCGTATTCAGTCAACCTCCGGAACAACAGGCAGAAGAGTAGTTGCGTTCTATACACAGCACGATATTGATCTTTGGGAGGATTGCTGTGCGAGAGCAATTGTTGCAGCAGGTGGTACAAACAAGGATGTTTGTCAGGTTGCATACGGATACGGACTTTTTACAGGAGGTCCCGGTCTTAACGGTGGATCTCACCGTGTAGGATGCCTGACCCTTCCTATGTCATCAGGTAATACAGAGAGACAGATACAATTTATGACAGACTTAAGTGCTACAATTCTTTGCTGTACTCCCTCCTATGCTGCGTATATCGGAGAGAGCCTTAAGGAGCAGGGATACAAGCCCGAGGATATTCCCCTAAAGGCAGGTATTTTCGGTGCTGAGCCCTGGACAGAGGAAATGAGAAGAGGCATAGAGGCAACTCTCGGCATTAAGGCATATGATATTTACGGACTTACAGAGACCTCCGGCCCCGGCGTATCCTTTGAATGCTCGGAGCAGACAGGTATGCACATCAATGAGGACCACTTCTTAGCAGAAATTATTAATCCTGATACAGGAGAGGTTCTTCCCGAGGGTGAAAAGGGAGAGCTTGTATTTACATCTCTTGATAAGGAGGCATTCCCCCTTCTTCGTTACCGTACCCGTGATATCTGCGTTCTTTCCCGTAAGAAGTGCTCCTGTGGAAGAACTCTAATTAAGATGGCTAAGCCTATGGGCAGAACTGATGATATGCTTATTATTCGTGGAGTTAATGTATTCCCCAGCCAGATAGAGACAGTTCTTTTGAAGGAAGGCTATGAGCCCAACTACCAGATAGTAGTAGACAGAGTAAATAACAACGATACCTTTGATGTTAATGTAGAGATGACATCCGAGAAGTTCACAGATAAGGTAAGTGAAATTCTCGCTATGGAGAAAGCTCTTGCTAACGCAATGAAGATTATGCTTGGCATCAATCCTGCCGTACATCTTGTTGCACCTAAGTCCATTGCCCGCAGTGAGGGTAAGGCTGTCCGTGTAATTGATAAGCGTAAGCTAGTATAAGAAGGGAGAATACAAAATGGCAATACAGCAGTTAACAGTTTTTGTTGAAAATAAGCAGGGAGCACTTGTCTCCATTACAGATACTCTTGCAAATAATAATGTCAACATAAGAGCACTTTCCATAGCGGAAACAGAGGATTTCGGAATTTTGCGTCTTATCGTAAACGATGTTGAGACAGCAAAGAAGACTCTTACTGATAAGGGCTATCTTATCAAGATTACAAATGTTGTGGGAGTTAAGATTGGAGATGCACCCGGTAAGCTTACCGAGGCACTCGGTGTTCTTGACAAAGCAGGAATAAATATGGAATATTTGTATGCGTTTATGACCCGTACTGAAAAGCACGCATATGTTGTATTCAGAGTAGAGGACGATGATATTGCTGAGTCGGCTCTTCAAAATGCAGGCTTCCATCTTATTACAAACGCAGATGTATTAAAGCTTTAATAAAAAAATCAGGTGTCCGATGACACCTGATTTTTTATGAAAATACAGTCTTATTAGATTGAAAATATAGAGATTGTGTGATATAATCATAAATAAGGTAATATTAATTATCATTTTGATTTTTCAATGGAGATGGCTAATTTTTTGAGGGGAGAATCGCAATGTTTAACAAGCATAGAATTTCACGCAATGCATGTCAGCTTTTCGGTGGACAGGCAAAGCGAGGCTACGATTGGTGGTGGCATTCCTTTACTGCAATAAACGAAAGGACAGGAGAGGAACGGCCATTCTTTATTGAGTACTTTCTCTGCAATCCGAGGAGTGGTGGAGATGAGCCCGTATACGGACAGCTCCCTGAAAATAAGGCTAAGGGTGTTAAGCCATCCTACCTGATGGTAAAGGCAGGCTCGTGGGGGGAGGATGCTTCACAGCTACACAGATTTTTCGGTTGGAATAAAATAGAGGTATCATACGGTGTACCTTTTTTTGTAAGAGCAGAGGACTGCTACTGCACAGAAACGGAAATGCACGGACATATTAAGATAGAAAATGCCGATGACCATCCGGAATGGATGTGTCAGAACGGAGAAATGTCATGGAATCTGACCATTGATAAAAGGACTGCATTTAATGTGGGCTACGGTGCAGGATGGCTGTTTCGGAAGCTCCAGCTCTTTGAGATGTTCTGGCATGCCGAAGGTATGAAAACAGCCTATTCCGGTGAGGTTATATGGAACGGTGAAAGATATACTGTAAGCCCGGAGACCTGCTACGGATATGCAGACAAAAACTGGGGTAAGGATTTTACATCACCTTGGGTCTGGCTGTCCTCTAATAATCTTACAAGTAAGATTACGGGTAAGAAGCTGACTGACAGCGTATTTGATATAGGTGGAGGATGTCCCAAAATCGGACCCATAGCACTTAAGAGAAAGCTCTTATCTGCTTATTGGTATGAGGGTAAGTGCTATGAGTTTAACTTTTCGAAGCTATGGACCTTTACACGCACAAAGTTCAACTGTCAGGAGACGGACACACAAATAATCTGGCATGTGGAGCAAAAAACCTGGCGTAACCGTATGGTGACGGATATCGTGTGTGAAAAGAAGGATATGCTTCTTGTAAATTATGAAGCACCAAACGGTAAGAAGCTACATAATCGCTTGTGGAACGGTGGAAACGGAAGAGGAACTGTTAAGCTATACCGAGGAAAAAAGCTGATTGATGAGGTTATATGCGAGAATGTAGGCTGTGAATACGGAGAATATGATGCTACATAAAATTATATCCGGATATGGAGAATATAAAAATGAGAAAAATAATTGATAGCCATTTACATATTTCAAAATGGGGACAGGAGGATTTTATCTCCTGCTTTGACAAATACAAGGAGAAGGTGCATTCCATAAATATTTGTGCTATTCCAATCAGACAGTCAAACATATGTAATAATATTATGGTAGGCTTTTACAAGCTTGCCCATCCGGACACCTACATTCACGGTGGAATAGAGCTTATTGAGATACCTATAGACAATATGCCTAAGGATATGGATGCAGTTGCACAGTACAGGGAGCTTATGGAAATAGGCTTTGACGGTATAAAAATGCTTGAGGGTAAGCCCACAGAGCATAAAAGGATTGGCAGGAATCTTAACCACCCGTCACTTAACAGGCTCTATCGTGAAATGGAGAGGGATGGCACACATCTTTTAATGCATGTTAATGACCCGGATGAGTTTTGGGATCCTGATAGGGCACCGGATTGGGCAGTGAAAAACGGCTGGGCATATCTTGATGGGACATACTCTTCCTTTGAAGAGATAAGGGAGCAGACGGTAAAAATTCTTGAGGACCATCCCAATCTGTCTATGACCCTTGCACATTTCTTTTTCTGCAGTAAGGAGCCAAAAATTCTTGAGGAGCTGTTTTCCCTCTATACTAATTTCTGTGTGGATCTGACCCCGGGTGGAGAGATGTATGTAGAATTTGAAAAGAATTACAGCTATTACAAGGATTTCTTCAATAAGTATTCAGACAGACTTATATTCGGTACAGACCGTAGCTATATGGGAGATGAAGAATATGCAAGCTGGCTCTTCAATGTAGTTACCACCTTTATAGGCACAGATAAAACGGTAAAGAGCTTTGATGATAAGGAGCTTAAGGGTCTATCTCTTACACAGGATAAAATTGATAATATCCTTTTTGCCAATTTTGAGAGAAGAGTAGGTAAGTCTCCTAAGCCTATGTGTAAGGAAAAATTAAGATCGTATATTGAAAAATACTACTTTGCCCTTACAGAAGAGGACAAAAAGAATATAGAGCCTCTTATAAAAAAATACTTGTAATACTATAATTTTGTCCAAAGCATCCAAGGGCCTTTAGTAAGAAAACAGATAAACAGCCTCCCACATTTTTCCTGTGGGAGGCTGTTTGCCTTATTAAATTGTATTCGTTTTAATTTCCACCGGGACCGTCCCTGCGTTCACGGGTGTCGGGAACCTCAATTTTACCCTTGATCTCATAGGGGTTGGTAAGAGGCTTTTCCTCTTTGGATTTCTGTTCTTTTTTAGGCTTTTTTGTTAATTCATTACTCACATTTTCACCTCCATTGATTTTTATTTTATCATTGCATGGATTATTTATGCGAAAAAATGGCAAGTATGTAAGCTTATAAGCTACAAATAATATTTGTATTACAAATCGGAGGTAAAGATATGAAGCAAGATGAAATACCGGTGGGCTTTGCTATGTCATTAGCAATGAATTCTGAGACTATGCAAAAATTTGCAACACTCAGTGAGGAGCAAAAAAAGGAGGTCATAAGAGGAACGCATAATGTAAAAAGCAGAGAAGAGATGCATCGATATGTGGATTCTCTGGTAAATCGCCGATAATGAGTGGCAATGTTATAAATTCCATTTGGACAGAAACAGAGAAATGTGTGCATTTTGCACCAATGGATGGAAATAAAAGCACTGATGTTCTGATAATAGGTGGTGGCATTACGGGAATCCTGTGTGCGTATAAGCTAAGAAACGCAGGTGTGGATTGTATGCTTGTGGAGGCTAACGAGATTTGTGGTGGCATTACAAAAAACACCACGGCAAAAATTACTCATAGTCACGGCTTAATTTATGACAAGCTGCTGAGACGATTTGGCGAGGATAAAGCAAGGCTTTACGCAGAGGCACAGACAAATGCATGTGATGAATACGCCGAGCTTTGCAGTAATATGGACTGTGATTATGAAAGGGCAAATTCTTATGTTTATTCCCTTAACAGTATGAAAAAGATTGAAAAGGAAATAAAGGCCTTAAAGCTTCTTGGCATAAAAGCCGAGCTTTCATACGCAGGCGAGCTTCCGTTCCCGGTTGCAGGTGCTGTATGTGTCAGAGATCAGGCACAGCTTCATCCCTTGAAATTCCTCTACACCGTGGCAAGAGACCTGCCAATTTGTGAGCACACCAAGGTGATGGAGCTAATGCCGAGCAAGGCAATCACAGATCACGGAGAAATCACATACAAAAAGCTTATTGTGGCAACCCATTTTCCGATTATTAATAAGCACGGCTTGTATCCGTTGAAGCTCTATCAGCACCGTTCCTATGTCCTTGCCCTAAAGGATGCACAGACCGTCAAGGGAATGTATGTGGACGAATCCGATACGGGGTTGTCCTTCCGAGGCTGCGGCGACCTTCTGCTCCTGGGTGGTGGGGGACACCGTACAGGCAAGCAGGGTGGCTGTTGGCAGGAGCTTGTAAAATTTGCAAATAAGCATTACAAGAATGCTGAAATTGTCGGTAAATGGGCAACACAGGATTGCATGACATTGGATAGCGTTCCCTACATCGGACAGTATGCAAGGCACACTCCGGGGGTGTTCGTGGCAACGGGATTTAATAAATGGGGCATGACAAACGCTATGGTTGCTTCAAATATCCTTTGTGATCTCGTAAGAGGTAAGACAAGCAAATATGCAGATGTGTTTTCGCCTTCACGCAGTATTCTTCGTCCTCAGCTTGCTGTCAACACCGTTGAATCCATAATAGGACTTCTCACACCCACCACTCCAAGATGCCCTCATATGGGGTGTGCACTTAAATATAACCGTGCTGAACACAGCTGGGATTGTCCCTGTCATGGCTCACGCTTTACAAGGGACGGCCGGCTTATTGATAATCCTGCCACAGACGATAAAAAAATGTAGAGCTATAGAAAAGAGAGGCATATGTATTATTGCCTTGGAAAATAATAGTATTAATCTATAAACGGGGGTTAGTATTTATTATGTTCAAGCCGTGACTTCGGTACGACAAAGGCTGCAAGGATGTATTTTTCCATGTCAAATCCGGGCCCTGATACCTTTTCAACAGGCGAGACTCACGCACCGTCATTCAAGTGAAAACCCCACATTAAAAAAAGATAGAACAGCCTCCAACAGAATTTTCAATGAGGAGGCTGTTTTTCAAATCGGTTGATAGCTTGATTCACCATTTTTCGTTGAATTTGTCAAGCCTCAAATATGTATGCTGCATACGGCTTAAGGTGATTTTACGCCCTTGATTTAAACAGAACCTTAGGGTAGCTTCTCGCCACTGCACATAAAATAAAAACGCATATCAAATTGAAGTGAATCCCATTTAGTTCACAAAAAATAAAAAGCTCCCAAACCAAACAAAAGTTCGATTTAGAATATTATGGTCGAAATGTGGACATTTGAACTCCAGGCTCCGGTTCCCGAACAAATACAGCATCTTTTGTTGACTTTTGGTTTTTTAGTCCGAAAACGGTGCTTCCCGATGCTCTCGTTTGCACTGCTTCCACGTAGTCCAAAGCCGTAGATGTCAAAGATATAGTCAGCCCAGCCATCCAAAGCAAAAAGCCAAGCCGATATATGACAAACTCGTACCGTCAGGTGACTAAACGGTTCACCCCCGTGTCGAGTTTTTCTTCTGACGGCATACTTCAAGGAAATAGTCAACCACCTTCTCTCAAAACGCAAAAATTGATGTGCAGTAGACGAAGTAAAACGACTTGCAGAAAAACAAAGAAATCCATGTACCAAGCAGCCGACCGAACAGAGATTGTCTGAACACGCAAAATTTGCATCGCTGTAAGCTATTGAAACACTAACTGAATAATACACGGCGGCAAGGATGCAAAAATCCTTGCCGCTCTTCTCATAAAAAATCTTGAAAAATTTTTAAATACCTATTGACAAGGTAGGAGTATGATGATATAATAAGGCATCATAAACCGTTGAAGCGGAGATAACGTAAGATAAGACTACACAGAGAGCCCGTGGTGCTGAGAGTCGGGTTAGAAACTGTCCTGCAAATGGACCGCTGAGGGTGCAGTTAAAAGAGAAGGGGACTTCTCCCAGTATTCTGCGACGTTGTAGGCAGACGTTAATTGCCGGAGATATGTTAGTATCTCGCTAAGTGCACACCCTTTTCGGATGTGAATCAAGGTGGCACCGCGGATAATTTTTGTATTATTCGTCCTTGACAGAGGGTATATTTCTGTCAAGGGCGTTTTGTTTTCATAAACTCCTTTGACGGAATATAAGTCAAAGGAGTTTTTCTTTTCACGGGAGGTCATAAAATGTTATTAACAAAGCGTTGGCGCCCGAACGGACGCCAAAGGATTATCTGAATAACAGGCAATTTACAGATCAACTTGAAATGATATGGAGGAAACTATTATGAAAAATGAAAAGATACCCTATAAAATTTATTTGAATGAATCCGAGATGCCGAAGGCTTGGTATAATTTGCGTGCCGATATGAAGCAGAAGCCTGCACCTCTTCTCAATCCCGCTACACACGAGACGATGAAAGCCGAGGAGCTGGCAGGTGTGTTCTGTGAGGAGCTGATCGCACAGGAGCTTGATAACGACACCCCCTTCTTTGAAATACCCGAGGAAATTCGGGACTTCTATAAGATGTACCGCCCGTCTCCGCTTGTTCGTGCATATTGCCTTGAAGAAAAGCTCGGTACACCCGCAAAGATCTACTACAAGTTTGAGGGCAACAACACCAGCGGCTCGCACAAGCTCAATTCGGCGATTGCACAGGCATATTATGCCAAGAAGCAAGGGCTGAAGGGTGTCACCACCGAAACGGGTGCAGGTCAATGGGGCACGGCTCTCTCCATGGCGTGCTCCTACTTCGATCTCGACTGTAAGGTATATATGGTTAAATGCTCCTATGAGCAAAAGCCCTTCCGTCGTGAGGTCATGCGCACCTACGGTGCGTCGGTCACGCCCTCGCCTTCCATGGAAACCGAAGTCGGAAAGAAGATACTTGCGGAGCACCCCGGTACAACGGGAAGCCTTGGATGCGCGATTTCCGAAGCAGTTGAAAAGGCTGTTACAAGCGACGGCTACCGTTACGTGCTTGGCAGCGTTCTCAATCAAGTACTTCTGCACCAATCGGTCATCGGACTTGAAACCAAAGCCGCTCTTGACAAATACGGTATCAAACCCGACATCATTATTGGCTGTGCGGGCGGTGGCTCCAACCTCGGTGGCTTGATTGCCCCTTTTATGGGTGAAAAGCTTCGTGGCGAAGCCGATTATCGCATCATTGCTGTTGAGCCCGCATCCTGCCCGAGCTTTACACGTGGCGTGTATGCTTATGACTTCTGCGATACGGGCATGGTTTGCCCGCTTGCGAAGATGTATACACTTGGCAGTGACTTCATTCCCTCGGCAAACCACGCGGGAGGTCTGCGTTACCACGGTATGAGCTCCACACTCTCCGAGCTGTATCATCAGGGACTCATGGAAGCCACCAGCGTTAAGCAGACCGAGGTCTTTGAGGCGGCGGAATACTTTGCGAGAGTAGAAGGAATCCTTCCCGCACCCGAAAGCTCCCACGCCATTCGCGTTGCCATTGATGAGGCACTGAGGTGCAAGGAAACGGGAGAGGAGAAAACCATCGTATTCGGTCTTACCGGTACGGGATACTTCGATATGGTCGCATATGAGAAGTTCCACGAAGGGCAGATGAGTGACTGTATTCCTACCGACGAGGAGCTGGCACGCTATCGTGCGAAGCTTCCCAAGATGGACTGAAAAGCCCATGATATTACGCAAAAGGCACCGTGCAAAGCGGTGCCTTTATGATATACATTAATTCTTTTGCATTTCCTTACGCTTCTGCCGTCTGACACGGTTGATGTGTCTTTCAAAATCCCCGTTTGATATCAGCTCTGCTAACACGTACTGTATATAGGTAGGGACGGTACAAGAATAAAAGCCGAGTTTTTTCTCAAAGATCGGAACGAGCTTCTTCGGTAGTATCATATATCCAACACGCAGAGCAGGGGAGACGGTTTTAGAAAAGGTGTTCATATAGATCACGTTTTCATTCGATGAACTGCCAAACAATGTTTCCTCGGGCTTTTTGGAGATGGAGAACTCCGACTCGAAATCGTCTTCAATAATATAACGGCTATCTGCACTTGCCCATCTAAGATATTCGTGACGCTTAGAAGCAGAGGCGGTAATACCGCTGGGAAAGCTCCGATAAGGCGTAATGTGCAAAATATCCGTGCTTGATGCCCACAGAGCTTGGCTCTCGATTCCGTCATCTCCAAGCGGGAGTGATTCATAATTTACGTCAGCGGCGAGATATACCTGCTCGATTTTTTTATATGATGGTGATTCTATGCCGTAAATCCGATCTCTGCCAAGCAGCTCGACGATTAGAGTATAGAGGTATTCCGAGCCGGAGCCGATAAATATCTGTTCGGTATCACAGATAATTCCACGATTTCTTGCAAGGTGCCGTCTGATTGCCTCACGCAGCTCGGTGCATCCCTCGTTTGGCGACCTCTCAAGGATAGATTCTCCCATATTAGTCATCACGCTTCGCATGGTTTTTGTCAAGGTAGAAAAGGGAAATTCCACGTGTGTATCGGTATGCACGTGCTCTATATGCGACGATCTTGTGCTTGCGGCAACAGCAAACCCGTCATCGGCACGAAAGATGACAAAGAATCCGCTTCGTTCCTTGGACTCCACATATCCCTCATCGCAAAGGAGTGCGTAAGCGTGCTCTACCGTTATGGTGCTGATACCGACCTCATCCGCAATAATTCTTTTGGATGGGAGCTTTGTGTTGTACGGATATACGCCTGCTACAATATCGTCCCTGACCTGCTTATACAGTTGAATATAGGCAGGTGCATGATCGTTTTCCTGAATCGTGTATTTCATCTGGTTATATAAAATTCTCCATTTCTGACTATTTTCGTATGCCAAAAAATATTATATACTATTTCCATCAGAAAATCAAGGAGTTTAAATAAAATGTCTCATAATCATCAGAAAAAAATTGCAGTTATCAATGATTTCTGCGGATTCGGACGTTGCTCCATAGCGGCATCCTTGCCAATCATCTCTGCAATGAAGATACAGTGCTGTCCTTTACCTACATCTATCTTCTCAAATCACACGGGCTTTGAGAGCTTTTTCTATACCGACTTTACCGAGTATATGGATGCGTATATGGATGAGTGGGTCAAATTGGATCTGTATTTCCACGGTATTCTGACAGGTTTTTTGGGATCGCCGGAGCAGATCCGCATCGTAAAGCACTTTTTGGAGCTTTTTAAGAAGGAGAATAACATAACCGTTATTGATCCCGTGATGGGGGACTACGGAAAGCTATATCCTACATACTCGCCAATTTTGGCAGAGCAGATGTGCGAGCTGGTGCCTTATGCGGATATACTGACGCCGAATCTTACCGAGGCTTGTATCCTTACGGGAACAGAATATCAAGTGGATATGGACGAAAAAGGGCTTGCCGAAATATGCAGGCAGCTAAGCGACAGAGGACCTAAAAAAATCGTTATTTCAGGACTTGAGCGTGGCAATGATCTCGAAAACTTTATTTATGAAGCCGAAAAAGAGCCGCAGATAATCAGAGAGCATAAGGTAGGCTCCTGCCGATCGGGAACGGGGGATGTTTTCTCCTCTATCATTGTGGCAGATGCCATAAACGGAAAATCGTTTGAGGATTCCGTGTGCCACGCATCCTCTTTTATAGCGAAGGCTTTACGTCGTACCCTTGAGCTTGACCTGCCGAAAACTGACGGTATATGCTTTGAAGAATTTTTATTTGAGATCAATGAGTGATAGCGTGAAAGTTAGTTTTGCTTAATTCGGAGTTCACCGTTTACGCTCGGAAATTCAAATTAAAATTTGAATTTAATAAAGAATTTGTGCCGCCACAATGGCGGCGGAATGGAGATTGTTATGAAAAACAACAAGTTGAAGCTTATGTGTCTTGCCGGTATTTTTACTGCCGTAGTATTCGTTTTTACAGCTTATCTTCACATTCCCAGCCATACAGGTTATACGCATATCGGAGATGGCTTTATCTATCTTGCGGCTTGCCTTTTGCCTCTGCCTTATGCTATGTTTGTCGGTGCTGCTGGTGCACTGCTTGCCGACTGTCTTACGGGTTTTGTAATCTGGGCGCCGGGATCTGTTATCATTAAGACTGTGGCTGTGCTGTTTTTTTCACGCAAAAGCAAAAAGGTGATTAGTCTGCGTAACGTATTGGGTCTCCTTCCGGCATGGGTTATATGCATCGGCGGATATTATCTATATGAAGCGATTATAACGGGTAATTTTATAGCTCCTTTGGCGGGAATACCGGGATACATAACGCAATCGACGCTGAGCAGCATTCTTTTCATTGTTGCAGGTCTTGCTATGGATAAGCTGAATATAAAACAAAAACTGAACGGAGGAAGCTCGATATGATGACGATAACTTATCCTGTAAAAAACGGAATCTACGTAAATATGACAAACCGTTGTCCTTGTGCTTGTACCTTTTGCTTGAGGCACAACAGCGACCGCATATTTGGCTCCGATTCCCTGTGGTTGGAACGGGAACCCACAGTCAAAGAAGTATGCGATAGTCTTGATACTTGGAATCTGACACAATACAGTGAGGTGGTATTCTGCGGTTACGGTGAGCCTACCGAACGACTTAACGACCTTTTGAAGGTGGCAGCTTATATCAAGTCGAAGGGGGACATCAAGATCCGCATCAACACAAACGGTCTTGCAGACCTCATTTGGAAAGAGAGAACGGCACCAAAACTGAAAGGACTTATCGATACTGTTTCTATCAGCTTGAATGCCACAAATAGGGAAGATTACTTCAAGATCGTTCGCCCGAAATTCGGAATTGAATCTTACGATGCTATGCTAAGGTTCACTAAAGAGTGTTCAAAGTACGTTCCAAATGTCGTTATGACGGTGGTGGACGTTGTGACTTCTAAGGAAGAACAGGAGCTCTGTCGTAAAATATGCGAGCAGGTCGGTGCAACTCTTCGCATTCGTCCTTTCGAAGGATAACATGGATATCAGTTTATCATAGATATCCTTTCATTCCGAGCTCAATGATGATCTGTCCGTGCATCAATATTTCGCGAATATGGTTAAAAAACAATTCATTAGCCGAGACTAAGAGGTGTTCCGAAGGGACACCTTTTTCTGACTTCTTAGGATACAAAAATTTTTTTGAGAAAATTTTTTAAAACCTATTGACAAGGTAGGTATTGAGTGCTATAATAATACCAACCTCGAAAGTAGGTAATACAAAAGAAGGAGAACAGGACATGAAAAAGTACGATTCCGGTACCGCTATGATGAGTCGTGGGTGCATGTGCTGTTGTATGTGCATTACTTTTAACACGTCTAAAACCGATTTGTTCTCCACATCAAAGAGAAACATTGCTTTGCATACTTGTGTGTAATTACATTGCTTTTGTTCGGGAGATTCATTCGGAGTCTCCCGATTTATTATTTTATTAGGTAGGTACTCGCTATGAAAAACTATTTTGAAAAGCTCGTAAGAGCAAACTTTCGTTTTGGGCGAATGTGTCGATGTTGAATATATCATTTAATTTCAGAAATTAAGTACAGTATCCACAACATCACATATTCTTAATAACGAAAGGAAATAACCATTATGTCTAACGAATACAAATTTGAAACTCTTCAGCTTCATGTAGGTCAGGAAGAGGCCGATCCCGCAACGGATGCTCGTGCAGTACCGATCTATGCGACCACCTCATACGTTTTTCACAACTCAGCCCATGCGGCAGCTCGCTTCGGTCTTGCCGATGCAGGTAACATCTACGGTAGACTTACCAACTCCACACAGGACGTTTTTGAAAAGAGAATCGCAGCCCTTGAAGGCGGTGTAGCAGCACTTGCTCTTGCATCGGGTGCAGCAGCAATCACATACACCTTGCAGGCACTCGGTCAGAACGGCGGACATTTCGTAGCTCAGAAGACCATCTACGGCGGAAGCTATAACCTGCTGGCACATACCCTTCCCAGCTTTGGTATTACAGCAACATTCGTAAATATCCACGATCTCGCTGAGGTTGAAGCGGCTATTCAGGAGAATACTAGAGCCATCTACATTGAAACCCTCGGCAATCCCAACAGTGATATTCCCGATATCGACGCACTCGCAGAGCTTGCACATAAGCACGGACTTCCTCTCGTTGTTGACAATACCTTTGGTACGCCTTACCTCATTCGTCCCTTCGAGCATGGGGCGGATATTGTGGTTCATTCGGCGACTAAGTTCATCGGCGGTCACGGTACTACCCTTGGCGGTGTGATTGTTGATTCGGGTAAGTTTGATTGGGCAGCATCGGGCAAGTATCCCGCAATCGCCGATCCCAACCCCTCCTACCACGGCGTATCCTTTGTCAAGGCAGTTGGTCCCGCAGCATTTGTGACCTACATCCGTGCGATCCTTCTTCGTGATACGGGTGCTACGCTTTCTCCCTTCGCGGCATTCCTGCTCTTACAGGGAACTGAAACGCTCTCGCTCCGTTTGGAGAGACACGCCGAGAACGCAAAGAAGGTTGTGGAATTCCTTGCAAACCATCCGCAGGTAGAGAAGGTCAATCATCCGTCACTCCCCGACCATCCCGATCACGCTCTCTATGAGAAGTATTTCCCCAATGGCGGTGCATCTATTTTCACCTTTGAGATCAAGGGCGGTCAGGCAGAGGCTCACAAATTCATTGACAGCCTTGAAATTTTCTCTCTGCTTGCCAATGTAGCGGACGTCAAGAGCCTTGTCATTCACCCTGCAACAACAACTCACAGCCAGCTCTCCGACGCCGAGCTTGAGGATCAGGGAATCAAGCAGAACACCATTCGTCTTTCTATCGGTACAGAGCATATCGATGACATTATCGCAGACCTTGAAAGAGGCTTTGCGGCAGTAAAATAATTTTGGAGGAAATTTATCATGGCTAACATATATACATCCGCAGATCAGCTTATCGGAAAAACGCCTCTTTTGGAGCTCACACATATTGAAAAGGCTTTGGGACTGAAGGCCAGAATTCTTGCAAAGCTTGAATATTTCAATCCCGCAGGATCGGTCAAGGACAGAATTGCCAAGGCAATGATCGACGAGGCGGAAGCCTCCGGCAAGCTCAAGCCCGATTCGGTCATCATTGAACCTACCTCGGGCAATACGGGTATCGGACTAGCATCGGTTGCGGCGGCAAGAGGATATAGAATCATAATTGTCATGCCCGAGACCATGTCTGTTGAGCGCAGACAGCTGATGAAGGCATACGGTGCAGAGCTTGTGCTTACCGAGGGTGCCAAGGGAATGAAGGGAGCCATTGCAAAGGCTCAGGAGCTTGCCGAACAGACTCCAAACAGCTTTATCCCCGGTCAGTTTGTCAATCCCGCCAATCCCAAGGCACACAGAGAAAATACGGGTCCCGAGATCTTTGAGGATACCGACGGAGACGTGGATATCTTCGTAGCAGGTGTCGGCACGGGCGGAACGGTAACGGGTGTCGGTGAATATCTCAAATCCCAAAAGCCCGACGTCAAAGTAGTTGCGGTTGAGCCTGTCTCTTCCGCAGTTCTTTCCACGGGTGTCGCAGGACCTCATAAGATACAGGGTATCGGTGCGGGCTTTGTTCCCGACGTGCTCAATACCAAGGTTTACGATGAGATCATTCCCGTTACCAACGAGGATGCGTTTGCTACAGGTAAGCTGATCGGCAAGATTGAGGGCGTGCTCGTAGGTATTTCCTCGGGTGCGGCTGCATATGCGGCAATTGAGCTTGCAAAGCGTTCTGAGAACGAGGGCAAGACCATAGTTGTCCTTCTCCCCGATACAGGCGACAGATACCTTTCTACACCTCTATTTGCTGACGAAGCATAAAAACAAGCGAACACCGGTACCTGTCGATGCGGGTGCCGGTGCTTTTGCAAGATGCAAAAACTGAAATCAGGAGATAAAAAACATGATACCGACACCAAAGGAAGCGTTTGAATTATTAAAGGAATATAACAAGGGTGAGTTTCACCTAAAGCACGGAAAGACGGTCGGTAGTGTGATGCGTTGGTTTGCCGAAGAGCTCGGGTACGGTGATGAAGCCGATTTTTGGGAGACGGTCGGTATTTTGCATGACCTTGATTTTGAACAGTATCCCAATCAGCACTGTATCAAAGAGCAGGAGCTTTTACGAAATCACGGAGTGGATGAGCGAATCATTCACGCTACGGCAAGCCACGGTTACGCTTTGACTGTGGACATCAAGCCCGAACACGAAATGGAAAATGTACTTTACGCTGTGGACGAGCTGACAGGGCTGATCGGAGCAGTTGCACTTATGCGCCCGTCCAAGAGTGTGATGGACTTGGAAGTAAAGTCCGTAAAGAAAAAATATAAGAACTTGAATTTTGCCGCAGGCTGTTCAAGGGAAGTGATTGAACGGGGTGCTAATATGCTTGGATGGATGCTGGATGAGCTGATCGAAAAGACGATCCTTGCCATGCGTGCATCTGAAACGGAGGATTAAATGAACTGTACTGATAAATGTAGAAAAATATATTTAGATAATGCCGCAACCACTAAAATGAGTAAAGCGGCAATTAACGCTATGTTGCCGTATATGGACGGTGTTTACGGCAATCCGTCCAGCCTACATTCCGTGGGGCAGGAGGCAAACGAGGCATTGACGAGTGCCCGGGAGAGGATCGCAAGACTCCTCGGCTGCGAGCCGAGGGAGCTCACCTTCACCTCTGGGGGAAGTGAGGCGGATAATCAAGCCATCATCTCCGCTGCAAAGCTCGGCGAGAGGAAAGGAAAGAAGCATATCATCTCCACTGCCTTCGAGCATCACGCAGTCTTGCATACACTGAAAAAGCTTGAACAAGAGGGCTTTGAGATCACGCTACTTGACGTGCACGAAAACGGGCTGATAAGTGCCGAACAGGTGCGTGAGGCAATTCGTGAGGACACCTGCCTTGTCACGGTCATGTACGCCAACAATGAGATCGGAACGGTACAGCCCACCGCCGAGATCGGTGCTGTCTGCCGTGAGAGAGGTGTACTCTTTCACACCGATGCTGTTCAGGCGGTCGGACATTTGCACATCAATGTAAAAGAACAAAATATAGATATGCTATCCCTTTCCGCACACAAATTTCACGGTCCCAAGGGCATCGGCGTACTGTATGCCAAAAAGGGAATACTGCTCACCAATCTGATTGAGGGCGGAGCACAGGAGAGAGGAAAGCGTGCAGGAACCGAGAATATTCCCGCTATTATGGGTATGACAGCGGCTCTTGAGGAAGCGTGTACGAAAATTGATGAAAATACCACCAAGCTAACGGCTCTTAGGGACAAGCTGATAAGCGGACTTTCCGAGATTCCCCATTCTGCTCTCAATGGAGATGATGCCCAAAGGCTACCTTCAAACGTCAGCTTTTGCTTTGAAGGAATTGAAGGGGAATCGCTCCTTCTGCTCCTTGATGATAAAGGAATTTGCG
>JAFTOG010000037.1 GCA_017451485.1 Clostridia bacterium | reverse complement strand
TGTATTTCGTTTCTATCCTTATGATTTATTCCTGTTCATTATGTTGTTTTTCTGACATATTACAGTCTTTACTACGGATGCTTTGCATCCTACACCTCATCCGTCACCATAGGTGACACCTTCCCCTCAAGGTGAAGGCTTGAAGATGTATAACTTTCTCCGTACCACGCGACTATCGCGTGGTATTATATGCCCGAAACCAAGAAGAACGGTAGCGATTTTTCGCTACCGTTTCTGTTTTTTAGTAAAATTCAAGAAAAAAGTCTGTATATGCATTAATTACGGAAGTGTCTTGCCTGTAGATTTGTAGAGCTCGTACCACTCCTGTCTTGACATATCTATGTCTGTACCACTGGATATATCCTTGATTCTCTCTGTATTTACTGTTCCTATTATAGGTTGCATACAGGCGCTGTGTCGCAAAAGCCATAAAATTGCCGTGGATGTGGCTGTAATTCCATATTTTTCACCTATTTCATTAAGCTTTCTGTTAAGGGTAGAATAGTCGGGATTGTCTATAAATGTGCCACCGAAAAATCCGTGCTGAAGGGGAGACCATGGCTGAATTGTAATATCGTTCAGCCTACAGAAATCAAGAACATAACCATCCCTGTCAATTGCCTCTGCTTTTTCGGTATTGACATTAAGTCCACTATCGATGATTCCTGTATTTGTTATACTAAGCTGTAGCTGATTAATACAGAGCTTTATATCCTTAAGATACTTCTGTAAAAGCTGTATCTGCATAGGATTCTGATTAGACACTCCAAAGCATTTCACCTTACCCTGTGTGGATAAAAGCTCAAAAGCTTCAGCTACCTCCTCCGGCTCCATAAGTGTATCGGGTCTGTGAAGAAGCATAAAATCCACACAGTCAACTCCGAGACGGGTCAAACTACCCTCCACGGATTTTATAATATGCTTCTTTGAAAAGTCGTAGTATCCGTTTGTGATTGCACACTTGGTCTGTATAATTATTTCATTCTTTAAGGATGGATTATCCTTAAGAAATTCTCCGAATTTTCTTTCACATTCTCCACCACCGTATATATCTGCATGGTCAAAAAAATTTATACCACAGTCAAGATCGGTTTTTATAAGGGTGTCCACTTCTTTTTTATCAAGGGATGCAATCCTCATACAGCCCTGTGCTATTCTCGAAGCCTTATATCCGGCTAAATCAAAGTACCTCATTATTTTTCCTTTCAAAAACGGTAGCGAATCCTCGCTACCGTTTTATAATTATTTATGTATAATCAGTCGTTCTTTGCCTCTGCGATAATTTTATCGGTAAGAGAAGCGGGAACCTCATCATATCTGATAAATTCAAAGTCGAACTTACCTCTACCCTGAGTGGATGCACGGAGAGCTATAACATAGTCTGTCATTTCAGAGTACGGAACCTCTGCAATAACTGCCTGCTTGCCGTTTTCCATAGGATCTATACCCATTACTCTACCTCTACGCTTATTAAGATCGCCCATTACATCGCCCACATATGCCTCGGGTACATAAACCTTAAGTGCACCAACAGGCTCAAGGAGAACAGGGCACGCCTTAGGCATACCTTCACGGTAAGCAAGAGCCGCTGCAAGCTTAAAGGAAATTTCGTTAGAGTCAACATCGTGGTATGAGCCGTCATAGAGATTAGCACTCAGGTTAGCCATGGGATAGCCTGCAAGCACACCCTTAAGCATACAATCCTTAAGTCCCTGTTCAACAGCGGGGAAGTAGTTTTTCGGAACTGCTCCACCAACTACGCTTGTAGTAAATGTAAGTCCATCCTCTGTGCCGGGACCGAATTTAATTTTAACATGACCGTACTGACCGGAGCCACCGGACTGTTTCTTATGCTTACCCTCAACATCTACATTTTTCTTAATAGCCTCACGGTATGCAAGCTTGGGTTTGGAAAGCTCAACGGATACGCCAAAGCGTGTTTTAAGCTTGGAAACGAGAATATCAAGATGAATATCGCCAAGACCGGAGATTGTAAGCTGCTTGGTCTCGGAATTGTTTACATATTTAAGTGTGGGATCCTCCTCAAGCAATCTTGAGATACCACCGGAGATCTTATCCTCATCACCCTTAGCCTTAGGAGCTATTGCCATTGTAAGATAAGGAGTGGGATAATTGATGGGAACATATTTAATATTTTCGGATACGGTTGTAAGTGTATCGTTAGTGTTTGTATTGGAAAGCTTAGCTGCTACGCCGATATCACCACATGCAAACTCATCGATTTCAATCTGCTTCTTACCACGCATCATAAAGATCTTACCGAGCTTTTCTGTAGCACCTGTGGTAGTGTTGCGAAGTACCATATCCTTCTTAACCTCACCGTTCATAACCTTAAAGAAGGACATCTTACCAACAAATGGGTCAGCAACTGTCTTGAAGATAAAGATAGATGTATCTGCACTATCCATATCAATAGGAACCTCACGAACCTCGCCGTTTTCACCGATTACATGCTCAACCTTACGGGCAAGAGGTCTCGGGAAGGACTCTGCAATAGTATCAAGGAAGGTCTTAATACCCCAGTTCTTTATTGCTGCACCGCAGAATACGGGAATGATATCGCCGGAGATAATACCCAGATGGATAGCCTCAAGTGCTTCCTCACGGCTGATGGGCTCCTCGTTGAAAAACTTATTCATAAGCTCTTCGCTTGTCTGTGCGATAGCCTCAAGAAGCATATTATGATATTCATCACATACATCTCTGAACTTATCGGGAATCTTACTTTTTGCATATTCACCTGTAGCTTTTTCAAAGGTGTATACACACATCTCCACAAGGTTTGCAAAGCCAATTACATTACCCTCATCAATAATAGGAATCTGAATGGGGCAGACTGTAAGTCCGTACTTTTCTCGGATTGCACCGAATACCTTATAGAATCTCGCTTCGGGGTCGTCAAAGTTATTGATAAAGAACGCCTTTGGAATTTTTTCCTCAGATGCAAGGTCCCAAGCAATCTCAGTACCTACCTGAATGCCTGCCTTACCGTCAACAACGATAATAGCAGCGTCGGCAGCTCTTATACACTGGCGAGCCTCACCCTCAAAGTCAAAGAAGCCGGGAGTGTCAAGAATATTTATCTTTGTACCGTTCCAAAGCATTGGAGCTGTCGCTGCAGAAACGGAATATCCTCTTTTGATTTCTTCTGGGTCATAGTCACATACAGTATTTCCGTCTGCAACATTACCAAGACGGTCTGTAAGTCTTGAAATATAAAGCATCGACTCAGCAAGTGATGTTTTTCCGCCCCCGCTGTGTCCGAGGAGCACTACATTACGAATACTTTTCGTATAAACCTTTTCCATATAAAAGATCTCCTTGTATAATTATATTTCTTTGCATACTGTACCGAAAAATACAGCACCTGATTAAATTATACTATATACAAAAAAACTTTGCAATACCTTTTTGAAGATTTTGAACATAAAAAATGAGTTTATTTTGATTTTTTTGTGCATTTCTTACAAATATTATTAAACAAAAAAGGAATTGCGATTTCTCACAATTCCTTTTAATACTATTCAACTGAAGATTGGGGATAATATTGTTTATTCTTATCCTTTTCTATTATTCTGTTGTGTAGTTATCAAAGTATCCCTGGATAAATACAACAGGTGTACCCTTATCTCCGGAGCCGGAGGTAAGGTCACAAAGTGAACCTATAAGGTCTGTCAAGCGACGGGGGGTTGTGCCCTCGGACGCCATCTTTCCAACAAGGTTATTATCCTTGGAAACTATCTTTTCCTTAATAGCCTCCTTAAGAGCATCTCCGGAGAGTCCTGCAAATTCGTTATCTGCAAGGTACTTAAGCTTAAGCTCATTGGGTGTTCCTTCAAGCCCGGATGTGTAAGCAGGAGAAACAACAGGGTCAGCAAGCTCCCAAATCTTACCAATAGGATCCTTAAATGCACCGTCTCCGTATACCATAACCTCAACAGTCTTACCTGTCTTTTCATAAAGCTTCTTCTGGATAGCATCTACCACAGGCTGACAGTCACGGGGGAAGAGCTTAACCTGATCCTCAGTAGCCTTATTGGAGCCGAGAAGTCCGTAATCCTTGTTATATCCACTGCCGTTTACGGGAGCATTAAGAATCTCGTCAAGACCGTAAACAATCTCTGCACCTGCATTACGAAGAAGTCTCTTTGTACGGAAGCGAGAGTGAATATCACAGTTAAGCACATTTTTTGTATAGCTAAGAATTGCACGGGGGTCATTAGCAAAGATGATCTCAACATCTGCTCCACATTCACGAATGAGACCCTCATAATATTCTACATAGTCCACGCCTGTAAAGGGATGCTTTTCATATCCGAAAAGCTCACGGTATTTCTTAAGGTCGAGAACATCTGTATAAGGATTAACTCCCTTTTCATCAAGCATATCAAGGCTGATTAAATGGTTACCAACCTCGTCAGATGGGTAGGAAAGCATAAGAATAACCTTTTTTGCTCCCATTGCGATACCACGAAGGCAGATAGCAAAACGGTTACGGCTGAGGATAGGGAAGATAACTCCAACGGTTTCACCACCGAATTTAGCACGAACATCGGATGCTATATCGTTTACATCTGCGTAGTTACCCTGTGCTCTTGCAACGATAGCTTCTGTCATCGCAACAATGTCTCGGTCACGGATTTCAAATCCGTCGTCTGTGGAAGCCTCAAGAATAGAATTTGTAACGATTTCAACTATATTGTCACCGTTTCTGATTATAGGGGTACGAATGCCTCTTGATACTGTGCCGACCATACGACTCATAATATATATACACTCCTTTTGATTTGTCTGAAATGTCAAATCAGGCAAAAAGATTTATTAACATATTTAGTATACCAAAAAAATAACAAAATGTAAAGGAAAATTTTTATATTATAGAAATTTTTTTCTTCAAATAGGAAACAAATGCTTTTATAGTGAAAAATAATGGAATTTTACAGTCTTATATTCCATAGATATCCTCGGTATTCAACTGACGCAAAAATCCACTAAGGCCGTATACCTTAAACCCGGAATGAATCCTGTCTCCGTCGTGTATTTCCGAATGGGTTGTGCCATAGGATATACAAACCATATTCGGAGCAGGATTTATAATGCATATTCCCTGATGAAGAGGATAATTTTCCACTATTTTACGGAAGGACAGCTTTATTTTTCCTTTGTACGCAACCCCTCCGTCAAATGCCATGCTCCTGCCAGCCACCACCGTACCGTTTCGCCCCATTGATACACGGTGTAACAATATCTTACGCCTTTTCCAGATTTCCATTCTATCCTCGAAGAATACAAATTTTCCACTCTTATGTCTCGATGTTATAATTACAATGGCGTATTTATCAATATCCGATTCTACCGTAAGGTCAAGGCGTCCCTTGAAAAACAAAACCGAAAGGAAGGGGAAGCGTCTGAACTTTGCCCTGAAGCCGTATTTACGGCAGGCACGCCTTATCTTTATTATGAGCAGCAGCCTTTTCCAGCATGTCCAAAACAACTCAAAAATTATTACAGCTCCGATACCTATCAGAATCAGTAATACTATAAGTGGCATAGGCATTCCCCTTTTTTAACTTATTATTTCTTACTTTTATTTTACCATTCTCGTTTATAAAAGTCAATACAAAGGACTCCGTATCATCGATACAGAGTCCCTTTTTGTTTGAATTAACAGTATATTTAATCCTTTTTATATTTTTCCGCCTGTAAATTAAACATTTCAGCATACTTTCCGTTCTGAGTCATAAGCTCATCATGGCTACCACACTCAGTAAGCTCGCCACCGACGAACATATATATTCTGTCTGCCATTCGGGTGGTGGAGAGACGGTGGGAAATAAATATTACTGTCTTATCCGATGCATATTTCAATATAGCCTGATTAAGCTCATATTCCGCAATCGGGTCAAGGGCACTGGATGGCTCATCCATTATAATAAGCTCGAAGGGCTTTGCAAAAACACGGGCAATAGCAACCTTTTGTCCCTCTCCACCGGAAAGATTGGTACCCTTATCATCAAACTCACGGGTTAGAACGGTATCCACACCATTTTCAAGCTCCTTCAGCTTTGATGTAAAGCCCGATGCGTCAAGTGCCGCAATAACCGTTTCCCTTTCCGTTGTGGGATCGTATCCTCCGTTCATTACATTCTCTCCGATGGAGGCGGCAAAAATCTTAAAATCCTGAAATACCGTTCCTATACGGTTCCGATATTCGTTAAGCTCATATTCACGGATGTCAACACCATTAAACAGTATTTCTCCCTCTGTGGGGTCATAAAGACGCATAAGCAGCTTGATAAGAGTTGTTTTGCCGGCTCCGTTATAGCCAACTATTGCTATCTTTTCGCCTCGTTTAAGAGTCAAGCTTACATTTCTGAGTGCTTCACCTGACTTCTCAGAATGCTTTTCTTTCTCCTTTTTCTCTCCATACTCGTATTTGGGATTATGAGAAAAATCATAGGTAAAGGAAACATTTTTGAGCTCTAAGCTCTCAAATCCCGGTACAGCCCTTTTACCCGACAAGGTCCGTGGCTCATAGGATAAAAAACCATAATACTTTTCGAGGAACAAGGAATGCTTGGGAAACTTTGTAATTCTCTCAACGAAATCGCTAAGAGCCCACCGTACTCGCCAGATAACATTTATGGAAGCGGCAAAGGCACCTATAAGAACATTACCATTCACAAGCTGATAAAGCATATACAGTATTACGCCGTAGTGGACAGCATGTAGTATAAGGTTGTTGAGCACTCCGTAAAGAAGAAAATATTTCTTACCGTATTTTTTCTCAACTGCCACCACCTTTTCCAGATTTTCATCCATTTCATCTATCAAAAGGTCGGAGGCGTGGCTGATTCTAAGCTCCTTTGAATACTCAGGAAGATTGAAAACACGATTGATATAATCCTTCTTCCTCCAGAGTGGCTTTGCCTCCTTTTCGTGATTAAACCAGACCCTGTTGCCAACTCTGTAAATGACGGTAGACAAAATTGCAGACACAAGCAGAATAACACCCACAATTTTATCAATAGAGAACATAAGGGTAAACAGTGTTCCTCCAAGAACAAGACGGTGTATCATTGCACCAATATCACTCATTACCTCATATGCTCTTGCTCCTGCCTCATCCATAGCCCACACAAAATCATTGTAGAACTCAGGGTCGTCGTAGCAGGAAACATCAAGGGTCTGGGATTTTTCAAACAGCTCTCTGTGGAGTCTCAGCTCCAGCTTTTGGCGGAGAAGCGGATTGTATATTCTCCAATACCAAGCATCAAATGCATATGCAAGAAGATAGAATACAGCCATGGCACCGATAATAAGTGCTACCTCCTTGAATGTAGTGCCCTCATCTATTGAGTCAAGAGCATCAAAGAGATACACGGTAAAAATAGACATTGCCGAGTTTATTATTCCCCAGATAATGCCTTCAACTATAACAGAGATAAAGTAGTCGGGGGCTAATCTTGCTACCTTAGCTACTATGCGTAAATTATTTGATACGATCCTGCAAATTCCCTGTTTTTTGCGTTTTGGTATTTTATTTGCTTTTTTACTCATTGCCCTCACCCTCCTTTCCTAAATAATTCTGAGCCTGGAAGGTGAACATCGCCTCGTATTTTCCCTTTTTCTGCATAAGCTCATGATGTGTTCCACTTTCGGCTATTTCTCCGTTTTCAAGAAGAAAGATCCTGTCTGCATCAACAGCAGATGAAAGCCTGTGTGAAATGAATATTACAGTGCTCCCCTTGGAGGCACGCATCATATTTTCAAACATCTTATGCTCTGCAATAGGGTCAAGAGCACTTGATGGCTCATCAAGAATAACCACCGGGGTACTATCGGCAAAAACTCTGGCAAGGGATACCTTTTGCTGTTCTCCGATGGACAGATTTGCACCGTTATCATCAAATTCCCTGGTAAGGGTAGAGTTTATTCCATTATCAAGAGACATTATTTTATCATAAGCACCACTTTCCTTAAGTGAGCTCACAACCAACTCATCGTCAGAATCATCGCATCTTCTCAAAAGCACATTTTCCTTTACCGACATAGAGAATACCTTAAAATCCTGAAATACACAGTTAAAGGAATCACGGTAGGTGGATAGACGGTAATCCTTAATATCCTCACCGTCCATTTTTACTGTTCCCGAGGTGGGATCGTACAGTCTTAAGAGCAGCTTGACAAGAGTCGTTTTTCCGGATCCGTTTTGTCCAACCAACGCCACATGCTCGCCTTTTTTGATTTTCATGGATACGCCCTTAAGGGTATCAACCTCTGCTCCCTCATATCTGAAAAACACATTTTCAAGCTCTATATCTCCGTAACGGGCTACAGGAGCATTTTCTTCATCCTTAATTTTGGGCTCATAGTCAAGAAAATATCTTACATCCTCTAAGAACAGGGAATGCTCTCCAAACTCCGCAAAATTCTGTACAAGAGAATTAAGACAGTAGGATATTGTACCTATGGAATTAAGGATTACAATGCAATCACCTATAGTCATGCTTCCACGGTAAACCGTGCACCACACAGCATAAAACATAGCACCCAGAATAGTAACCACCTCAAGTCCTATCCTTTGTATGTAATTTGCGATAGCAATTCTGAATCCGTACCTTTTCATAAGTGCCTTAAAATCCTTGTATGTATGGTTGAGCTCCTTAAGCATCCTTGAATACATACCACCTATTCGCATTTCCTTTGAATATTCATTTAAGTAAAAGGTTCGTCTTACATATGCTACACGACGGTCAATCGGCTTCTTTTCATCATAATACTTTTTATTGAGTCTGTTCTGCCACCTTCGCACAAATCCAAGAAGCAGTGGCAAAAGACCAAAAATTATAAGCACAGGGTCGATAAAAAACAATAGAAACGAATTACAAAGAAGAGTTACCGTACGCCATATAAGATTATCTATGGTATTCATAACTCGCATTATTCTGTCTCTGGCACCCTCCATTGCCTTCATATATTTATCGTAAAAGGCGGGGGTTTCGTAACAAGCAAGCTCTACGCTTGACGCCTTTTTGAACAGCTTTCTTTCTATACTGGCAGATATCCGTTCATACATTCCGGGAGATATAACCCTCCAGTACATACCGCTTAGCAGGTCAACAGCTATTGCAAAGGATGCAATAACTATAATATAAACGATAATTGATGTTATACTTTCGTTGCCCTCCACCTTGTTCACTATCATACGAAGAAGGAAGGAGTCTGTAAGAAAATCCAGAGGGGCGTATATGAGAGTGACAAGGTAGTATATTACAAAGTATGCTGCCGATACATGCCATACCTCCCTAAGAGCAAAGGTAATATTTGAAGCGGATCGGCGAAGCGGAAGCTTTTTCTTCTTTTCCTTTTTCTGAGCTTTTTCTTTCTTGTTCATTATTCCTCCTTATATTCTTAATTATCATTTGTATTTGCGGGATTTGATTGGATTCATTTTCTGTACATCCAATATTATAACACATTTTATTGAGGATAAGAGCCTTGGGGATAAATAGGCTCCATTTCGGGATAATTTTCCCGATATACAGATCTACCCCTGTAAATACCGTACAAATAGATTATACAGCCGTTGCTTGGGAAAGTCTACATGGTGTAGGTTGAGTTTAACTAAGCCGAGGGTTGAAAATATCTTCTGTTAATTTAGTATCGGTTTTGACATTTTGGTTTGATATTTTTTAATTATTGGGAGCATTTGGCGGTAGTACAAAAAGTTTTATCGATATTTCATTTATATTTATTGATATTTTTCTTTCCTTATGATATTATTTTATTGTAAGCAATGTATTCCACAATTGGCTCAAGCCCATTGTGGCATGAGAGGAGATATATATGAAAAATATTGAAAATATTGCAATGCAGATGGCTGAGTCCTATAAAAGCTCCGATATAACGATGTTTAATTCCGAGCTTGGATTACCTGTGAGAGATGAGGTTATCGGTATTCTCAACGATATAAGAAAGCTAATGTTCCCTGCCTATTTTTCACCTGAGGAGGCAAAGGGGGACGCTGTACTGTTTACCCACCCACTTATGAATTCTATCTACTTCAGAATCAGAAGGCAAATAGCATTGGCTCTTTCCTTCCACGCAAAGCGTGATGTATCTGCCGAGGCGTCCAAAATAGCCTCCGACTTTGTATCGGCTCTTCCGGATATACACAAGGTGCTTCTTACAGATGCACAGGCTACATTTGAGGGCGACCCTGCTGCACAAAGCAAGGAGGAAATAATATTCTCATATCCCGGATTTTACGCAATTTTTGTATACCGTGTAGCAAATTTACTGTACAAATCCAAGGTTCCCTTCGTTCCCAGAATGATGACGGAGCACGCCCACGGCAAAACAGGTATTGATATAAACCCGGGTGCAACAATAGGAGAATACTTCTTTATTGACCACGGCACAGGAGTGGTTATCGGTGAAACAACCGTCATCGGCAAAAATGTTAAAATATACCAGGGCGTTACCCTCGGTGCACTTTCACCGAGAAAGGGTCAGTCCCTGTCAGGAGTCAAGAGACACCCCACAGTCTGCGACAATGTTACAATATATTCAGGAGCCTCCATTCTCGGTGGTGACACGGTTATAGGTGAGGGAGCAGTTATCGGAGGTAACTCCTTTATAACAGAGAGTGTGGGAGAAAATACACGCGTAAGCGTTAAGCAACCGGAGTTGATTATAAGATGAGATGTAAATTAAAGCTTACCACCACGCAGGAGGACTATATTCCTAAGGAGCTGAGTGCCGAGCTGAAAGCCACTACTCAGGATATGAGTGAGAACGATGCCGAAATACTTTCCAATGCTGACAGCTTTACTGTTTATGCTGACGGAGAAATACTGCGTGACGGAGAAAAAATAATTATCAGATACGAGGAGGGAGATTCTGCCGGTCTTGGCAGCTCTGTGGCAGAGCTTTCCTTTAACCGTTCTACCCCCAAGGATATTAATCTTGCCCGTACGGGAGCTGTCAGTGTAATAATGTGCTTCAAGGAGGGATTTCGCCATACCTGCGTCTATAATACCGAGGTGATGCCTATAGAGCTTTGTATATTTACAAAGCAGATAGACAACCGACTTTTCGATTTGAAATATATTGAAATAACATATCTTATAGAGATAGGTGGCTCCTGTGCACAAAAAACAGTTATGAAAATGGAAATTGATACGATATGACAGAAAATGAATTCAAGCAAGAATTAAAAAGCTTATCAGGCGGATATCTTTTCCACGGAGAAGAGGATTACCTCAAATACTCTTACTCTAAGGAGGTAAGAAATCTTATTCTCGACGGTAGCTTTGATGAATTTAATCATATTGTCCTGTACGGAGAGGATTTTTCTGCATCTGCTCTTATCAATGCATTAGCTACCCTGCCTATGATGGCAGAGAAAAAGCTGGTAGAGGTCAGGGGAGTGGACTTTAAGTCCTTTAAGAAGGACGAATGGACAGAGCTTACCGATGCTCTATCCCATATTAACGAATATGACCATACTATTCTTATAATCAGAGCTGACACCTGGGGCTTTGACGAGGGCAATTTACCTAAAAGGCCCAGTGAAATGTACAAGACTCTTACCAAGCATCTTAAGGCAGTTGAGTTCAAATTCCCACAAAGTGCAAGACTCAGAGCGTGGATAATGCGTCATTTTACCCATGGGAAGGTAGAATTTAACCAGGAGCTCTGCGATTATCTTGTACAGATATGCGGACACGATATGTGGGCACTGTCTAACGAAATAGCAAAGCTTTGCTCCTACGCCTTACAGAAGGGAATATCCATAAAGGACAAGTCCATAATTGATGATGTATGCTGTAAGACTGTAGAGTATGATGACTTCCAGCTGACCAATTCCCTGTTAGAGGGTTCAAAAGCATTGGTGTTTGAAACGCTGAAGAGACAGAAGCTCAATAAGGAGCCCCCCAATCTTATACTTTATACAGTCATAAGAATGTATACGGAGATGTATGCTGTAATGCGTCAGTATAAATCGGGTATGAGCAAAGAGAGAATAGCATCATCACTTAAAATACACGAGTTTAAGGTTGGAAAATACATTAACCGTATTGCAAAAATGTCACCTCAGAGAATAGAACGGTCATTGGAGCTGTGCAGAGAGGCTGATGTATCTTCAAAATCCTTTGGCAATTTAACAGGATATATTCCCGTTGAAAGACTTATCAGTATGCTACTAATTTTAAGAGGTAACTAACCGATTATAATGCAGGGCGGAAAGGAGAGAAAGCTATGAGAATAAAATACCCAATTATAGTCGAGGGTAAGTATGACAAAATAAAAATAACCTCTCTCTTTGACGCTACTGTTATTACTACAGAGGGCTTTGGCATATTTAACAAATCGGAAAAGCTTTCTCTTATCCGTTCTCTGGCTCAAAAGGAGGGAAGGATAATTCTTTTAACAGACTCAGACGGTGGAGGGCATCTTATCCGTTCCCACATAAAAACAGCCGTTAGCCCCGACAAAATAATTAATCTCTATACTCCCAAGGTGGAGGGTAAGGAAAAAAGAAAGACAGAGGCATCCAAGGAGGGAATACTCGGAGTCGAGGGCATAGATAAGGATACTCTTATCCGTTTGCTTTCCCCATTTTGTGACGAAAACAGTGAAGAGAGTGTGGATAAAACGCCGATTACAAAGGCTGATTTCTACGCATACGGATTAAGTGGCAGACCCGACAGTAAAGCGAAAAGAGAAGAGCTGCTCAGCCGTCTTTATCTGCCACAGGATATGACCTCCAATGCCATGCTATCTGCCATAAACATACTTTATTCCAAGGAAGAATTTGAAAAGCTACTATAACGAAAGAGCAAGAGTAAAAGGCTAATCACCTTCTGATCTTGCTCTCTTTTATTCCTCAATTCATATCATTAATTTATAAAGGGGTCGCCGTATCGCACAACCCCTTATAACATTTGTTTTTCTATCCACGCCATTATAAGATTCACACACTTTTCTATTTGAGTATCGGTAAGTGATATGCCCTTTTTAACCTTATACCATTTACTCATACACCCTCTGCAGCACAGAGCACAGGCATGCTGAGCTATAAAAACAGGGTGGCCCTTTGTCGGAGTTTGCCTACCGTCATTTTCAATTACGGCAGGTGCAAGACGCTTTGTGATTATATCATACGCATGGGAACGGACCCGGTCCAAGCCCTTTTCCCTGACATATTCCTTATCCGTTTCCTTCAGGCGAAAGGAGGAACGGAATTTTGATTTTGAAAGCCTTATGAGTGCCTCCTCTACTGTTGCCATATCAGATAAAGCACTCCTTGATAGCATCCTTATCAATGCCTGCTGTCTTGAATATATGCTCATCCTTATCCTGCACGACGAAGCTGTCCCGTATAGCAAGAATAGTTATTTTTTCTTCCTTCGAGTGTTCATTTATTCTTGACGCCAAATTCATGGAGAAGGAGCCGTTATAAACACCCTCCTCATCAAAAATGATATTTTTACCCGTGATATAGGGCAGAATCTCCTTTGCGAGTGTATCAAGTGAAGAAAGATGCTCTGCTACAATAATTCCAACGCTTTCTCCACTTTCCGTCTTTGCCTTTATAGCCTCACACAATAGTCTGCCATAGGTAATAATCACATTGTCAGGAACGGAATCCGTGTCAAAATCTGCGTACACTCCCTCGGCTATTTTTGTAACAGCCTTGTCTTTCATATAGTCGCACGCCATTTTATACTCACCACCCGACGGATATCTTATAGCTGTGGGCTTTTTATTCTCATCTGCAAAATATCTGTCAAGAATGGCTCCAAAGCTATCATAGCTTATAGGCTCCCATATATCCATACCGGGTATTTCAGACAAAAACGACACATCAAATATTCCGTGATGGGTGGCTCCATCCCGTGAATTAAGACCTGCCCTGTCTATGCAGAACAAAACAGGAAGCTTTTGTAATGCTACATCGTGGATTATATTATCGTATGCCCTTTGCAGGAAGGTAGAATATATAGCCACAACAGGACTGTATCCGTTGGCAGAAAGACCTGCGGCAAAGGTTACTGCATGCTCCTCGGCTATGCCCACATCGTAAAAACGCTTCGGATGTCTTTCCTTAAATGCAGAGAGTCCTGTGCCCTGCATCATTGCAGCAGTAATGGCACATATCTTCTCATCCTTGCAGGCTATATCAGATAGCTTTTTTCCAAAATAATCTGAAAAGCTATCATTACCTGCATTGTGTCCCTTTGGTGAGAGTCCATGATACGAATCGGGGTTCTTTTCAGCCGGCTCATAGCCCTTACCCTTTACTGTCTTCAGATGAACTACACAGCACTTTCCCCTTGCCTTTGCTGCACGGAGATAATCCTCAACCACATCCGGCTTGTTTCCGTCGGCAGGACCAAAATAGCTGAAGCCCAACTGCTCAAAATAGTTACTTGCATAAAATATTGCCTTGAACTTTCTTTTTATAAAGCTCAAAAACTTTATTATCGGTTTGCCTACAAGAGGAATATGCTCAAAGAATTTCTCAACAGCACCCTTTGTTTTGTAGTATCCCGGACGGGCACGGAGTCTGGATAAATTCCTTGCAAAAAGTCCTGTGTTTTTGGATATAGACATTTCATTCTCGTTTATAACAAGAATAAGCCTTAAGGATTTTTTACAGTTATTCAATGCCTCATGAATCATTCCACCTGTAAATGCTCCGTCTCCCAGAACAACAACAGTATACGCAGAGGATCCGTCCATCCTGTCTGCCTCGGCAAAGCCTAAGCCTGCGGAAAGGGATGTGGAGGAATGACCTGTACCGAAAGCATCGTGACAGCTTTCGCTTCTTTTTGGAAAGCCGGAAATACCCCCCGGATTACGCAAGGTTGAAAATTCCTCTCTTCGTCCTGTCAAAAGCTTATGAACATAGCTCTGGTGCCCAACATCAAAAATAATGTGATCGGTAGGAGAATCAAAGACCCTGTGGATAGCTACGCTTAATTCAACAGCTCCAAGATTGGAGGAAAGATGCCCACCGTTTTCCGATACACGAAGAACAAGCTCCTCTCTTATCTCTTTGCAAAGCCTCGGTATATCCTTTTCGGACAACGCCTTTACATCCGTGGGTGAATTTATGTTGCAAAGCAATGGTATATTCTGTTTTTTATTAGACTTTTTAATATCCATCACATCCTTACATGCTAATGCTTAAATTATATTTTATCATATATATAATATTTTTTCAATAAAAAGATAAAAGTCTCCCACAAAAATATGGGAGACTTAAATTTAATTTATCCTTTCGGCCTCTTTATAAAGCTCTGAATTTAATTTTTTCATAAAATCGAGAGGAATCTTTATTTTGGCTCTGTCATAGGTAATAAGACCGTTTATTTCCTCCTCTACATCGGATAGCTGTGTATAAACACAGGCAGAAAGTCCCTTGCCAATAAGTGGTAGCAGTTTTTTCAAAAACAGCTTTTCAAGTCCATGGCACAGCTCCTCCTCGGATTTGAATATTTTATATCCGAATTCCTTTTCGCTGTACACATGGTGGGGTATTTTCATAGAATAGCCACCAAATTCACTAAGAACAACAGGGCGTGGATCCCTTGGAACCCTTAAGGGTGTGTAATAGGTGTGAAGACTGCAAAGAGTTGTTTTATCTTTTCCCTGGTCATGCCAACCACTAACAGAATCTATTATTCTTGTACTATCAAGTTCAAGAAGCCTTTTTGTTATTTCAAAGGAATCAAACTGACCCCATCCCTCATTAAAAGGTACCCACACTCCAATGGAAGTCACATTTTTAAGTGCTTTTACAGTTTCCTCCATTGCCTGTATAAATTCCTCTCTGCCCGATTCATTCTCACGGGAGAAATATTTATAGTCGCTGTCCCTGTGCTTGAAGCCGAGAAACGGCATTATACCGATGTGACTGAACTTATATTCTCCACCACCGTTTACAAAGTCCTGCCATACAACAAGTCCTATCAAATCACAGTAATAATACCAACGCATAGGCTCTATCTTTATATGCTTTCTGACCATATTAAAGCCCATATTCTTAAGGAGCTTTATATCATCAAGCATAGCAATATCCGATGGAGGAGTCAAAAGCCCGTCACTGTAATAGCCCTGGTCAAGAACTCCACTCATAAAATACGGCTTACCGTTAAGCATTAAACGCTTCTTCCCGTATTTATCCTCTCCTATACCAAAGGAACGCACACCGAAATATGATTCTACCCTGTCTCCATGCTCATTTTCTAAAGTGAATGTATACAGCTTCGGATTTTCCGGTGACCATGGTTCAAAGGGATATTCAAGATTAATAGTGCCCATAAAGGTATCATTTATAATTTCTCTATCCCCGTCATAAACGGATATTTTATTGCTTCCTGCACAGTCAACAGTTATTTCCACACAGCTTTTGTCATAAAAAGTCCGTACCGTCAGGTCTTTTATGTGTATTTCAGGCACATTTTCCAACCATACGGTCTGCCATATTCCACTTTGTGGAGTATACCATATTTTTCCGGGATTAGAGCTCTGCTTTCCTCTTGCCCCATGGGAGCCCTCGGTAAAATCAGTAACCTCTACCCTGATTATATTTTCGCCATTCTTAAGGTAGTCCTGTATTTCCATACAGAATGGTGTATATCCACCCTTATGGTACCCTGCCTTGTTGCCGTTTATAAACACATTACATTCCTGGTCAACAGCTCCAAAATGAAGATAGGTAACACCCTGTGCAAGGGAGCTGTCCCATTCCACGCTACGCTGATATACAAGCTTTTCATCCTTGCCCAGTGTAAAGCCCTCGGCAATACCGCTGTTTAACGCCTCGGGGGAAAACGGAACGAGTATTTTATCTGTAAAATCAGACACTCTCTCCTCTATTTTAGCTTTTGCAAAGCTCCAATAGCCATTTAGAATAGTATAGTCTCCTCTTTTGAGCTGAGGTCTCGGATATTCCGAATGAGGTATTATATCTACCTTATAATCTGTTTTTAATCTCACTTTATTTCTCCTTACTTACTACGGATTGTTTTTCTGAGAAATGGAATTATTCCAAGCATTAAGAGAGATATAATCGCCGATGCCAAAAATATCTCAGGGGCAGGAATAAACTGAGTAGTCATAGTATCAGCAGAATCAAGGTCGGGTAAAGGAATATTTCTTGCCTTGTTTATGGCATTTCCTATCATAGGTCCTATTACCATAGGAATAAGAACACTGAATACCATTCTGACTCCCTGGAGCTTTCCTACCGCATCCGAGGGGGTGTAATCCCTTGTTATAGAGCCACAGAGTGCTGATATGAGAATATATCCTGTTATCATAACAAAGCCGGCTATACCAAAGGTAATAAGCAATCCTGTCTTGCCTCCCGAGTTGAAAATATACATACCGAAAAGGCCTACGGTGAAAATTCCACCTGCTATGTAAAGCATAAGTGTCTTATCTCTTTTGTCCGACAAACGGGTAAGATACAGATTAATTACAGCACCGAGAATAATGCAGGCACCGAATACCACACTATACTCTATCACCGAAAAACCAAGATAGGTCTTCATATAAATTATAAGGTATGGCATAAAAGTCTGACACGCTATGCCATATACCATTACAAGACACAGGGTCAGGTATAAGGGCAGATTGCCCTTTATTGAAGAGGGCTTAAAGCCATAGAAAATATCCTTTAAGCTTCCGTTCTTTTCAAGGCTGTGGCTGTCCTTAACCAGAAATATACCACCGACGCCACACAAGGATATAACAATGCCAAGAATCAAAAACAGGGTTGAATATCCCATAGCCTGTACAAGAATACCGAAGCCTCCTGCAACAATAAGCATAGCAGCTAATGGGAGTATGGATAAAACACCCTCTACCGTTCCTCTGTATTCCTTTTCTGTATTATCTGTTACCCAGGCATTAAAGCAGGCATCATTGGCTCCGGAGCCGAAGAGTGTCATAATACAGTCTCCGACAACCACAGCACCGAGAGTAAAGGACACTGCTTTTGCCATATCCATATTAAAAACCGACGAGGTAAGCTCGGGAGACATATATCCGAAGAGTGCAACGCTGATGCCCCAGATTATATAGCCTATGGATATAAAGGAACGCCTGTTTCCTATTTTATCTGATACCGTGCCTATAATAAGGGTAGCCACTGTGGCTACTATACCACTGAGCTGAACCATAAGAGTTACTGTGTCAAGAGATGGAGCAACCGTTTCAAACACGAAGAGGTTAAAATACATATTTTCAACACTCCAGGCTATCTGCCCTACAAGTCCGAACAGTAACAGTGCCCCCCAGTTGGATTTAGAAAATCTTTTTTCCATATTTATACCTCATAGTCAAGGGAGAGCCTCTGGCTGACTGAGGGACGAACTATACCGTTTGCTATTTCCACATGCAGAGGATGCTTCTGATACGCCATTAAAGCCTCGTTGCTCTCAAATTCAGAATCCATCAAAATATCTCCTGAGGATGATGGAAGCTTATCTATAATTATTTCCATTTTGAGAAGACCGTCTATCCTGCCTGTAAGCCCCTCAAGAGCCGTCTTGATCTCAAGTGCCTTTTCATTTTTGTTTTCTATCCGGTCGTCAAGCTTCCAGACTATCATATGCTTTACCATAATTTCACCTCGTATTATTCCAGTTATATTAATTGTAACACATTAATAACAAAATTTCAATGTACATTGATTTTATTGGCATTATATGTTAAAATAATATCAAGACCGAGGAGGTGTTTTTTATGAACTGGGAAACCGTACAAACGATTCTACACTATTTATCCGGACCGATAATCGGTGCATTAATAGGATATATTACAAACTATATAGCAGTTAAAATGCTGTTTCATCCATATTATCCAATAAAGATTTTTGGTTTTACTCTTCCCTTTACTCCGGGAATAATTCCAAAAAGAAAAGAACACCTTGCAAGAGCTATTGCAAGGGCTGTGGGGGAGGAGCTTTTTACCGAGGAGGACTTAAAATCCGTGCTGTGCTCCGATAATATAAAAGCAACCGTAACAAATGCAGTATGTGACAAGGCCGACTCTCTTGTTGCAAAAAGTCCAAATGAAATATCTCTCACCTTTACAAATGAGGATGGAGCCTGTAAATTCAAGGATAAGGTATGTAACCTTGTTGCAGAGAAGGTGGTCGAAAGTGCAAAGGAAATGGATGTAGGTGCTTTGATTGCCGAAAAGGGCTTTGATGTGATTAAGGAAAAAAAGTCCTCCATGGGTATGATTGGTCTGTTTATAACCGATGATCTTATATCCTCTGTTCTTGAACAGCTTAAGGAAAAGGTAAACGAATTTATTGAGACTGAGGGCATAGATATTATAAGCGAAAAGGCAAAGGGCAAGATCGACTCGATATTTGATTCTCCCCTTGCCGACAATATAGATTTCGGAAAGATTGACAGATCCACCGTTCAAAGAAAGCTCGATATAGCATATGAGCAGCTGATATCAAGGGCTCTCGACTCCATAAAGGGTAAAATCAGCATCTCTGAGGTTGTTGAAAAAAAGGTAAATGCCATGTCCGTAAGGGAGCTGGAGGCTCTTTGCCTGTCTGTAATGAAGCGTGAGCTTGGTGCTGTTATTAACCTTGGAGCACTTATCGGATTTGTTATAGGAATAGTTAATATCTTTATTTAATCTAGTCGGTATTAATACAAAAAAGACAGAGAATGTAAATTGATATGCACCCCAAAAGTTAGACACTTTTGGAGGTGCATATTTTTTATGGGCAAAACAGGAAGAAAAAACAAAAACTACTCGGCAGAATTCAAAATTCGTGTTATAATGGACATGCGAGAACACCATTTAGGATATTGT
>JAFTOG010000007.1 GCA_017451485.1 Clostridia bacterium | reverse complement strand
CTTAAACTTTTTCTCTTCATTGTTCAATTTTCAAGGATCTTTCGCACTCGCTCCCGCAGAGTGCCTTGCTATTATATCACCTACTTCTTACTTTGTCAATACCTTTTTTGAATTTTTTTTGAGTTTTTTTATTATTTTTTAGAATTTTTTATTACTTTGTAGAAAAAATAAATTTATAGGAGGATTTTATGGCTACCATTTTTATAAGAACTGCAATTATTTACTTCATTTTCTTCTTTTCTGTAAGAATTGTGGGAAAACGGCAGATCGGGGAACTACAGTTATCCGAGTTTATAACTATGCTTATGATTTCCGAATTGGCTGTAAATTCCATTCAAGATATATCTATACCCATATCGTACTCCATTATACCGGTAATTTTTCTGTTATGTGCCGAAGTAATAGTATCATTTTTAGTAACAAAGTCGCAAACTCTTAAAAAACTATTTTTTGGTACGCCAAGCATTATCATCAGAGATGGTAAAATAGACCAAAAACAGCTATCAAAGCTACGGATCAGCGTAAATGAGCTTTTAAGTGAGCTAAGAATCTGTGGATATTCCGATATTAACGATATAGATTACGCCATTATAGAGCAAAACGGTCAAATTTCTGTTTTTCCAAAACACAAAAAAAGACCTGCAACAGTTGAAGATTTGAAAAAATCAAGTAAAGCGTCTTCTCTACCCTTTGCCATTGTTACAGATGGGGACATAAGCAAGAATGATCTTAGATATCTTAAAAAAGATGAAAGCTGGCTTTACGATTATCTTGCTAAGCATAATATAGACCTAAAAAGCATCTACCTAATGACTCTTAACAAAGAGGGCGAAACTAATATAATATATAAGGAAGAAAAATGAAATCATTTGCAATATCAATATTAACACTTGCTATTATATGCGGAGTAATAATTTGGAACTATGCATATATAAATAAAATATATAATTACATGAATGAAACAGTTAACTCATTAGAATGCAATGAGGTATCAGCTGCTAAAGCAGAGGAGCTATGGAGATTTTGGAAGAAAAAAAACATAGTAATAGCCCTATCCATTCCTCACCGTGTCTCTGACGAGTTAGAAAGAAATCTGGTGGTACTTAGAACAAAATTGAAGAATGGGTCAAATTATGAATTTGAAGAATCAAAATCCCTTGTACTAAATTCGATAGAAGAAATGAGAATTCATGCTGAGGCATCATTAGATTCCATTTTTTGATACAGCATTTCTGCGTAAAAACTACCCTTTTCGATATTTGCTTAAGCAAAATTGGTAAATTCTTCCAAATTTATGTAAAAAAGTTTGTTAAATATACCGAATTGGAAATTATTGTAATTTCTGTAAATATATGGTATAATTAAATCACCAAAAGATGATAAATAAATATAAATATCGTAAAGGAGAGAAAGAATGGAAACCAACGCAAAAATTCTTGTCGCTGATGAGAATATACAAACAAGACATTCTACAAAAGAAGCATTAATAAGAAAAGGTTATCGCAATATTGAGGAGGCTACAAACGGTGAAGAGGCTCTGATAAAAATAAGCCGTAGTCATCCCGACATTGTTATTGCAGATATATGGTTATCCAAGCTTGACGGAATAGGACTTATCAAAAATTCAAAGGGAATCAATTTTGGTAATGACCAACCACCATCATTTATAATAGCATCAATGGTTACTAACCAAAATGTATTTGTGGAGGCTACTAATGCAGGAGCTTCTATGTGCTTGATGAAGCCCTTTGACTACTCCAGTCTATGTGAGCATATTGATACTATTTACCGTTCCCGTGAAAGTAAAGATCCAGATAAAAAGCCCAACCGTGAGGATATAGAAACTCAAGTAACAAAGGTTATACACCAAATAGGTGTTCCTGCACATATCAAGGGATATCAGTATCTGAGAACTGCGATACTTATGACTATCTCCGACAATGAGATAATTAATTCTGTAACCAAAATTCTCTATCCATCCGTTGCAAAGAAGTATCAGACCACAACATCCCGTGTAGAGAGAGCTATCCGTCACGCTATTGAGGTGGCCTGGGACAGAGGCGATGTTGATACGCTTAATTCTTATTTTGGATACACTATTCAAAATAACAGAGGAAAGCCAACCAACTCTGAATTTATTGCTATGATAGCCGACAACATGCGACTTAAATACAAGCTTTATAACTAAAAAAATAATCCTGTTGCGTAGCATCGTAACAGGATTTTTTATATTTAATTTCTTTCTTCTACATAATAAATAAGGAAGGAAACAAAAAAAGAGGACCGAAAGCGATCCTCTTAATTTATTTATGTCTGGCTTTGAATTAAAGCTTAGCAGCATTAACCTTGATACCGGGGCCCATTGTGGAAGCTACTGTGCAGCTCTTAATGTACTGACCCTTTGCAGCAGCGGGCTTAGCCTTAATAATAGCACCGAGCAATGTCTCAAAGTTCTCTGTGAGCTTCTCTGTTCCGAAGGAAGCCTTACCAATAGGACAGTGGATGATGTTAGTCTTGTCAAGACGGTACTCAATTTTACCAGCCTTAGCCTCAAGAACAGCCTTAGCAGCATCCATAGATACTGTACCAGCCTTGGGGTTAGGCATAAGTCCCTTAGGACCAAGGATCTTACCGAGACGGCCGATAACGCCCATCATATCGGGAGTTGCAATTACTACATCAAACTCAAACCAGTTTTCCTTAGTAATCTTTTCAACATAATCCTCTGCACCAACATAATCTGCACCAGCCTCTTCAGCTGCCTTAGCCTTGTCGCCACGAGCAAATACGAGTGTGCGTACCTTCTTACCTGTACCGTTAGGAAGTACTACAGCACCTCTAACCTGCTGGTCAGCGTGTCTGGAGTCAACGCCCAAACGAACATGTACTTCAATAGTTTCGTCAAACTTAGCCTTGGATGTTTCACATGCAAGCTTCATTGCGTCTGCAGGATCATAGAGCTTTGCTGCCTCGATGAGTTCAGCACTTGCGATATATTTCTTTCCCTTTTTCATCTCAATAACCTCCTAATCCTTATTCCTCAACGGTAATACCCATAGAACGGGCTGTACCTGCGATCATGCTCATAGCTGCCTCGAGAGAGCCTGCGTTAAGGTCGGGCATCTTTGTCTCAGCAATCTTCTGAACCTGTTCCTTTGTAAGCTTAGCAACCTTTGTCTTGTTAGGAGTTGCAGAAGCTGTTTCGATACCTGCTGCCTTCTTGATAAGAACGGGAGCCGGAGGTGTCTTTGTGATAAATGTAAATGAACGGTCAGCATAAACTGTGATTACAACAGGGATGATGTAACCGATATCGTTCTTTGTTCTTTCGTTAAATTCCTTTGTAAAGTTAGGAATAGATACGCCGTACTGACCAAGAGCAGGTCCGATAGGCGGCTGGGGTGTAGCTTTACCTGCAGGGATCTGAAGTTTGATATAACCCTGAATTTTCTTTGCCATGATTATTTCCTCCTATGTGGTACTGTTGAGAGACCAATATTTTCTCTCTCCCACGAATTTGCGGCTCTTAAGCAGGCCGCTCCGCTTATTCTTCTGATTTCTTAATACATTTTGCATCGAGGCTGACAGGCATTTCTCTTCCTATTGAAGAAACGATAACTGTAACCTCCTGCATGTTTTCGGAGATCTCACTGATTTTTCCGCTATGTCCTGCAAGAATTCCATCAATGATATCTACCTTATCGCCGATGCTGAATGCATCTGCCTTAACTGTTTCCTCTCCGCTGATGGCACGGGCTTCCTCGTCAGAAAGGGGAACAGGTCTTGATCCCGGGCCTACGAAGCCTGTAACACCGCTGATATATCTTACGATGTGCCATACCTCGTCATTCATTATCATCTTAACGAATACATAGCCGGGGAATAATTTTTCTTCAACTACTTTTTCTTTTCCTTTAGCATCGACTGTTGTAGTGGTGACAACGGGAACCTTAACATCAAAAATAAGATGTGAAAGATTTCTGTTCTCTACTACTCTCTCAATAGTGCTCTTAACCTTGTTTTCATAACCGGTATAGGTATGAACGACATACCACTTCTGACCGGCGGTAAGTTCGTTGAAATCACTCATTCTCGGTACCTCTTATATTAATGTTCCGAGCCAGTTGAACAACTCACTAAGTCCCTTGTCAGCAAGTCCAAGAATCAAGGAGATAACTACGATACATACGAGAACTAATCCAAAGCTTTTAAATGTAGTTCTCTTGGATGCCCATGTAATCTTCTTGAATTCACTCTTAAGATTCTTAAGCTTCTGTCTGAGCTTAGCAAAAAGACCGGGTTTCTTTGCTTTCTTTACTTCATTCTTTTCAGCCATTGTGATTCTCCTTACTTGGTTTCCTTGTGCAAGGTGTGCTTACGACAGAAACGGCAAAACTTGTTCATCTCAAGTCTGTCGGGATCATTCTTCTTATTTTTCTTTGTGTCGTAATTACGCTGTTTGCATTCGCTGCATGCCAATGTGATTTTGACTCTCATTTCAGCACCTCCATTTAGTATTTAGGGACTTGTCCCCATTATTTATGCACTTAGCGTGCATTGTGCCTCCCTCTTTACAAAGGGGTTAGCCCATGCTGTGCGAAAAAATCGCACAAAAAAAGAACCCTCTGCATGAGGTGAAAGCATTATAACATAATATATACACGATGTCAATAGCAATTTTGAATTTTTACAAAAAAATTTTTATCTTGATATTTGCCCACTATTGTGCTATAATATATGTTGGAAATTTATGTGTATTGCAGGGGGCCTGTCACTATGAAAAAATATCTTGAGTGTGGTAAAATCACAAGAATACACGGACTAAACGGTGGTCTTGTTGTTAGCCATTACTGTGATTCCTATGAAGTATTTGCTGAACTTGAGAGAGTATATTTCAAATCCACAAGCGAGTATATTGAAATGAAATTCAAGAAGGTATCACCGTACAAATCAGGCGTTCTTCTCCTTCTTGATGGGATAAATGATGCCGATGAGGCGATGAAGCACAGAGGGAAAACGATATATGCCGACAGGGACGATTTGCATATTGAAGAGGGCTCATACTTCATAGCCGATTTAATTGGTCTTTCTGTATACGATAGCAACACTAAGGAAAAATACGGAACACTCGAAGAGATTGCAAATTACGGAGCACAGGATGTTTATGTAATTGACCGTGGTAACGGAGCCAAATCATACATCCCGGCAATACCTGAATTTGTAAAGGAAATTTCGATTGAGGAAGGAATTTATATTTCTCCCATTGAAGGAATGATAGAATGAGATTTGAAATACTGACATTGTTTCCGGAGCTTGTCCGTTCTGTAGTGGACGAAAGTATCTTAGGCAGAGCCCAGAAAAACGGAATAATATCTGTCAATACCCATAACATTCGTGATTACACAACGAACAAGCACAGAAAGGTAGATGACACTCCCTATGGGGGAGGTATGGGAATGCTTATGGCAACACAGCCTATTTATGATTGCTACAAGGCTGTATACTCTTCTCTACCGGAAGGCAGGACAAAAGCCGTGTATATGTCACCAAGAGGTAGAATATTCGACCAAAATATGGCAAAAGAGCTGTCGGAATACGACAATCTTATACTTTTATGCGGTCATTACGAGGGTGTCGACCAAAGAGTGATTGATGAAATAATTGACGAGGAAATATCAATTGGCGATTATGTGCTTACAGGTGGAGAAATGCCTGCCTGCATAGTAGTAGACGCCGTATCCAGACTTATTGACGGAGTTCTTTCCGATAAGGTGTGTTACCAGGACGAGAGCATATCCTCCGGTCTCCTGGAATATCCCCAATATACCCGTCCACCCGTGTTTAACGGTAAGGAGGTACCGGAAATTCTTCTTTCCGGTCACCACGGAAACATTGATAAATGGCGTCTTGAAAAATCCCTCGAGCTAACTAAGGAAAGACGCCCGGATTTATACGAAAAGTATATGTTGGAGCATCCTATAAAGGAGCCAAAGAAAAAGAAAAAAGTGTCTGCAAGTGTAGATAATTAACACGGTTATCTGAAAACTCGCAATTTCTCAAGCAAGTATTTTGTATTGGATGTGATAAATTGGTAAACAAAAACGAAAAAAACCCGGCTCCCGTAACAAGGTCAAAATTTGACCGTGCAAGCTCCTGGGTGTTCTCTAAGCTGAAAAACTCCTTTATCGGTAGGTTCTTTTCCTCTTACGATGAAATGAACAAAAGATTTGAAAGCAAGATAAGGGGCAAAAGAAAATCAAATACAATGAATAAAAAAAGGTTTGAAGCTAAAAGACGGATAGCAAGAATTTTTGAACGAAGCTTTTTCGTAAATAAAATTCCAGTGCTTATGAATCATTTACTTCGCACCTCATTGCGTGACTACGGTATAGCAATGTTCACTATGGGATTCATTATGTTTATAATGTACCCGGTTCAAAGCTTTATTTCTGTGCTCACCGTTCCCTTTTCAACTCTTGTAATGGGAATTATTTTGTGTGTATGCTCTGTTCCCTTGATGTTTTCATCCCGTTCCTTTGCTTCCTGTACCCTGGACTGTACGCCACTACGGGCAGTACTGTTCAGCTGGTTAGGTATTAAAAAGGACGGATTCCGTGGTGCTAAGGAGCAATCAACCCACTCTGCACCAAATGTATCTCTTATTGTCGGTGTATTACTCGGTATACTTTCTCATATAATGGGACCAAGGTCTGTAATTATGATATTGGTGATTTCCATTATTGCATACATGGTGCTCTCAACACCTGAAACGGGACTTGTGCTTCTGCTGTTCTTTTTGCCGTTTCTTGCAATTACTCACCTCATTATACTAACCCTTTATGTTGATATTTGCTTTATAATCAAGTATCTTATAGGCAAAAGGACTTTCAAATTTGAGCTTTATGACATTTTTGTTGTTGCGATATTCGTTCTTTTTGCTTATGGATACGGTATTTCAACCGACATTCGCACAGCTCATATGAGTGTTCTCACAAATATGGCTCTTGCTCTTTGTTACTTTGCAGTAGCTAATCTCATCCGTTCAAAGGATCAGTACAAGAGATGTATTGCCGCACTTACCATTTCCGTTGCTCTCACCTCTGTGGTAGGTATTCTTCAGTTCACATTTGGTAAATTAGGTATTACCTGGCAGGGTATAGAAGCATTTTCCAACATCAAGGAAAGAATCACATCCTCTTTCTATGATGCGGATGTATTTGCTCTTTACATTTGTATGTCAGTTCCTTTTATCCTTCTGCTTATTTCATCAGCCACCAGAATACCTCACCGTCTTTTCGGTATATTCACACTTATTATCACTCTTATCTGTATCACTATGGCTCAATCCAAGCCTGCACTGATAGCAGTAGGAGTTGAAATACTTTTGTTCCTTCTGATCTACAACAGAAACTTCATCTACTTAATACTTGCAATCGGAGCTACTGTTCCCATATTGTACTATTCCTTACCCTCAAATATGCTTGAGGCTCTTAATGAATTCGGTTCTGTATCTATGGTAACAGGCAATGCAAGAAGCGAAATGCTGTCATTAACCGGTAAAATATTCCTTTCCCGTCCATACGGAATAGGAATCGGTGAAGAAAACCTGTCGGCAGCATTAAAGGAGCTTGGTATATCTGCAAATGGAACCGCAAATCTTGGAAATCTATATTCGCAGATGCTGGCAAGCTTCGGCATACTCGGAATAATTATTCTTGTATCCCTTGCTGTAATGTATTTAATCCTTGCCCTTTCCTTCTGTGTTAAGGCAAAAAATAAGCACAGAAGAGTCAACGGTGTTGCAGGATTTGTTTCATTTATTGGTATACTTGTTGCCGGAATGTTCTGTTATTCCTTAAAGTCTCCGGAGCTTGTATTTATCACATTTATTACTATGGGACTTACCTTTTCATACTGTAAAATTGAAAGAGAGCTTAATAAACCCGAAAAGATATATGTTGATATAACCTCTGCTTCAGTTGATATCGCTATCCCGTCAGAGCTCATAAAAAACAGTACTCCAAAAAGAAAATATGTTCGTGCTCCGTATAGAAAATCAAAGGTGGCACCTAAAAAAAGTCCTCTTGAGGAGCTTATGAACAGTAATGAATTTATACGGGTAGTAGATGACAAAATGGAGGATACAAGCAATGACAGACCGTAAAAAAACCGGAAAAGCGAAAAAAACCTCCTTCAACATAGTGGATGTTCTTATACTGGCTGTATTCTTGTTTTTTGTAGCTTACATTGTGTATGCACATGTTTTCGGTTACAGCCTTGAGAACTTCGGTGCCACAAAGGTAAATGTGGAATACACAGTAAAAATAGATAATGTACCCTCAGAGTATTTCCATAAAATTGCATCCGGAGATCCTGTAAAGAGCAGCGATGGCTCTGTAACTATGGGAACGGTAGTTAAAAAATATTCCATTTCCGATGACGGAAGTGCAACTATTGTTATTCAATCAAGTGCGTACAGAAGCAACAGATCCTACACTGTAGGAGGACAGACGGTTGATCCCGGTACCGAGCTTGAAATAAGATTCCCGGATTATGCTCCATCAACCAAAGTAAAATGCGTAGGTATCAAGGTGATAGAAAATGTTTATTGATAAGGTTAAAATTTATGTAAAAGCCGGCAACGGTGGAAACGGATGCGTTTCCTTCAGGCGTGAAAAGTATGTTGCCAAGGGTGGTCCCGATGGAGGGGACGGAGGCCACGGTGGAAATGTTGTTTTCCGAATTGAAAGAGGAGATAATACTCTTCTCTCCTTCAGATATAAAAGAAAATTCGTAGCCGAAAACGGTGGAGACGGTGCAGGTGCAAAGTTCCACGGTAAAAACGGTGAGGATATCATAATCAAGGTACCCAACGGTACAGTAATCAGAGATGAGGCGAGTGGAAAAATCCTCAAGGATATGTCCGACTGTGAGGACTGGATATGTGCTAAGGGAGGCCGTGGTGGATGGGGTAATAAGCATTTTGCCACAGCTACACGCCAGATACCCATGTTTGCCAAAAGCGGTACAAAGGGTGAGGAATGGGAGCTGTCCCTGGAGCTTAAGATGCTTGCCGATGTGGGACTTGTAGGACTGCCCAGTGCAGGTAAATCATCAATTCTTGCAGCAGTCAGTGATGCAAGACCTAAGATTGCAGACTATCACTTCACTACCCTGTCTCCAAATCTTGGCGTTGTGAGAATACGGGACGGTGTAGGCTTTGTAATGGCTGATATTCCCGGTCTTATTGAGGGTGCCTCTGATGGGGCAGGTCTCGGTCATGCATTTTTACGCCATATTGAAAGATGCCGTCTGCTTCTTCAGGTTGTAGACATATCTTGCTTTGAAGGTAGAAATCCCATTGATGATATCAAAACCATAGACACCGAGCTTGAACGATTCTCTCCCGAGCTTTCACAGCGTCCGAGAATCATTGTCGCCAACAAGGTAGACTCCCTCGACAGAAATACTGTTGATATAGAATCCTTTGAGTCTTATATTAACGAAAGAGGCTGGGAGCTTATATACATTTCAGCCTATACAGGTGAAAATACGGACGAGCTTACAAGCCTGGTTGTTAAGCGTCTTGAGGAGCTGCCTCCCCTTACAATTTACGAGTCGGATTATGAGCCTGAGGATAAATTCCTTGGTGGAGATGACCACAAATTCACAATCACTAAGGACTCCCGAGGTGTATATGTTTGCGAGGGAGAATGGCTATTTAATCTTGTAGGACAGGTAAACTTTGAGGACAGAGAGTCACTTATGTTCTTCCAGCGTGTGCTTCTTAAGAGTGGTGCAATTGACAAGCTCCGTGAGGCAGGCTGTAAGGACGGCGATACTGTTTCCATGTATGATTTTGAATTTGACTTTGTAGGTTGATTTATGAAGCTTAATATTGGATGCCACCTCTCTGTTTCGGGTGGCTATGAAAAAATGGGCAAGACTGCTCTTTCCATAGGGGCAAGCACCTTTCAGTTTTTTACAAGGAATCCCCGTGGCGGTTCATTTAAGTATCCCACTGACAGTGATATCATGGCACTTAACAAAATACTTAACGAAAACGAGTTTGCACCAATTATCGCCCACGCACCGTACACCTTAAATCCCTGTGGTGCAGACGAGAATCTGAGAGATTACACAAAAAAGGTTATGTCCGAGGATGTCACTCTTTTGGAAAAACTAAGTGGAGCATACTATAATTTTCACCCCGGTTGCCACGTGTCACAGGGTGTGGAAATCGGAATTGAAAAGACTGCCGACACCATAAATTATATTTCCGAATTTGCCGAAAAAACCGTGATTCTTATCGAAACAATGGCAGGAAAAGGCTCGGAAATAGGTAAAAGCTTTGAGGAAATCCGAGAAATGCTCGACAGGTGTAACAAAAAGGAAATAGTTGGCGTATGTCTTGATACATGCCATGTACACGACGGAGGCTACGATATTGCGTCAGATCCCGACAAGGTACTGACGGAATTTGACAAGATAATCGGTCTTAAGTACCTTAAGGCTATACACTTGAACGACAGCAAAAATCCTCTCTCTGCCCATAAGGACAGACACGAAAAAATCGGTGACGGCTATCTCGGTATCGAGGGTGTAACAAGAATAATTACTCATCCCGTTATCGCTTCCCTGCCCATCTGCCTGGAAACTCCCAACGAGCTTGACGGATATGCAAGAGAGATAGCATTACTTAAGGAGATATTTGAAAATATATAAAGTGAGACGCCACTATAGCTTATAGTGGCGTCCGTTTTTTATTTCTCTATCCTTGAAAACAATATACCAAAGTCGTCGGGAAGGCTATGAAGCTTATATGTCTGCTCTCTCCAATCTCTTGAAAGACCGAGCCAGCGGATTATTTTATCTGACGAAAAAGGAAGAAAGGGCTGAAGAAGTATTGCCAGATTGCCTATAAGATATGTGCAATTGTAAATTGTATCCTTGCATGTTTCTATATCTGTATTTCTTGTTTCCCACGGCTCGCAGGTATCGTAATACTTATTACCGTATCGAACAAGCTCAAACAAGCTATCTAAGGCTTCCTTGAAATTACCTTTTTCTATCTTCTCTCCGATACTTGAAAAATAAGGCTTAATCTTTTTTCTCAATTCATCGTTCGGAGTAAAATCTCCGAAGCTGTTATTAAGATATTTTTTTGCAAAAGCAAGAGTACGGTTTACCAAGTTTCCCCATGCTCCCACAAGCTCAGTATTGTTCTGCTCTATGAATTCTCTTCTCGAAAAATCAGTATCCCGTTTTTCCGGTCCGTTTGCTATAAAGAAATACCTTACAGAATCGGGATTGAACTCTTGTGCGATATCTTTTGCTAATATTACCCAATTCTGACTTTTTGACAGCTTTTTTCCATCTAATGTCAAATGCTCACTCGAAATAATTTCATCGGGAAGCTTATATCCCCCTCCATGTGCAAGCAGTAGCGACGGTAAAATAACGGTGTGGAAGGGTATATTATCCTTACCGTGAACATAATAATGTCTTGAATTTTCTCCATTAATATCTTCAAAGGATACATTTCTTTCCTCGCACAATCTTGAAGTTGCGGAAAAATAACCAAGTACATTTTCAGCCCAAATATAAATTTTCTTATTTTCATAGCCTGTCTTAGGCACATCAATACCCCAATCCAAATCACGGGTAATTGCTCTGTCACGCAATCCCTCATTTATATATCTGCCTGTAAATGCAATAGCGTTCTTTCTCCAGTACGGATGACTTTCCAACAGATTAGTAAGCTCTCCCTTAAGCTTTGAAATAAGAAGAAACAGCTGAGTTGTTTCAATAAAATCAAGCCCTGTATTACACTCTGAGCACACAGCCTCAGTAACACTTTCCGAATCTAAGACAGCTCCACAATAGCTACATTGGTCTGCCTGAGTTTTTCTTCCACAATATGGACAAACTCCAATAACAAGCCTATCCGATAAAGTCTTCTGACAGGTATTACAAAATGCCTGCTTAACCGTTCTTTCTTCGATATACTTGCTTTCATACAGCTTTTTATGAAAATCCGTTACAAAGCTCTTATGATAATCATCAGAGGTTTTCGTATAAAGGTCAAATGAGAACCCCAACCTTTCAAAAACCTGACAAAACTCCTTATGATACTTATCGGAGATATCCTGAGGAGAAATCCCTTCCTGCCTTGCTCTTATGGTTATGGGCGTTCCGTGGCAATCACTTCCTGAAACATAAAATACATTATCTCCCTTCGCTCTGAAATAACGAGCTAAAATATCTCCCGGGAGAAGTGCCGATAAATGTCCGATGTGGAGTGAGCCGTTTGCATACGGCCAAGCTCCATTAATTACAATGTTTGTCATAATAAATACCTCATTTCTTTTTATAGTTTAGTAACATTCAGATTTATTGTTTGAAATAAAAAACACCCTCACCCCCTGACTAATCAAAGGGACGAGAGTAAAACCCACGCGTTACCACCCTATTTCACCTACCCCTCACGGTAGCAGGCCTTATCAAGTTCGGATAGGAAATGATCTATCGAAACTTTATCGCTGTTACGGGCGAACCCGACGCAGCCTAATCATTATGACTCGGTGCGTAGCTCGGAGACCATGTTCGGTAAATTCGTCTTTATCCATTCTCAGCACATCTTAAAAGGATGATGGATCTCTCTGTAAAAGCCTTGTTTACTTACTCTTTCTCGTCTTTGCTGTTGATACGATTGTAGCACAGCTTTGTTTTTTTGTCAATATCAATTTCATATTTCCCAAAAAAAGAACAGTTATCCCTAAAAAAGCATAACTGTTCTTCAAAAAAATTATAAAAGTGGTGCGAAAATTCGAATCAATGAACGGACAAATCTTGCGATAAGTCCTGTTTTAAGATTCTCTATTTTTATTAATTCGCTTTTATCTATTGTAGCATTTATATCGTTGTATATATCCCTTATGCAGTCGCATTTATAGAGCCATACGCCATTTTCAAAATGATGTACAAGACTTCTGTAATCAAGATTAATTGTACTTACTACAGCATACTTGTCATCACTTACTATAGTCTTTGCGTGAATAAATCCGGGAGTATATTCGTATATTTTTACCCCTGCACGAATTAACCTTAAATAAAAGCTCCTTGTCATGCTGAACACAAGCTTTTTATCCGGAATATGGGGTGTAACTATACGCACATCCACTCCACGAAGTGCTGTGTTCTCTAAAGCCGTACAAAGCTCGTTGTCTATTATCAGATACGGAGTAGTTATATACACATAGCTCGTAGATGATGCCAGAATGTTCTCAATTACACTCTTTCCAACATTCCTGATGTATAACGGCTTTGGTCCGTCGCCAAACGGAACTACATATCCGTTATCCTCCATCCTATGTACCGGATAGAGATTATTTTCAGTTTCTATTATGCTTTTGTAATTAATACCGAAGTCAGTAAGAAACAGCTCTGTAAGTCCCCAGACTGCCTCCCCCTCTAAGCGAATACCTACATCCTTCCAGTGCCCAAAGCGTTTTACCTCATTTATATATTCATCAGCTATATTTACTCCTCCTGTATAGCCGATATAACCGTCTATAACCATTATTTTCCTATGGCTTCTGTTATTAAATTCGTTATCGAGCTGTCCACGGAGCCGTGAAAATGGTGTTGCCTTTATACCGTATTTTCCAAGTATTTTAGCATAATTGCCAGGTAAGGTTTTCATACAGCCTATATCATCATACAGAACTCTTACATCTACACCGTTTTTTGCCTTTTCCTTCAATATTTCAAGTACAGAATCCCAAAATTTACCCTCTTCGACTATAAAAAACTCCAAAAAAATAAATTTTTCGGCTTTTTTGAGATCCTTCAGCATACTCGCATACATATGCTCACCTAAGGTGAAATACTCTGTTTTTACACATTCAAAGATATGACTGTCCGAAATATTACACAGCATCCTTGCCTGTCCGTGAGCTGTAGGATCCTCCGACTCCAGCCTACACAAGACATCAGTGTCTTCCTTTATTGCCTTATATTCCTGAAGCTCGTCAAGCCGTCTTATATATTTTTTCTTAAGCTTTCTTGAATAGAACATAAGATATAACATAAAGCCACCTATGGGTAAAATTAAAACAAATAGAAGCCATGGTATTTTGTAATCAGGATTATCCTCAGATGCTATTATCTTAATGACACAACCGATTTCCGTAGCCCATGCAAGGATATAAAAATATGGAACAAAATAGCAAAGTGCCACTACAGCACCTATAACTGTCAAAATCTCAAATACAGTTATCATCATAGCAATAATATATCTGACAGGTATGTAGTTTATTTCATTTACTATTTCTCTCTTGCCTGCCTTGTACCTGTATATTCTTTTCATATTAACTCCTTAAAGGGAAACAGAGGCACAAGTGTGCCTCTTATTTTATTTGTTCTTTTTTGCAAACTCGATGCGTTCATTAGCTGCAGCTGTTCTTTCCTTTGCCGCTGCAATCTGCTCATCTCTTTCCTTTTGCATAAGTGCTTGTCTGCCTGCTGGAGACATTTTAGCTTCCTCCCAAGTAGCCTTAGACTCTGCCTTTGCAGCCTCGAAATTAGCCTTGTCAACCTCGTGCTGAGCCTTTGCACTTTCCTTCATATCTCCAAATGCCTTCTTAAAAAAATTATTAATCTTTCCCATGATAATTTTCTCCTTTATTTATATTATTAATTTATTATTTTATTTATTATTTTGTATCTTAGTCCTGCTTGTTAAGTATGCTGTCGGACATTTCAAATATTTTTTCGGAATACTGTTTTTTTCTCTTCGCAAGAAGCTTATCGTGAACTGCCTTTGTGGATGATACCATAGCTATACCTGCACATCCTACGGCAACTCCTACACCTACCATGCTTCCAATAACTCCCATTGCAAGACACATACCTGTACCAAGCACTAAGGAGCCTGCTGTACCGAATGTATACGAAAATACCTTAACAGGACGCTTAACCTCTTTGTCAAGCTGCTTGAGCTTATCTACCTCTGTAATTTCCTTTGCTTGATACTGAGCACGGATTTTTTCAACTGTTCTTTCTTCGTTCGTCATTTTTGTTCCTCCATATTTCTTACTGATTTAGTTTACGCTGTTATTATACACACCGATTGTTTTTGAAACGCTAAAAATCCGTAAGTGTTTTGATAAATAATTGTAAAAGAAATGTAAAACCAGTAGATAATACAAATAATAATCCCCATGAAATTAAAAAGCAAGTATGCGGTATCCCACATACTTGCTTATTATTATAAGTAAAAATCAATACAAACCGAAGTAATTTTTATGCTTCTATTTCGCTTTTAAGCTGATTCTTCTTTTCAAGAAGCTGGGTCTCCATAGATGTAATATCGTCAGCGTGTGCTTTTTCAAAATCCTCATAGAACTTATCCTTAGCACTGTTAAGAGTCGCTTCTATATCCTCTGCTTTTTCCTGGAGCTTAGCCTCAATATTGTCATCAAACAATGTATTTTCGAGCTGAATAAGATACGATTCTGCCTGCTTCAAGCTTGCAATCAATGCTTCCAAGGATGCATTTACCTGTGCTCCAAGAGTCTCATAAGCCTTAAGAAGATTATTGTAATTTTCCTCGGTAAGCTTAAGAGTTGCCACAGCGGAAGCGTATTCCTGACCGTTTACATTAAGAGAGGCTGTAAATGTCTTTTGTTTCAAAAGCTCAATCTTGGATTCACGAAGTGCAATAAGAGATTTCTGATACTGTGAATCAGGTGATATCAGCATATCATATCTGAATTGCTCTATATCCGTAATAGCCTGGCTGTAAACATCAAGAGCAGACTTATAGGCAGAGTGCACAATGCTGTAGCTTATACCCATTGATTTTATCACCTTAGCGGTCTCTTCTCTTTTTGTAAAAGAAATTTCGTATTCCTTAGCGGAATAGTAAGCGTTTCTCATATCCTCAGTCAAAAGAAGAGCTGTTTCCACTCTAGATTGGGAAATAACGCTGTATAGCTGTTTTTCATCCATAGCGTTAATCTCTTCTTCAGTGTATAGAGATGTAGAAAGAGCAAGCTCACGAAGAGCCTCTATGTCAAGAGCCTCAACCTGCTTTACCTGTCCCTCAATGTCAAGCTCCTTTAAGGAATCCTCTGCTGCTTTAAGAGCATTTTCCTTAAGCTGATCAGAATAATCCGTATCTCCGGAAACGGAAATTTTAACTGTGTTCTCACCTGACTCAACATTACCCTTTACAAGATATCCTGTTTCCGAAGCCAACGAAACCATCATCTCAACCGCTTCCTCGGGGGTCTTCCCGATAAAGGCTTCACCTACAATAAGTATGCTTCCATCATCGTTAAGAGCTGTCACCGACGCAATCTTGTTCTGATCATCAATAATGAACTCCACGCTGGGATTGATATCTACTGTCATTCTTGTTATTTCTCCCTCTTCGGGCTCTGCGTTACCACATGAAGAAAACATAGACAGAGAAAGAGAAAGCATTACTAAAATTAAAATAATAGATACTATTTTTTTCATATTTACTCCTTTCAAACAGTTAACTGTTACAATAATTTTATTTGCATTGTAACATATTTTGTCAAAAATTTCAAGATTCAATATTTATTTTTTATAACATCGGTAAATATCAACCATTATCGTATTTGTCCAAAAGCTCCTCGGAAAGACGTAAGATTTCCTCACCGTACTTTTCCTTATTATTTCTTAATGTAATAACATACACGGGATATGCAGCCACCATAGGAACAGCACCTATAATACACACGATGATACCAAAGACCATAATATCCCAGGCAAGTATCATAGACATTCCAAGTCCAAATATAAGAGCTCCCATAATACCTACTATAAGCGACAAGGTCATAGAAAAATTCTGCACGAAGCTATCAAGCTTTCTTATTCTATCAAGCTTTATCTGCTTGTCTGACTTTGTCTCATATTGCTTTCTTATGTTTGCAATCTCCCTTCTTTCCGCCTCTGTGGGAGCTGAATAGGTATATTCAAATTCCTTATTGTCCATTTATATTCTCCAACTTAATTTTATTTATTTTTTTATTCCCTTTGACTATCATAAATATAGCCATAAAATATGAAAGCAGACTTACTGCACTGCCTGTAAGAGTATTGGCTAATGAAATATCTATATTTTCTTGTGAAAAGGTAACAAGCATTGCTGTTTGGAGTGATAATATGGAAACAGCGGCATCTACAAGGCTTATATTTCTTGCAATTTCAATAACAGGATTTGATTGCTTTTGTGCTTTTATAAAGTTATAAACAGCTATGCCTATTTTTGTAAACGAGTATGTAGCCGATACATATATCATAATACCACTGTAAATAAATCCCATACCGTCAAAAATCATTTGTGCGATAGCAACCGAAAGAGCAGTATTCAATAAGAGGAGCATAATTCCACTGTTTCTGTAAGTCCCTGCTCTCTTGTATTCCGCAAGACTGCCGTCCTTGCTCCTTTTGTTGCGAACAAGAACACCAATGCGTATAAAAACCAAGCATATATAGTATGCAGAAAGAGAACCGTACCAAACCGATTTACTCAAGATGCCTAAAACACCGTTTATAATACCGTAAACAATACTTGCAGCTAAGGACAACACAACGCCAAAAATAGTTCGATATCCGTAGCTGTCTATAATTTCCCGAATAAGGCTGCTCTTTTTTAGAATCATTATAGTATTCAAATGAATCTTTCTTCTGTATATTACAATGGTATATACGGAATATGTCAGTCCGATTAAAGCAACAGAATAAACAATATATGAAAATACAGTAAGTATTCCGTCAGCTTCGTTAAATACAAATATCATTGCTCCGGTTATAAATACAAGAGTTATCAAATAAACGCAAATAAGCCACACTCCACCGGGGGTTTTAAGCCATTTGATAAGCTTATTCATTGCTATTTACGCCCTTTAATGTAATAGTAAAGATACTTCCCTTTCCTATTTCACTTTTCACCGTTATTTCTCCTCCGAGAATATCTATAACCTTTTTCACAAGAGGCAAACCAAGTCCGTTTCCTTCTCCTGAGTGGGATGTATCTCCCTGATAAAATTTATCAAATATATGCTTGCCGGTTTCCTTTGAAATACCGCACCCTGTGTCTTTAATTGACACCACTACGCTATCAATATGCTCCTTCAGGATGATACTTATACTGCCACCCGGCTCAGTAAACTTAATAGCATTGGAGATAAGATTATTCCATACTATTTCCAAATAACTGGGGGATGAATATATTATCACATCGTCAAGCTGACAATCTATATTAAGTCTCTTTTTCTCTATGAGCCCTTCATAGCTCAGGACTGCTTCCGAAAGCATCTCCGTAAGGTTGATTCTTTCATACTCTGTTGTGATATCCTGATTTTCCAGCTTGTTAAGCTTAAGAATATTTGAAATCAAGTCAGTAAGCCTACGGGAAGCCTGTTTTACTGTTGCTACATATCTTTGTCTTGTTTCTCTGTCAAGATTTTCGTCCTGCAACAGAGTTATATAATTCTGTATAATTGCCAAGGGTGTTTTAAGCTCGTGAGATACATTGGATATAAAATCAGTCTTCAGAACTGCACTCTTTTGCAGCTCCTCAGCCATTTTATTAAGGTCCTCCATAATGGCATCGTACCCATTATACTGAGAATACTTATGCTCAGGCTCTACCCTGACGGAAAAATCGCCTGCTGTAATTTTTTCAGTTGCCTCAAGTATTCTTTTAACGGGCTTATCAACCATTATTTTACGCCTGATATAATCTGTTATTGTACATACAGTTGAAAGTATAAATATGAGAACGAGCACTAAAATTGCAATAAGTCCTTTGCTTTCAGTCCTATCCTCAATATAATCATAGGTAAGAATTGCTATCTGCATTACAATAGCTATAAGGGCAAAAAAAGCTATAGCACCGGAAATAGAAAAGGTACTGCGTCTTCTCCTGTTCTTCATTTTAGTACCACCTTGTACCCAAGACCGTGAACTGTCAGAATTTCAAATCCGTCGCATACAGAGGTTTTTTCCCTTATTTTCGCCATATAAACATCAACCGTGCGGGATGTAGCAGAGGAATCGTAATCCCAGAATTCCTCCATCAGTGCAGAACGGGTAAAGGTTTTTTTGGGGTATGACAGTAGCTTAAACAATATGTCAAATTCCCTTACCGTCAGCGAGATCTCTTCCCCATCGACAGTAGCTGTATGCTCCTCTGTATTCATTGTGAAATTACCTATTTTTATCTGCTTATCCGTTTCTATCTTAGCTCTGCGTAAAACTGCATTGATTTTAAGAACTAATACATCTATATCAAAGGGCTTAGTAACATAATCGTCAATTCCAATGGAATATCCAAACATCTTTGATGGCTTATCATCCTTCGCTGTCATAAAGATAATTGGAACATTTTTATCAAAGCTCCGTATATTTTTTGCCAACTCAAAGCCATCCATCTTTGGCATCATAATATCGGTAAGAATCATATCATACTTAACCCTCTCCGTTGCCTCTAAGGCTTCCTCACCGTCAAAGCAGGCAGTGACATCATATCCTTCATTTCTCAATGAAGAGCTGACGAGCCGGTTAAGATCCTTATCATCCTCTGCAACAAGTATCCTTATCATAATAAAACGCCTCCTTGCTTTTTTTCTATTGTATCATATATCATTCATATTTGCAAAAGGTTTTTGTTTTGTAAATAAATTGTAAATTCAAAAAGCAGGGCATCATTCGGAATGCCCTGCTCCTTTATTTATTCTTCTTCAATAAGTCCTTGATTCCATTCAAAGCCTGTAAAGCCCATTTCCTCACTCGGCAGATCCTTTGATATGTTAATAGCATTCTTTGCAGGATCGGTTACATCAAGCTCTATAGAGGCGGAATTCTGCCCTATTCTTACGCTCCAATCCTCGGTGCTTTCAAAGGTTACGGAGGTTAAGGATGTACATCCGCTGAACGCCCATACACCTATATACTTTACGCTGTCGGGAATATACACTGTTTCAATAGAAACACAGTTAAAGAACGAAAGACCTGTAAGATTTTCAATACCGTCCGGAATAACAAGATCGGTAACAAGCTCTCCGTTTATAAAGAGATTTACCTGGCTGTCATAATGGAATGGCGTGCCACGAAGGTAAAATACGGGGATACTGCACCATGCATAAAGATCTGTTATATTTACATTAGTTATTCCTGTACAGTTCTCAAAGGCTTTATCCTCAATGGATTTAATTCCCTTACCTATAGTAATGTCCGTAAGTCCTATACAATTTCTGAATGCACATATATTTATTGTGGTAACACTATCGGGAATCACTATGCTTTTTAACGATGTACAGCCCGAGAAGGTATAATTATCTATCAATGTAATTCCATTAGGTATATTAACGCTTTCAAGAGCTGTGCAATCAAAAAATACGCTTCTTCCGATTTCTGTAACACTGTCCGGAATACTTACCTCCTTAAGTGATGAACAGCCCCAGAAGGTTCCAAATCCAAGAGATGTGGCACTATCGGGAATATTTATATCCGTAAGTGACTTGCAATTTTTGAAGGAATACTCCCCAAAAGCTGTAACACCGTTTGTTACTGTAATCTTTGTTATATTATCATTGTTGCCAAAGGCATATTCATATATGGAATAATTATTTCCCTTATAGCTATCAGGCAATGTTATATCGGTATCATCACCTATGTAGCTTATAAGGTAATAGCTATCATTCCATGTCATGAAAATATAATCTCCGACCTCATCCAATATACTTTCCTTGTCAATTGATGTATGTATTATCTTTTCGCCCACAAAATATAAGGATACATCTGACTGTGACAGATTGTACACCTCCACAAGCTTTTCACATTCAGCAAATGCCTGAGGACCTATTTTTTTCACTCCCTCCGGAATAATAATGCTTACAAGGGAGGAACAGCCCATAAATGATGAGGCACCTATTTCATTTACATTATCCGGAATTACAATGCTTCTGAGATGTACACATCCCGAAAAGGCATTATCACCTATTTTTGTAACAGTATCCGGCAGGGAGACCTCTGTAATATATTTACATCCACTAAAGGCGTAGTCCTCCACCACTGTAACACCGTCGGAAACGGTTACGGTCCTGTCTGACTTATCATTTGCACATTTTATAAGGTTTTTTCCATCCTTGGAGTAAAGGTCGCCGTTTATTGATTTGTATGTACCGTTATCTGTGGATACTTCTATTTTTTCAAGAGAGCTGCAACCCTGAAATACACCGTTTCCAATGTGAGAAATGTTGCTTGGAATATACATTTCTGTAATAGAGGTGCAATTGCCGAATGCCCCCGATCCTATTTTTGTAACACTATTGCTTATAGTAAAGCTCTTAAGTGAGGAGCAACCGTAAAAGGTATTATCCTTTATTTCAGATATATTATCCAGAGCTACAGTATCCAGTGCTGAGCATCCGTAAAACGCCGAGGAGCCTATATCCATAATACTATCGGGCAAAGAAACAGCTGTTAAGCTGATACATCCGTCAAAAGCATTATCCCCTATAGAAGCCACTCCGTTTTGAATCGTAGCCTCTGTAAGTGAGGTACATCCAGCAAAGGCACTCTTTCCTATGGACTCTGTTTTACCGGGTATTGTTATGCTACCTAAAGAGGTGCATCCCTCAAAGGCCGATGCTCTTATCATGGTGATATCATCGTGCAGCTTTACTTTTTTAAGACCGCTGCATCCGCTGAAAACTGATTCCTCTATTTCCGTAATTCCTGTGGGAATTACAAATTCCTTAGGACCACCAAGATTGACACAATCCTTAAACGCAGAGGGACCTATATATGTAACTCCGTCTGGAATACCGGCAGTAAAAATATTGCTGCAGCCACTAAAAGCAGAGTCACCTATATATGTAACACTGTTTGGAATATCCAGCTTAAAAATAAGATAACAGCCCTCAAATGCTGATTTGCCAATAGATTTTACACCGTCGGGAATAGTCAGACTATAACAGCCCAAGTTACAAAAAGCGTAATCCTTTATTTCTGTTATACCGTCGGGAATAACAATATCCCTGACCACTTCATCATTGAGAAAAAGTGTATTAGCTCTGCATAAGGGTGTAGAAAATTCATTTTCATATGTTATTTTACACCAGGCAGACATATCGCTGATGTAAACAAAATTAAGCCATTTACATTCCTCAAAAGCAGATGCTCCCGAATATTTAAGGCTATTTGGGAGGGTTACCTTTCTTATAACACTGCTTTTGAATGCAGAATCGGCAATACCTATGGTACCGTCCCTTAACGTTGCCTCTGTTATCTCCTCGTCATAGGATATTGCCCATGTGTCAACATAGATAACACCATCTACATTTTCTCTTATTCCCACACATCCGTTAAATGCACCAACCGATACGGATTTTACTGTGCTGGGGATATTCATCTCAGCAAGAGACTTACAGCCACTAAATGCCTGTACACCTATGCTCTCTATCCCATACGGTATCACAATTCCTGTAATATCGGAGCATCCCTTAAATGCGTAATCACCTATGGAGGTAACAGGCAAGGAGTTATAATTTGACGGTATTACAATTACCGTATCCGTACAGGTTCCTATTCCCGTTACACTGTAGGACATGCCGTCCATATTTAATGTAAATTTAAGTGAATTTGGTGGAAGCGGCTCTTCACCTCCGTTGCTTACATTATTGTCCGATGTTGTTGTATCACTATCCTCCCCACAGGCAGAAAGAGTCAGTGATGTAACACAAAGCACAATTATCAGGGCAAACAAAAAGATCCTTTTCATTTTCTTCTCCTTCAGTTGTTTATTTATCTACATTAGCCTGTACTCCATTTGTAAGGCATTATAGAATCAAAAGCATCAACAGCTCAGGATTTTAAATTAAGGATCTTTAAGATATGACAGCCGGGAAATGCGAAATTCTTATTTACATAGCAGTATAATTTTCCCAGCAATTTTGTTAGGCTTCAGCTTTAATATACAATAATCAAATCGTCTCTTGTAGCCTTGGATAGCTCATTTACATAATATATTCTGCCATTTATCATATGAAATGCACTGCCTCGTGCTGCTTTAAGATTATTCTGGTATTCTATATACCAATCCTCCGTAAATGTATAGCCCTCGAAATAAACTCCCCTGAAGTATCTATACATTTCGCTTAAGTATGACTGACTGACATATGTGACTGATTCATTCATTATAAAAAACGCATCACTTTTGTAATCAAACTTAATCTCATAATATGCAGAGCACAGCACCTCTAAACGCTTCATAATAACTGTGCATATATCGAATTTAGTGCTTTCCTTAGCATGATAAGCATGTGCAACACCGTTGAGATCAATTATACATACTATATCCTTTTTTTCAAATAAGCTTATAGTATCGCTGATAAGATACAGCACCTCAGCATCTGTAAGGTAAAACCATTCGCCGTTATTCCTCCTATGCCTTATCTCATATATCTGTGCCGAGGAATAGAGTGTAGCTATGCTTTTTCCTTCACTCTCCCGTAAATGAGTATAAACATTGAATTTCTTTTCGAATTGTTCTCTTGTTTTATGCTCCTCAAATTTAGAGCTATCTATGTATGGGAGATAGCTGTCGTTTATATTCCTGCTTTTAGGCGTATGCCCAAAAACAGAAAGAATGCTGATAGCCATCAGGCATATTGCTAACACTAAGGTAATAAAGGTACGAAGAAATAATCCTTTAGATCCTGCCATAATTCTCCTTTCTGCTGTTAATTATATTTTACAGCTGAAATGTAATAAAAAAATCATCAATTTGTAATGGTTTTGTAAGATTTTCCAAGTCTTACATATGCTATGGTTCCCTCTCCTTTTTTTGATGAAAAGCTTAGCTCCGTGCCATGAGCCTTAGCTATAGTTTCACATAAAGACAAGCCCAGGCCTGTACCACCGTTTCTTCTGCTCCTCGACTTATCAGCTCTGTAAAAGGGCTCCTTTATATGCTTCAGCTCCTCATCTGTCATGCCTATTCCGTTATCCCTGACATAAATTATGCTCACGCCATCCTCGTATAAGGCTCCCAGCTCTACTGTTCCACCGTTTTTACACGCCTTTATGGCATTATCTGTAAGGTTTGACAGCAATAGCTCAAGTAAAATCTTATCTCCGGATACAGCTCCACCTGCATCGGGAGAAACATATATTTCTATATTTTTATCCTTCAACTGAACAGTATATCTTTTAGCAACTCCATTAAGCAATTCTCCTGTGTCAATTCTCTCAAAGGATATTTTTCCCTCTCGTATAAATGCATCATCAAGCAATATTTCGCTTATGCTTTTAAGTCTCATTGCCTCTTGCATTATACTGCCGGATGCATCTATTTGCTCCTCCCTTGAAATATTGGCTCCTGCAATATATTCTGCATATCCGTGTATAACAGTCAGAGGGGTCCTCATTTCATGAGCCAAATCATCAAGCATCCTCTGCCGTTGCGTTGCAACGGCCTTTAACTCGTTCATCTGCATATTTATCTTATCTGCCATACGGTTAAAATCCTTGGCAAGAACCGACAGCTCATCCCCTCCACTCTCATCGGCACGGGTTGAAAAATCTCCGTCAGCTATGTTTCCTGCCACGGCACGAAGCTTGGAAAGAGGTGCATAAAGCTTCAAAAGGATGAAATAAAGAAGTATAGCCAGGCTTAATGACGCAAGAACTGATAAAGCGATAAATGCAATTGCCATCCCCCTGAATTCGCTGTAGAGATAGCTTATATCCTTTGCATAGGTCACCGTATATCTACCGTCCTTTGTCACTCTTGTAATTACGGTATAATAGGTATCATCGGCCTTAGTGGATTCTACAGTATTCACAGCCGGAATCGTCACACCGGCAGGAATACTTGAAAATGTTTCCTGACCCTTTTCCTCAAATCTTAAGTATATTCCCTTTTCGGCATAAAAATCGCCGTAGCTTATCTGTAAAAGTACTCCACTTTCGGAGCCGAGACCTATAGCATCGTTCTCAAATGCCTGCATAATAGCATAATTCTCCGCAATGCAGGAGTCCTCAGTAGCACTCAAATTACTGTTAAAGGTGAAAATGCACAAGGCTACTATGCTTACATTCAAAAATACAAGGAAAAGAATAAGAGTCAGCAAATATGTTTTTTCAAAGAATTTTCTTTTCATAGTTCAAATCTATATCCTATTTTGTAAAGTGAGACTATCCTGTTTTTAAGACCCAATTTTTTCCTCAGCTGTTGAATGTGAATATCAACCGTTCTTGTATCTCCATCAAAATCAATATTCCAGACAAGATTAAGAAGCCTGTCTCGGGTCAAGGCTATATTTCTGTTTAATATCAGTGTTTCCAAAAGATCGTATTCCTTAGGGGTGAGCTTTATTTCTACGCCGTCCCGACAAACAAATCTCTTGTCAAAATCAATTGTTATATCGTCAAATGAAAATACAGTATTTTCTCTTTTTACCCTTCTTAAAACGGTGGAAACTCTGGCGAGGAGCTCCTGCATTTCAAAGGGCTTTACAATATAATCGTCAGCACCGAGCTTCAGTCCCTTCAGCTTGTCCTCAAGTCCCGCTCTGGCGGTTACGAATATTACGGGTATATTCCCTGCATATTCAATCAGCTCAAATCCCGTAAGTCCCGGGAGCATAACATCGAGAATAATAAGCTCAGGTTTTTCATCATTTATTATTTTCAAGGCTTCTATTCCATCATATGCACTTTTGCATTTATGCCCTGTAAGGGTCAGATTTTTGCATATAAGCCTGTTTATATCAAATTCATCCTCTACCACCAAGATATTTGCCATGTTACAATCTCCTTTTTAATGTATATTAACCATTCTATATAATAGTATCACATAATTGTAAGGAATTTGCAAGATTTTAATAAAAATCTCTGCCGACCTTAAGGCCAACTTCACAAAAAAATCATATAAAAAAAAGATGATTTCAAAATATTTTTCAGCTTCCGTCATTGAAATTTCACAATGAAGTATTATAATAAAACCGTAGAAAGCAGTTGCTTTCAGAATATAAGAATAATCTCCTTTTATAAAGACCGAATGCGGGTTTGGTCCTTCAAAATGCAGCACCATACAAATAGTGCTGCATTTTGGTTATATAATAATGATTACTCCACACTATTGACTTTTTGTAAACAAATATGATATTATTTTTATGAGGTGATGACAATGTATAAGATTTTAATAGTTGACGATGAAACAATGATAAGAAGCCTTATCCGTAAATATGCGGAATTTGAGGGCCATTCTGTTGTAGAGGCTGTTGATGGCATGGATGCTATCTCTAAATTCAAGACTGACGGTGCCGATATTATTGTTATGGATATTATGATGCCGGAGCTTGATGGCTTCTCTGCCTGCCGTGAAATAAGAAAGCTATCCGATGTTCCGATTATTATGCTCTCCGCAAGAGGTGAGGAATATGATAAAATCAACGGCTTTGAAATAGGCATTGACGACTATGTTGTAAAGCCCTTCTCCCCGAAGGAGCTTATGCTTCGTATAGATGCTATTATGAAGAGAGCAAAGCCCTCCTCCGATTCTCATTCCAAAAATGAGGTTGTTACACTTGCCGGTGGAGGTATAGTAGTTGATTTTACAGCAAGGATTGTATACAGAGACGGCGAAAGAATAGAAATGTCTCCGAAGGAATATGATTTGTTCTTCTATATGATAAAGAACAAAAACGTTGCTCTTACAAGGGACAGACTCCTCTCCGATGTCTGGGGCTATGACTTTTTCGGCGATGACAGAACACTTGATACTCATATTAAAATTCTTCGTAAGAGCCTTGGCTCCTATAATGACCTTATCGTTACAATAAGAGGCGTTGGCTACCGTTTCGAGGACAAGTATGAAAGAAAATAAAATCAAGAGGGAAAAGTTTGTTCCCAGTATACGGTCCCGTATATTTGTATCAATGCTCGTTCTCGTTTGCGTAATGCTGATTATCCTCTGGATAACACAGACAGTTTTTCTGACGAGTATGTACAGATATATCAAGACCAATGATATGGAAAAGGTTGCGGAGATTGTCAATTCAAATATAGATAACGAAAACTTTATTCCCATACTTGAGGAAATATCCTCCAAGCATGAAACCTGCCTTACGGTGCTGAATATATCGAAAAACGGAGAGGCTGTGTATAGCAGCCACGCCCTGAACGACTGCGTAGTCCATAAAATGACCTCCGAGGATATTATAAAGCATTGGTATATGGAGACCTTAAAGAACGACGGCTCCCTTGTACGAATTATACCGAGAGAGGATTTTTACAATAATGCTTATAATTCCGAGGCTACGAATGAGGATAATGAGGATAATCTGACTGACTGTATAATTTCTGCCAACATAGTGGAAACAAAGGGTGGAGAAACATATTTTTATATTTTGAACTCCTCTATTGAGCCTGTGTCTGCAACAGTAAGAACCCTCAGGGTACAGCTTATATCTATATCCATAATAATGGTAGCTGTAACAGGCATTATATCTCTCATAATATCTAAGCGAATAGCATCCCCAATTGTAAATATGTGTAAGGATGTTAAAAAAATATCCAAGGGTATCCCAGTTGTATTTGAGGAAACGGGTACAGAGGAAACCGTGGAGCTGGCAAAAACACTTAACAATATGTCAGAGGAGCTTAATAAGGTAGATAAAATGCAAAAGGAGCTTATTGCAAATATATCTCACGATTTGCGTACTCCCCTTACCATGATTTCCGGATACAGTGAGGTAATGCGAGATATCCCGGGCGAAAACACTCCGGAAAATATGCAGGTAATAATAGACGAGGCAGCAAGGCTGTCCTCCCTTGTAAATGACCTGCTTGACCTTTCTAAATTCCAAACAGGTATACAGGTGCTTAATTGCAGGGTTATAAATCTTACAAAAACCGTACGGTCGTCCATTGAGAGATATGAGCATCTTATATCACACAAGGGATACAAGATAACCTTTGAATATAATGAGGATGTGTGTATTTTTGCAGATGAAATAAGAATATTGCAGGTAATATACAATCTTGTTAATAACGCCATAAATTACACCGGTGAGGACAAGACCGTAACGATTAAGCAAGCTGTCTATGATGGCTTAGTAAAAATACAAATTATCGACACAGGATGTGGAATTTCAGAGGACGAGCTACCTCTTATCTGGGACCGATACTATAAGGTTGACAAGGTACATTCCAGAGCCCGTGTAGGTACAGGAATCGGGCTTTCCATAGTTAAAAACATTCTTACGATTCACGATTGCCGTTTCGGGGTTGAAAGTGAAGTAGACAGGGGTAGCACCTTCTGGTTTGAATTCAAAATTATAGAAGAAAACAAATAAGATATCAACAGATACCTACTCAAAAAATCTCCCTATTTCAGGGAGATTTTTTATTATGATTTTAGGGAGTTAGAATACGGTTTCCACAAGCTTTTTGCACGACTCGGGAGAATAACGCCAATATGTAAGCCTTTTGGTTTTTTCGGGGTCTATAAAATATGTCGGTGATTTCAGATCGGGAGAAAAATCATAGGCGTCGATAATAACAAGCTTAACCTTCATTTTATCCGGTATAATGCTTTTTATATAAACTGCACAGCACTGTCCCTCATAAATACCGTCACGGTATTCAGCAAGACCTGCAAGATTTGGAGCAAGCTCTACAAAAATACCGTACTCCTCTACACTTCGTACAACGCCGGAAACGGTCTGACCCGGGGAAAACAGCTCTGCATTTTCCTCCCAGGTGCCAAAAAGCTCCTTAGTGGACACATATATACGCCCATGCTCCCTGTCTATACTCTTCACAGCGACATAAAGCTGTTCTCTTATAGAAAATCTTTCAGATGGGTTGGAAATTCTGGATACGGATACACAATCCACCGTCATAAGTGCAACAATACCGCATCCGATATCCATAAACGCACCGAATGGCTCAAAATGGGTAGCAACAGCAGGAATTATATCACCCGTAGATAGGGATGAAATGTAGTTTATAAAGCATTCTCTTTGGGCTTCCTTCCTTGACAGGATTGCCGTCTCCTTACCGTCTACGGTAGTTAGCTCCATAACCTTAAAGCATACAGGCTTACCAACTCTTGTTATAATGGCAATATCCTTTGCCTTCTCTCCGTACAGGCACTCATCCCGACGGATAATACCGTCAACTCCACCTAAATCCAGATGGAGAGTATAGGTATCACTATCACATAATGTAACCACGCCCTCAAGGATTTTTCCCTCACGCATTGCTTTTTCAAGTCCTTGATAGGAGGAAATATATTCCCTGTTTTCTGCCTTCCGTATAATTGCCCCCTCGGGCAGGTATGTATTTTTTATCATTTAGCCATCCTCCGGATATTATATGTTTTTCTTTTTATTCTTCTTTTATATAAAAGCTTTCTTATAAGGTCAAATACGGCTGTTGTTGAGGAAATAAGCACTACACTCATCAGGTCACCTATCAACAAAGGAACAGAACGGAATGCATCTCCACCAAAATATATAAAGCCCACCTGTACAAGCCCTATCAGTAGCATGATTATAACAAAGGAAGGATTTTTTGACACTCCCGACAAAATATTCAGCCTATCAGTACGGGAAGCAAAGCAAACAAATATACTCATAAAGCAAAACATTGCAAAAAAGCCACTGAGAATATATCTTTCATCACATTTGTGCATTATCATACACAGGGTGTCACTTTTTAAGAACCAGATACACAAAATAAGGATATAGACACTGTTAAATCCTATTTTATGTAACATTTGGGAATTGAGTATACTCTCCCCCCTTTCCTTAGGCTTATCATTCATATATTCGGCAAAGGGAGGCTCTGAGGCAAATGCAAGAGCACCAAGAGTATCCATGATTATATTTACCCAAAGCATCTGCGATACCGTAACCGGATTGTCAACACCTATAAAAGGTCCTACAAGAGATATTCCCATAGCACCAAAATTCATAGTAAGCTGAAACACTATAAATTTGCGTATGGACTCAAATATGCTTCTGCCATAAAGTATTGCCTTACATATAGAGCCAAAATTATTATCGGCAATTACAATATCCCCTGCCTCCTTGGCAACATCGGAGCCTGAGCCCATAGCAAAACCAACATCTGCTCTTTTTAGTGAGGAGGCATCGTTAATTCCGTCTCCTGTCATACCCACAACATACCCCTTACCCTGGGCAATTGCAACAAGTCTGCTTTTATCAGTAGGAAGCACACGGGCAACAACGGCAAGAGTAGGTAAAAGCTCTCCTACCTCTTTGTCGCTCAAATTGGACAGCTCTTCACCCGTAAGAACAAGGCTCCTTCCCGTCTGTCTGGAAATTATACCACACTCCTTAGCTATTGCCTCGGCTGTATCCCTGTTATCACCGGTTATCATAATAACGCCGATACCTGCACCTGTCACAGTTTTTACGGCTGAGGGTACCTGACGCCGTATTCTGTCCCTTAAGGCTATCAGTCCCAGAAATGTAAGGGAATTGAGGCTGTCATCATCCCCTGTTTTTATCGCAAGTGCAACTACCCTGTATGTATTTTCCGTAAGCTCCTTGAGTCTCTTATATACCCGTTCCTTTGACAAAAATGGTATGATTTTTCCATCAGCGTCCATATAATTTGACGACATAGCTATTATTTTTTCGGGTGCACCCTTAAAAAGCGACAATAATTTATCTCCCCGTTTTACAACGGAGGAGCCGTGTTTCTTTACGCTGTCAAATATATTGTCCCTTATTTTTTCACATTTTTCTCTCTCCTTGCCAACAAATCTGCATATTGCCCTGTCTGTGGGATTGGAGGCGTTTACCTTAGAGCCGTTTATTTCTATATCACCACAATATAACGCACACATGGTCAGGTATTTTTTATATTCAGTATTGGAAATTTCGGATATTGAGCTTATACTTTCTCCCCACGGAGTATACAGTGAGCCTACCTTGAGTGCCCCCTCTGTAAGTGTTCCTGTCTTGTCGGTAAATAACAGACTTATATTTCCCGAGGTCTCAATACCTACGGGCTTACGGACTATTACACTGTCCCTAAGCATCCTTTTCATATTTGAGGATAAGACCACTGTTATCATCATAGGCAAGCCCTCAGGCACAGCCATAACCACCACGGATATGGCGAGGGTAAGTGCTGTAAGGAGCTTAGATATGAGAAATTTTATATCCTTTATCTTTAATATTACCTCCGACATTCTCATGCCGGAATCTATAAAAAATACATTAAACAGATACGCTAGTGCTATCAAAATAGCACAGCTATATCCGATCTTACTTATAGTTTTTGCAAGTGCACTAAGTCTTTCCTTTAATGGACTTGGTCTTGTGTCAGTGCTTAGCTCTCTTGCTGTTTTTCCGTAATAGGTGCCCTCTCCAACTGCATTTACCAGTACAGTAGCAGCTCCCGAGCATACAAGAGCTCCCTTTAATACCTTCTTATTCTCCTTATCTCTTCTTACCTCTCCACTCTCTCCTGTCAGCATGGATTCATCCACGCTTATCTGACCGACAATTATCTCTCCGTCTGCCTGTATTCTCACCCCCGGGGTAAGTATCATAATATCCCCGACAACTATTTCATCCGAGGGTATATTCCTTCTTTCTCCATTACGGCGGACCTCGGTCAGTGCACTCTCACTCTGTGCCCTCAGTCTTTCAAAGGCGTTTTCATTACTGTACTCGGAATATGTGGAAACAAGAGTTGACACAAGCACAGAAACAACTATACCCCCACACTCGAACCAATTTATATCCGGTAGCATAAATACTATATTTACAAAAAGTGCAATAAGAAGCACTCTTATTATAGGGTCCGAAAAATTCGATATATACCTTCTGAAAAATCCCTTTTTTTTCGGTGGTGTAAGGATATTTGCTCCGTACCTTAACCTGCTTTCCTCAACCTGTAGGTCACTTAACCCTCTTTCAATATCTTGCATATAAGATGTCCTTTCGTTTTTGTACCGTGGCATATGAAGCTTTTACGGCATATTATATCTTATTCCCTTGCCCCGAATTATATGAACGCATAAAAAAAGAGACTTACGCATTTTGCGTAAATCTCTTTCACTTTATTTAAGCTTTTTATTAAAGAGCATCTTTTCTGGAAAGGTTTGCTCTGCCCTTGTCATCAATACCAAGGAACTTAACAAGCATTTCATCGCCTACCTGGCAAACATCCTCAACCTTTTCAGTTCTTTCCTTTGCGAGCTTGGAGATGTGTACCATTCCCTGTCTGCCGGGAGCATATTCAACAAACGCACCGATTTCAATAATTCTTACAACCTTTGCATTGTAGATAGCACCAACCTCGGGCTCAAATACGATATTAGCAATTTCCTGTCTTGCCGCATCAATAGACTGCATGCTGATAGCAGAAATGAAGATTGTTCCATCCTCCTGGATATCAACCTTAGCACCTGTCTCGGCAACGATCTTCTGAATTACCTTACCACCTGTACCGATAACCTCACGGATCTTTTCGGGCTTGATATTCATAGTGATCATCTTAGGAGCATAATCGGATACCTGTGCTCTGGGTGCGGGGATAGCCTTAAGAATTACATCGTCGATGATAGCATCACGACCCTTATGAGTTACCTCAAGAGCCTCCTTAATGATCTCAGGTGTAAGACCGTCAATCTTAAGGTCCATCTGAATGGATGTGATACCCTTGTGTGTACCTGCTACCTTAAAGTCCATATCACCGTAGAAGTCCTCAAGACCCTGGATGTCTATCATAGTCATCCACTTCTCACCCTCGGTGATAAGACCGCAGGAGATACCTGCAACAGGAGCAGTAATCGGAACACCTGCGTCCATAAGTGCAAGTGTAGAGCCACATACGGATGCCTGAGATGTAGAGCCGTTAGAGGAGATAACCTCGGATACAAGACGGATAGCATAGGGGAATTCCTCAACTGAGGGAAGAACTGGAACAAGGGATCTTTCTGCAAGAGCACCGTGACCTATCTCTCTTCTGCCGGGAGTACGGGATGCCTTAGCCTCTCCTGTGGAGTAGCCGGGCATATTGTAGTGGTGCATATATCTCTTCTCTGTTTCCTCATCGATACCGTCAAGCATCTGGCAATCGGAAATAGGACCGAGAGTTGCAAGAGTCATAACCTGAGTCTGTCCACGGGTAAACATACCGCTACCGTGGATTTTCTTGAACAAACCAACCTCAGCTGTAAGAGGTCTGATTTCATCCATACGACGACCGTCAACACGCTTCTTGTCCTCAAGGAGCCAACGGCGAACGATCTTCTTCTGAATCTTATAGATAAGCTCTGCCATAATAGCTGAAATATCAGGATACTTTTCTTCAAATGTAGCCACAATATTTTCCATAATGGGCTGCATTCTTGCATCACGAACTGTCTTATCATCTGTGTCGAGAGCATACATAACATCCTTCTCGCAGAACGCAAATACCTCATCAAACATATCGTGATCAAGCTCGCAGGAGGGATATGCAAACTTAGGCTTGCCGATTTCAGCAACGATACCGTTGATAAAGCCGATAAGCTTCTTGATCTCCTCGTGAGCCATCATAATTGCATTGTACATATCCTCATCGGATACTTCCTTTGCACCTGCCTCAATCATAACCACCTTCTTTTCGCTTGCAGCAACTGTAAGCTCAAGAGTGCTCTCTCTTCTCTGCTCGGATGTAGGATTGATAACTATCTTGCCGTCAACCATACCCATAAAGAGACCACCGATAGGACCGTTCCAAGGAATATCGGAGATAGAAAGGGCGATAGACGCACCGATCATAGCTGTGATTTCAGGTGAGCAGTCGTTGTCAACTGAAAGAACTGTGAGTGAAAGGTTTACATCATTACGAAGGTCCTTAGGGAAAAGGGGACGGATAGGACGGTCAATAACTCTGGATGTAAGAACTGCCTTTTCAGAAGGCTTACCCTCTCTCTTGAGGTAACCACCGGGAATTCTACCTACAGAGTACATTCTCTCCTCAAAATCTACTGAGAGGGGAAGGAAGTCGATACCGTCTCTGGGAGCTGCAGATGCTGTAGCACAAGCAAGGATAGCTGTCTCACCGTAACGGATAAGCACACTACCGTTTGCAAGTCCTGCCATCTTTCCACTCTCGACAACAAGCTTACGGCCCGCAAGCTCATACTCATAAACCTTGTAATTGTCAAATACCTTCTCTGTGAACATCTGGGACATTTTGTTTTCCTCCATTTTAATTTGATTTCTATGTGGGAAAACAGCACTTAACCCAACGCAAAATCTGAACATCATATAAATTCTGCCCTCGGTTAATTGCTATCTTACCCACGGATAATAATGAATGCTGATGTATGCAGTAAGCAAAACTTTGGCTGTGCAAAAAATGCACAGCCAAATCTGTGCGTGTTAACGCACTTTTGTCTTACTTTCTGAGCTCGAGCTTCTCGATGAGAGCACGGTAACGCTCAATGTCAACCTTTGCAAGGTAAGCGAGAAGGTTTCTTCTTGCACCAACCATCTTGAGAAGACCTCTTCTGGAGTGGTGGTCCTTATCGTTCTTCTTAAGGTGCTCGTTAAGAGCCTTAATACGGTATGTGAGAAGAGCTACCTGTACCTCGGGAGAACCTGTGTCACCCTCGTGTGTCGCATACATTGCGATGATTTCCTGCTTTGTCATTTTTTCACCTCATAAAATTTATTGACCCACATACACAGCAAACGGTAGGTGAAATAACCAAAAGGTCTGTATCCGTTAACCGAGCATGCGTTGTCTTCGTGCATTATAACACAAGTGTTTTACTTTGTAAAGGGTTTTTTCAATTTTTTTCATTTTTTTCTTTAATGAAGGCTTTCACCGTTCTTACAGCAGAGGCAATTCCGCTGATAATCAGCAGAGCCCCGAGAAAAAAAGTGGGTATTTTAGGGTCTGTAAAATCGGAAATATGTGCTCCGAGAGCCGTTGCAGGCAGGGTTACTGCGATAATAAAAAGCAATTCACGGCTAAGAACACTTTTCCTTCTTATATGAATAAAAAGAGCTGATATTCCACTCACCAAAAAGAATAAAAGATTTGTTCCCTGTGCAATAATCTGACCGTAATTCATACACAGGGTAAGGTAAATTACAAAAAATCCACCTCCCCCTATTCCAAGTCCAACTATTACGGCAATAATAAATGAAACTATAATATCCGTCATAGTGCTCTCGTTATAAGCGTCACACCGGAGTAAATCACAAGTGATGAAAAGATCAGGGTGAGCCATTTTTTATCTATCCTGTACATAAGGCAGGCACCTGCTATTCCTCCAAGAGTAGCAGGAATAAACACCCTTCCCATAAGCTCAGTATCCACATTCCCGTTCTTAAGATATACAAGAAATGCAACAAAGGACATAGGTATCACGGCAACAAGAGTTTTTGCAAAGGCGTTTTTTGTACCGTCCTCTCCCCCACCGTCAAGAAATAAAAGCATATAAACAATAACAATTCCTCCACCTGTACCGACAAAACCGTTTATACACCCTGCCAAAATAGACAAAATTGCTATTATAACCCATTTTTTCCAGCCATTTATCCGTTTGGCTGTTTTGTTTTCCATATTAATATTTTTCACAGTTTTATTATTTTCCTATTGTTTTTTTATCTTTTTTCTGTTATTATATATTATGTAATATAATGTTTATATTTATCCAAATCGTTTTTTATCTGTTTTTAACTGCCCAATGGGCGTTTACGATACAGGACCCAAGAAAGGAATGTAAAATGAGGAAATCACCTGTTGTTACTAACACAAAGAAAAAAAGAGAACCGAAAAAGCCCGGTAAGGGAAAGATGCTTATTGCTTTTATGAATAAGCTTATGCCTTATATTCTTGCCGTGTGCTTTGTTATATCATTATTCTCCATTGCGGGCATAGCCGGTGCTGTGGGCCGAGGTATATCCGGCGTGCTATACGGCTTGTTTTCAAATTTCGCTACTTACTTTATAGCTATATTTATGCTGTTCCACTCTCTTATGTGGTATCACGATGTAAACAGAGGTATTTGCAGAAGGCGTGTTATCTGCACCCTTGTTACAATTATTTCAGTATCGGCTCTCCAGCATATGATTACTGTTGTCTCCGGAAATGAGGCTATCAATATATACACACTTAAGTCTCTTTATGCCTTTGGACAGGAGGGCATCGGTGGAGGTGCTATAGGTGGCATCATCTCCACTCTTCTCCTAAGTGTTGTAGGTACCATTGGCTCCATTGCGATAATGTGTCTTATTCTCTTCCTTATGATGCTTCAGATGTTTAATGTTACACCTGCATCTGTAGCAAAGAGAATGATGAGTGACAGAAGAATAAAGAAAAACGAGGCTATTGCAAGGGAAAAGGAAAGAAAGCGTATTTCAGCATCACTTAAGCACAGAAAATTTAATGTGTTTGACGATGAGGACGATAACAGCTTTACAACAAGCACCATAGAAAGCCTTGATATTCCGTCCATTGAGACCGAATCAAAAACCGAGGAGCTCCATATAAACCGTTCCAATGTTTCTGAAAGCCGCCCCGACACAAGACGCCCATCCTCCCTTTATGAATCAAAAACTCAGTCTCCTGCCAGTGAATTTGAGCTTACATCTCCATATAACTCACAAAAAAAGGCAGACTCTCCTATTATAAGCTCCCGCTACGAGCCATCCCGTTCTCCCGTTAAGGATTCCCATAACGTTGAGCCCGAAAGAAAGCCTGCTTATTCAGTAAAGGACGACTTTACTACCAGCGACTTTAAGGTTGATGGTCCCGTTATGACCGAGGAGTTTACAGTACACGAAATGCAGTACCAGCAGTCTGCAAGGGCTGAAAAGGAATACGAGCCACACCGTCCATATGAGCCGGAAAGACCGGTGTTTGAGGAGCAAAAGCCCATGTACGAGCCGGAAAGACCCGTGTTCGAGGAGCAAAAGCCCATGTACGAGCCGGAAAGACCCGTATATGAATCAAGGAGCTCAGAGCCCTCTCACCGTTCATACAGCTCCCCTGCTACTGTTTATGAGGAGCATAGAGCTTCTACTCCCGTTTACGATGACTATAACCGTGATAATGACTACGACGAGTATGAAGACACCATGGATGACGACCTTGATAAGGCTATCTTCCGTGAGGAAAATAAGGACGCTACTCTGTCAGATTTTCTTTCTGACACTGCATATAAGCAGATCAACGGTCATGCGAGAGAGGACGAGCTTAAGGTTACTGCAAAGCCTGTAAGGTCTGCTCCTCCTACTCCTGTAGCTCCACCACCCCCTGTTGAAAAACCGAAAAGAAAATATGTGTTCCCTCCCATAGACCTTTTTGAAAAACGCTTCCAAAACGAAACGAGTGCAGAGGAACGGGAGGAGCTGGAGCAGAATGCAAGAATTATAGTTGAAACCCTTTGCAGCTTCAATGCCAAGACAAGAATTGTAGATGTACAAAGAGGTCCTACCGTAACAAGATATGAGCTTGTACCCGAGGCAGGTGTCCGTGTTCGTTCTATTGCTAATCTTGTTGATGACATTGCACTTAATCTGGCTGCCGAGGGTATCCGTATTGAGTGCCCTATTCCCGGCAAGAGTGCTGTCGGTATTGAGGTTCCTAACAGAATTACAAGCACTGTATTCATCCGTAGCCTTCTTGAGGATCCTAAATTCAAGGAAGCAAAGAGCGTAGCTACCTGTGCTGTCGGTAAGAGCATATCAGGTGAGAATGTATATATTGATATCGCAAAGATGCCTCATTTACTTGTAGCCGGTGCTACAGGTATGGGTAAATCCGTATGCATTAACTCCTTGCTTGTCAGCCTTCTTTATAAAGCATCTCCTCAAGACCTCCGTCTTATCCTTATTGACCCTAAGAGAGTTGAATTCTCTGTATTTAACGGTCTTCCCCACTTGCTTGTCCCTGTGGTATGTGAGGCTAAGAAATCAATCGGTACACTTCAATGGGCTGTTGCCGAAATGGAAAGACGCTTTGAGCTTCTTGAGGCAACCGGTGTCCGTGATATCGGTGAGTATAATGACCGAGTTGACAGAGGTATTATCTCCGCAGATAAAATTTCCCGTATTGTTATCGTTATTGATGAGCTTTATGACTTAAAAATGCAGGTGCCCGAAATAGACGAGCATATTATTCGTCTCACACAGAAAGCAAGAGCTGCCGGTATCCATGTTGTTATCGGTACTCAGCGTCCATCTGTTGATGTTATTACCGGTGTAATCAAGGCAAATATTCCATCCCGTATCGCATTCCGTGTTCCTGCTCAGGTCGACTCCAGAACCATTCTTGATGAGGTCGGTGCAGAAAAGCTTGTTAGCCGTGGAGATATGCTTCTCAAGCCCGTTGGTGCTCTCAAGCCCATCCGTGTTCAGGGTGCATTTATTTCAGAGGATGAACGAAAGGCTGTTGTTGACTTTATTAAAGAGCACTCAAGCGAAAATTATGACGAGGATGTAGTAAACCAGATAGAAGCAAATACATCCAAGCTTGCTAAGGCAGATAAAAATGCCGATAATGACCACGGTGGAGAGGGTGGCGACAGTGACCTTGACGAAAAGTTCTACGCTGCACTTGAAATCGCTGTTGAAATGAAAAAAATATCCTCATCCTTCTTACAGAGAAAGCTTAATCTCGGCTTCCAGCGTGCTGCCCGTATAATTGACCAGATGGAAGCAATGGGCTATATCGGTGAGCAAAACGGCTCCAAGCCAAGAGAGGTCCTTATCTCCAAGGAGGAATTTATGGAATTAAGAATGAGAAACGAAGATTAAAAGGTGTAAAATGGGAAAATTTATAGCTATTGACGGCCTTGACGGCTCAGGAAAGGGTACACAGACGGATATCCTTGTCGAAAGACTTAAAAAGGAAAACAAAAAGGTTCGTGTCCTCTCCTTTCCAATGTATGAAAACGACTCTTCTCTGTTTGCCAGAATGTACCTTGACGGTAAGCTTGGTAAAAATCCCTCTGATACAAATGCTTATGTGGCTTCTATGTTTTTTGCATCGGACAGATATATAAGCTATAAAACAGATTGGATAAAGGACATTAACGACCCTGACACATATGTTATCGCAAACAGATACACCTCGGCAAACGCTGTTCATCAGCTTTCTAAGCTTCCCTATGAGCAGTGGGAGGACTTTCTTAAATGGCTCTGGGATTTTGAGTTTTCCAAGCTTGGATTGCCTGAGCCGGATGCTACCGTTTATTTAGAGGTACACCCCGAGGTTTCCCTTTCCCTGGTTAAATCAAGAAGTGAGGAAACAGGACGAAAAATAGATATCCACGAGGGGGATAAGGAATATATGTTCAAATGCTATGATGCAGCACTTTATTCGAGCAAATCGCTTAACTGGATACAGATAAGCTGTTGTAAGAATGGAAAAATGCGTACCCGTGAGGATGTAGCAGAGGAAATATATTCAAGGCTTTTTGACAAGCAGAATTAAATATCTGAAGAAAAATAAGGGAGGATTATGATATGGTATATATGTTTTTGGCTAACGGATTTGAGGAAATTGAGGCACTTTACACTCTTGATGTATTAAGAAGAGCTATGGTGGATATAAAAACTGTAGGTGTTTCTTCAAAAACTGCCTTAGGCTCCCACGGTATCCCAGTTATATGCGATATAACCACAGATGAGCTCCCCTTTGATAACGGCTTTGATATGATTATTTTGCCAGGTGGAATGCCCGGCTCTACAAACCTTGACAACGATGAAAGCGTAAACAGATATATATCCATAGCCAAGGAAAACGGAAAATATATCTGTGCTATATGTGCAGCTCCCTTTATCCTCGGTAAGAGAGGGCTTCTTAAAGGTAAAAAGGCTACCTGCTTCCCGGGTTTTGAAAAGTATCTTGACGGAGCTACGGTGGTTGACGCCGGTGTTGTCCGTGACGGTAATATAATAACAGGAAGAGCCATGGGCAGTGCTCACGATTTTGCCCTTGCCATACTTGAAGCTCTTAAGGGTGAGGACAAAGCTCAGGAAATAAAAAAAGCAATTATACTTAAGTAAAGGAGGATACCGGCTTGACGCCTATTAAAATTATTAAGGACGAGATAAGACACGAGTTTTCTGAAAAGCGTGATGCACTTTCGGAGGCTGTGCGAGCTGAAAAAAGCAGAAAAATTTGTCAGACTGCAAAGGAGCTTATAAGCTTCCGTCATGCTGAAGTAATCCTGCTCTACTCTCCTATTAAATCAGAAATTGATGTTCTTCCTATTGCCAAGGCAGCCCTTGAAAAGGGAAAAGCCATTGCATTTCCCAAATGTAATAAGGAAGACAGAACTATGAAATTTCATTTTGTAACCTCTCTTGACCAGCTTGAAACAGGTGCATACGGTATAAAGGAGCCCGGCGAGGATGCCCCAGTATACGACCCCGAAAATGACAAGCGTGTTGCTGTATGCTATGTCCCCGGTCTTACCTTCGATGTATATGGCTATCGCCTTGGATACGGTAAGGGTTATTACGATAAGTTTATGCATAAATTCGGAGGCTGTACTATCGGTATAATCTATAACGATTTTGTTGTAAAATCCCTGCCTAAGGGAAAATACGATTGCCACTGCGATATTCTGCTTACAGAAAACGGAGCTAAATGCATTAAGGTTGATAAGAGTAGTAACAGATTTTAATTATCTTCAATAGTTAATATAAAGGATATACCGCTTCTCTTTTTGAGAGGCGGTTTTTTATAATTTTTTGCAAAAATTTTTATTGAGAAAAAGAGAGATAAAAAGAGAAAACAAGAGATATAATGAGAACGCATACCAAATTATCAAAATGCACAAAAAAATTTCAAAAAAGCCCTTGACAGACTGAGAGGTGCGTGATATAATGGTTGAGCATTAAAAAAGTGGTATGAATCACAAAGCCACATATCTAAACTTATTGGAGGAAATTAAAATGTCTACATTTATGGCAAACAACACCATTGAACGCAAATGGTATGTTATTGACGCTGCAAATAAGCCTCTTGGTAAGACAGCAGTTGTTGCTGCTAACATTTTGAGAGGTAAGCACCGTCCCGAGTTCACACCCCACGCTGACTGTGGTGAATTCGTAATCATTGTAAACGCAGGTAAGGCTGTTCTTACAGGTAAGAAGCTTGAGCAGAAGTACTACCGTCGTCACTCCGGCTACATCGGTGGTCTTAAGGAAGTACAGTACAAGACTCTTATGGCTACAAAGCCCGAGCTTGCTATGCAGCTCGCAGTTAAGGGTATGCTTCCCCACAACAAGATCGGCGACAAGTCTATCACAAGACTCAAGGTATACGCAGGTGCAGAGCATGCTCAGCAGGCTCAGAAGCCCATTAGCGTAGAAGTAAAATAATAGGAAAGGATATTGAAGAATTATGTATACAAGTGCAAAGCCCTATTTCTACGGCACAGGTAGAAGAAAGTCATCCGTAGCAAGAGTTCGTCTTTATCCCGGTACAGGCGTAATTACCATTAACGGTAGAGATGTTGACGATTACTTCGGTCTTGAAACTCTTAAGCTCATCATCAATCAGCCCCTCGACATTACAGGTAATGTTGGCAAGTTCGATATCGTTGCTAATGTAACAGGTGGTGGTATCTCCGGTCAGGCAGGTGCTATCCGTCACGGTATCGCAAGAGCATTGCTCCTCGCTGACGAAACCTACCGTGCTCCCCTTAAGGCTGCAGGTCTTCTCACTCGTGACCCCAGAATGAAGGAAAGAAAGAAGTACGGACTCAAGGGTGCTCGTCGTGCTCCTCAGTTCTCCAAGAGATAATTTCGATCTTTGGTCGAAACTTAAAAAATGCTCTGCTACGGCAGGGCATTTTTTGTTATCTCTTGGATGAACTGAGGTGCAACGAAATTCGCCTTCGGCGAGTGGAATATGACTTCGTCATGTGAAATAGCTACGCTGTGAAATATTTGCTTCGCAAATGTGAAGGGCGAATTTCATTTCACATCGAACGAAGTGAGATATTTCACAATTTCCGCAAGGGAATTATTTCACATTCGGCGAAAGCCGAATATTTCACTTTCAGTTGCCGTTCTATTTACTTTTTGCCGTTTTTATGGTATAATCTAACTAATCTATAAACTTGAATTTGACGGAGGGGTATTTTTATGAAAAAGATAACTTATATAATTCTTTTCTTCTTGATGATTTTAACAGTTTCAGGATGTAGGAATGTTGATAAAGATAAAATAGAATATACTCTTTCCGATGACGGAACATATTATATTTTATCTTATGTTGGGGCGAATGTTGAAAATCTTGTTATTCCCGAATATTACAACGGAAAGCCGGTACTTGAAATTGGAGATTACGCCTGTTGCCACAAAAGTGGACCATTACATAATGATTCTAAAATAAAAAGTGTTCAGATAGAAGCAAACCTTACTAAAATTGGAAATGCCGCATTTCAAGAATGCATTTTTCTTGAAACAATCAACATTCCTTCAACTGTGACTGAGATTGGAGCAGGTGCATTTTCATTGTGTGAATCTCTGGGGAGCATTGAAATTCCCTCGGGTTTAACGCAGATTAATAGATCACTTTTTTATGGGTGTAAGGAATTAGAATCTATAAGCTTCCATAATGGAATTACAAAAATTGATGCATTCGCTTTCTTTGGTTGTAATTCAATTGCTGAAGTAACTTTACCCGAAGGGATAGAATTTATTGGCGATTACGCATTTTCCATGATGGAAAATCTTGAAGAAATAAAAATTGCCGAAGAAAATAAGAATTTTGTATCTATTGATGGAATTCTTTACAGTAAGGATAAGAAAACACTCATTCAATATGCACCCAAAAACGAGTGTGAGAGCTATATAATTCCCGAAGGGGTTAAAACAATAAGTGGATATGCTTTTGCGGGGAACTCAAAAATTAAGAGCATTTCCATTCCCGACAGCGTTGGTGTAATCGGCGAATATGCATTTTATCATTGCTCCGCTTTGGAAAACATAAACATTCCGAGTGGAGTGACGAAAATTTTGATGCGTCAATTTGAAGGTTGCACCTCACTTAAGGAGCTTTCACTTCACAATAAAATAACAAAAATTGATTACGGTGCATTTATTAGATGCTCATCTCTTGAGAAATTGGAAATTCCCGAAAGTGTTACCGAGATAGGAGGATATGCATTTTCTGAATGTTCAAGTCTTAAAGAGATCTATCTTCCAAGTGGATTAGTGGAATTGCCCTATGCAATGTTTGAGGATTGTAAATCACTTGAATCTGTTTCCATCCCAAACGGGATAGAGAAAATTGATTTTAACACATTTTTAGGATGTACTTCCCTTAAAAGTGTTTATATTCCAAACTCTGTAAAGGAAATTGGTCATGGAGCTTTTGGTGTTTGTACATCGCTTTCAGATATCAATTTTGGCGGAAACAAGAATGAATGGAAATCAGTTGACGGAATATATGGAGCTTGGGGAAACAAACAATATAATTGGTGCTATGGATCCGGTGATTTTATCGTCCATTGCACTGACGGAGATCTTGAAAAATAATTTGCTTCGGTTCTCAATATTACATAAAACAGCTTAATAAATTCCAATTTATCAAGCCTAATAGGCGTTGAATGTTGGTGTGATTTTGGTGCAAATCTGGTGCAACACTTCACAAGGCGATACTCACGATATTTACGATATGGCACCTATGCCAAAACTCAAAAAGATAATCTCGACTCTGTCGAATACAAAAATGCTCAGCTTATGCTGGGCATTTTTTATTATCTCTTGTAGAACAACTATGATTGCCATTCAAGCATGCTATGAGTTATGATTGGCTACGCCTGTAAAAGACAAATTCATAATCACGCATAGCGTATCATATTGTTTGCTTTTCAAGCTCACAACTCCGATTTTTCTCTTTACTTCTCTTCCCCGTTATGGTATAATCTAACTGTCAGATAAGCTTAATAACGAGGATGCAAACAATGAATATTAAAGCAATTATTGTAGATTTAGACAGGACTCTGCTTCATACGGATAAATCACTGTCCTCTTACACAGTAGGTGTTCTTAAGGAGTGTAAAAAGCATTCTATCAAAATAATGGTGGCAACTGCAAGACCTGTTCGTGCTGTAACTGATTATCACAATGCAATTGGCTTTGATTCTATGGTGGTTTCCAACGGGGCAAGAATAATCTGTAAAGGCACCAAGACCGAATACGGAATTTGCAAGGATAGTGCAGTTAAGCTACTCGAAGCATTACAGCACTTCCCCAACCTTCGTATAACTCTTGAAACAGGGGATGTAGCCTACTCCAATGTACCTATTGAGGATTATGAAACCGTTGTTTGCAATGATTTGATAAGCGTGGCACAGACAGAGGGGGCTATAAAGCTACTTGTAGGCATTGACACGGAAGACACCTTAGAGCTTGTAAAAGGTCAGCTGTCAGAGGATTTGTACTATACTGTGGCAAACGGACATTTAATGCAGATAATGGATAAAGCAGCTACTAAGTGGAACGGTATAAAAACAATGCTTGACATAGCAGAAATTTCTCCGAATATGGTGGCTTATTTTGGAGATGACCACGACGATATAGAGCCTATTAAAATGTGTGGTATGGGAATTGCTGTCTTCAATGGGATAGACGAGGTAAAATCCGTAGCCGACTACATTGCAGGAAGCAACGACGAGGACGGAGCTGCTAAATTTATTGAAGAAGTAATACTTAGGCGAGTTATATCAAGCGAGTATTTAGGCAAGGAAGTAGAAGTAGCCATTGACAGACCCTTAGGTAGTGCCCATCCGAAGTATTCGGATATGATATATCCCGTAAATTACGGATACATACCAAACACGGTAGGTGGAGACGGAGAGGAAATGGATGTTTATTTGCTTGGGGTAAACGAGCCTGTAAAAGCCTGCAATGCAAAAATAGTCGGCATTATCCACCGTCTTGACGATATCGAGGATAAGCTTGTTGCTTCATTAGACGGCAAAAAATTTACAGAGGAAGAAATCAGAAATGCCATAATGTTTCAAGAGAAATATTATGATATTGAAATAAAGACTATATAAATAATTCGAGAGGAAAATATATAAATGAAATACGGAATTACAAGACGGGAAAGAGAGATTACCGACATAAATGAAATAATAGGCATACTTGACAGAGCCAAAATTGTCCATGTGGGTATGATAGACAAGGATATGCCCTATGTTGTGCCTATGAATTACGGTTATACAATGATAGACGGTAAGCTCACCTTGTATATGCACGGAGCAACAGTAGGCCGTAAGCTTGATATACTAAGGGTAAACCCGAAGGTTTTTATAGAAATAGATACAGATATAGTTCCCTTTGAGGGTCGGTACGCCTGTGAATACGGAGTGTGCTACTCCTCTGTTATGGGTGAGGGTGTTGCCGAGGTAGTCGAGGATATCGAAGGCAAAAAGGAAGCCCTTACTATTCTTATGAAAACCCAGACAAAAAAGGACTTTGAATTCAGCGATAAAATGGTTGGAGGCGTTACTGCAATAAGGATAACCGTTTCCGACTTTACTGCCAAAAGACGCCCTATGCCTAAGCGTGATTAAGAAGATTTGCAGATGCACAATCAGCAAATAAATCACACATTATAAATATAATATGTTCATTTGTTCATATGTATATATTAGTAAAAGCACGGTTTACCCGTGCTTTTACTTGTTTTTGCAGCTTTTTGTTTGCGTATTTCAACAATTACATCAATTCCTGACCGTTTATAGTCAGCTTAAAGTCCAGCTTAAGAGCTGTTGCTGCCTTACGGCACATTATCATTCTCTGGAGGAAAATCTCAAAGTAATTTACAACTGAGCTTATCTCTGTATCAATTTCCAGAATCAGATTTATCTGAGTTTTGTCATCATTGATTTTCAAATCGGAGCTTATTACAGAATAGTTTACTCTATCGTGAATATCAAAGGTGGTAAAATCGTGATTGCGAACCCTTGTCCTCCGTACATCTGATTTATCTGCTATTATCAGAGCTGCAGCAATTGGGCTGACTGCCACTCCGTCACCCTCATCATGATTACCTATGGCAGAAACTATTTTCGCAATCTCCTCTGCATCCATACCCATTTTATCAAGAATACGAAATGACATTAAGGCTCCACTTTGGGAATGGTCCTTACGGTTTACCACATTACCGATATCGTGCATAAACGAGGCAATTTTAGCAAGCTCAATATCTCTGTCTCCGTAGCAAAGAGACCTTAATATATATTCAGCCCTGTGGGATACAAGCCCAACATGGGCATAGCTATGCTCCGTATAACCAAGGGCAAGGAGGGACTTGTCCGCCTGCTCTATGTACGTCCTGATATTTTTATCGTTTTTAATTTCATTATATGTTATCATAGCAACCTCGACTCTGCGTGATTTAATTAAATATCCACCTATAAATATTGTATCACAAAAGCTCCCGTTATGCAACAAAAATTTAGCGTCGCATTTTTGCGACGCTAAATTTATTCAAAGAAAAATTCTATAACCTCAACCGATCCTTCACCCTCGTATTCAAAATAAAGGGGGTACACTCCGTTTACGGCATTAACCATCGCTACAGATGATATCCACTCAGGACTATGAGAAACGGGAATTCTACCTATTACAGCTCCGTCAAAGGCGAGCTTTACTAAGAAGCTTCCCTTTGGAGTAATATCATAGCTTCTGTACTTTATTCCTATTCTCTTAACATTTTCAAAGCTGAAATATTTATAGCCTATAATATTACCGTTTTCAATTTCGGATATAAATCTCTCATTGTTTCTTGCAGCAAGATGAGGAAGACGGTAATTGGGACACCAGCAATGTGGCATATTTCCGTTTGTAAGATTACAACAGATTGCAGACGGATAATTTCCCCTTGCCTTAAGGGGACCGCCGTTTAATCCACAGGAGGTCATCTCAACCTGCGGGATGGAGCCATCGGGCAGAATTTTTATTTTCTCAGCACAGCCCTGACGGGAAAATTCCATCTTAGTAGTGTGTCTGTGATAGAAAATATACCATTCACCGTTTATACATTCAATGCTGCCGTGATTATTACCGGAACGCATAAGTCTGTCCTTAGGCAATCTTCCGTTATATCCCACATCTCCGTTGGAAATTATAACGCCACCGAAGTGAAAGTCCCTGTCGGGATAATCACTTACAGCATAGCAAAGCTCGTGGTTTTGCCAGGATGAGTAAATAAAATAGTATTTATCTCCTACCTTACGCATAGAGCTGGCCTCAAAAAACTCGTGCCCCTTAAAGTCTGTTCCCTCATATATAGCAGGGAAAATTCTTCTCGGTGCGTCCTTTACCGTCAGCATATCGTCGCAAAGCTCCACATAAATAGGACCCATAACTCCACCCGGAGTATTAAGGACCTCTTCCCTTGTCTTTTTGAAGGTGGACATTTGCTTTTCTATACTTTGCTCACGGGTAAGTGTGGGGTTTTCATCGAAATCAAACCACATTCCATAATAAAATCGTATTACACCGTTATCGTTAAGACAGGCGGGGTCAAATATGGCGTAATCCTGCATAGGGGTGCCATCCTTATAACGGACATAGCCCAGATATTCAAAATCACCGTAGGGAGTATCGCATACTGCAACTCCCATTATATAACTGCAATCGGGGTAGGTGTTGGCAAGAGAATAATAAAGATAGTATCTTCCGTCATTTCCCTGCACTACATCAGGAGCATACATATATTTATACTGAGGATATAGGGGGTCACGGCTTGCCTTGTATATTACGCCCTCATATCTCCAGTCGGTAAGGTCGGTAACAGATGCTGAATATGTAACATAATCCAGCATACAAAAGTCCTCTCCGTTTTCCTTATCGTGGGAGCCGTAAATGTATACCCTGTCTCCAAAAACATGGGGCTCTCCGTCGGGAATATACTCATTAAGAGGTAAATATGGATTAAATGCCTGCTTCATTATTTTTTCCTCTTAAGCTGTTCCTTTGTAAGCTTTACAACAGCCGGTCTTTCAAAAGGGGTATTGTTTGGGGTATGATATATGAAATTGAGCTCACCGTCAAGGTCGGTAAATATCATACCGTGTCCTCCGTCCTTGCTGAATAAAAGCTCCTCATCAATAGTCCATTTTCCATTTATGCTTCCGTTGTCGGAACGGGAAATTGCCTCGCAATATTCATTTCCTTCAGTAAAGCTTGACCAAATACAGATAAGCTCATCATCAAGCCTCAGTATAAAAGGTCCGTCGGTTACAAAATCCTCACCGTTCCAGCTATGTACCCATGACGGGGTTGAAGCACGCCATAATTCAATGGGCTCTCCAACAGACTCCTTAAGGTCAGGGGTAAGCTGTAGGGCACATACGGTTCCATCCTTAATTTGAGTCCATTCGTGACAAAAAACAATATACGGTGTATCATTTTCCACATATAATGTACCGTCAAGGCACTCCCAATCCCAGGGTGTTATTGCTCTGTTTGAATGCTCGATAAATCTGCCATCGGGAGTGTCACAAACCAAAATTGCTGTTCCTCTGTGGGTCGTTTCAGAGTTGAAGGATGCAAAAAGATAGAACCTACCCTTATAGTAGTGCACCTCAGGTGCCCAATACTGTCTGTCCCCCCAAAAGCCCTCATAGTAAGAGAAAATCTCCTTTGGCTCACTCCAATTCTCCATATCGTCGCTGATGTACACATCAAATCCTACGGTTTCAATGGGGCTATATTCCCAGGTATTCTTGGCTCTTGTGCCATATAAATAATATTTGCCGTTATAAGTAAGAATAAAGGGATCTCTTATATTAATATCACTGAATTTCATACACTCACTCTGCCTTTTTTAAGAAAATTGCTTCAAATGGCTTGAGCTCCACCCTGCCGGAAACAGTCTTTTCGCCAAGGATATCGTAATACTCTCCGCAAAGAACAACATATCCGTCCTTACCGCCAAGCTCAAGAGCTATTATACCGTTTTCCTTACCGCTTCTCTCAATAAGCTCTATATTTTCCGACGCCTCGCAAATTGGTGCTCTGTCAATGAGCTTAATAAGAGCATCACCGTCAATTCCGGTACCGAGAATAATAACCTGACCCTTACCTACCTTACGCCTTGTGATAGCGGCAAGTCCGTCATAATCCTCTCCACCCGAATAAACAGCAACAGCCTCGCTGTCTACGGTCTCAAAGGCATCATAGCTCAAAGATGTCTTTATTTCCTGTCCGTTATCCACAAAATGAGTCTTTACAAGCTCGTCAACCTGATAATCAAAGGGAATATTGTACTTTGTATATACTCCTCCAAGCTCCTCAAGGAATGAGAACGGTGCCTCTGTATATTTGGATGCATACTCTGTCATTATATCGGAAAGTGGACCGACAATCCATGTACCACCGTTATTTATCCATTCTGTTACTCTTTCCTTAAAGCCACATTCTGTTGCATTAGAAAGCATAGGAGAAAGCAGAATATCATATCCCTCAAGACAAGCATCCGTTTCTATTACATCCACATTATAATGCTTAAGAGGAGCATGGAAGGTATCAATAAGTCTTTCACGGTAGTGCTTATATAGATCCTCTACCAGGGGAGCATGAGAAAAGCTCTTTACTGCTGCGGTGGAATATGTAAGGGCAATCCTGGACTCAATTTTAGAATTTTCAAGAAAATCCTTACATTTTTCAACATGCTCTGCTGCTCTCTTCACACCCTGTGAAACGCTGTAAGGTCTTCCCGATGTGTTAACAATAGAGCCGTGGCCAAGCTCATGTCCGTTTGGATGAGCACGGAAAAGCCAAAAAAGATTCATTTCTCCACCCTTACAGATGGGGGAGATAGTATTCATATAACAGCTGTCAATATGGTGGTAATCGTTGGACGCACAATAACCTCCGTTCCAGCCAACGAGGGTCTCAGTTACCCAGAAGGGGCGTTCCTTAACCTTACGAAGGAAGTCGAATACAAACATATTACGGTACATAATATTGATCTTATCGTAATGATTGTACTGAACTACATCAAGCTTCTTATTCATATCACGGTAGCTCAAATAGTTGTTTGTCATCATATCTGTGCCGATAGGTGCATTGGAATACTTCCTTATAGCATCAGCCTGCTCCCATGTATAAGTATAAATCAGCTCGCACTGGAAATTAGCCCATTCAACAAATCTGCTGGGGTTTTCCCAATGGTTGGTATGGGGGGGCTCTATCTCATCAAAATCCGAATAGTCGAGTGACCAACGATAGGTTCCCCACGCCTTATTCAAGCTTTCTATTGTTCCGTACTTTCTCTTAAGATACTCACGAAAGCCCTTAACACAGTCCGGGCAGTAGCATCCGTCATCATAAGGGAATAGCTCGTTATCTATCTGCCAGCCGATAAGTCCGGGGTGGTTGCCAAAATACTTTGCCATTTCCTCAGCTATTCTTGCATTAAGCCTCCTTGCATCCTTATTGGATTTACAGGTGTGGACTCTTGCACGGTGAAGCTGCTTTTCCCTTGAATTACCGTTAGTTACAGTACGGATAGCGTCGGGATACTTCTTAAAGAACCAACGGGGAGGAGTGCAGGACGGTGTACACATAATTGTATAAATTCCGTTCTCATAAAGCTTGTCTATAACATAGCCAAAAAGTGAAAAATCAAACACTCCCTCAGTCTTTTCCATAGTGCTCCATGCAAATTCGCCAACTCGCATACAGTTAAGACCGTATTCCTTCATCACCTTGATATCCTTGTCAATCTCTGCCTTATCCCAAAGCTCGGGATAATAGGCTGCTCCAAAATAAAACATAAAAGCTTCTCCTTCTATAATAATTCTACAACTAAATATTATCATAAAGGATATGTAAAGTCAAGGAAATGTTTCAATCCCGATAACATTTTACTTGACTTTTACATAACTATGGAATAAAATATAATTGAATATATATTTTATTGGAGAGTTCTATGGCACAAATTATATCAGGAGTAAAAAACGAGGCTCCGTTTTCTTATTTTGAAGAAATATCAAAAATTCCCCGTGGCTCAAGAAACGAGTCAGGAATTACCGACTATATATGTGAATTTGCCGTGGTGCATGGATTTGAGTATCTGAGGGACAAGGAAAACAATGTCCTGATTGTAAAAAATGCGACACAAGGTCGGGAAAATGAGGATTCTATACTACTACAGGCACATACTGATATGGTGTGCGAGAAAAATAAAGACTGCCCCCATAATTTCTTATCCGACCCTATTGAGCTTATCCGTGAGGGAAACATTCTAAGGGCTAATGGCACTACCCTCGGTGCCGATGACGGCTTTGGCGTTGCTATTATGCTCGCCATTCTCAGCGATGATTCTTTTTCCCATCCCCGTATTGAATGTCTTTTTACCTCAGGTGAGGAAATTGGCCTTGTCGGAGCATCAAAATTTGACTACACAAAAATCAGATCCCATAGAATGATAAACCTCGATTCAGCAGAGGAAAACACAATAATAATCGGTTGCTGTGGAGGAATAAGAACACGTCTCAGCTGTCCTGCTGTACCGGAAAGTGGAAATTTCTCCGGTTATAAGCTTACTGTAACCGGTCTCTTTGGTGGACACTCAGGTGAGGATATTGACAGAGGAAGACAAAATTCAAATGTTTTGATGGGTAAGCTTCTTTCATTCCTTTCAGAAAGGACTGATATCCGTGTGTCATCCATTGACGGTGGCGACAGAGACAACGCCATCCCCCGTGAATGTGAGGCTACCGTTATATCAAGCACCCCTATTGATGGGCTCTTGGATGATGCAAGATCATATATCATGTCTCTTATAACTGCCGATGAAGATAAAAATCTGACATTAAAAGCAGAGAAAACAAACACCTCCTCGGCTTTTTCCTTAAAAGATACACAAAAGCTTATTTATGCCCTTTCGGTTCCTAACGGTGTTTTACAATACAGAAGTGAGGAACCCATCCTTCCTGCAATATCAAGAAATCTTGCACGGGTTAGCACAGAGGACACAGGCTTTTATATTGGCTTTTCCTCCCGTTCATACAGTGAAAATGACCTTATGGGCTGTGTGGCTGAGCTTGATTCCTTAGCATATGACATAGGTGGAAGCACCTATCATCACGAAAAATATCCCGGCTGGGAGAGTCCAAAGGAATCTACCCTTGTCAAGGACTATATACATGCTTATAAATCCGTAATCGGTTCCTTACCTAAAATAACACTTATCCACGCAGGATTGGAATGTGGAATTATAACAGGCTCATGTCCTGATATGGAGGCTATTTCCGTAGGATGTAATGTCCACGACCTTCATACTCCCGGCGAGACTATGGAAATTGATTCTATGGATAGAATGTACGATATCATAGTAGGGTTTTTGCACGGAGAAAATATTTAACTCCCGCAAAATTTTTTGGCAGTTTATTTTCAGTTTATCTTTAGCTTATATTATATTATGATGAAATGGGGTAAAAGAATGTTTAATATACTCATTGTAGATGACGATAAAAATACTCGCCTTTTTTTGGAGGCTGTCATTGAGGGGGCAGGCTACAATGCAATTACCGCCTCAAACGGTGTGGATGCACTGGAGGTTATGGACAGTCAGCATGTTGACCTTATAGTGCTTGATATTATGATGCCCAAAATGGACGGCTATGAATTTACCCGTACCTTAAGAGAAAATAATAACAATCTGCCCATTCTTATGATTTCGGCAAAGCAGCTCCCTGCAGATAAGCACAAGGGCTTTCTTGTTGGGACTGACGATTATATCACAAAGCCTATAGACGATGAAGAAATGCTGTATAGAATAAAGGCACTTCTCCGTCGTGCAAAAATAGTTAATGACAAAAAAATAGTTATAGGCTCAGTAATTCTTGATTATGATTCCTTTACCGTTACAAGAAACGGAGAGACACAGGAGCTTCCTCAAAAGGAATTTTTACTTCTCTACAAGCTACTCTCCTTCCCCGGCAAAATCTTTACAAGAATACAGCTTATGGACGAAATATGGGGAGCAGACAGTGATACAGGATGGGAAACCGTAACTGTTCATATAGGCAGACTAAGAAAACGGTTTGATACATTTACGGAGTTCCGTATAGAATCCGTCCGTGGTCTTGGATATAAGGCGGTGAAGATGGTATGAGACCTTTATTCAAAAGAAAAAAGAACAAAAAAAAGGTCTCCTTTAACCTGTCTCTTACAATTGTACTGTCACTTATAGTATTTGGAGTTTTACTTGTATCCCTTGGACTATCCTCTGTTTTGACCTTTATACTTATAGAGGCAGGAGTTATGGATAGTGATATCATCAATAATTCCTCCTATACCGTATTGTTTATGGTAATAGGCAGTACAGCTCTCGGTGCTCTTTCATCATTGTTCGGCAGTAATCTGATCCTCCGTCCTATCCGTAGGATTATCAGAAGCATGGACGAGCTATCCTCAGGAAATTTCAATGTTCGTATGGACACCTCGGATACAAGGATAAAGGCTTTTAAGGCCTTATCACTTAAATTCAACACATTGGCTGAGGAGCTCCAGAATACGGAAATGCTCCGTTCTGACTTTGTAAACAACTTTTCACATGAGTTCAAAACTCCCATCGTATCAATTGCGGGTCTTGCAAAGCTAATGAAAAAGAAAAATTTGACCGATGATGAACGGGAGCAATATCTAAATGCCATTGAGGAAGAATCTATCAGGCTATCATATATGGCAACAAGTGTGTTGAATATGACAAAGATAGAAAACCAAAGCATTCTTACCGACCAGACAAAATATAACATTTCCGAGCAGATAAGGTCATGTATTCTCCTTCTTGATAACAAGTGGGAAAAGAAAAATATTAATTTTGATTTAAGCTTCGGCGAGCATACAGTTGTTGCAAACGAGGAGCTTATGAAGCAGGTGTTTATAAATCTGCTTGATAATGCGATTAAATTTTCCAACGAGGGAAAAAGCATAACCGTAAGCATCCTTGATAATAACAAGGGCTTATCAGTTTCCGTCACCAACGAGGGTGAACCGATTTCCAAGGAAAATCAGAAAAAAATTTTCAATAAATTTTATCAGGCTGACGAATCCCACTCCTCCGAAGGATGTGGAATCGGTCTTGCCATTGTAAAAAAAATAATAGATCTTCATAATGGAGAAATAATCATTCATTGTGAAAACAACACAGTTACTTTCACAGTGGAGATTCCAAAGAAACAATAAGTGAGGTACTAATGCAGTATATTTTATGTATGCTTTTTGCATATGGTATAGGGTCAATAAATCCTGCCTATATAATAGGTAAGATTAAAGGCTTTGATATCAGAAAAAAGGGGTCAAAAAATGCAGGTGCGTCAAATGCGTTGATAATTCTCGGTAAAACAACAGGTGTTATCTGTGCTTTATTTGATATAGGTAAATCCTGTATTGCCATTTGGCTGTCCCAGATTATTTTTACCGATATCCAATATGTGTTTCCCATTGCAGGAACGCTGTGTGTTATCGGTCACATGTTTCCGTTTTATATGGGCTTTAAGGGTGGTAAGGGAACCGCATCACTCGGTGGCGTTATAATAATGCTTGACTGGAGGATTTTTATAGTATTTTTTGCCGTCGAGATCATTATAGTTTTTATTTCCGATTATCTATGCTTTATGCCCATTACAGCAGTTATTATTTATCCCGTTCTTTACGGAATTGTAAAACAGGATTTTGTAGGTGCGTTTATATTTTTGGGAATAACAATTCCCGTTCTTATAAAAAATATTGAAAACATTAAAAGGATGTTGAATGGCACCGAGATGCATCTTAGCTTTCTTTGGAACAAGGACAAGGAGATTGCAAGGGTAACAGCCGATGCAAATACAGACATTTTTGAGAGTGAAAAAGGAGAACACCATGAGTAAAAGCTATGTATTGTACAATCCACACGCAGGCAACAAGTTGGGAATGGAAAGGGCTGAAAAATTAAGGGAGCTGTACACTGACCGTCATCTTGAGTATCTTGACATAACTTCCATAAAAAGCTATGCAGATTTAATAGAATCTCTTGATGCCGATGATACAATTATCATATGCGGAGGAGACGGAACCCTTAACAGATTTGCAAATGAAATATATGACCTTAATGTTAAGAACGAAATTCTCTATTACGCTACAGGAACAGGTAACGATTTTCTCCGTGATATTGACGGCGTTGACGGCTCTGTTCCCTTCCGTGTAAATGAGTATATCTCAAATCTCCCCGTTGTTACAGTAAAGGGAAAAAGCTATCGCTTCATAAACGGTGTTGGCTTCGGTATTGACGGCTATTGCTGTGAGGTTGGAGATAAGCTACGTGCAAAAAATGACGGAAAGAACATAAGCTATGCAGGTATCGCTATAAAAGGATTGCTTTTCTTCTATAAGCCAACATCTGCAAAAATAACCGTTGACGGTGTAACGCATACATATAAAAAGGTGTGGCTTGCTCCTACTATGATAGGTCGCTATTACGGTGGAGGAATGATGCCAACTCCACATCAGACAAGAGACCAGAGAGAGGAAAGCATTTCTTTATGTGCTATCCACGATTCAGGTAAGCTAAAGACCCTTATGGTATTCCCCTCCATATTCAAGGGAGAGCATATCAATAGCACAAAGATAGTTGATGAGTTCAAGGGAAAGCATATCACCGTTGAATTTAACCGTCCTGTTGCCCTCCAGATAGATGGAGAGACAATTCTCGATGTTACAAGCTATGAGGCTTGCATCCCCTCACTTTTTAACAAAAACCAGGAAGCTAAAGAGTCCTGTGCCCGGGCTTAATTAAAAAGAAGTGCGTAATATAAAGCATACTGCTTACCGCTGCTCCAAATAGGAGCATGTAAGCAGGATGCTTTTTACAATCTATTAATTTATTAGTAAAAGCAAATAAAACAAACAGCCACATGGTCCGGTTTTATCCGAAATAAATCTCCTTCAGCTCTATGCTTCCTGTTCCCACATACTCAAAATATACGGGATAGCTACCCATTTGTGGAGCTATATCGGTATAGCAAAGAGTCCATTCGGCATTGTCTGTTATCTGTATTTTGGCAATAGGCTCACCGTCTATATCGGTCTTGACAATAAGCTCTCCACAAGGCTTAATATCACAAGTCCTTGCATAAACGCCTATTCTTGTTGTGTCGGTCAGATCAAAATACTTGTAGCCGATAAGATTGCCGTTGTCGATTTCGGATATTATTCTTTCACCGTTTTTACATATGATATGTGGTAATCGTATATCCCGACAATTGCTATGCGGCATTCTTCCGTTAGTTAAGTTGCAACAAATTACCGATGGGTATGTACCGTGTCCCTCTAAGGGACCTCCGTTAAGACCACAGGAGGTTATTTCCACCTGGGGGATGGATCCGTCGGGAAGCATCACTATTTTTTCAGCACACGCCTGACGTGAATACTCGGTCTTATGTGTCTGACGGTGATAGAATATATACCATTCTCCGTTTATGTATTCAATACTGCCGTGGTTATTTCCTGTTCGCATCAGACGGTCAGCTGTTTTTCTACCCTTATATCCGATATCTCCGTTAGATATTATAACTCCACCAAAACGAAAATCTCTGTCAGGATAGTCGCTTGTAGCATAAGCAAGCTCATGCTGATTGTATGTTGAATAGATGAAATAATATTTACTTCCTATCTTACGGATGGAGCTCGCCTCAAAAAACTCGTGCCCGTCGAAATCTGTTCCCTTATAAATTATGGGGAAAATATGCTTTGGCTTGTGCTTTACTGTTATCATGTCGTCGCAAAGCTCCACAGTAACAGGTCCCTGTACTCCACCCTCTGTATTTTCAATTTTCTCACGGGTCTTGTGGTACATTTCCATCTGCTTTACGATGCTCTGCTCCCTTGTATAATTGGGATTCTCGTCAAAATCGTACCACACACCGTAATACAAGCGTATCTGTCCGTTGTCATTTATTACACCCGGGTCAAAGATTATAAAATCCTGTACGGGCTTTCCGTCGGGATACTGTACATAGCCATGGAACTCGAAAGGTCCTACAGGGCTGTCACTCACAGCAACACTCATAAGGTAGCTGCACTCTTTCCTTCCCGCAAGGGAATAATAAAGGTAGTAGCGTCCGTCATTTCCCTGTACCACATCGGGAGCATACATAAACTCGTGCTTAGGATAATCCGGGTCCTGAGATGCCTTGTATATAACCCCCTCGTATCTCCAGTCCTTGAGGTCTGTGACAGGAGCCGAATAGCATACATAGTCAAGCATACAGAAGAAATCTCCGCCCTCCTTGTCGTGTGAGCCGTAAACATATACTCTATCACCGAAAACATGGGGTTCTCCGTCCGGTATACATTCATATAACGGTAAAAAAGGATTAAAAATCTGCTTCATAAAGCTCTCCTTTGAAATATTAGTAAATTTATTTTACCATATATCACCTGTTTCCGTCAATGAAGAAAGGAAAAAACAATAAAAAATCGGAAATAATCACGGCATTTTGAAAAGGCAAAAATAAATTTCAAAAAAAATAAAAAAAATTGTAAAAACCTATTGCAAAATAAAAAAACATATGATATAATTTATGAGCATTAATAAATGGCCCGTTGGTCAAGCGGTTAAGACACGGCCCTTTCACGGCTGTAACATGGGTTCGATTCCCGTACGGGTCACCAAAATAAAACTAAGTCGAACACTTTTGTGTTCGACTGTTTTATTTATCCAAACTGAAAGTTTGGTATGGAATCACCGTAAGGTGCATGAAATCAGTCGCAAGCGACTGTATGGCATCAATTGTTAGATTGTATAAAAAGGCTTTCAGTTTGATTCCATACGCTACTCTGTAGCAATTCCATTCTGCAACAGGTTGCAGATTCCATACACGGCACTGCCGTGATTATATACAACGCTTTGCGTTGATTTTTTGTGGGGGAGTTATGGCTAAAAGAAATTTACTTTCGGAATATAGTGAGGAGTTAGCTGTTAATATTGTAAAGCTATGTAACGAAAACAAACTTGACTCTAATATAGTATTTCAGATAAAAAAATCTTCTTCAAGTGTGTTTGCTAACATTACGGAAGCGCAATACCCTCAAAGCCTTGCAGATATGCACTCCAAATTTGAAATTGCAAGAAAAGAATGTGCAGAAACGGAAAGCTGGTTAAAGCTTTTATTTTCGACTGCAGCAATCAATGAGGATACTTTCAAAAAGCACAGAAACCTTTGCGGCAGAATAAAAAGAATGCTCACAAGTTCCTGCATTACAATTGAAAATAAAATGAAGCAAGGCTGAAATTTCAACCTTGCTATTGTTTTTGAGGTTAAATGAAATAACTCACAAAGTGAACCTTTCCAAATAGTACGGGGCACTTTTTCTATACAATTCCTCCACACCCCCATTTCACAAAGGAGGATTTTGGGCTTCTTCCCGTACGGGTCGCAGACACTCAAACGAGTGTCCTTTTTTGATTTCGGACGGCAGATGGTCGCCCCTACATTTCAGGCTCGACAGAAATAGCTCCACAGGGGCCTTTTTGCTTGCTCTTGCCTGCAAGAGTAAGCGGCATTTTTATTTTTCACCGAGTTAAGCCGAGCCACTTGTATATCATATATACAAGCACACGCCACAGTGCCATTTGAGAAATTTGTAGAATCCAATATCATCACCAAACAAATTTCATCTCTTCCATATTGTTCTCAATAAGCCCCGTTTCTTTAAATCCAATAGTACAATACAAATGTTTTGCTTTCTCGTTTCCTAATGCAACACCTGTATATATTTCACTAACTCCAAAATTATCTTTTAAATACTTCATTCCTTGTTTCAGTGCTTCTTTGCCATATCCTTTGTTTTGATGTATTTTATCTATCAAAAATTTCCATAATGTATATTGTTTTCTATCTTCATAGTATCCCAACATAATGAAACCTACTATTGTATTATCAGCATATATTACGAAAGGAAATGCTGTTTCACGATAGACATACGCTTGAGCTAACGAGGTAGCAGTAGATGACACAAATGCTTTTTGATGTTCTAAAACATTCAAATTTAAAACCTCTTCAAGATTATCTTTAGTTACTGCTCTTAATTCAACCATTATTGTCCTCCTTTTAATTTTCTTATAACTAATTTACCAAATATAACTCCTCGACAAATTGGAATTTGTTTTTATTTGATAGCTACGATTACCGAGAATTTCTGATAAGAATACACGCATTCAACTATCTTAAATCCACTCTTGCGAAGCATTTCGATTTCTTCTTCGACAGAGCACTCTCTATCCAATTTTTGCCGTTCTCTCCATAATTCAATATCTTGCTCAGTCAATCCGCTCGTTGCTAATTGTCTTTCCCAATAAGAATTAAACCATTCAGAAATCTCGGCTTGCTCACCACAAAATTGATCATAGTTTACAAACAAACCGCCACTTGGCAGTTTATCGTGTATTTTTGCAAATAGTTTTTGCTTGCTCTCGTTCTCTAAATGATGAATAGACAAAGCTGATGCAATTACGTCAAAATCACCGCTGGGCAACTCTTTTGAGTAATCCAACACCTGATACGAAATGTTGATTATGCCATCAAATCTCTTGCGAGCGACATTCAACATTTCATCCGCTATATCTATCAATACGTATTCTGCCGATGGACATTCCCGATACCAGAAATAAGATAATAATCCCGTTCCCGCACCCAAATCTAAAACTCGTTTGGGCTTTTCGATATTGGAAACAATAAACCTTGTTGTGTTTTCGTAATAATCCTTAAAACACGGTATGAATCTTTTTCGATTAGCATCATATTCTTTTGCCACAAAAT
>JAFTOG010000036.1 GCA_017451485.1 Clostridia bacterium | reverse complement strand
CATCAGTTGTCCTGCCAAGGGCATAGCTGAGTAGCCGCGTACGAATGTGATAAACGCTGAAAGCATCTAAGCGTGAAACACACCTCAAGATTAGATATCTCCAACATTAAGTTGATAAGGTCACTTGTAGACTACAAGTTGATAGGTCGGAGGTGTAAGCACAGTAATGTGTTCAGCTGACCGATACTAATAGACCGAACGCTTGAACTACTTTTGTATCGATTTCTTAATCATTCAATTGTTGAGTTTATTTGTACTGTTGTTTCATTAATTCAATTTTCCTTGTTCGGTTTTTCAATGAGCATTTTAGAAGGGACACCATGTTCGGTGTCCTTTTTTTATTGAATAATTGCCTTAAAATATTATTATATATAATAAATGAAGATTTTTATTGAAAAATACCGTTAAATGGTGTACAATAAAATATATTAAGTTCCGGGGAGGTCCTGATATGATTACAAGGACAATCAAAATTGCAGAGGGAGCAAGGGTAAATTATATTCATACCGATAAGTTCAAAACCAACCTTATCTCCTTTAATTTTATAACACAGATGAATAGGGAAACAGTCCATTTTAATGCTATGATACCTGTTATCCTTATGAGAGGATGTAAAAAGTATCCTACACAGGCAGACCTTAACAGAAGGCTACAATATCTTTATTCTACAGATATTGACGCAAGAAACAATAATGTGGGAGAGTTCCAGGTGTTCGGCTTTTCCTCCAATATGCTTAACAATCGCTTTGCAGAGGAGGTTAATATAGCAGAGGAGGTTTCCCAGCTTCTTTGCCAGATGATTTTTGAGCCTTATACAGAGAAGGGTGCTTTTCTGAAAAAGTATGTTGAAAGTGAAAAGACCAACCTTATAGATACCATAGAGGCTGAGATAAACAACAAGACACGCTATTCTATGAATCGCTGTATGGAGGAAATGTGCAAGGATGAGATTTTCTCTGTTAAAAAGTACGGCACTGTGGAGGATGTGGAGTCCATTGATGAAAAATCCTTGTATAATGCCTATCTTAAGGCACTCCGTCAGTGTAAAATAGAGATTTATGTAGTCGGTGACTGCGACTTTGAGAGCATTGCCGGCATATTCAAATCCTACCTTGATAAGATTGACAGAGAGGTAGTGGAGCCTGTTCGTTATCCTATTGTGAGGAAGGCGACAGAGGTAAAGAGAGTGGATGAGTGCCAGGATATAAATCAGGGTAAGCTCTGTATAGGTATGCGTACAGGCAGAAATATAGAGGATGGCAGCCACCACATTGCCCAGCTTTTTTCCGAGATTTACGGTGCATCCCCAACCTCCAAGCTCTTTGTAAATGTTAGGGAAAAAATGAGTCTGTGTTACTTCTGCCGTTCCGTGATTCAACAGAGAAACGGTGTGCTGATGGTAGCCTCGGGTATTGAATTTACCAATAAGGAAATAGCAGAGGAGGCTATTCTTAAGCAGCTTGAAGCCATTAAAAACGGAGAGATAACCGTAGAGGAGCTGGAGAATGCAAAGAGATCTCTCTGTAACTCATATATGAGCATTTACGACGGTGTATACCCCATGGAAATCTGGACTCTTAACCGTTCACTTTCCGGAAATTACGACACTCCCCTTGACGAAAAGCGTAAGGTAGAGAGTGCCACCATAGAGGAAATTGTTGAGTATGCTAAGGGAATTACCTTAGATACCGTATACTTTTTGAAGGGAGAGGATAAAAATGGTTAATATAGCTGTTAAGGAAAACAAAATGCTTAACGAAAAATATTATACATTTAAGCACGAAAGTGGATTGGATGTGTATGTTTTTCCGAAGGATCTGTCTACATCCTACGCCCTTTTTGCCACACGGTACGGTGCTGTGGACAATAAATTCAAAATTGAGGGCGATGAGAATTTTACATGTGTGCCCGATGGAATAGCACATTTTCTTGAGCATAAGATGTTCGAGTGTGAGGGCGGAGTAGACGCCTTTGAGCTTTATGCAAAAACCGGTGCCAGTGCAAACGCCTATACCTCCAATACTATGACTGCATATCTTTTCTCCTGCACGGAGAAATTTTATGAGTCCCTTGATGTGCTTCTTGACTTTGTTACCCATCCTTATTTTACAGAGCAGACCGTACAGAAGGAGCAGGGAATTATCGGACAGGAAATAAGAATGTACGATGACCATCCCGGTGCAAGGCTTGAAAAGGGGCTTTTACAGGCTATGTACGAAAAGAATAAAATGAGAATAGACATTGCAGGTACTACCGAGTCCATAGCAGAGATAACTGCCGATACACTCTATAAGTGCTATTACACCTTTTATAACCTAAATAATATGGCACTTGCAGTATGTGGCGATGTGGATGTAAATAAGGTTATGGAGATTTGCGATAAGGTACTTAAGAAGGCACCTGAGCAGACTATAATAAGAGACTATGAGGACGAAGATGAAAGGCCTAAGGTTTATAAGAAGAGAAGCGTATGTGAGCTTAGCGTTTCCAAGCCTATTTTCGCTATCGGAATCAAGGATATTGACATATCCTCCGATCCGAAAATGAGAATGAAAAAATCATACGGTATGAATATTTTGAACGAAATTCTGTTCTCTCAGTCCTCAAAAATGTATAATGAGCTGTACGATAAAAATCTTATTTCCCATGATTTATCATGCTCTGTGGAGCATACAAAGTATTGCTCCTTCAATCAGATTTCCTCCGAGTCCTCAGACCCCGAGGCAGTATATGATTATTTTGTAAAATACATTAAGGAAATGCAGAAAAAGGGCATAGATGTGGATGAATTTGAGCTTGCTAAGCGTACAATTTATGCATCAAACATCAAGGCATTTGACTCCACAGAGGAGATTTCCAACAATCTTATATACAACATCTTTGACGGTGGGGATATTCTTGATGCTCCGGAAATTTGTGCCTCTATTGATATTGACTATGTAAAGTCGCTTCTTGATTCTATGTATAAGGAGGAGTATTACGCTATGTCCGTGGTAAATCCTCTTAAGAAAGGTAAGGAATAATATGGCTAAAATTATAGACGGAAAAGCAGTTTCTGCCTCTGTAAGGGCAGAATTAAAGACAGAGTGTGAGAAATTTTATCTTGAAAACGGATATAAGCCCGGTCTTGCTGTAATTATTGTAGGCGATGACCCTGCATCAAAGGTTTATGTTAACAATAAGGAAAAGGGCTGTGCGGAGGTAGGCTATCACTCCGAGGTATACAGACTCCCTGCTGAGACAACAGAGGCAGAGCTTCTTGCTCTTGTTGATAAGCTGAATAAGGATAACAAAATACACGGCATCCTCTGTCAGCTCCCACTCCCTAAGCATCTTGATGAAACAAAGGTAATACTTGCCATAGACCCTAAAAAGGATGTAGATGCCTTCCACCCTGAGAATGTAGGTAAGATTATGATAGGCAATTACAGCTTTCTTCCTTGCACTCCTGCTGGAGTTATGGAGCTTATTTCATCCACAGGAGTGGACATTACAGGTAAGGAATGTGTTGTAGTGGGCAGGAGCAATATAGTTGGCAAGCCCCAGGCAATGCTCCTTTTACAAAAGAACGGTACAGTTACAATTTGCCACTCGAGAACAAAAAATCTTGCCGAGGTGACACGCCGTGCAGACATCCTTGTTGTGGCTATCGGTAAGGCTGATTTCATCACCGGAGATATGGTTAAGGAGGGTGCAGTTGTAATTGATGTAGGTATGAACCGCAGAGCAGACGGTAAGCTTACAGGAGATGTGGATTTTGCCTCCTGTGAGCCTAAGGCTTCCTTCATTACTCCCGTTCCGGGTGGAGTTGGACCTATGACAATTACAATGCTCCTCAAAAATACATTAACAGCAGCAAAAGTGAGTGCAAAAACTAAGTGAATGCAGAATGAACCGTCCTCGACCGCACCCTGTGGGTGAAAAAGGGAGAGGTAAGGTGTGGCAGCCGTCGATGAATCCAACCGAGCCCTGACTGAGGGCAGGATGAATCGGTAACGACAACAGACAATAAGTGAATGCAGAATTAAAGGTAATGCAAAGTGCCGAGTTATAATAATGCCTATGGAGTATAATGCTTTATGCTTGAAGCTATAAAGAAAACATTTGACAAAAACGATTTGTTTTTACGGGTGGTGGCTACCTATCTTAATAAGTATGAGTGTGTTGTCACCAAGGATATAATTGAAGAGATTACAGGTGGTAACAGCGAGCTTGATACCACTGCCTTTTCTGCGTTTTTATCCTCTGCCTTTATTGATGACCACACCCTTGAAAGAGAGCTGGAAAGAGAGTATTTTACCCCATCTGTCAAAAAGCTTGACCCCGGGGAATATATGACAAATCCCTATTACAGAAATATAGAAATTTCCAACAAAAAAATTGGAAGCTGGACACTGGGGTGGCAAAAATATGCTCCCTATGAGGGCTTTATAAGGGATGATTATACCGTTTATCCCGATTATAGGGAGATACCATCCATCGGATTTTTTGATGTGGAATTTTCATTTCCTACGGTTTATGAGAACGGTGTGGAGTGGATGGCAATCAAGCCCAATGAAATAGAAACAATGAGGGAGCCTGTAAAAAAAGCCCGAGGGCGTGTGGTTGCCTTTGGCTTGGGACTTGGTTATTTTGCGTATATGGCGTCACTTAAGGACGAGGTGAGCAGTGTTACCGTTGTAGAACGGGACGAAAGCGTTATAAAGCTTTTCGAGAGTGAGATTTTACCACAGTTCGAAAACGGGGACAAAATCAGTATAGTAAAATCCGATGCCTTTGATTTTGCAGCTGATAAAAGCAATAGTGGAAAATTTGATTATGCCTTTGTTGACCTTTGGCATGATACCTCCGACGGAACTGACCTATATATTAAAATGAAAAAGCTGGAAAACAAGCTCGGCTGTCCATTTGAATATTGGATAGAAAAATCTATTCTTTTAGGTGTGCGTAAGAATCTTTTTTATGCTATATATGAAAGCGAAAAAAGTGGTAAAAATACCCTGTCGTACAAGGAAATTTGTGACCGTCTTTCTCTTGATTACATTAAAGAATTTGTAAAATTTATATGAATCATACTGTACAGTAACACCTCATCCGTCTGCTACGCATCCACCTTCCCCTCAAGGTGAAGGCTACGCACTCCTTCAAGTTAAAGGCAAGGAAAAAGCAACCTGACCGTGGTCAGGTTGCTTTATATGGATTAAGCCTTCCCCTTGAGGGGAAGGTGGCAACGGAGTTGACGGATGAGGTGTTTTAACACATTCATCTGCAAATAAAAGGAAAAGTAATGAACGAGTTGAGCAACAAAAATCTAACAGTTTATTCCAAAAAATTAAGGAATGAAATGACAAGAGAGGAAAAGCATCTTTGGTATGATTTCTTAAAAAAATTGCCGTTTGATGTTAAAAGACAAAAGGTTATTGGAAAATATATAGTAGATTTTTATATTCCAAAATATAAAATCATAATTGAATTGGACGGCATACAGCATTATACCGAAGAGCATATAGAAATTGATACGGAACGAGATGAGTATATGCGTAGTAAGGAAATGCTTGTTTTAAGATACCCCAATTCTGACATAAATAAGCGATTTGAATATGTATGTGCAGACATAGTTATGAAAATAAAGGAAAAGAATGATACTGTACAGTAACACCTCATCCGTCTGCTACGCATCCACCTTCCCCTCAAGGTGAAGGCTACGCACTCCTTCAAGTTAAAGGCAAGGAAAAAGCAACCTGACCACGGTCAGGTTGCTTTTATATTGCTTTGATTTACTGTAAAAACAGCTTCTTGAAAAGGAATACCCAGAGACAGTCAAGCCAACCGATAATAATACCGGAGGGAATTGTAACGAGAATACAGATAACGAGTCTTAGAAGACCGCCCTTCTTAAGCCAAGTTGACCATCTTACAATGATCTCGGTTATGTAGTTAACTCCGGGGATAAGGAGCAAAAGGATCTGAACCAAACGGCTCTGCTTGTTAAACCATGTCATAATTGTTACCTCCAAATATTTTTGTATTTATATTTTACCATATCGGTATTTACTTGTGCAATAGTTTATTTTGTATTCATATTTTTTTTACATTTTTGTGTATAAAAAAGCCTGCCGTATCAGTCCGTAGGATCTGTCGGCAGGCTTTTTATTTGCCGAAGAAAAAAGGAGATTTACCTGTTGTAGATCTCCTTTATAATTTAGTGATTATCTGTTGAGGATAAGCTTTGTAAGCTCAACGGGGTCAACAATCTTGCCGTCCTTGTATACTCTCATATTACCGGAAGCAATTTCGTCAATGAGGATAACCTCGTCGTTATTGTAGCCGAACTCGAACTTGATATCCCAGAGGTCAAGACCGATGGACTTAAGATCGTCTGCAACAATCTTAGTTATCTTGAGTGTCTGCTCCTTCATAGACTCGAACATAGCGGGAGACATAACGCCAAGAGCTGCAAGACCCTCACCTGTTACAAGGGGATCGCCCTTTTCGTCATTCTTAAATGTGCACTCAACATAGCCACCCTCAAGTACTGTACCGTCCTTAATATACTCGCCGTATCTTCTGATAAAGCTACCTGTAGCTACAAGACGGCAGATAACCTCAAGACCGTGACCGAATACCTTACCGGGGAGCACCTCCATAGTAGCGTTTTCGATATCAGCACCTACATAGTGAGTCTTGATACCAGCCTTCTTAAGAAGCTCAAAGTAGTGGATGGATGTCTTAAGATTTTCTCTACCGATACCCTCGATAGTAAGACCAACTGTGTTTTCACCGGGATCGAACACACCGTCCTTACCTGTGCAGTCGTCCTTGAACTTAAGCATTACATTACCATTGTCAAGAGAATATACATCTTTTGTTTTGCCTTCGTAGATCTTTTTCATATGGATTTACTCCTTGTTATTAAATTTACACAAATATTTTACCACTAAAATTCGTGTTTGTACAGTTTTTTTTGATATTTTTTTTAAAATAACAAAAGTTTTCAATATTTGGCAAAGTAAAGAGAAAATAAGGTAGGATTTTTGATTAATTTTCACAAAGGCATAGCATCATATACAACGGTGAAGTAAATATTGCAGAATACGGGGAACAGAATATATATTTTATATATAAAGATATTGACAATGAACGAAAAGAGTGCTAATATAGTTAATGTAGATTAACTTTAATTAATGGGAGTAGCATATGAATAAGCATATTGGAGCCAATATTGTGTTTTCCAAATTTTCCAGAGATTTTACGGAGCTGAAAAAATATCTGCCCATACGCCCAAGCGAAATGGGACTCCTTAATATTGTGGCAAGGAGAAGGCGTGATCTGACTCCCTTGGCTCTGGCAGAGATAATGGCTGTATCAAAGCCTATGATAGCCACCCACATCCGTGCATTGGAGAAGAAGGGATATATCTACAGAGAGCCGTCTCCCGAGGATAAGCGTAGCTTTTTTGTAAGGCCCACGGATAAGGCACTTGCACTTTGCGAGGAATATGAAAAAAGACAGACTATGCGTATCATTGAGCTGGAGGACGAGCTTGGCACCGAGGACTTTTGTGAGCTGGTCCGACTTATGGATAAGGCACAAAAAATCATAAGAGAGCTTAAAAGGAAAGATATAGAAGGTAATCAGTAGAAAAGGAGCTGACATAATGCTTGAGATAGATAAGATACCAACCTGTGTGTTGGATTACGCCTATGGCAAGGGTGTGGATGTTGAAAATATATTTCTGTCGCTTCGCTGTGATATGAACAGTGAGCATACATATTGCGATACATATCTTATGGCTACCTCGGATACACTTTACATAATCTGGGGAAGTGAAGGTCTGGTATCCAGGCAGAATCCTGTAAAGGGTGGCCTTGATGTGATATGGAATGAGGGAGGATACAGCGAATACAAGCTTTCCTCACTTAAGGATTTTAAGGTTGAGGAGCTTTTGTCGGGGGCAAGACTGACAGCAAGGGAAGAGAACGGTGAGTATGTGTTTCTCACAGCTATGACCAATTTCTGTAAAAGCTCCACACTGTTGTTTATAAAATACTTAAATAAGATTAAAAAGGGAGAGATAAAGGACAAGTCCTTTACCGTAGAGCCCGAGGACGACCCGAAATCTCAGCACTGTCCGAAATGCGGAATGAGATACCCCAATAAGCATAGGAAAATATGTCCCAAATGTATGGAGAAGGGTAAGCTGTTTGCCAGATTCGGTGTGTTCCTTGCAAAGTATAAGCTATACATATTTATTATGCTGGCATCCCTCATTTTGCTTTCTGCCACAAGCATTCTGGCACCGTATTTTTCCAGTGGCTTCTTTTACGACCAGGTTCTTGATGAAGACGGAGGCTTTTACGGAGAGCTTCTCCTTGTTATCGCCATAGTGGTGGGTACAAAGATACTGTCCCAGATAGCTAACATAATAAACGGATACATTACCTCCAAGATATCTGCAAGAGTGGTATATGACCTGAAAATGACCATTTTCGGAGCTATTGAAAGACTTTCTCTCGGGTTCTTTAACGGCAGACAGACGGGTGGACTTATGACCCAGGTAAATAATGATGCAAATACCATATACGGATTCTTCTGTGACGGTATACCTTATTTCCTTATCAATATAGTCCAGGTAATTGCCCTTTGTATTATCCTCTTTATAATGAATCCTGTTCTTGCAGCTCTTTCACTTCTTACAATTCCCGTATTTTTCATAGTTTTGCGTAAATTCTACAGAACAAGCATGAAATATCACGCAAGGAATTATTCCAGCCAGAGAAGTATGAACGGTCTTCTCTCCGATGTGCTTTCGGGTATGAGAGTTGTAAAGGCGTTCTCCAAGGAGGAGGAGGAAATAACCCGTTTTGATAAGAGCAGCACCCGTGTGGCAAAAAGCAATAAAAAGCTTGCTGTCTTTAATAACTATTCCTACCCCTTATCGGGAATAATTCTGTATCTCGGTAATATTATTGCCCTGGGTGTGGGTGGATGGATGGTAATTAAGGGCTACGGAGACTTCACCTACGGACAGCTCCTTACCTTTACAGCCTACATAAATATGATATACAGCCCTATGTATTTCTTCTCACAGATGGTGGACTGGTCTGCATCCTCCTCAAATGCACTCCAGAGGCTTTTTGAAATACTGGATACAAAGCCGGATATTACTGAGAAGGAGGATGCTGTGGAGCTTTCTCAAATGGAGGGCTCTGTAGAATTTAAGGATGTTGATTTTTCCTATGCCAAAAACAGAAAGATAATAGATAGGGTGAGCTTCAAGGTGGACTCGGGCAGTATTCTCGGTATTGTGGGACACACAGGAGCAGGAAAAAGCACTATCGCAAATCTGATTATACGACTTTACGACTGCGACGACGGAGAGGTGCTTATAGACGGATTCAATGTAAAGGATCTTTCCTTTGCTTCGCTTTATAACAACATTGCAATTGTTTCACAGGAGACCTATCTGTTCATAGGAACAATACTGGAAAACATAAAATATGCTAAGCCGGATGCGTCATATGAGGAGGTTATCCACGCTTCAAAATGTGCCGGTGCCCACGATTTTATAATGAAATTGCCTGACGGATACGATACAAAAATAGGCTTTGGCTTCAAGGGTCTTTCCGGTGGAGAAAGGCAGAGAGTGTCTATTGCCCGTGCAATCCTTCGTGACCCTAAGATTCTTATTCTTGATGAGGCGACAGCCGCAATGGATACAGAAACAGAGAAGCTGATACAAAATGCCCTTGGAGAGCTTACCCGTGGCAAAACAACAATTATGATAGCCCACAGACTCTCGACCCTTCGTGATGCTGACAAGCTTATCGTTATCGAAAGAGGTAAGGTAGCAGAGGAGGGCACCCACAGGGAGCTTCTTGATAAGGAGGAGGGAGTTTATAAAAAGCTCTACACCCTCCAGGCAGAGGCACTGAAAAATGCGGGAATAACCGAGTAAGGAGTAAATATATGGTAGAAAATGAAATAATGCTTGAGGAATCCGCAAGGATACACAGGCTCGATAAATCAAATGCTGAATTTTTTATAAAAAACGGTTTTCTGGCTATGACCTATAAGGACAGTGACGGAGAGAAAACCTATGACCGTGTGTTTCTGCACCGTGCCTTCCCCTTTGAGCTTTTATGGAAATATATATCCGTTATCTCCGACGACGGAAAGGAGAAGGGGGTTATCTTCGATATAGAGGATTTCTCCGAGGATATGTCTGCCCTAATTAAAACAGAGCTGGAGAGAAAATATTATTCTTCCACCATCAAGTCCATTAACAGCCTTAAGGAAAGATACGGCTTTTCCTACTGGAGAGTTACTCTTACCGACGGAAGAAATGTTAATTTCACTATGCAGGACACCTTCAGAAACATTATACGCTTAGGCGATTACGGAGCTATTCTTCTTGATGTGGACGGCAACCGATTTGTAATAAAGAGCATTTCCTCCCTTGACAGGAGGAGCTATCGCCGTATAGAGCTGTATTTATAATCCGAATAGTAAAGAAAGGGCATTTTTCCAATGTTCAAAAAAGAAAAAAAGAGGGACCGACAGATAGGTCTCTATGAAGAAATTAAAAAAGTATTGCCCGATGCATCGCCGGATATGGCTCTTTGTACCTTTCGCTTCAATCTCGATAAGGATGAGCCCGAAAAAAGACGGAACGGCTACTTCTACGCAGACAGGCAGAGCATAAGGGTAATAACCGACGGAGAGCTTACCTTCAGTATTGAGACATGCTATGTGTCGGAGATAAAAACATATAACGGTGTCGGATGTATCTACATATCATATGTTGATAAGCGTGACAGGTCGGAAAAGCTTATTTGCAGAAGCGATATGAGTAGCTCCAAGCGTATAATAAACGCAATAAAGAAGCTTAATCACTATGTTGAGGACGGAAGGGAGACCTTTGCCTCCTCTGACGGTGGAGAAGGAGTGGACAGGTGCGAAAAATGTGGCAGACCCTATCCTCCCGGCTCCGATATGTGCGTTCACTGTGCCGACAAAAAGAAGATCGTAAAGCGTCTTTGGAATGTGGCAAGCTCCTATAAGGGATTTATAATAGGCTCTATTGTGCTTTTCTTTGTGGTCAGTGTGCTTAATCTTGCTGTGCCATACATAAACAAAATAATAGTTGATGATTATATACAGAGCAAAAACCCCGGGGGAGTGTCGCTTTTCCCCTTTGTTTTAGCCATACTCTCAATGCTTTTTACCCAGCTTCTTGTAAGGGGAATATCAATGGTAAGGAGCCATCTTTTGATAAATGCAAGTAACGGCCTTATTGTGGATCTGCGAAAGATGCTCTATGATAAGATACAAAAGCTTTCTATTGCAAAGATATCAAAGCGTACCTCCGGTGACCTTATGAACAGGGTGTCAAACGATACCTCCCAGGTGCAGAATTTCCTTGTAAACTATCTGCCCAATGTTCTTGAACAGCTGATACTCTTTATTGCCGTGGGCTCTGTAATTTTGGTCTACGATTATAAGCTGTTCATACTTGTTATGATACCTACCCCAATAGTTATTATTTCCTTTAATTTCTTTTGGAAATTTGTAATGAGGATGTACCGTCGCAGGTGGCAATGCTCAGCTGAATCCAATGCTGTGCTCCACGATATCTTCTCGGGAATCCGTGTTGTTAAGGCGTTTGGTATGGAGCACAGAGAAACGGAAAGATACGATAAGGCAGCAAGAGATGAAAGGGACATAACGGAAAAGGCTGACTGTATATGGAGCATACTTATGCCGATTTTACAGTTCTTAATGGGCTTTGGTGAGTTTATTATTCTGTACTATGTGGGAAACAGTATTTTAGGCAACTCAGGTATGACCTACGGTGAAATGGCAATGTTTTCCTCATATGTTGGATTAATTTACGGTCCTCTCCGTATGATAGCCGGAATCCCCAGACATATGATGCGATTCCTTACCTCCACAGGCAAGATATTTGAAATACTCGATGAGGAGCTGGAGATATCCGACAGGGAGGAGTCTGTCAGCCACGCCATAAAGGGCGATATTGATATCAACAATATATCCTTCGGTTACGAGAGCGGAACAGAGGTCCTTAAGAAAATTGACCTGCATATAAAGTCCGGTGAATTTATCGGTCTTGTGGGAAAATCGGGAACAGGAAAATCCACACTTATCAACCTTATTATGCGTATGTACGATGTTGAGGAGGGCAGTATACTTGTTGACGGCATAGATATAAGAGATTATTCTCAGGAGTCTCTTCGTTCCCAGATAGGTGTCGTTTTACAGGAGACATTCCTTTTCTCCGGTAGTATATACCAGAATATTGCGTATTCAAAGCCCACAGCCACAAGGGAGGAAATTATAGCTGTTTCCAAGCTGGCTGGCTGTCACGAGTTTATTATCAAGCTTCCCGACGGATACAATACAAAGGTGGGAGAGAAGGGATACAGCCTTTCAGGTGGAGAAAGACAGAGGGTCGCCATTGCAAGAGCACTCTTGCATAATCCGAGGATTTTAATTCTTGACGAGGCGACAGCATCCCTCGATACAGAAACAGAAAAGCAGATTCAGGATGCTATTGCAAATCTTTCTGCAAACAGAACAACAATAGCCATAGCACACAGGCTCTCCACACTTCGTAACGCCACAAGGCTGGTGGTGTTGGATAATGGCAGAATTGCAGAAATCGGAACTCACGATGAGCTACTCGAAAAGAAGGGCATTTACTACGGTCTTGTAATGGCACAAAGGGAAATGTCAAAAATGGAGCTGTAGGGAGTTTATGCACCTTCGGTGATGATATACAACCCAAAGGGCTGATGATATACCGACTTGCGTCAAATGATATGCCATGCCTACGGCTTGAATAAAAAATCATCGGGAGTTAGAGTGTCACTCTAAAGGATAGTTTTCAAAAATACGGTATATCTCGAAAGAGGTATGCCGTATTTTGCACTTGTACACACAAATGCAAAGCTCGTCAGGAAAATTGACAAGTCATAGGTGAACAAAAAGGCTCCCTTGTGTAAAGGGAGGCTCACGATATTGCTTGACATTATACAGCAGTCATGCTATAATATATCTGCATAAAGAATTCAAACAAAAAAGGAGATGTGATTATGAGTGTAAAAAAATATTGTGAGCAGAACAATTTAGATCAAGATAAGGTTTTTCTTATGGCACTTGCGAGAGGTGCCGGCATTCTCCCTACGGTTACTGCCTTTACTGCATATATGACAGAGATTAAAGACGACCGTATAGTTTGTACAAATGATAAGCTTAATGTGTTTAATAAAGAAATTCCATTTTCTTCTTTCCAAAGAGCAGAGTTCGGTATTGGAAGCGGACAACTTTGGCTTCAATGTGTTGTTGATGGAAATGAGTTTGTTTTTTGCTCTCCCAGAAGGAGCTGGAAATCTCCTGCTGCGAAGTTGCTTCTTGAAAAAATAGGTGAAAAGACCGAAATTTTAAGCATGAAAGAATACAAGCAATACACCGGAAAACTATTTTTTATCTATATGTTCAAATAAATGTATATAAATGAACCCACACCTATAATTATTGTTACTGCGTATAAAATGCACCGCCGATAAATCAGCGGTGCATTTGCTATTTTCCTGTCGGTAGGTACTCATTTTCAAAACTGTCCTTTAGAGTATGTTGCATTATCCCGAGGATTCTTGTATGGATTTGAACCCTTGCGATTTTTTAATAAAATCAAATGTTTAACTTAAAAGCTCAATTATATCTTTCATCAAACAATTATTCATTCCCGATATCGAAGGAATATGTATAAAAACGGTGTTTTTATTTTTCTTTAACATGTGATAAAATGTGGCATTAATCAAATGCTTTTCGACCAAGGGAAGAAAAGCTACATCAGCACCTTTTCACTATTCACTTTTACCTATTACCTAATCGACAAGTTTCGAGAGAAGAGTGAAAAGTGAAGAGGTAAGAGTGAAGAGGTAAGAGTGAAGAGGTAAGAGTGAAGAAGTAAAAATCGACAAATCTCTGTCGAAATTTGTCGATTTTTGTGAAGTGGCGATAAAAAAGATATTTTGACTTTTTAACCGATGGATATGAACCCAAATATAATTAAATGCTTTTCGACCGTAGTGAGAAAAGCTACACTAGCACCTTTTCACTATTCACTTTTACCTATTACCTAATCGACAAATTTAGAAAGAAGAGTGAAAAGTGAAGAGGTAAGAGTTAAGAAGTAAAAATCGACAAATCTCTGTCGAAATTTGTCGATTTTTGGCCTGCCCGAAAGGATTTGAACCTTCGACCTTCAGAGTCGGAGTCTGACGCGCTATCCAGCTGTGCCACGGGCAGATATGTATCGGATGACACCGATGTGATATATTTGCTGACGCAAATGTGATATGTGCCTTGCACTTACCATAATTTTACCCAAAAAGCATTGCTTGAATTTTGGCTGATTTGAATTATACCACAAAAATTACGCTTTGTAAATAAAATATATAAAAAATATTTGAAATTATGCTTTTATTGTGTTACAATAGATTTCAGTAATGATTTTTCGACAAAAAAGGAGAACACAAATGTTATCTGATATTGAAATTGCACAGAGTGCCAAGCTTTTACCTATTTCCGAAATTGCAAAGAAAATCGGACTCCTTGAGGAGGAGTATGAGCCTTACGGAAGATATAAGGCTAAAATCACAGACGACTTCATCAAGAGAATGGAGAATAAGCCCGAGGGTAAGCTTATCCTCGTTACAGCCATTAACCCCACTCCCGCAGGAGAGGGTAAGACTACTACAACAGTAGGTCTTGCAATGGCAATGAACAAAATCGGTAAAAACACAGTAATTGCCCTTCGTGAGCCCTCTCTCGGTCCCGTATTCGGTATGAAGGGTGGAGCCGCAGGCGGTGGATATGCTCAGGTTCTTCCCATGGAGGATATCAACCTCCACTTTACAGGCGACTTTAATGCTATTACAATTGCACACAATCTTCTCAGTGCAGTTATTGATAACCATATCCATCAGGGTAATGTCCTTGGTATAGACCAGAGAAGAATCCTTTTCCCCAGAGTTATGGATATGAATGACAGAGCACTCCGTAACATTGTTATCGGTCTCGGTGCAAAGGTAGACGGCATTCCCCGTCAGGACCACTTTATGATTACTGTTGCCAGCGAGATAATGGCTATCCTCTGTCTTTCCGAATCTATCTCCGACCTTAAGACAAGACTTGGTAATATACTCGTTGCCTACAAGCTTGACGGAAGCCCTGTATACTGCCGTGACCTTGGTGTAAACGGTGCTATGGCTGCTGTTCTTAAGGATGCCCTTAAGCCTAACCTTGTACAAACTCTTGAAAATACACCTGCACTTATCCACGGTGGCCCCTTTGCCAATATTGCCCACGGCTGTAACTCTGTAAAGGCTACTAAGCTTGCTATGAAGCTTGGTGATTACGCTATTACCGAGGCAGGCTTCGGTGCTGACTTAGGTGCAGAGAAGTTCTTTGATATTAAGTGCCGTTTTGCAGGACTTAAGCCCAGTGCAGTAGTTCTTGTTGCAACCGTTCGTGCCCTTAAGTACAACGGTGGCGTTGCTAAGGCAGACCTTGTACACGAGAATCTTGAGGCTCTCCGTGCCGGTGCTGTAAACCTTGAGGCTCACATAGACAACCTCCACAAGTACGGCGTTCCCGTAGTTGTTGCAATCAATCGCTTTGGTACAGATACAGAGGCAGAGCTTAAGGCAGTTGAGGATATCTGTACTGCTAAGGGTGCTGAGTTTGCCCTCTCCGAGGTATTCGCTAAGGGTGGCGAGGGTGGAATCGACCTTGCGGAAAAGGTAGTTAAGGCATGTGAGAAGGAAAGCAATTTCCATGTTCTTTACGGTGATGAGCTTTCTATTAAGGATAAGATAAGAACTATCGCTAAGGAAATATACGGTGCTGCTGATGTTCAGTTTGACGCACAGGCATCAAAGGCTATTGCAGAATTTGAGGCACTCTCTCCCGAGTATTCCAAATTCCCCGTATGTATGGCTAAGACACAGTACTCCCTCTCCGATGACCAGACTAAGCTTGGCAGACCTACAGGCTTTACTCTTACTGTAAGAGAGGTTAAGCTCTCTGCCGGAGCAGGCTTTATAGTAGCCCTTACAGGTGCTATTATGACTATGCCCGGTCTTCCTAAGGTTCCCGCAGCTATGAAGATAGATGTTGACGAGGACGGAAGAATTACAGGACTGTTTTAATATGGCAGAATATATCTCCTATTCAACAGAAGAAACAGAAGGAATAGCATCATCCCTCGCATCCGAGCTTAAAAAGGGCGATTTTGTGGCTATGTTCGGTGACCTTGGTGTGGGTAAAACAGCCTTTGTCCGTGGAATGGCAAGGGTCCTTGCCCCCACAGCGTCGGTAAAGAGCCCTACATACACCGTTGTAAACGAGTACAGGGGAGAGGGAATCAAGCTTTTCCACTTTGATGTGTACAGAATAGAGGACGACGACGACCTTTATTCCATTGGCTTTTACGATTATATAAGGAAGGGTATCTCAGTCTGTGAATGGAGTGAGAATATCCCTTGGGCAATACCCGATAATGCAAGGCGTGTTATTATCGAACGCATGCCCGACGATGTAAACAAAAGAAAGATTACAATAATATGAAAATACTTGCAATTGACTCCTGTATGAACACATCAAGTGTTGCAATACTGGAGGATGAAGGCCTTGTGGCACTTTATACCGTCAACACGGATAATACCCATAGCGAGACTCTTCTGCCTATGATACGGGATGCCCTGAAGTCTGCCGATATCAGAGCAGAGGAAATAGATGCCTATGCTGTATCCTACGGTCCCGGCTCCTTTACCGGAGTCCGTATCGGTGTGGCAACCGTAAAGGGACTTGCATTTGGAAAGGGCAAGCCCTGTGTAGAGGTAAGCACTATTGAAGCTCTTGCCGAAAATTTAGAGGGCTTTAGTGGGGTTATCTGTCCTGTTATGAACGCACGCAGAGGACAGGTATATACAGGCGTGTTCAAGGACGGGGTCCGTCTTATGGATGACTGCTGTATGATGCTTGATGACCTTATACCGACACTTGAGGGATACGGTACCGATATTTATTTCGTTGGCGACGGCTATGAGCTTGCCGAAAAAAAAGACATTAAAAATATGCGTAAAACCCCCGAGATGCTCAGATATGCAAACGGCTACTCGGTTGGTAAGATAGCGTACAGAAAGATAAAAAACGGAGAGGGCGTTTCCGACTCTGACATCCGTGTCAATTACCTTCGTAAGCCTCAGGCAGAGAGGGAGAGAGAGGAAAGGCTCAAAATGGAGGGTAAAATATGAAAAAACCTATTGCAATCGCTTCCGACCATGCAGCATTGAAGCTAAAAAAAGAGCTTATGAAGCATTTTGACGAGGTTGGAGTTGAGTATATCGACTACGGCACCTACGATGAAAAGAGCTGTCACTATCCCGAATATGCAAAGAAGCTTTGCGATGCTATTAACGAGGGTAAGAATGACCTTGGTATTCTTGTTTGCGGTACCGGTATAGGTATGAGTATGGCTGCAAATAAGTGTAAGGGTATCCGTGCTGCTGTTTGCTCCGACACCTTCAGTGCAAGATTTACAAGACTCCATAACGATGCCAATGTGCTCTGTATGGGAGAAAGAACTATCGGTCCCGGTCTTGCCTGCGATATTGCAGACATATTCCTCGCTACTGAATTTGAGGGTGGCAGACACAAGACCAGAGTTGATATGTTTATGGCTTTCGAAAACGAATAAAATATAAGGAGAATAAATATGAAGAAGGTTTATTTTATCACAGGTAGCCAGGACCTCTACGGTGAAGAGGTGCTTTTACAGGTTGCCGAGGACAGCAAGGTAATAGCAAGCTACTTAAACGACAGAATTGACGGTGTTGAAATCGAGTATTGCTCCACAGTAAGAGACGAGGCAAGCTGTGTTGAGGCGTGTGCAAGGGCTACAAACGATAAGGATTGTATCGCCGTTATTACATGGATGCACACCTTCAGCCCTGCTAAGATGTGGATCAAGGGTCTCCAGTTCTTGAAGAAGCCCCTCCTTCACTTCCACACACAGGCAAATGAGAAGCTCCCCTATGATTCCATTGATATGGACTTTATGAACCTCAATCAGACTGCACACGGTGGCAGAGAGTACGGCTTTATTGTATCAAGACTCGGTGTTAAGCGTGAAGTAGTGGTTGGCTACTATCAGCACGAGGATGTAATTGAAAAGATCAAGAAGTTTATAGATGTTGCAAGAGCAGTTGATTTCTCAAAGAACCTCAAGGTTGCTATGTTCGGTAGCAATATGAGAGAGGTTGCTGTAACAGACGGCGACAGAGTAGAGAGCCAGATTAAGTACGGCTGGAATGTAAACTATTACGGAATCGGTGACCTTGTTTCCCTTGTTAACGCAGTTACAGACGAGGAGCTTGATGCCAAGATGGCAGAGTATGCTTCTCTCTACATAATGAATACAGATAATATCGATGCAGTTAAGGAGCAGGCTAAGTACGAGATTGCCCTTGATAAGTTTATGACTGAGGGTGGCTTCGGTGCTTATACAGATACCTTCCAGGACCTCCACGGTCTTCGTCAGCTCCCCGGTCTTGCAACTCAGAGAATGATGGGTAAGGGCTATGGCTTCGGTGCAGAGGGCGACTACAAGACATCTGCACTCGGTGCTATCTTTGCAGAAATGGCAAAGGGTAGATGTGGCTCCACAGGCTTTATGGAGGACTATACCTACGACTTTACAAAGGGAGAAGAGGTAGTTCTCGGTGCTCACATGCTGGAGGTTTCTCCCGATTTTGCATCCACACAGCCTAAGATAGAGGTTCATCCTCTCGGTATCGGTGGTAAGGAGGCTCCTGCACGACTTGTATTTGACGGTGTTGCCGGAGACGGTGTTGCCGTATGTATGGTAGATATGGGCAATCGCTTCCGTCTTATCTGTGCTAAGATTGAGCTTGTAAAGCAGCCTAAGGATATGCCTAAGCTCCCCGTTGCAAGAATTATGTGGAAGCTTAAGCCCGACCACGCAACGGGTGCAGCAGCTTGGATCTACGCAGGCGGTGCACACCATACAGTAGTTTCCACAGCTCTTACAGTTGAGGATGTTCGTCTTTTTGCAAAGCTCACAGATACAGAGCTTGTTGTTATTGACGAGCAGACCGACCTCGGTAAGCTCCAGTTCGAGCTTGATATGCTTGACCTTCTTGCAAAATTGAAGTAATTGCAGGATATCCCATTGGAGCAAGGATAAAAAATTAAAAAGCAAAGCCTCCCACGGTTATTCTGTGGGAGGCTTTATATTTGTTTAATTATCGGATTTTATTTCAGCAATACAGCTTTGGCATAAACGAAATTTTTGCTCATCCTCGACTTTTTTGCCACAAAGGACGCAACATTTATTTGCAGGAGAAATAAGAATAGCGTTATCCTCTAAGGATACTAAAACCGTTGAATTGTCTTCTATACCAAGTTTTTTTCTGAATTTTATAGGTATTACAACCCTTCCGAGATTATCCATATCTTTTTCTATACCGTTCATTATGCACCTCGAATTTTACCGTTTTTTTATATGGTAACACATTTTTAATCAAAAGTCAACTCATTTGAGTTAATCTTTTTAATTCAAAAGAGTTAATATATATATGAAGGGATGTGTTATGTATGACAGTAGGAGAGGCTTGTGTAAAAAGAATCAACGAGCTATGCAGAGAAAGAAATATAACTGTAAACAGGCTTGCTTTTATGTCGGGAGTAACGCAATCTACTCTTAACAATATAGTTGGCGGTAGAAATAAAAGTGTAACGGTAGCTACCTTGAAGAAGCTTTGTGACGGACTTGAAATATCCATTCGAGATTTTTTCAGTTCAAATGTATTTGATGACCTTGAACAGGAAATAAAATAATTGCAAATATAATATGAGACGGAGAAAAAATCTCCGTCTTTTTCTTTTTCAAAAAAATCCCCCAAACACACACATCGCCAAAGGCGAAAATATCCAAAAAACTTGTTTTTCTTGGATGTGTGAGACAGAGAAAGAGGAAGATATAAGAATTAAGAGATAGAAACAGAGATAGAGAATAGAAAAAGAGAAAATATATAAAAGAGAAAAAGGCAAAGAAAAATTAACTAAAAATTCCCCCCTTTTTTGTACGGATTGCTTGCATAAGCAAAAAAATTAAATTTTTCAAAAAGTCTAACGGTCACTAACGGTTTGTTTGTTGTATAATCAAGTCAGAAGAAAACAAAAAACGAAAAGAAAGGAGAAAAAAAGTGACAAACCCATCTATGCCATTTTATCCCTCGGATTTCATGGGAGAAACAGCCCTTTTTACAAATGAACAAATCGGAAAGTATCTTAAGGTGCTTTGTATAGCGTACATAAACGGAGGTAAGCTTACAAGGGAGGAAATAATTTCAATCTGCGGTGGAGAGGATGAAAGAATTTTCAAATGCTTTAAGTCCGATGAGGAGGGCAAGCTCTATCACGAAAGGACAGTATATGAAATGAAGAAGCGAGAGGAATATGCAAAGAAAAAATCAAAAAAGAAGGGGGCGAGGAAAGCGATAAGTGAGGAAAAGCCCGAGGAAGGCAAAAAGCCGTACGGAAATTATAAAAGGGTTTTACTTACCGATGAGCAGTATGAGAAGCTTAAGAAGAAGTACAGGGATTCTCTTGATGAAAGAATAGAAGCTCTTGATGAGTACATAGAAATGAATGATAAGAAGTACAAAAGCCATTACGCCGTTATTATCCATTGGGATAAAAGAAATAAGGATAGGAAAATAGATATTAACGGAGAGCCCGAAAAGGATAAGTATAAGGAGGCCATGAAAACCTATGACGCAAACGAATTTTTCGAGGCTGCTCTTGAAAGAAGTGAAAGAATGTTTGCGGCAATGAGAGAGAAGGACTGTAAAAAAACAGAATCGGAGTAAATACAGAATTGTTCAGGCTATGGAAAAAAAGACAACGGCATATCCAACAAGAGAATATTTACAACACAAAATGAATATTTTTTGAGAATATGCATTAAATATTCATAAAATATGCATTTATTCAACCTTTATATTATATAAGGATAAGAAAAATGTAAAAAATTGAAAAAATATTCAAAAACCTCTTGACAAGCGTAATGTAAAGTAATATAATAGGAGCATATTTTTGATTTTTTGATAAGAGGAGATTGTAAAAATGAACAAAAAGGATATTAAAAAGGTAGTTCTCGCATATTCAGGAGGACTCGATACATCCATCATTATTCCTTGGCTTAAGGAAAACTACAACAACTGTGAGGTTATTGCAGTTTCCGGTAATGTAGGTCAGGCAGACGAGCTTGAGGGTCTTGAGGAAAAGGCTATTAAGACAGGTGCCTCCAAGCTCTATATTGAGGACCTTACTGAGGAATTTGTAAACGACTTTATCGTTCCCACAGTTAAGGCAGGTGCACTCTACGAGGAGTATATGCTCGGCACATCCTTTGCCCGTCCCATCATCGCAAAGAGAATCTGCGAGATTGCTATTGCTGAGGGAGCAGATGCAATCTGCCACGGCTGTACAGGTAAGGGTAATGACCAGGTTCGCTTTGAGCTTACTATCAAGGCATTTGCACCTGATATGCACATTATCGCACCCTGGCGTGAGTGGAGCATTAAGTCCCGTGAGGAGGAGATTGAGTACGCAGAGGCACACAATGTTCCCCTTAAGATAAACCGTGAGACAAACTACTCTAAGGATAAGAACCTCTGGCACCTCAGCCACGAGGGTCTCGACCTCGAGGACGCAGGAAACGAGCCTCAGTACGAGAAGGAGGGCTTCCTTGAAATGGGCGTTTCTCCCCTCCAGGCTCCCAATGTACCTACATATATCACCCTTGATTTTGAAAAGGGCGTTCCCGTTGCTCTTAACGGCGAAAAGATGAGTGCAAAGGAAATTATCCTTGCTCTTAACAAGGTAGGCGGAGAGAACGGTATCGGTCTTCTCGACATTGTGGAAAACCGTCTTGTTGGTATGAAATGCCGTGGCGTATACGAGACTCCCGGTGGAGCTATCCTTTATTTTGCACACAACTATCTTGAGACACTTTGTCTTGACAAGATGACAATGCATAAGAAGCAGGAGCTTGCTATCACATTTGCAGATCTTGTATATAACGGTCAGTGGTACACACCCCTTCGTGAGGCTCTCTCGGCCTTTGTTGACAAGACACAGGAGAATGTAACAGGTAAGGTTAAGATTAAGCTTTACAAGGGTAATATGATTAAAGCAGGTGCATGGAGTGATTACTCCCTCTACTCTGAGGAAATCGCAACCTTCGGAGAGGATAATGTATACAACCAGGCAGACAGTGCAGGATTTATCAACCTCTTCGGTCTTCCTATCAAGGTACAGGCACAGGTTAATGCGAAGAATAACAAATAATTATAGGCTCCCTCACTGAGGGGGCCGGCAACGGAGTTGACTGGGGGAGTTACTCCTTCCACCACTACCGTGGTCCCCCTCCCTCGGAGAAGGAGGCACAGGTTAATGCGAAGAATACAAAATTGAAATAATTTTGTATTCAATGAATTGCCATAGGCATGAATTGGCTTAAGCCACGAATTGCTGTCGTATGAATTGCACTGTAGTGCATAAAGAGGCAATTCAATTCATGAAGCTTTGCTTCAAATCATTTGAAAAGGAATTTTAATTATGGACAAAATGTGGGCAGGAAGATTTGAAAAGGCACTTGACAAAATGGCAGATGACTTTAATTCTTCCATTCATTTCGATAAAAAAATGTATAAGCAGGATATAAGGGGCTCTCTTGAGCATGCATCCATGCTTTGTGCTGTGGGTATTCTTACAGCAGAGGAGCTTGGCTTGATCACCGAGGGACTGACATCTATACTTGACGATCTTAATAACGGTGTGCTCACATTTGACGATAATGCAGAGGACATACATATGTTTGTGGAGGCAGAGCTTACAAAGCGTATAGGCGATGCAGGTAAAAAGCTCCACACTGCAAGAAGCCGTAATGACCAGGTAGCTCTTGACCTCCGTCTTTATATGCGTGACGAGGCAAGGGATATTGTAGCTCTTCTGAGAAAGCTTATTTCCTCACTCCTTAATCAGGCTAAGGAAAATAAGAAAACCATAATGCCGGGATACACCCACCTTCAGAGAGCACAGCCCATTACCTTCGCCCATCATCTTCTTGCATACTGTATGATGCTCCTCCGTGATATTACAAGAATAGAGGACGCTATCAGGCGTATGAACTACTCACCCCTCGGCTCCTGTGCTTTGGCAGGCACGACCTATCCAACAGACAGGGACATGGTGGCTAAGGCGTTGGGCTTTGACGGAGTATGTATGAACTCCATTGACGGAGTTTCCGACAGGGACTACTGTATCGAGCTTGAGAGTGCCTTTGCCACGGTTATGATGCATCTTTCCCGCCTTTCTGAGGAGATTATCCTCTGGTCCAGCTGGGAGTTCAAGTTCGTGGAGCTTGATGACGCTTATACAACAGGCTCATCCATAATGCCCCAGAAGAAGAATCCCGATATGGCAGAGCTTGTAAGAGGTAAGACGGGCAGAGTATACGGCGACCTTATGGCAACCCTTACAATGCTCAAGGGAATCCCTCTGGCATACAATAAGGATATGCAGGAGGACAAGGAGTCCATATTCGACGCTACGGAAACGGTTAAGAAATGCCTTGAGGTTTTCGTGCCTATGATAGCGACTATGAAGCCGATTCCGGAGAATATGTATAATGCTGCAAAGCGTGGCTTTATAAACGCCACCGACTTAGCAGACTATCTTACAAAGCGTGGCTTACCCTTCAGAACAGCATATAAGATAGTAGGCACCATAGTCGGTAAGTGTGTTAAGGAGAACAAGACCCTTGATGAGCTTACAATAGAGGAATATAAGAAGTATTCCGATATTTTCGATACTGACCTATATGATGAAATTTCTCTTGAGTCCTGCGTGGGTAAAAGAATATCCAAGGGCTCAACGGGATATACCTCGGTTGAGGAGCAGATTGCCTATGTTGAGGAGCAGTTGAAATGAAAAAAGTATTTATAGACGGTAAGGCAGGCACCACAGGTCTTAGAATTGCGGAAAGACTATCACAGCGGGATGATGTAGAAATCATCTCGCTTTCCGACGATTTAAGGAAGGATGCTTCTGCCCGTAAAAAGATGATAAATGAGGCAGATTTTGTATTTCTTTGCCTTCCGGACGCTGCAGCGATTGAGGCTGCCCATATGGTGGAGAACGACAGAACGGTTATAATTGATGCCTCCACGGCTCACCGTACTAATCCCGACTGGGCATACGGCTTTCCTGAGCTTGACCCGGAGTTTTACAATAAAATAGTAAGCAGCAGAAGAATAGCTGTTCCCGGCTGTCATGCCAGTGGATTTATCGCACTTGTATATCCCCTTATAAAGAACGGTATTATCGCAAAGGACACACTTTTGGTTGCCCATTCCCTGACCGGCTACAGTGGAGGAGGTAAGGGTATGATTGCCGAATATGAGGGTGAGGACAGATGTACACTTCTTGATGCACCCAGACAGTACGGTATAGCACAGAAGCATAAGCACCTGCCTGAAATGGTGAAAATAACAGGACTTGAAAACGCCCCTGCCTTCTGCCCCATAGTAGGAGATTTTTACTCGGGTATGGAGGTTACAGTTCCTCTCTTTAAGAGTCAGCTTCTTAAGGGTGGAATAGAGGAAATCAAGGAAATATACAGAAATTTATATAACACTCCGATTATCTCCTTTAAGGACGGTAATGACGAGGGTGGCTTCCTATCCTCCTGTGCTATGAGTGGTAAGGACTCAATGAGCATAGAGGTATACGGAAACGATGAGAGAATACTTTTGGTAGCAAGATACGACAATCTCGGTAAGGGTGCGTCGGGTGCTGCTGTTGAATGTCTTAATATTAAGCTTGGCTGTGAAAGAACCAAGACGCTTGAGGTTTAAGGAGCAATTATGGAGATTATTAAAGGCGGTGTATGTGCCGCAAAGGGCTTTTTGGCAGGTGGTATCCACTGTGGAATCAGAAAGAATAAAACAAAAAAGGACCTTGCCCTTATCTATTCGGAGAACAGAGCATCCTGTGCCTCCGTATACACTACAAATAAAGTAAAGGGTGCCCCCCTTACAGTAACCAAATCCAATATTGCAGACGGATATGCACAGGCTGTTATCTGTAACAGCGGCAATGCCAATACCTGCAATGCAAACGGAATTGAAATAGCTGAAAGAATGTGTGAGCTTACAGCTGAGGCTCTTAAGATTGATAAGACAGATGTGGTGATAGCCTCCACAGGAGTTATCGGTCAGCCCCTTAGCATTACACCAATCGCTGATGGAATGGATAAGCTTGTTGCCTCTCTCGGCAGAGATAACAGCAGGGATGCAGCAGAGGGCATTATGACCACGGACACAAGGCTTAAGGAAATAGCAGTAAGCTTTGAGATTGACGGAGTTGAGTGTAAAATAGGCGGTATTGCCAAGGGCTCCGGTATGATTCATCCCAATATGGCGACAATGCTTGTTTTCATCACCACAGACTGTGCCATCAGCCCCAAGATGCTCAAGAGGGCACTTTCCACAGATATAGCATCCACATTTAATATGGTCAGCGTAGACGGAGATACCTCTACCAACGATATGGTAACCGTGCTTGCCAACGGACAGGCAGGAAATACACTTATCGACAGCGAATGTGAGAGCTTTGATAAGTTTATGAAGGCACTTAACTCCGTAACAGTTTACCTTTGCCGTTGTATAGCAGGAGACGGAGAGGGAGCTACCAAGCTTCTCGAATGTGAGGTAAGCGGAGCAAAGGATGAGGCTAATGCAAGAATAATTGCTAAGAGTGTAATTTGCTCCTCTCTTGTAAAGGCAGCCATGTTCGGCTCCGATGCCAACTGGGGAAGAATCCTTTGTGCCATCGGCTACAGTGGAGCAGAGGTTGATGTTAACCGTGTGGATGTTTCCTTTAAGTCGGCAAAGGGAGAAATTGAGGTTTGCAAAAACGGAGCAGGCGTGGATTTTTCCGAGGAGATAGCAAAGGAAATACTCTTGGAAAAGGAAATAGGAATCGTTATCAAGCTCGGCGACGGCGACGGACACAGCGTTGCCTGGGGCTGTGACCTTACCTACGAATATGTTAAAATTAACGGAGACTACAGAACATAATTAAGCGAGGCTTAATTATGAGTGAAGAGTGAAGAGAGAAGAGAAAAATTAGTGATAATTTTCGCTTTGGCAAAAAATTACATTTAATTCTGCATCCTGCACTCTGCATTTTCACAATCGAGGGGAGTATTTTATGTCACTTGAAATAAGCAATGCACACCGTGCCGAGATACTTACTCAGGCACTCCCGTATATACAGAAATATTACGGAAAAATTATAGTAATCAAATACGGTGGAAACGCTATGATAAACGACAAGCTCAAGGAGCAGGTTATGGAGGATATTGTCCTTTTGCACCTTGTAGGCGTTGAGGTCGTTTTAGTTCACGGCGGAGGCCCCGAAATTACAGAAACTCTTAAGAGAATGGGCAAGGATTCCATATTTATGAACGGACTCCGTGTCACAGATAAGGAGACTGCCGATGTTGTACAGATGGTTCTTGCAGGTAAGATAAACAAGAGCCTTGTGAACCTCCTCCAGATCAAGGGAGGCACAGCTATCGGTCTTTCAGGTCTTGACGGACATATGATCAAGGCAGAGATGAAGGATGAGGCACTTGGCTATGTCGGTGAGATTACCGACGTGGATATAAGCCCCATTATCGACCTTATAAACAATGACTATATCCCCGTTGTATCCACTATCGGCTGTGACGAGGAGGGTAATGTATATAACATTAATGCAGATACTGCTGCAGCCTATATTGCAGGTAAGATGAAGGCAGAACGCCTTATTACAATGACAGATATTGAGGGTATATTAAGGGATAAAAACGACCCCAAATCCTTGATACAGTGCATTGATATAGAGGAGGCTAAGGAGCTTTTTGATACAGGCATAATCTCAGGTGGTATGATACCTAAGGTGCAGTGCTGTATCGACGCTATTGAAAAGGGCGTTAAAAAGGTAACAATTCTTGACGGACGAGTACCCCACGCACTCCTTATAGAAACTCTTACTAATGAGGGTGCAGGTACAATGGTGATAAAGGATAAGCACAATGAAGAATAATATTAAGCCATTAGATAAGGAATATATAGCCTCCACCTACGGTAGATTCGACTTGGAAATCGTAAAGGGAGAGGGCTCTCTCGTTTATGATGAGACGGGAAAGGAATATATAGATATGGCAACAGGAATTGCCGTTAATACCTTTGGCTTCTGTGATAGGGAGTGGGTAGAGGCAGTTACATGTCAGCTTGCTAAATTCCAGCACACCTCCAATCTTTATTTTTCGGAGCCCTGTGTACGCCTGGCTGAGCTTTTGGCTAAAAGAACAGGCTGTAAAAGGACCTTTTTCTCCAATTCGGGAGCTGAAGCAAACGAATGTGCCATAAAGGCAGCAAGAAAGTGGGCACTTGAAAATAAGGGTGACGGCTATTATAATATCATAACACTTAAAAACAGCTTCCACGGAAGGACACTTACGACCCTTTCGGCAACGGGACAGGATGTTTTCCACACTACCTTTAATCCCTTTACAGAAGGCTTTTTCTACGCTGAGGCAAATAAGCTTGATACGGTAGAAGCACTTATCAAGGAAAATAAGTGCTGTGCTGTTATGATGGAGCTTGTACAGGGTGAGGGTGGAGTTTTAGCCCTTGACAAGGATTTTGTAGACGGTGTTGCGTCTCTTTGCAAGGAAAATAATATGCTCCTTATCATTGATGAGGTGCAGACAGGTAACGGAAGAACAGGTAGCCTCTATGCATTCCAACATTATGGCATTTCCCCCGATATTGTCACAACTGCTAAGGGTCTTGGAGGAGGCTTGCCCATTGGTGCTACTATGTTCTTTGAGAAAACAGAGGGCACCTTGACTGCCGGTACTCACGGCTCTACCTTCGGTGGTAATCCTGTGGCATGTGCAGGAGCAGTTAATATAATTGAAAGAATTGATGATAATGTGCTTGCAGGCGTCAGGGAAAGAAGCGAGTATATTATAAATGAGCTTACCGGGGCTGACGGAATCAAGAGTGTCAGTGGTCTTGGACTTATGCTTGGTATAGAAACGGAAAAGGATGCCTCCGAGGTAATTAAATTCTGTATGGAAAAGGGCGTTCTTCCCATTAAGGCAAAGAATAAGGTCAGATTGCTCCCGGCACTTAATATCCCTATGGAGCAGTTGGAAAAGGCAATTTCCGTAATCAAGGAAGCTGCTAAAGGAGAATAATTATGGATTTTAAGTATAATGAAAAAAATATAGGCTTTCTTAAGGGCAGAGATTTTCTTAAGCTTCTTGATTATACTCCTGCCGAAATGGAAGCACTTTTAGACCTTGCAGCAGAGCTCAAATATAAGAAAAAGAACGGAATTGCCCACGATTATTTCAGAGGCAAGAATATTGCTCTTATATTTGAAAAGACAAGCACCCGTACCCGTTGCAGCTTTGAGGTTGCGGCGTATGACCTCGGTATGGGCGTTACATATCTTGACTCTCAGGGCTCACAGATAGGTAAGAAGGAGAGTATTGCCGATACAGCAAGAGTTCTTGCATCCATATACGACGGCATTGAATACCGTGGCTTTGGGCAGGAGATAGTTGAGGACCTTGCAAAATATTCCAAGGTTCCTGTTTGGAACGGTCTTACAAATGAGTTCCACCCAACACAGATTCTTGCAGATTTCTTGACAATTAAGGAGCATTTCGGTTCTCTCAAGGGTATAAAATTCGTATATATGGGAGATGCCAGATATAATATGGGTAACTCATTGATGGTTGGCTGTGCTAAAATGGGTATGGATTTTGTAGCCTGTGCTCCCGAAAAGTATTTTCCCTCAGCTGACCTTGTGGCAGAGTGTCGCAAAATAGCAGAGGAAACAGGAGCAACAGTAACTCTTGAAAGCAACAAGGAAAAGGCACTTAAGGACGCTGATGTAATCTATACCGATGTATGGGTATCTATGGGAGAGCCATATGAGGTGTGGGAGGAAAGATTAAATGACCTTTATCCCTACCAGGTAAATAAGGAGGCTATGAATATGGCATCCGAGGGTGCTGTATTTATGCATTGTCTTCCTGCATTCCACGACCTCAACACAGGCGTGGGTAAGGAAATAGGCGAAAGATTCGGCTACGATGCCTTAGAGGTTACCGACGAGGTATTCGAGTCCCCAGCTTCCATCGTATTCCAGGAGGCAGAGAACAGAATGCACACTATTAAGGCAGTAATAGCGTCAACAATTTGACATTATACCGTGTGATACAAATTCGCTTCTGCGAATTTGTGATATATTTGTTATGCAAATGTGATATACGCTTTGCGTGTGATATAAAAAAGAGTGAGAAAAAATCTCACTCTTTTTTTTTAATATAACTCCTCACGCCCGCAGGCATATCGTGTGCGACAGCACATATCGAACGCCACAGGCATATATCGAAAATCCGCAGGATTTATATCACGAATAATGCCTTGCATTATTCATAAAATGCGTGGTTTCCAATAGTTCCAAAGTAGGGTCTGTTTCTTGATACCCAGCTGTTTGGTGCCTTTTTGGGATTAACAAAATAGATTATATCGTCGCTTACAGAGTAGCCGTCAAGACATAGCTTTGCCGCAATTATACTTTCCTTATTTGGAGTATTGTAAATTGTACCGTTAGATACGGGAGAGAACTGCACTCCGTAGCGTTTATCAAATATAACCCCGTATATTGTATTCGGATAAGCACTTGAACGCACTCTGTTAAGAATTACATTTCCTACAGCAATTTTACCCTTCAAGGGCTCAGCACCACTTTCAGCGTATATAATTCTTGAAAGCCATAGCACCTCATCCTCCCGGTATGTGCGTCCTTCTATACCTCCTGTGCCTCTTGTAACAGTAAAGCCTCGTAAAGAGTCACTCCAGCTTATTTTAGCTCCAAATGATCTTGCTAAAAGTATAACGGGAGCATACATTCTGCCACCACTCATATAAATAGGCGTCTCTGTGTACAGATAGCGTCCGTTTGCCTCAATGTAATTTGCTCCGTCCTTGCAAATAAGCGTAAGCCTATCTGTTTTTACCGTAAGCGTACGGGTGGAGGATGAATATGTAATCTTAGCATTGGGATACATTTCCTTTGAGAATGCCCGTATGCCCACATATGTTGTATTCTGGTGTATCTGTGTAATACCTGAATACCTTTCTCCGTCTATATAAACACTTACCCAGCTTGACGCACCTGAGGGGATTGCCATTGCTGATGTCAGAATAAATATAAGGAGAAGAATTGATAATGTCCTTTTCATTTACCGTCCTTTCCTTGATTATGCATAATAAAAACCAGTTTGTAAACATTTACGGTAATATTGTATCATATGTAAAACTTTTATTCAAGGAACAATATTTGGAAAAGCAGGGAGGGCGTGGATGGATAGGGAAGAGTGAAGAGTGAAGAGTGAAGAGT
>JAFTOG010000035.1 GCA_017451485.1 Clostridia bacterium | reverse complement strand
GATTTACACTTATAGGTGAATGAAGAAAATAAATGTCTTCAACATGGTAATCTATACCTTGTTTGGAGTAATGCTGTATCTTTCCGATATAATATTTGAGATGATACCGAATGTACACGGTGTGGCACTTTTAATATGTGTTTTATCCCTTGTATACAGGTGGAAGGCGATTATCCCAATACTCATATATGTTATGATAACTGCCATCACATCACTTATAGTATCGGCTGGCTATTCCCTCTGGTGGATACCGTATATATATATATTCCCCATACTTTGGTTATTAGTCACGCTTATTCCAAAAAAGGCGAATATAAAGCTCAAGGTGGCTCTGTGTATAATATTCTCGGGGCTCCACGGTCTTCTCTTCGGGCTTATGTATCTCCCATTTCAGGTTATGATGTATAATCTTAACTTTGAAATGGCACTTGCGTGGCTGTCAGCCGGACTTGTATTCGATATCATCCACATGGTTGGTAATATTTCATTATCTACTCTTATTTATCCCCTTTATAAAACATTAACAAGGCTGGAAAAAAGCAGACAGAGTAAATTTATCAAAGCAAAAAACGAGTGATTTCTCACTCGTTTTTTTGTATTTTGGTGATTGATGATCTTAAAGCTTTTTCTTATTCCAAGGTAAAAGCTCCTCTCCCTTAACAATAAACGCCTTATCGGCTAAGCGTGCAAGGGGAGCATCACAATATAGATCGGAGTAAAACTCATCAATGTGTGCATTGGGATAAAGCTCATAGAAGCGTTTAACCTTCTCCTCTCCGTGGCAGTTGGCACCTGCAAATTTGCCTGTTCTTTTATCAACACGGGATGCCATAAGAAATTCTGCACCAAGCTCGGCACAAATACCCTTAAGCAAAAATTCGGGAGAGGCGGAAATAATAATATCCGTCGGCTTTTTCATTGCGAGATACCAGTTTTTAATATTCTTCTTGTGCGTAGCCCAGAAGTCCTCTACCGCCTTGTCAAGATCCTCAATATCCTGAACAAAGCTGAAAAGCTTTTCTTTAAATGTAAGCTTCTTAATTATCCTTAAGCCGTAGCCTGCACCAAAAAGAAGGGTTGCGGGAGCTCTTTTTCTTATCTTGGGATACTTTTTCAGGCAATAGAAGTAAAAATCTTTAGAGCTGTCACCGTCATATATTGTTCCGTCAAAGTCAAATACATTCATAGATTCACCTAAAAAGGACGCTTATTCAGCGTCCTCTTCCTCTTGTTTAATTATTTCAACGAGTATTTCCTCTACTCGCTTCGGACCGATTTTGCTGATTTCTATTTTAAGATTTCTATATTCAAATCCGTCACCAACCTGAGGGAATGACTCAAGCTCCTTCATAATAAAGCCGTTAACTGTCTGAGGCATATCCTCCTCGCTGTCTATTACAACATTAAACTTGTCGAAGAAATCATCAAGGTCTGCTCCGCAATCTACCTTAAAGCGTCCGTCAGAAAGCTCCAAATATTCATTTGTTACCTCATCATGCTCATCGAATACATCACCGATAAGCTCCTCGATAATATCCTCCATAGTTACAAGTCCCATAGTTCCACCGTATTCGTCAACTACTATAGCCATATGGGTCTTTTTTGCTTTGAGAACCTGTAAAAGGTCTGCTACCTTAATATGCTCGGAAACATATTCGGGCTTTTGTATGTATTCGTTAACTGAATCGCATTTATTGTGATAAGCAACAAAGAAATCCTTTTCGTGAAGGATACCGATAATATCATCTATATCATCACCGTATACAGGAAGACGTGAAAACGCACTCTCTGTAAACACCTTGGCAATTTCTTCTATTGTATCATCCTTGGAAATTGCGTATATATCAACACGGGGAGTAAGAATATCACCCGCACATACATCATTAAATTCAATTGCAGATCGGATAAGGTCACCCTCGTCAGACTCGATGGTTCCGTCCTCCTCTGCCTCATCAACTATAGTCATAAGCTCTTCTTCTGTTACGGTATTCTGATCCTTGGACTTAAATACCTTCATAACAAGCTTACTCCATGCACCGAAAATGATGCTGAGAGGTGTAAGTATAACTATTACACCGTTAACAATGTGAACAAAGCGAAGTGCTACCTTATCTGCATTTCCCTTTGCTATTATCTTAGGTGAAATTTCACCAAAAATAAGAACTGCTACAGTTACTATAACCGTAGAGATTGTTGCACCGACGGACTGAGCCGAGTCGGGATTCATTTTTGTAAATATGTCTACAAAAAATACTGTTGCAATGGATGAAAGGGATATATTTACGATGTTATTTCCGATAAGAACGCTGTTAAGCATTTTATCGTATTTTTCATCATACTTCATAACAAGAGCCGCCTTTTTATTACCGCTCTGTGCCATACTCTTCATCCTTATGCGATTGAATGTGGAAAACGCTGTTTCCGTTGCTGAAAAGAAAGCTGACATAGCAAGTAGGATTATCATTACGATAATCAACCCTATACTGTCACCGTCCATAATAATTTTGTTCCTCCATAATATAAAATCATAAATATTTTATCATATATTTAGACAAATGTCAAGCATATACATCAAAATCCTATTTTCCATCCATGGTAAAGTACATTTTTTACAATGCAATTCAATACAATAATAACAGCAAGGATAATACATAATATATACTTCTGTTTTGCAAAATAGTCTTTTTCATTATCAATACAGGCAATTATCGACCTGATATTATAGTACAGGTAAACAAAGACTCCAAATGGAACCGTTACATTATATTTGATTGCCGATACAATATCAAATCTCAGCATTGCAAAAACAGCCCTTGTACCTCCACAGCCGGGACAGTAAAATCCCGTTACACGAAAAAAATCACATTGGTGTCCCCCGGAATCTGATATTAGATTAGCTACAATTACAAAGGCTGAAACAAATACAAGTACTATGCCGTTTACAATTACTATTTTTCTTAATGTCTTGCTTATTTTTATCACCCCTGTTCATGATTATTTTATCACATAATGTAACAAAAGTCAATTTTTTATAAATAAGTATTGCTTTTTTTCATATTTAATGATAGAATTATCTTGTTAAAGTAAAGAAGCAGTGCACAGACCGTGTATTGCCTTCTATACTGTCTAATATCAAACAGGAAAGGAGTTACTCTTATGAATGAAAATAAAAACAATGACATCAAGTTTGAGGATCTTGTTGACAACTATACATATGATGACGGCAACGGATCTATGCAGAATCAAGTAAATGTGCAAGCTGATGCACCTGTAGATAATCAGGCAAATATGCAGACTGATGCACCTGTAGATAATCAGGCTAATGTGCAGGCTGATGCTCCTGTAGATAATCAGGCTAATGTGCAGGCTGATGCTCCTGTAGATAATCAGGCTAATGTGCAGGCTGATGCTCCTACCGGTGAGCAGGCACAGGGACAGAATCCCACTCAGCAGCCCCCTGTAAATCCTTACCAGAGACCTGATAATCCTTATCAGAATCCTAACCAGTATCAAAGACCCAATCCTTATCAGAACCCTAACCCATATCAAGGTCACAATCCCTACCAGAATTCTAACCCTTATCAGAATCAGAACCCATATCAAAGACCTATTTGGGAGGCTCCCAAGCAGAAGGAAAAGCCCAAGGGAACAGGCTTTAATGTAGCCTCCTTGATTCTCGGTATACTCAGTATACTCTGCTGTTGTGTATACGGATTTGTATCCATTATCATGGGTATACTTGCTATTGTATTTTACGCTGTCAGCAAGAAAAAAGGTACCTCAAACGGTATGGCAGTTGCCGGTATGATTTGTGCTATATTCGGCTTACTCCTGGGTATACTTTATTTCATATACGCAGTGTTGGCATTTGTAGGCGTATTTGGAGCAATAGACGCATTCGGCTCCTCATACTTAGAGCTTTAATCAATTTTACACCTAAAAAGCTTTTCTTCGGAAAAGCTTTTTTATTTGTAATACAAGTCCCCGGAGCTGAATATATATAATTATGAAATCTAAGCCTGAACGGGGGAACTTATATGAATATATACGAGGACATCGGAAAAAGAACCAACGGAGAAATTTACATAGGGGTAGTGGGGCCGGTTCGCACCGGAAAATCAACAGTTATTAAAAAATTTATGGAGGAGTTTGTTGTACCGAATATTGAATCGGAATACGATAAAAAAAGAGCAACGGACGAAATCCCTCAAAGTGCATCGGGTAAGACTGTTATGACAACCGAGCCTAAATTCGTCCCCGATGAGGCTGTAAGCATTAATATTGGTAACGCAAATATGAAAATAAGGCTCATCGACTGTGTGGGATATCTTATAAACGGTGCAATGGGCACCGAGGAGAACGGCGAGCTCCGTATGATACAGACCCCCTGGGAAAAGGAGCCTATGGAATTTAACAAGGCTGCAGAGCTTGGCACCCACAAGGTAATATGTGACCATTCCACAGTCGGACTTGTTGTAACTACAGACGGTACAATAGGGGATTTCTCTCGGGAGGACTATGTAAATAGTGAGGAAAGAGTTATTTCTGAGCTTAAGACATTGAAAAAGCCCTTTACAATTATATTAAATTCAGCCACTCCGCATGACAAACGGACCCAGGAGCTTGCAGAAGCTATAGAACAAAAATACTCTGCCCCTGTGGCTCTTATCAATGCTCTTGACCTTACCTACGAGGATTTTGAAGGGATTATAAAGCTTTTGTTGGGTCAGTTTGCAATAAATGAGATTACCTTCTCTCTCCCTAAATATATATCCACTCTCGACAGGAGCCACTGGCTTAAAAGAAGTATTACGGACAGTATAAAATCCTCCATAGCCTCTGTTTCCAAAATAGACGACGGAGAAAAATGTGCATCTCTTCTTGAAAGCAATGAATATATAGCAAAAAAGCCCGTCCCTGTGTATGATTTAGGCAACGGAACAATATCAATGGACATAGAGCTTCTTCCCGAGCTTTACTATAAGATAATGAGTGAGCTATGTGGTATTACCATAGCTGACGATGAGGATCTGTTTATAAATATTCGCCGTCTTGCAGAGTGTAAGAGAGAGCTTGACAAATTTGCCGATGCCATCGACCAGGTAAACGACACAGGATACGGTATAGTACTGCCCGATGTTGACGATATGACCCTGGAGGAGCCTGAAATTGTAAAACAGGCAGGAGCCTACGGTGTAAAGCTCCGTGCCTCTGCTCCGTCCATTCATATGATAAGAGCATCCATCGAAACGGAAATAAAGCCCATTGTCGGTACAGCCGAGCAATCACGGGAAATAGTAAAATATATGTTGGATGAATTTGAGGATGACCCTAAGAAAATATGGGACTCCAATATGTTCGGCAAATCCCTATATGAGCTTGTAAATGAAGGGCTCCATGCCAAGCTGGAGCACATATCCGAGGAGTCAAGGGCTAAGCTTTCCGACACACTTACAAGGGTGATAAACGAGGGCTCAAACGGTCTTATATGTATTATATTATAAAAAAGAGGGCACTGCCCTCTTTTATATTTCATCAAAGGTGTAAATATACCTGTCCGTTATGGCACAAATATCCGTAATATACTCCTCCGAGGTTGCATCATAAACACCAACGGTCTCCATTCCTGCATTATGTGCAGTGACTAAAGCTCCTATATTATCATCAAAAAATACACAATTTTCACATACGGTATCAAGTTTTGATGACACAAGACGGTATATGTCCTCGTTTTTCTTATTCATACCCATATCCTCCTCACAGGACCAGATATTCTCAAACACATCAAACAAACCAAGTCTTTTAAGGCAAGGGTCCAAAAGATTATGATTACAGGCTGTTAAAATATTAAGGCTATACCCCTTTGCTTTTAGCTCCTTAAGCTTATTTATAACTCCCGACTTTGCCGGGATATTGTAGGTATACTCCTTAAGAGCAAAGGAATCCATAAGCTGAAGCAGCTCGTCTACTGTTGCACGGACTCCAAGGGTAATAAGATATTCAGCAGCTCCACGGGTGCCGAGAGGAGAAACAATTTTTATTATATCATCGGGATAGCTGACACTGATGCTGTTAAGATAATGGATGATAAAATCACTCCATACGGGCATAGAATCAACCAATGTCCCGTCAAAATCAAAAATTAATTTTTTCATATAATACTCCTTAGCAATCATACAGATATTATACTACTCTGCTCCCCTAAAGTCAACTAAAAAGACGCAGATTGCTCTGCGTCTTTTATATTTGAAATTTTACTTACAATTAAGCAAGGATTTCAGTAACTGTACCGGAACCTACTGTACGGCCACCCTCACGAATAGCGAAACGGAGACCCTTTTCGATAGCGATAGGAGTGATAAGCTCAACAGTCATAGTAACATTGTCACCAGGCTTAGCCATATCAACATCATCAGGAAGGTTGATAATACCTGTAACATCTGTTGTTCTGATGTAGAACTGAGGTCTGTAGTTGGAGAAGAAGGGCTTAGAACGGCCGCCTTCCTTTTCTGTAAGTACATAAACCTGACCTACAAACTTTGTGTGGGGATTGATGGAGCCGGGCTTACAAAGAACCTGACCTCTTTCGATCTCGTTCTTGTTAACACCACGGAGAAGGAGACCTACGTTGTCACCAGCCTCAGCGTTGTCCATAAGCTTGTGGAACATCTCGATACCTGTAATAACAGTTGTCTTGTTCTCTGTGGAGAGACCAACGATTTCAACGCTATCAGCCATCTTAACTGTACCTCTCTCGATTCTACCTGTAGCAACTGTACCACGACCGGAGATGGAGAATACATCCTCTACAGGGAGAAGGAAGGGCATGTCAGCCTTTCTGTCAGGAGTAGGAATGTAGGAGTCAACAGCATCCATAAGCTCGAGAATGCAAGCATACTCAGGAGCAGTTGTGTCCTTGTTCTCAGAGATAAGAGCATTTCTTGCAGATCCACGGATAACGGGAATATCGTCGCCGGGGAACTCGTACTCAGAGAGAAGGTCTCTGATTTCCATTTCAACGAGGTCAAGAAGCTCCTCGTCGTCAACATCATCACACTTGTTGATGAATACGCAAAGAGCAGGAACACCTACCTGACGAGCAAGAAGGATGTGCTCACGAGTCTGAGCCATAGGACCGTCTGTACCAGCAACAACAAGGATAGCACCGTCCATCTGAGCAGCACCTGTGATCATGTTCTTTACATAGTCAGCGTGACCGGGGCAGTCAACATGTGCGTAGTGTCTGTTCTCTGTCTCGTACTCAACATGACGGGAGTTGATTGTGATACCTCTCTGTCTCTCTTCAGGGCAGTTATCGATCTGGTCATAAGCCAAGAACTCGATGTTGGAGTTGGAGAGAGCAAGTGTCTTTGTGATAGCAGCTGTCAATGTTGTCTTACCGTGGTCAACGTGACCGATAGTACCGATGTTAACGTGGGGTTTGGTTCTTTCAAATTTCTGTTTAGCCATTTGAGTAATCCTCCGTATAATTTTTTATTTTTTGTTTAATAAATTTTAGTTGTTGCGTCCACGAGCTGCAATAATTGTCTCCTGAACGCTCTTGGGAACCTCAGCAAAGTGATCGGGTTCCATTGAGTAGTTTGCTCTACCCTGTGTAGCGGAACGCAATGTTGTTGCGTAGCCGAACATTTCAGCAAGAGGAACCATAGCGGTGATCTGTGTTGCACCGGATACAGGCTCCATTGTGCCAATCTGACCACGGCGGGAGTTGATACCACCGATTACATCTCCGAGATAATCATCGGGAGTTACAACAACAACCTTCATGATAGGCTCTGTAAGAACGGGGTCTGCTTTCCTCATAGCTTCCTTGAACGCCATAGATGCAGCGATCTTGAACGCCATTTCAGAGGAGTCAACCTCGTGGTAGGATCCATCGTAAAGTGTAATCTTGAAGTCTACTACATTGTAGCCTGCAAGTACACCTGTCTGGGATGCAGCCTGAATACCTGCGTCAACGCAAGGAATGTACTCCTTGGGAATAGCACCACCAACAACCTTGTTGATGAACTCGTATCCCTTTCCGGGCTCGTTGGGCTCCATAATGATCTTAACATGACCGTACTGACCCTTACCACCGGACTGACGAGCATATTTATGGTCAACATCAGCACTCTTTCTGATGGTTTCCTTATAAGCAACCTGAGGCTTACCAACATTAGCCTCTACCTTAAACTCACGAAGAAGTCTGTCAACAATGATCTCAAGGTGAAGCTCACCCATACCTGCGATAATTGTCTGACCTGTCTCTTCATCAGTGTATGTCTTGAATGTGGGGTCCTCTTCTGCAAGCTTGGAAAGTGCGATACCCATCTTTTCCTGACCTGCCTTAGTCTTAGGCTCAACCGCAACTCTGATAACAGGCTCGGGGAATTCCATGGACTCAAGGATGATAGGATTCTTTTCATCACAGAAGGTATCACCGGTTGTTGTATTCTTTACACCGATAACAGCTGCGATATCACCTGCATAGCATACATCGATATCAGCTCTGTCATTTGCGTGCATCTGAAGAATACGACCGAATCTTTCTGTCTTATCCTTAGAGGAGTTATATACAGATGTTCCTGCCTGAACAGCACCGGAGTAAACTCTGAAGAAGCAAAGCTTACCAACGAAGGGGTCTGTCATAATCTTGAACGCAAGAGCTGAGAAAGGCTCATCATCACTGGAGTGACGAACATCCTCCAAGCCTGTTTCAGGATGTACACCCTTGATAGCGGGAATATCTGTGGGGGCGGGCATGTACTCGATAACTGCGTCAAGAAGCTTCTGTACGCCCTTATTCTTATAAGATGTTCCACAGCATACGGGAACGATCTGGTTTGCAATTACTGCCTTACGAAGTGCAACCTTGAGCTCCTCTGTAGAAGGCTCTTCACCCTCAAGGTACATCATCATAAGTTCATCATCTGTTTCGCAGATGGACTCAACGAGGTTGGATCTGTACTCCTCTGCCTTAGAAAGCATATCAGCGGGAATCTCTTCAACTCTCATATCCTTACCAAGGTCATCATAGTATACATCAGCCTTCATTTCAAAAAGGTCAATGATACCTTTGAATGTGTCTTCAGAGCCTATAGGCAACTGAATCGGTACTGCGTTTGCATGGAGTCTTTCCTTCATCATGCTCACAACTCTGTAAAAGTCTGCGCCCATGATGTCCATTTTGTTAACATAAGCCATACGAGGAACGCCGTATTCGTCAGCCTGTCTCCATACAGTTTCAGACTGGGGCTCTACGCCACCCTTCGCACAGAAAACGGTAACAGATCCGTCAAGGACCTTAAGTGAACGCTGTACCTCAACGGTAAAGTCAACATGGCCGGGGGTATCAATAATGTTGATACGGGTAGGCTGGAACTGATTTGCTGAACCGGACCAGAAGCATGTTGTTGCGGCAGAGGTGATTGTAATACCTCTTTCCTGCTCCTGTGCCATCCAGTCCATTGTTGCAGAACCTTCGTGAGTTTCACCTATCTTATGTGTTTTACCTGTGTAGAACAGGATACGCTCTGTAGTAGTGGTTTTACCTGCGTCAATGTGCGCCATAATACCAATATTACGGGTATTTTCAAGTGAATATTCTCTTGGCATCTGTTTGTTTCCTTTCCTTTAATGGGACAGCGATTAATATCTGTAGTGTGCAAATGCTTTGTTAGCTTCTGCCATTCTGTGTGTTTCTTCCTTCTTCTTGAAGGCACCGCCAAGGCTGTTCTTTGCATCGAGGATTTCGTTCGCAAGTCTTTCAGCCATTGTTTTTTCGCCACGGTTTCTTGAATATGTTGTTATCCAACGAAGACCAAGTGTCTGGCGTCTTTCAGCTCTTACTTCCATAGGTACCTGATAGTTAGAGCCACCAATACGGCGAGCCTTAACCTCCAATACAGGCATTACATTCTCAAGAGCCTGTGTGAACGCCTCAAGTCCGTTCTGTCCGGACTTTTCTTCTACTATCTTAAATGCATCGTAAACGATCTTCTGAGCTACACCCTTCTTACCATCAAGCATAATGTTGTTGATGAGCTTTGTTACGAGCTTTGAATTGTAAAGCGGATCCGGCAATACATCTCTTTTGGAAATTTGACCTCTTCTCGGCACTTTACTTCCCTCCTTCATTAAAAATATGATATCATTGGTACTCGAAAGAAAATCTCCCGTCATGTCCGTACAAGTGTCACTGATATAAACATTTATTTTATTCAGTTAACTGCTTCGGAATTACGAAAATTTAACTTCTTTTCACCTTGTTATGTGCAATTATTTCTTCTTTGCACGCTTAGCACCGTACTTAGAACGGCTCTGATTACGGTTTGCAACGCCCTGTGCGTCAAGTGTACCACGGATAATGTGGTAACGGCAACCAGGCAAGTCTCTTACTCTACCGCCACGGATAAGCACTACGGAGTGTTCCTGAAGGTTATGTCCGATACCGGGAATGTAAGATGTTACTTCCATACCGTTTGTAAGCTTTACTCTTGCGATCTTACGAAGAGCTGAGTTAGGCTTCTTAGGTGTTGTGGTTGTAACCTTTGTGCATACGCCTCTCTTCTGAGGTGCACTCTGCTCAACTGCTTTGTTCTTCAAAGTGTTGAAACCCGTCTGGAGAACAGGAGTCTTGGACTTATATGTCTTGTCTGTTCTGCCCTGCTTAACAAGTTGGTTAAAGGTTGGCATTTTTTTCCTCCTTCTTCATAAAATAAATGTTTATACCTCAATGTCACAAGACATGATGTATCATTTTTACGCGTTTTTCCGAAAATAGGCATAGCTATACCTTTTTAAGGACTTCACGCAGAATGTATTATATCATTTTATATTCTTAAAGTCAAGAAAAAGAGTTTAAGCACCCAATTTTCTACTTTTTGCACAAATTAAAAAAATATTTGTAAATTTTTTTGGCTATTTTTTGTGTATATTCACGATTTTTTACTATTTTTATTTTGCATCTAATATATTTAATGAAGGAAATGTCAAAAATCATTTAGGAAAATATTTCATTATCGCATTTTTTTGCAAGCAATTGAATTTGAAATTGGAATGTAGTATAATATCCTGTAAGGACGGCAAATACCGTCATAATCAAGAAAGGATTTCTCTATGAGCTTTTTAGTTACTCTTTCCGCTGTGGCGATAATGCTTATTTATGCCGTACCCGGATTTTTGCTTATAAAAACCAAGCTTGTAAAGGGTGAGCACATCCCCTCCTTTTCCAAGCTTCTTATGTTTGTTTGTCAGCCGTGTATAACTATATATTCCTTCCGTCAGGTAGCCTTCACCCCAGAGTCCTTAAAGAATCTCGGTATTTGCTTTGCTCTTGCAATGGGGCTTCAGCTGGGAATGGTGCTTTTATACTTTGTACTGCTGAAACGAAAACGAAAGGATATCATCTGGCGTATTGTAAATCTTGCATCCGTGCTGTCGAACTGTGCATTCTTAGGAATACCGATCCTGGAGGCTCTGTTACCCGAGCACCCCGAGGCTCTTGCCTACTCCAGTGTATTCGGCGTTGCCATGACGCTTATAGGCTGGAGTGTAGGTATGTACATAATCTCCCTTGACACAAAATATATAAAGCCGAAAAAGATACTCTTAAACCCAGGTACCATCGGCTTCGGAATTGCTCTTATTATGTATTTCTTTAGCATCCGACTCCCTGCGGGGATGGAGGATATGCTGACCCTCCTTGGCAGAATGTCCACTCCCCTGTGTATGATTATTATGGGTATGCGTCTTGCCACCGTAAGAATAAAGGATATTTTCTGCGATGCAAGACAGTATCTTGCTGTTATACTTAATCAGATTCTCTTTCCACTCCTTGCATTTGGAATTATGTACTTTATGCCAATTTCCATAATCATAAAACAATCAGTCGTTATCCTATGTGCCTGCCCTGTAGCAAGCATGGTGCAAAACTATGCCGAGCTTGTGGGTAAGGGCAACGATAAGGCAGCCAATATGGTTTTGCTTGGCACCATGTCGAGTATAATTACCGTACCTCTGATATGTCTTATACTTTGATTTCAAAATACAAAAGGTATCGCCACGGCGATACCTTTTATCTTTAATTTTATTTTTCCCGTTCAGAGAGATATTAATACTTCATACCGTATTCGTCGTAATTACTCTTTTCTCTGTTCCTATTGATAATGTTAATAATATCAGCGTAATCGTTCTCCTCAACCTTGGGAGCTACCTTAACAACTGTTTCATCAACATCTTCTTCCTTAACTATTGTCTTAACATGCTTTGACGGAACTTTGTCAAAGCCTGTTGCGATAATAGTAACCTTAACAGTATCAGTAAGAGTCTCGTCAAAGGTTGCACCCCAAATGATATTAGCGTTAGCTGCTGCTGCATCAGCAATCATAGAGGAAGCCCTATCTACCTCATCAAGCTCAACATCGGGAGAAACTGTAATATTGATAAGAATACCGTTTGCTCCGTCAATAGATGTTTCCAATAAGGGACTGGAAATAGCAGCCTTAGCTGCATCAACAGCCTTGTTTTCACCTCTTGCCTCGCCAACACCCATATGAGCAAGACCAGCATCCTTCATAATTGTGGTAACATCGGCAAAGTCAAGGTTAACAAAGCCTACGACATTGATAAGATCGGATATGCTTCTTACACCGTGTCTTAATACATCGTCAGCAATGGCAAAGGCATTCATAAGAGTAACCTTTTGTCCGGATACCTCCTTGAGCCTCTCATTGGGGATAACCACAAGGGCATCAACATTATTGGCAAGCTCAGAAATACCCTCATCTGCCTGCATCATTCTACGGGGTCCCTCAAACTTAAAGGGCTTGGTAACTATACCGACAGTAAGAGCACCCATCTCCTTAGCTATCTTAGCCACTACGGGAGCTGCACCTGTTCCTGTTCCACCACCCATACCGGCTGTTATGAATATCATATCAGCACCCTTGATGGCGTTGGTGATCTCCTCTACACTCTCCTCAGCGGAAAGCTCTCCGATTTCAGGCTTGGCACCTGCACCCTTACCACCTGTAATGCTCTCTCCTATGCATATCTTTGTGGCTGCACTTGTCTTATCAAGTGCTGCACGATCTGTGTTTATTGCAATAAACTGAACTCCCTTGATATTAGATGATATCATTCTGTTCACAGCGTTGTTACCACCGCCACCTACTCCGATAACTCTTATATCAACACCGGAATCAAAATCATTGTCAAGTTCAAATGGCATCTTTCTACCTCCTTACAAAATTAGGTCATTTTGTACTACAAACATGCTCCTCTATATTATGATACAATTAATTTCGACTTTTTTCAAGTATTTTTTATAAATTTTAGAGGATTATTTAATCAATGCTAATATTTTATCATCAGTGTGTAAAAATGTCAATAGATATTTTTTGTTTTATAAAATTATGTGTCAAATGAAAATCCTCGGCTAAGAATTTAACCGAGGATTTCAGCTTTGTGAATGTTATAATTACTCCGTGATATTCGCAGTCTTAATGAATTTTGAAGCTTAGATAAGGAAGGACACCTTTTTAATCTTAAGGCCCGTATCCTTGGAGGTAAGGGTCATTTCGGCATTTCCCTTCATAAGTGAAATTGCCGACTTGGTAGCACCAATCTCTCCGTCTGTGCCGTGAGTTACAAAGGTACAGTCACCCGTTCCCCTAAGCTCTCCGATAATAGCTATCTGAGCAAGGGGAGATAGAGCCGATATAATTTCAAGTTCGATTATGTATCTTCCGGATTTTTCTACGGGAATGGTAAATGCCTTGCCAAGCTCAACATTTTCTATGCTGTATGCAGGTGTAAGACCCGATGTGTCCATATTTGCTATCTCATATGTAAAGCCGTTAGCCTTGAATCTCTCATACGCATGAGTATACATCACAAAATTGCAAATGTTTTTAGCACATCTCTGGAGCTCTGCTCTCCTAAGATATCCGCTTTTAAGAGATTCTATTATATTGTGATCATAGGTCTTTGCATTGGGAACAACCATGTAAACATCGTTAACTGATTTTACCATGCTGGCAACATCCTTCATATTACGGTTGCCTTCATAATCTGTTATCCATGCCCACCAGTCTGTCATTACAAAGCCCTCATATTTCCACTCGTCACGGAGAATTGTCTTTGTCATGTCAAAATTGGATGCGGCGTGATGGGAGTTTACGATATTGTAAGCTGTCATTATAGACTTACATCCACCGTCCTTAACTGCAATTTCAAAGGGACGGGCATAGATTTCTCTCGCCGCTCTTTCTGACATTACAGAATCACTGCTATGACGTTTCCACTCCTGGCTGTTTGCCATATAGTGCTTTGCAGTGCAGTATACTCCGACCTTACCAAGACCTACGGAAATGGAGGCAGCCATACTGCCTGCAAGATAGGGATCCTCGGAGAAATATTCAAAGTTTCTGCCGTTCAGGGGATTTCTGTGAATGTTGATACCGGGGCCGAGAATAACATCTATTTCGTAAGCTGTCATTTCAACACCCTCGAGAGAATAAAGCTCTGACACAAGCTCCCTGTTGAATGTACATGCAAGGCATGTTCCGTTAGGCATGCTTGTAGCAAGGAGACCACTGTCCATACGGATGCCGGAGGGGCCGTCTGTTGTACAAACAATAGGAATACCGAAGGAGATGAGCTCCTCTGTAACGCCACCGAAGCAGCTGCCTGTACCGGGAGTAACCTTTGGACTGTTCATGCCCTCACCGAGGACAAGTGATGCAAGATCACTGTCGGAAAGCTGACCAATGAATTCATCCATTGTATTTTTACCGTTTCTTACATCCTCAAGCTTAATACCCTTGTTTCCCGTATAAGGAATCTCCTCGGGTATGGAGGACTCCACTCTTTCCTTGTAGGAGTATGTACAGGTGGGTACACTTTCATAGGAGATGCTCATATTTTCATCGGGTTTAATTCTTTCAAAGGGGATAACGGGAGACAATGCCTCGGTACATTTTTCTGTAACGACAATATTCTTAACATTGAACACAAAGGATTCCCTTGCGTTTCTTACATCGGCTCCAACATAAACGGGGTAATCGCCTGCCTCAAGAACATAACAGCTCTTATACCCTGTTACTCCCGAATCATCGTATGATGCCATCTGCGAGATAGGAAGCTCTAAGGTAAGGGAGCATTCCTCACCCGGCTTAAGAGAAGGAGTCTTTGCATAAGCACCGAGGGAACGAAGGCTCTTACCCAGCTTACCCTGCGGAGCACCGTAGTACACCTGTACTACCTCCTTACCCTCGTATTCGCCCACATTTTTTACTGTGGCAGAAAGGATAATTTTGTCGTTTTTCACGGAGCCTGTGGCGTTTATTTCGAATTTTGTATAGGAAAGACCATAGCCGAAGGGATACGCAACCTTATCCTTCGCAAAGGTCTCAAAATAACGGTAGCCCACATAAATATCTTCCTTATAAAGGTTGGTTACGGGTCCACCGAAATTGGCTGTTGACGGATAGTCCTCTATGCTTTTAGCAACGGTATCAGCAAGCTTACCGGAGGGGGATTCAAGACCGCAAAGCACCTCTGCACACGCCTTACCTCCACACATTCCACCCTGCCATACATACATAACAGAGGATACAGAATACTTTTCCACCCAGGACATATCTATTACACTGCCCACATTGAGGATAACACAGACATTTTCAAACACGCCTGCCACCTTTTTTATCATATCCTCTTCCTTAGCAGAAAGAAGATAGCTACCCTCGGTAGCAGAATTGTCCTTGTCCTCTCCCGCAGTTCTTCCTATAACAATAATAGCCTTATCACCGAACTTACGGGCGTTTTCCACTACCTCATAGGAAAGCTCCATTTCCTCCTGGCACCAGGGCTCCGAAGCCCATGCACCGGTACCCGTATCATAGGGGTTATCCTTTATCCATTCCTCATAAACGGACTCAAGCTCCTTGTTCAGCTCTACTGTACCGATAGCCTTAAGCTCGTCTACAATGTTTGTTACATACTTTACATTTACAAGCCCACCCGAGCCTGTTCCACTCTTGTAGTACTCTCTCTGTATTCTGCCAAAAACAGACACTCTGTCGCCTTTTTGGAGGGGGAGCATATTATTTTTGTTTTCAAGAAGGACAATGCCCTCCTTAGCCGATTTCAAGGAATATTCTTCCAATTCCACAACCGGCTCTCTCTTAAGATTTCCCAGGTCATAATTTTTGTAATGGCTGATTTCGTATTGCATTTTATCCTCCAAACTGCTCCCTTGCTAAACGCAAAAGGGCTTCTTTATTATTTTCTGTTTTTTCCTCTATCACGCACCTAAGCAGATAGTCAAGTATTTCTCCAAGGAGCTTCCCCCTTGAAAAGCCATTTTCCATAAGGTCTCTGCCGTTTACCGAAAGGTCCTTTAAGGAAAAGCACTCTGACTCGGAAATTATCTGTCGGGCTATATCCTCAACCTTATCAAAATGCTCTGTCCTGTCGTATATGGGACTTTGTGCCTTATTGTCTGCTCTTTGAAGCTGTATAAGCTCAAAAAATGCATCCTTACCCATTCTGTTAAGGCGTTTCTTAATATAGACCTTATCCTCATCTATTACAGTATCATGCACCCTTACAAGCAAAAGCACCCTGTCCTTAGTCCAATTATCGTACTTATATTCATTAAGGAATTTTCGTGCAATATCCTCACTTGCATGGGGGTGACCGTAAAAATGCTGTTCTCCGTTTTCATCCGTGCTGACGGTCTGAGGCTTACCCGTATCGTGTAAAAGTGCTGCCAATCTAAGGTGCTTTTTGGGTTCTATATTTGACACAACATAGGCAGTATGTGTCAGAATATCGTATATATGGTGTCGGTTTTTTTGGTCAAAGCCACGCATTATGTTGATTTCAGGAATTATCTCGCCAAGGACCTCTGAGTAGTTGAGAATAACCTCTCTGGCGTTTTTTCCACATAGGAGCTTATTTATTTCCTCGGCTATTCTCTCCCTTGAAATTTTCCCAAGCAGGTGACGAAGGTCAAGTATAGCCTGATGGGTTCTATCCTCTATTTCAAAGCCAAGCACCGAGGAAAATCTCATGCCACGAAGAATACGCAGGGCATCCTCCGTAAATCTTTGGTACGGATCCCCTATTGCACGGATCACCCTATTTTCAATATCCCTTTTGCCACCGTGAAGGTCGATTATCTCTCCCTCTCCATCGTAGGCAAGAGCATTCACAGTGAAGTCTCTGCGACATAGGTCATCACAAAGATTCCTTGTAAATTCCACACTGTCGGGATGTCGGGAATCTGTATATGATCCGTCACACCGATATGTGGTTATTTCTATGTTCTCGCCTTTTATAACGACAGTGACCGTGCCGTGCTTTATTCCTGTTTCTATAATTGAACGGTCATTAAAAACCGCCTTTATTTCCTCCGGTGTGGCACTTGTGGTTACATCAAAGTCATGAGCCCTGTTGCCAAGGTACATATCCCTCACGCTTCCACCAACTATATACGCCTCATATCCGTTTTTGTGAAGAGTGTTCAGTACATATGATGCACCGTAGCTTATATCAAGGTTATATTTCATTTACACATTTCCAAAAATTCTTCTTTATTTATTATTTTAACGCCGAGAGCCTGTGCCTTCGTAAGCTTTGAGCCTGCTGCCTCTCCGGCTAAAACAAAATCCGTCTTCTTTGATACCGAGGAGGACACCTTACCTCCCCTTGCTTTAATCATATCCGATGCCTCGTCCCTCGTCATATTTTCAAGTGTGCCTGTAAGAACAAAGGTAAGGCCCTCAAATTCTGTTGTAATCTCTTTTTTCTCCTCACCTGTTATTACGCCTGCTGACTGAAGCTTTGAAATTATATATTTTGTTGAATCCTTCTTAAAGAAATCAACCACACTCTCCGCCATTATCAGTCCAAAATCCTCTATTTCCGTAATTTCCTCAACTGTAGCGTCGTACAGTGCCTCAACCGTACCGAACTTAGAAGCAAGCTCTGTCGAAGCAACCTCGCCTATATGGCGGATTCCCAAGGCGAAAATCAATCTTGCAAGTCCTGATTTTTTTGACGCCTCCACAGACGCAATAAAGTTCTCTGCACTCTTTTCTCCCATCCTGTCAAGACCACTGATTTCTTCCTTTGACAGATAATAGAGGTCGGAGGCATCGTGAATAAGAGAATTATCAAGAAGTGCCTTTATAAGCTTACCTCCCACGCCCTCAATGTTCATTGCCTTCTTTGAAGCGAAATGCTCAATGTTTCTTGCAAGCTGAGCAGGACAGGCAGGATTAGTACAACGAAGGGCACCTAAGGTAAAGTCCTCGCCGTCGTCTATAAAATCCTTCGCATCATCATAGGTCAGCTCTCCTCCACAGGACGGACAGGTATCCGGCATTTTGTAGGGCTCCTCGCCTCCGTTTCTGTCCTCCTTAACGGATGAAACGACCTCGGGAATTATATCTCCCGCCTTTTGAACAATTACATTGTCTCCGATTCGTATATCTCTGTCCCTTATAATGTCGATATTATGAAGGGTAGCTCTTGAAACGGTGGTACCTGCAAGCTTAACAGGCTCCAATACTGCATTAGGTGTGAGAACACCGGTGCGTCCCACCTGTACAATAATATCAAGCAGCCTTGTTTTCTTCTGCTCAGGGGGATATTTATATGCTACTGCCCATTTAGGTGTGCTTGTTCCCTCACCAAGCTCCCTTCTCTTTTCAAGAGAATTTACCTTGATTACAGCACCGTCTATATCAAATGAGAGTGTCGGTCTGTCCTCTCCCAGCTTAACTACTGCATTTACTATTTCGTCCTCGTCTGAGCTTACTGTAAGCATCGGTATAGCCTTGAAGCCAAGAGAGGCTATCTTGTCAATTGTGCCCCTGTGAGTGGTTATTTCACTATCATTTAATTCTCCACTCTGGAAATTGAATACAAAAATATCAAGTCCACGCTTAGCCGTTTCCTTAGAGTCAAGACAACGGAGAGAGCCTGCTGCCGCATTTCTCGGATTTGCCCAGAGGGTATCTCCATCCTCCTCCTTTTGCCTGTTAAGTCTTTCAAAGGATGCATGAGGCATAAATACCTCTCCACGGACGGTGATATCAAGAGGCTCCGTTATTTCAAGGGGGATGGTACGGATAGTTTTTATATTAGCTGTTACATCCTCTCCCACATTACCGTCTCCACGGGTGGCACCGACTGTTAAAATTCCCTTTTCGTATTTAAGAGAAACGCTAAGACCGTCTATTTTCGGCTCAACGGAAAACTCGGTAGAGTCACCTGTTTCTGCCTTTACCTGTCTTATAAACTCACGGAGTGAATCAAGGTCGAAAACATCGGTTAGGCTACCCATTCTCACCTCGTGCCTAACCTTTTCAAATTTATCAAGGGCCCTTCCCCCTACCCTGTGTACGGGAGAGGTTGGGTCGTAATACTCGGGATGCTCTGCCTCCAATAATTTAAGCTCCTCAAAGAGCTTATCGTATTCAAAATCCGAAATTTCGGGGGCATCGTGCTCGTAATATTTTTTCGAGTGGTATTTTATTACCGTCCTCAGATAATCTATTCTCTGCTTAGCTTCCATATCTACCTCATATATGATAACAGTATAAATAAAGTATATCATATAACAAAGAAAAAAGCAAGTAATCGCACTATTTTACAATTTTATTTTGATGTTGACACTATTCCCTATCAACCCTTGTCGTATTGTCGTTTTAAGGCTTTTTAGGTCGTACGATTAGTGTTGAAATGGTAATTTTTTACGTTATAATAAAATCGTACATAAGGCAATGAAAAAGAGAGGAAGAAAAAATGAAAAAATATTTATCCTGTGTTATTTTAATTCTTTTATGCTTGATTTGTGCCATGGTGTTTTATGCAAACGCATCACCTATCAAGCCTTTGGAGAACGGTGGAACAACTACAGCACCCGATAATGCAAATACAGACAATCCCGGTGGAACCTCCACTACGGTAAAGCCCACAAGAATACCTGTAATTGAAAAGAACGGAACTATTCTCGGTGAATATTATACTGACTCCTACCTCCGTGTGGAATGGAGTGTATATAAGTATCTTAATGAAAATGTACTCTACTTAAGTGCTGAGCTGTATTTGGATTCCGACGTCGGCATGTCAACTGCTAACCCCGGATATATTGAAATCAACGGAGAGAAAACCGAATTTAAAACAGAGCTGTTTTCCGGAGGTACAAAATTACTTTCTACAGTTACAAAAACGATCAAGTGTGAAAAGGAAGCCTTGATCCACATTAACGCCCATATTGATGCAAGCATAAGCGACAGTAACGGTGTTAATCTTTCGGGTCTTGACGCATCCGGTGTAATAAATGCCACAGAGGAATACAAGAGCATGGACAGCTCTAAGCTTCTTTCCGTTACACATATTTCACAGTATCCCTCACTTCCCAGCGGAGATGAAATAACTGCACTTGGTATTGTTCTTAAGTATCTTAATTATCAGGTGGATATAAACGATCTTTGTGACCTTTATCTTAGCAAGGGTCCTGTTGGATTTACAAGCTTTTATGAAGCGAATGTAGGCAATCCGAGAAGTCAATATAATTCCTACGGATGCTATGCCCCTGTAATAATAGATGCCGGAAATAGATTTATACAGGCAAACGGAGGCAATTCCGTTGTTACCGATATGACCGGCTATAACCCCGATGAGCTGTACCGTCAGGTATCAAAGGGTAATCCTATAATTGTTTGGGTGTGCGAGGATTTTGAAGTTACCCCATCAATTTCTCGCATTTGGGTAGTAAACGGCAAGACACTGTACCTTAAGTCGAATATGGCTTGTATGGTTCTTATCGGTTACGATTATACAAGAAACACAGTTACCTTATCCGACCCGGCCGGTGGGATATTCTCTATTGATATGGAGCTGTTTGAATTAAGATATGCTCAAATGGGCTCACAGGCTATAATGATAAGATAACCTGCATTATCTGCCTTTAATGCCTTGTATAATGCTCTCCTATGGGTGATAGCCCTCCTTTGGCTATCACCCAAAAAATAAATTTTTTAACTTTTTTCAAAAACCCTATTGACAAAGGTTTTTTCATATGCTATTATATTAAGGCAAAAACACAAATAGTAATTTGCGAGTGTAGTTCAATGGTAGAATTCCAGCCTTCCAAGCTGGTCGCGTGGGTTCGATTCCCATCACTCGCTCCATTTTTTTGTACCTGTAGCTCAGCCGGATAGAGCAACTGCCTTCTAAGCAGTAGGTCGGGGGTTCGAATCCCTCCAGGTACGCCATATATGGTGGGTGTAGCTCAGCTGGTTAGAGCGTCAGATTGTGGCTCTGAAGGCCGTGGGTTCGAATCTCATCATCCACCCCATATGAAACGTAAACCGAACCAATCGGTTTACGTTTTTCCTTTTCTAAAAATCCATATAAGACAAAAGCACTTCGATTAGGAGTGTTATCATAAGGAAGTTTGAGCTCTCCGTAGGGACGATCATTGATCGCCCGCCAATAACCGCAAAACCAAAAATGGGCGACCAATGGTCGTCCCTACAAACAAATTGCGGCAGAGATATTGTTTTCTCTGCCGATTTTGTGGTATAATGTGGGTAACAAAAAGGTCCCCTCCCGGAGGGAGCCTTGGGAGCGTGCAACTTTAGGGATATGGGCTTTGCCCGAAGCCTTTGTAATACAAAGGCGAAACTGGCGATAAAAGAGAACGATAAATAAGAGTTTAATGGAGTTAAAAATGAAAATTGCAATTGTTGGATATAGCGGTTCCGGTAAATCTACTTTGGCACGAAAACTTGCAAAAAAATATCAAACTGATGTCCTACATTTTGATACCGTGCAATTTTTACCCGATTGGGGGATACGCAGCGATGAGGAGAAAAAGAGAATAACGGAGCATTTTTTAAACACACACGATTCTTGGGTTATTGATGGTAATTACTCCAAGTTATTCTATGAGCGTCGTATGGCGGAAGCGGATGTTATAATACTTCTCTTATTTAACAGATTTGTGTGCTTACATCGTGCATATCGTAGATACATCAAATACAAAAACACAACTCGTCCTGATATGGCAGAAGGTTGTAAAGAAAAGTTCGATTTAGCATTTACTAAATGGATATTATGGGACGGAAGAAGAAAAAGTGCAAAAGAACGCTATAAATGGCTGATTTCAAAATACGGAGATAAAGCAATTGTTATTAAAAATCAGAAACAATTGGACACTTATATTCAAAGTATAAGTAAATAAACAAATTCCAATATGTCGCATAAAATAAAACGAACGCCGACAGAAAATCTGTCGGCGTTAATTATTTGTTTACAGCGTGGAAAATCTACGCCCTACGAATAAACTTCCTTATGAGAACCAGCCTTTTTGGAGTGCTTTTACTTTATTGTACCTTATGAATTTTTATAAATTGTAATTTGATTAAATCCTATATTAATTCTTTCTTTACCAAAACATACTCGTTTGTGCGTAATTCTACGACAAATCCACATTTAATGAATAATTTGACGGATGGATTGTCAATAGCTATATCGTCATATAATTCACACACTCCGTTACTTTTGGCAGCCTCGCAAAGTTGTAATAGTGCTTGCATTCCATATCCTTTTCCTCGATACGGAGCATAAATAATTACATCTGCAATATATATCTGTCTTTCATCTTCGAAGTGATATGCAGCTTCTCCCAAGAAAGTTTCGTTTTCCTTAACGTATCTATAAAACCGTTTATTTTCGTGATTTAACACCCATCTATTATACCACTTTTCCCATCTTTCCTTGGGAAATGGAATTGTTCCGCCCCAAGCATGATTGTAAGACATGGTAGCTTCATCACTTAACATTTTTTCTTTAAACCACAAATCATCTATTTTAGGTATATATAATTCAACCACTTCTTCAGCCTCATAAAATATCATTTATTTCCAAATCAGCTATTTTGAAAAATATCAATCATATACCAATAATTCTTTTATCGTTGTTAAAAGTTTATCCATAAAAAGGAAGTGTAACTTTACAAAAACATCGTTGATTTTTTGATGCTTTGAAAAAAAGTGCTTTCTGTTTTTAACACATGATAAACGCCCTTCTTCAAAATCAGGAAACAACATAAACTTTTCAACTATATTATTTCCATCGTTCACCATAAAAATTTTAGGATTAAGCTCCCATGATCCATTATGAATAGTTTCATTTCTTAAAGATTCAATAATTTTTACCAATTCGCAATCTTCAAATAAAGTTTCTTGTTTATTATTAAATTTCGTCTTTTTTCTATAACCCCAAATCTTTTCACTTGATACTAACTTTTCATATTTATCAAATGTTTTAACCGGGTTTTCTATTTCAATTATTATTTTAGTCAGAAGATCTAAAATAGAATATGCCTTTATGAAATATGATTCTACAACTGATGATAATAATCTTGATTCCGCTGAAACCTGATAATAAATCTTATCGGTAAATCTTTCTTTACATATTACATTTGCATTGCAAATATCTACATAAAACTTGATAAACAAATCATTCATTTCACATAAATGATTTTGAATCGTTCCAATTAAGTATTGACAATCCACAAGATACAAATGTCTATATAAATCACTGCCAAAAATTTCAAAAAACTCTTTTGTAAGTTCATTAAAATCTATTGTATCTATTGAACAATCTGAATCCTGTCCTGCCTCTTGAACAAAAATAGGAATAGAGTTCAATTGCTCATAGTAAGCGTCCGTATCCGGGAAATAAATATCTCTGAATTTATCGTATAACTTTACGAGTTCAGAATCTATATCCATTATTATTTCATCTTTATCATAAAAATATCTTTTTTCTCCCATAACATCGTATTCAGCTATGTAAAAATCAATATCTTCATCCTTCAAAGGTGCCCCCAATATAATACCCTTTTTCGAATAATATTTTTCATTAAAAGACGATTCACTCACTATAAACACCCCCTGCTGAGTACTCAAATATTCATAAAATCTACATATTAACTACACTTTTTTGTTATAATTCAACACTTCCAAAGTTCAAAAGGGTTTTAGCTCTCTTTACTGCTATATAGCCTTTCCAATTTTCTGTAACTTGCTTTGAAATGTCGGTGTCGACACCCCAAGAGAAATTGGGAGTCCAAACTCCTTGGTCGTTAATAGTATCAAGGTAAAAATCTACTGTGTCCTCAATGCCCGATTTCACAACATCAAGCCACAAGGAATCGGGAGAAGAAACATAATCAAGAGGGTTAAAGTAGTATTCGTTCCACTTGTTTTTGTCAAAGCAGGTATTTTCTAAAATTCTTCTCCGCATTGAAGATATTATTTCATCAGTTATAAGAGGAGAGTTTGCCTTGTATAGCTGTTCAACCAAGGCTTGCATATTTAACGTATCGTGGTCTCCTCAAAAATCCGTGCTTATGAGCAAATCAAAGCAATCCTTTGCTATCTTATAGCCTAATTCCCTTTGAGATTCTGTCCCGTATAAAATAAATGCAGAAGCTACAACACCGCAGGGATTTGGATTAAAAACTGCACTTTCCGAGTAAGAAGCCCACGGGGAGTGTGGATAATTCATAGCTTCTTTGGGATGATCCTCCCAATATTTCGGTATGCTCTGAACTGAGTTTTCAAAATAATCAAGTATTCTCTTAAACCAATCAGCATTACAGTCTAATCCGTATTCATAGGCTTGAAAAATTGCCTCCGCAGTAGATAAAGCCGTAGACATAGGACATACAGTATCAGGTTCAAATCCGTTACCCATACCACCGTCGGGATTTTGATATTTAAGCATTTCGCAAGCTATATCTTCCTTTGTGCCGTTATTGAAAATGTAATTCCATTTTGCACGGTCAAAGGGTCTTGCGTTTTTCTGTATCCAAGCATCCATTTTCTTGAATTGCTCTTTTGATAATTTTCTCATATTTTTTCACTCCTGTATAAAAATTCTGACTCCATTTTAGCAGAATTTTCATAGCTTGTATTGTAAAAACACGACAACGTGTCGTTTTTTGCATACTCAATTGCATTTTTGGGTAACATCAGGTGTTTCCGTTTGAAATCCTTAATTAAATGAGATTGATCGGTATATCCGTATTCCTCCACCGCATCCAAAGCACTAAAATTCTTTTTGAATATCATATCCTGCCAAAGCAATTGATATCTTACTAACGAAAAATACGATTTTGGAGATATGCCCATATTATCATTAAATACTCTTTCAAGCGTTCTTTTGGACACGGCAACGTGAGAACATACATCATTTACAGTTCCTCTGCCTCTGCTTGATATCATATAGTGTATACTGTTATACAGATTACAGTTTATTCTTTGGGTATTAAGATAGCTTAACAACACCCTCTCGGTAGCTATTACTCTATCCTTAAGTGAAACACATTCTTCTATAATTGGCGTTAAAGCTTTTTTAAGCCTTGGCATAAACGAATCAAGCTCAAAGCATTGATTTTTGCTGTTATTGAAAGAAACATCAGAAAACAGTATAGCCGTATGAGCATAAAATCTTATGCCAAAAGTTGAAACAAAATCCGTGCTTGAGCTTGCTTCACTTGTCTTATATGAATTTTCATCAATAGTGCAAAACATATCGGAATATGTACCTTTACTGTAATTTACATCAAAGATAATATCCATACACGTGTCGGGGATAACCAAACCGAATGAGTCGTTATTGTTCTGCAAGGATGCAATCGGCTGTTTAGTTCCCCAAAAGCAACAAACATACGGCTTCAAAGCATCGCAAGGTGTTATTTCGCAATAAGCTTCGTCATTTTGAAAAGGCGTAGCCGTTATGGGGCGATACAACTGTTCTATTGCTAACAATTCTACTCACCTCGCTATTTTAACTTTATTACATTTTATCATAAGCTGATTTTATTGTCAAGGAATCTAAAAAGGACACCGTTTGCAGCCCACGAAAAGTATGTGCTTTCTTTTTATTGTAAAACAACCGTTATTTGTTATTTTTCTATTTCCACAACTATGGGTTGATATGCAATCTGAACAAGTTGTTTACCTGACGTATTTTCTGTGGTATAATTTAGATACAACCGAAGAGCTCACGGTTAAATTTGGAAAGGAAAACATTATTATGAAGGAAGTAAACATTTCAAAAAATATAGCCTACCTCAGAAAGCAAAAAGGCATCACCCAAGAGCAATTGGCACAAGCACTATATATTTCTCCGCAAGCCGTTTCAAAATGGGAAACTAACACATCTTTTCCCGATATGCAAATGCTTCCCCTTATAGCAGAATACTTTGGGGTGAGTATAGATTGCCTTTTTTACGGCGGAGACTATGTTTATAATGACATTTATAATATGGTGTGGGATAAGGTAGCAGGATATGACCAACAAAGCAAGGAAGCATATAACGAAGTTCTGACATTTTTTTCGTATGCCCATCACGGAACAAACAGATGGAATATAAAAAACAAGGGAAACGTTATGCACGATGAACCGCTTCATTTGTCTAGCGAAAATGGATTGTCTTTGTTCTCGGGAAAGGGCTATGGTGCAATAGTCACAAGAGATTTTTTCAAGAGCATTGATCAAAATACTGTATCATTTGCAGAGAAAATACTACCCGCACTTTCAAAGAAAAACAATATCCTCGTATGCTTAGCAATCATATCTATGAGTGACATCAGTTTTGGAGAGATGAAAGAAAAATTGAATTTAGACGAAACAACATTAAAAGCATCTCTTGAAGAATTGGTTTCAGTAGGAGTTGTGATTGAAAAGGAATCAAAGCACAAATCCTTAGGATTTACTTATGATATTAACGTAATGTATCACACTTGCTTATGTATTCTTTTTGCAACACTTGAAATGCAGCACTTTTCCCTGAAAAGTATTTCATGTTGTATGGGTTATGGAGATTATCCAATAAAATTCTGATTGTCTGATCTTGCAAGGAGCAACTCATTATAGACAAGGCATGTGAGAATAATGATACTTGACAACCGCAAATTTTAGTGATACAATAGCAATAACAAAATTTCAAGGAGATAATACGATGTTTAATTCACTTTCTATTCGACGCAGACGATGATAGCTTGTGTTCTTTTGGGCACAGGCTTATTTCGCTGTGTGCCTATAGAAAAGTGATTGTATTTTTATATATGACAAACACTATTTGGCATACAGCACCAAATAGTGTTTTGTTTTATGTAAAGGAGTATTTATGAAAACTATAATTGAAATTTTAACAGATAAGGTGTCCGAAGCATTTGAAGCTTGCGGATATTCAAAGGAGCTTGGAATTGTTAAGGTGTCAGACAGACCCGATTTGTGTCAGTTCCAATGTAACGGAGCTTTTTCGGGTGCAAAGCTTTATAAAAAAGCACCTATGATAATTGCAAAAGATGTAATAGAAAAACTGCAAAGTAATGATATATTTGCAAACCTCTCTGTTGTAGGTGCGGGGTTCATCAACATAGATGTGAAAGATAGCTTTTTGCTTGGCTACGTGGCTGAAATTTTAGCAGATGACCATTTGGGAATTAAGCAAACAACCAAGAATGAAACAATCTTTCTTGACTATGGCGGTCCCAACGCCGCAAAATCCTTGCACGTAGGACATTTAAGGTCGGCAATTATTGGTGAATCTCTAAAGAGGTTGGCAAATGAAACAGGCAGAAAAACAGTTAGCGACGTGCATTTGGGTGACTGGGGGCTTCAAATGGGACTTGTAATGGCAGAGCTTGAGGAAAGGGGCGATTATTCTCTTTCTGGTGAGGAATGGAGCAATATTTATCCCCTTGCAAGTCAAAAAAGCAAAGAAAATGAAGCATTCAAGCAAAAGGCACAGGACATAACAGCCAAATTCCAAATGGAAGACCCCAAATATTTTTCTCTTTGGAAAAAGATAATGGAAATATCCGTTGCAGAGATAAAGGAGACTTATGACTTACTTGGCGTAAACTTTGACCTTTGGCACGGGGAAAGTGATTCAAAAAAGTATATGAATACACTTATATCCATTCTTGAAAACAAAGGCTTACTTGTAGAAAGTCTTGGTGCTATGGTTGTTGATGTGTCAGAGCCTACGGACAATTCTCCGATTCCGCCAATCATCATAAAGAAATCAAACGGAGCCAGCGGATATGCCACAACTGACCTTGCCACATTTATTGAACGTGAGGAGCTTTGCCATCCAACAGAGCTATGGTATGTAGTAGATAACAGGCAGAGCTTACATTTTACACAGGTATTCAGATGCGTTAAAAAAGCTTCTCTTGTTCCACAAAATACTGCTATTTATCATTTAGGCTTTGGCACAATGAATGGCAAGGACGGAAAGCCTTACAAGACACGTGACGGCGAGGTTATGAAGCTACGGGATTTCTACAATACGGTTTACGATACTGTTTTCAAGCGTGTTGAGGATTCTACCTTCAGTGACGGAGCTGATAAAAAGGATATAGCTCATAAAATCACAATTGCGGCTATGAAATTTGGCGACCTTATGAATCATAGGTCAAAGAATTATATATTTGATATTGATAAATTCACAGCATCAGAGGGCAAAACAGGAACGTTTCTGCTCTACACTATTGCACGTATCAATTCTATTTTGAAAAAGGTTGTCAACGTTACAGCTAATAAAAAAGCTGACAAAATATATTCCTCAAGCGAAAAGGAGCTGCTTTTAACTTTAGCTTTAAGCAACGAAGCCTTTGAGCTTGCCTACAATGAAAAAGCTCCTAATATCATTTGCGAGAACGCATATAAGATAGCATCCGACTTTTCAAAGTTTTATAGCGAAAATCATATCGTAGGTGAACAAGACCAACTCAAAAAGTCTGCTTGGATAAATCTTTGCAAGGCTACAAAAACCATCCTTGAAAAGCATCTTTATATCCTTGGCATTGAGCCGGTTGAAATTATGTAAATAGAAAATTCTACTGTCATTAGAAAAATATTTGCTTGGCTTTGTATGCAAACGCAAAACTAATGGTAAAGCACGGAAAAGCAGACAGACTTCTTTTAAAGCCTGTCTGCTTATTTTGTTTATTATAATTCCTTTTCTATTACAAACACAACACAGTAATCTTCTGTGCAATCCAGTTGAGTTGATACAATGTGCCATCCCCTCTGCAAATAATATTTATTAAGCCCGTCTACAAGATTGCATTCATTTATCTTGTTTCTATCATTGTAGGGACTTCCAAAAAATATCTTTTGCGGTTTGAACGCTTCCCCTCTTACAAGATAATCTATAGACACTTCAAAAATATCGGAAAGGGCGGGTAGCAAGCTTATATCGGGACAGCTATCGGTGTTTTCCCATTTTGATACTGCCTTGTCACTTATATGAAGGAGCTCCGCAAGCTCTGACTGTGTCATGTTTTTCTCATTACGCAATTCTGCAATTCTATTTCCAATTGTTTTCATAATAAATTCTCCTTTATTTTCAAATCAAATTCAAGGATGCCGGCTTCCTTGATTAAATTATACCACTGCCAACATAAAAACGCAACCTACCCTTAGTTTACTTTGGTAGATAAAAGAGTTAAATTATCTACTAAAGGTTTACATAATATATATAATCCCGATGTTTTCCATAATACCGAAGTGATACCAAACGATAAAGAAGAAAAAAAGATAAGAAAAATCCTCAAAAATAAAATTTCTGAAACAATTATACCGAAAAATTGATTTCAATGGAGACCGTAAGCATTCCATGTCTCCTTTTTTTATTTAGGAAGGTTACATTGTATTTCAAGAAAAGCTCTCAAACGAGTTACTTTCATCTAGCCTTATGATAACGAACTGGTAGTGGTTTTAGCCAAAGAAAAAACCAAGCAAATCGATATGCGTTTTTTCTCTTTTAATACTACCTTTTTGTTGTAAATTCATTCTTTTTATGATACAATGAAACATAGCAAAGGAGGGGATATTATGTCGGGTTACATTTTAGATTTAAGAAAAGTGGTTGGGCACAGACCATTAATGCAGGTTGGTGCGAGTATAATAGTTGAAGATAATCAAGGAAGGATTCTTTTACAATTAAGAAAAGATAATCATTGCTGGGGTTATGCCGGCGGCTCTGTAGAGCTTGACGAAAAGGTAGAGGATGCAGCAAAAAGAGAGTTATTCGAGGAAACAGGATTAATTGCTAACAAGCTTACTCTTTTCGGAGTTTTTTCCGGGAAAGATACTCATTATATATACCCTAACGGAGATGAGGTTTCAAATATAGATATCGTGTATATATGTAAGGATTATAGCGGCAAGTTACATTGTCAAGAAAGTGAAGTGGAAGACTTGAAATTTTTTGAGCCTGATAAAATTCCCGATAACATTTCTCCGCCAATTGAAATAGCACTTAAAGAGTACATAAATTATAAATTAAGGGGGTAAGCTCGATGTGGTTTGACAAGCTCGATACATCTAAGCCTGTAATTACGGCTAAGGAACAAATCAACTCTGCTCATGCGAAATGTGGTAGCTTCTCATTACCTGAAACAGCTGTGATTTTTTATATGAGTGGTATGAATTACATCAAAGAAGTCTACGATGTTGAGCTGATATCGGAACGCTTACCTCGATTTTTGAACGCTTGTCCCATTTATAAAATTAAAAATGAAAATGAAATTTGCCTTTTAAACGGTGGCAGAGGTGCACCCCAGGCAGCTGATACTGTTGAAATATTAAACGCATACGGGGTTAAAAATATAATTTCTGTTGGAATGATTGGTGGTTTTTCCAACCGGGTCAAATGCGGAGATATTATAATACCCAATATTGCCTACTCGGAGGAAGGTACATCAATGCATTACCATTGCAAAACCGATTTTTTTGAGCCCGATAAATTACTGTATAGTAAAGCAATTAAAAATGTGAAAGGAAGCATCTCCTATCCTGTTGTTTCCACTGATGCAGTATACAGACAGACATACAAAAAAGAAGAATTATGGCGTAACAAGGGTGCAGTTGGCGTTGATATGGAAGCCTCTGCTATTTTCAGTGTAAGTCAATATTTAGGCATAAAAGCTGTATCAATACTTATGGTATCAGATATTCACCCACTGAAGGAGAATGAAGAAAAATGGAATTGGAAAATGACTGCCGATATGCGTAAAAATATTATATTCAAGGCTATTGACTTTGCTCTTTCCCTATAATCAAAAATCCCACTGTAAAGGAGAGTCCATGATACATCTGAGAAATTTTAACGAGGGAGATATAGAAGTCTTAAAGCGAATGTCTCCGAGCAAAACGGAAAATGAAATATTGACTATGCTTAAGGAATGGAACAGCCTTGAATTTAACGGTAAGTATTCAGAAAAGCTTGCGATATGTGAAGAGGGTACGATAGTTGGATGTATTTTCTTGTATCAGCACAATGAGTATATCATAAGTGCAGGTCCCGAAATACTTGAGGAGTACCGTTGTAAAGGATATGCATATGAGGCTATGAAGCAAGCATATGATTACGCCAAAAGGTCAGGATATAAAATTGCAACGGCTCAAATAAGGAAAGACAATATCGCCAGCATACGCCTTCACGAAAAGCTTGGCTTTATTTTAGATTGCGAAATGTTAAATAAGCGTGGGAACGAAGTTTTTATATACATTAAGCTCTTATAAAACAGCAAAACGGCTTGAATTTTTCAAGCCGTTTTGGTTTTTTTATGACATTTTATGCTTTTTCAAACATATCTGCGAGGCGACGGGCAGCCCTTTTGAGATTTGCTATTTCTCGGAGTACCTCCTCCTCGGTCTTTGCAGTTGTGCGAATATGAGCATCTGCCTCGAGGGTGAATACGCCCTTATAGTTTATTTGCTTTAAGGCTCCTACAACCTCCTCCCAATTGATATCCATAGAGAAAGGAATTCTATGAGAGTCGTGCCATCTGTCATTATCGTGAATATGAAGTGCCTCCAGCTTGTCACCAAGGGTAAGAATCATCTTCTTGGCAGAGGTATCAAGTCCCTTCATTTCTGCGTGACCGATATCAAGGCAGGCTACGAAATATGGGTCGTTTACTGCATTCAGGTGAGCAAGAAAATCATCGTGATGAGAGCAGGCTGCAGGGGATGCATGGTCCTCATTGCCGTTCCAGTTCCACATATTCTCTGTTGCTATTTTAACTCCGTGCTCCTTGGCAAAGGGAAGAAGCTCAAAATACATTTCAGCATTCTCCTCTGCACTCTTATTATTATCGGGGTGGATAATACAATGCTGTCCTCCTGCGATGGCAGTACATTCAATTGCTCTTTTAAGCATATCTCTGATCTCGGGGACATATGAAGGGAACGGTGCGTGTGACTGATTGCAGAAAATGCCGTTGTCCTCACCAATCTTGCGAAGTCTTTTTGCAAAGGCTACATAATCATTACCGCTTAAGGGATGGGTGGAAGGCTGTAGCTTATTAGTGCTCCAGTCTATGCGAGCCATCTCAAACATAGAAAAGTCCCAGGCGTCAAAGCCTGCCTTTGCAAGCTCATAGATTGCTCTTTCCTCACCAAGCACATTTGCACTTGACCATATTTCTGTTGAAATCTTCATTTTTCTACCTCACATTCATTTACGCTATTCCAATTTATCGGTGTTAAACCGTGGGATGCCAAAAATTCATTTGCTCTTGAAAAGGGACGGGAGCCAAAGAACCCGTTATATGCAGAAAGTGGGGAGGGGTGTACGGATTCTATTACAAAATGGTTCTTATTGGTTATGTATTTTTTCTTACTTCTTGCGTTACCACCCCACAAAATAAAGACCATTGGGCTATCGGATTTATCAAGCTTTTTTATAACCTCATCGGTAAATATGCTCCAGCCGATATTCTGGTGGCTGTTTGCCTGTCCTTCTCTTACCGTAAGTGTGGCATTAAGCAACAGTACCCCCTGCTTCGCCCAGCTTGTCAGCTCTCCGTGGTTGGGAATATCCATACCTATATCAGTATGAAGCTCCTTGTAAATGTTTACAAGAGATGGAGGGATTTTAATTCCCTTCCTTACAGAAAAGGAAAGCCCGTGTGCCTGTCCAATCTCGTGGTATGGGTCCTGACCGAGGATAACCACCTTTGTATTACTGAACGGTGTATATTTAAGGGCGTTAAATATATCGTTCATAGGTGGGAAAACAGTACGGGAAAAATATTCCGTCTTCAATATTTCTCTTATCTTAAGATAGTATTCCTTTTGAAACTCACCGTCAAGAATACTGTCCCAATCGTTACCTAAATGAACCATAAAGCTCTCCTTGTTTCTTATTACCATTATAATATCATTTTTTTGACCCTGTGTCAATATTTTTAACGGTATAGCCTTGAATTTATTTACATTATATGGTATACTTATCGTAGTAAAATTTTCTTTAGAAGGAGAAATATTATGATTAAGGTTACTGTATGGAATGAGTTTTGCCATGAAAAGACTGACGAAAAGGTAAAAGCGATTTATCCTGAGGGTATGCACAAGGCCATTGCTGAATTTCTCGGCAAGAATGAGGATATCCAGGTAAGAACTATTACCCTTGACGACGAAAACTGCGGTATCACAGACGAGCTTCTTGAGGATACTGATGTTATGATCTGGTGGGGTCATGTTCGCCACGGTCAGGTTCCCGATGAAATCGCTGTTAAGGTTAAGGAGGCTGTTCTCCGTGGAATGGGTATTATTTTTCTCCACTCTGCTCACCACTCCAAGCCCTTCAAGCTTCTTATGGGTACAACCTGTAATCTCGGTTGGAGAGAAAGTGAAGATAAGGAAAGACTTTGGGTAATTGACCACAACCATCCCATTATGGAGGGCATCACCGACAGATATTTTGAGCTTGAGGCAGAAGAAACATATATGGAGCCCTTCGGTATTCCCGATCCTGATAAGCTTCTTATGGTTGGCTGGTACAACGGTGGTGAAATCTTCCGTTCTGCTTGCATCTGGCACAGAGAAAACGGAAAGGTATTCTATTTCCAGCCCGGTCATGAAACATTCCCCACATTCCTCAATGAAAACGTACAGAAAATTATTACAAACGCTGTAAGATGGGCAAAGCCCGTATACAGAATTCCTGAGCTCACTTGTCCTTGGATGCCCAGAATCGAAAAGTAATTCACATATAAAAAGCAGAGAGAAATCTCTGCTTTTTATGTTGTCCAAAGGCAAATTTATATAATAATATTGATTTTTACAGTTAAAGATGTTAAAATATAGAAGATAAAGCTTACGGAGGTACATATGGGAGTCGTTATTGGAATTGATGTAGGTGGAAGCACCACTAAAATAGTAGGATTTGACGAAAATAAAAATCTTATGGCACCATTTTGTGTTACTGCAAACGATCCTATAACATCGGTTTACGGTGCTCTCGGCAAATTTACAGAAACCAACAATCTTTCTCTTTCCGATATAGAAAGGGTTATGATTACAGGTGTTGGCTCCTCATTTATCAACAAGCCAATTTATAATCTTAAATGTGAGACTGTTCCCGAATTTAAGTGTATCGGTCTTGGTGGTCTTTACCTATCCGATTTTAAGGATGCTATAATTGTAAGCATGGGTACAGGTACAGCTATTGTCCACGCTGTTGACGGCTGTGAGCCGGAGTACCTTGGAGGTACCGGTGTTGGTGGTGGTACTCTTATGGGTCTTTCCAAAAAGATGCTCGGACTTGACACCATACAGCACATTGACGAAATAGCACAGACCGGAAAAATTGAAAATATTGACCTTAAAGTTAGCCACCTTTCCAAGAAAAATGCAGGGCTTAGGGCTGAGCTTACTGCTGCTAACTTCGGTAGGGTAAGTGATATAGCGTCTAAAAACGATATTGCCTTAGGTCTTATTAATATGGTATTTGAAACCGTTGGAATGATGGCTGTATTTGCATCCAGACAGTACGGTATTTCCGATATTGTATTTACAGGAAATCTTACCCGTATGTCCCAAACCCAAAATGTGGTTGATATGTTCAACCGTTGCTTCGATACAAATATCATAGTTCCCGAAAACGCCCAGTACAGTACTGTAATCGGTGCTGCAATTTCCTCTTTTATTAAATAAAATGTCATAAAAAATACTAAACGCCATTGATTTTTTAAGTCAATGGCGTTATTTTATTTGAATATCAATGCTTTTCTTATTAACACAAATCCTGCTGATTTTGCAGTTTTTTCACTGGCAATATTTTTAGCATTGCTCCAATATGCAATGCCTCCTCTATCCTTGATTATGGAAGCATATGCGTTTGCGAGCTGTTTGCCAATGCCCTTTCCCTGATGAGATGGCGAAACATAAATATAATCTACATCATATACATCATCATACAGACTGTTATATGAAAGATATCCCAATATTCTTTCTCCATCATAATACGCAATTATTTCGCCGTTTCCCTCTGTTACAAAAACGGAAAAAAGTACATTGAGTGGTGGGCGATACTGCTGTGGAGTGTTCTCCATTGATATAAAAGAGTCCTTGTCCTCTTCCGCTAAAATTCTTATGTTTCCATTTACTTCGTGTCCAGACTTTTTCATACAAGCATAATCAACTGTGGCTCTTACGGAATCAAAGTGTTTTCCAAACACTCCCCTGACCATTTCTTCATTTTCATTATCTGTATTAACCGACAAGCAGATATTTTCATTAGTCTTTATTTGTTCCCAAATCTCGTTGTAATCACACGAAGCGTTTGTTGGTATTATCCTTATAAAAGTTTCTTTCTCTTTAGTTATAATTACAAATGCATTTTCAAAATCAAGGCATTTTGTTTTGTCCCTTGACACATAATTAAGATTATCTATTTCCATAGTATATTTAATTGTGTTATTTTTCAAGATGAAAATCACTTTATCTATACTTATTTCCTTCATTTCATACCTTCTTAATCTCTGTTATTACCTTATTTGAATACAAAGAAATCATCCACACGGCAGTTAAAAAGTCGGGCAAGGTCGGGTAAGATAAATATATCGGGATAGCACTCAACTCTCTCCCATTTGGACACCGCCTGAGCAGAAATACCCATAATCTGACCGAATTCCTCCTGTGTAAGCTTATTTGCCTTGCGATAATTTTTTATCTTTTCGGATATGATTATTTTTTTCATAGCTTAAATTATCCGGTATTTTCCGTTATCCCTTTTCATAAGACCGCAGGCTATCATTTCACGCCTTACGGTACAGTGGTCCTCGTGGAACATATGGATAATTTCGTCTACCTCCTTTTCCAAATAGATTTTTCCTTCCTCAAAGCTCTTGGATATTTCAGCAAGGACTATTTCTCTCTTCTTTCTTTGAGTGGGAATAGATACAAGCTTGCCTAACTTAAAAAAGTTGGATATGACCTCTTTTTTGTATCTATCCTCGGAATTCTCCAAAGGTGTGTCCTTCTTCACCAGATCTATAAGAGGCTTATCAAATATTTCCTTATTCAATGAATATATCATATAGAACTGTGAACGGCTACACTTTACCATTCCTGCGCTCTCCATCTTCTTAAGGTGGTAGCAAATTGTAGCGGGAGTTATAGATAAATCACATGCTATTTTTTCAACATACGAATCCTCCTTCATAAGGGCATTCAATATATCAAGCCGTGTTTTATCTGCAAGTAGCTTTAATATTTCCAGCTTTTCCTTCATTTTACATCCCCCTTGAACAAATGAGGATAAATATTGTTGCTTACTCTCCACTCCTCAAAGGCGTTGAATATATTATCAAGAGCACCGATTTTAATGGTATTTTCAAATATAATTTCCATGTCATTAACTGTTTTTGCTTGCTTAAGCTCTTCAGTATAACGGTCATACATCTGGCTACGCAAAAATGCTTCGCACTGTAACGCACAGGTAAGCTTTAGCTTTTCCTCATCATCTGCGTTATCATAAAGCTTTTTTATCTCCGGATAAAAGATATTGATTATATTTTCGAATCTACGGCTTCTAACCCTTAACGAGCTTGACTTATCACCTGTGGTGTAATACAAGGTCCCTGCTCTCAAGCCAAGGCTGTACATAGCAAGCTCAAGCTGAACTGCTTTTCTTTCCCGTCTGTTTTCCTTCGGAACCTCTGCAAGCCTATCTTGACATTCGTTATGTAATTCCAAAATTATGTCCTCTGTTGCCTTATCTATCTCTATTGCTGTCATAATAGTTCTCCTTTCGTTATAGAACTTCTTTACTGATATTATAGCCATCTAATCACTTTTTGTCAATAGTGATTTGATAAATATCTAATCATTCTACCAGCAGTTGATTTTTGAAAAGAAAAAAGGACTGAATTATCAGTCCTTATTTTATTAGAAATTCTCGAGGAATTTCTGTAGCTTATTGGCAATGAGCTCATGGCCGGCATCACTGGGGTGGAGACCGTCGGGCATATACTTCTCGCACCATGCCCAATTCTGACCGTACATTGCACAGTCACGGTAGAGGTCGAGGACGGGAATACCGTAGAACTCGCAAACCTCACGCACGGCACGGACAAAGTCTACTAAGGGACGGGCTTTTTTGTTTCCGTCCTTTACTCTGTTATTATGGTCCATAACCTCGTTAAGTCTGTGGAGGGGAGTCATAAATATAATGGGCTTATCCTTATATGTGTTTATTAAAAATGTGCAAAGTGTGTGAAGTCCACCGTAGAATGTATGTACATCTCTTGAATCCATATCTCCCAAGGGAATAGTACCGTGTCCAAAATCGTTGGTACCACCGAAAACCACTACTGCATCTGCATCGTGCTCCATATCTACGGCACGAAGATTAAAGTCCTGGTCAAAGGGATGGTCTGTAACTACGGGCAAGCGTGCAATTTTTGTTCCACCCTTACCGTAATTGCGTGCCTCTGCAAGGTCACATCTTACTCTCAAAAGCTGATGAAAGGGCTTAGTACCCCAATCACTGGTACCGTGTCCCTCTGTAATGCTATCACCTAAAAAATTAATTTTCTTACCCTTAAGCTCCATAAAATACCTCAAAAATAAAATGATTACTGGCTTTCACCAATAATCATTTTATCATATATTTTTTCTAATTCAACAGTTTTATTAAAATTTCTCGTCGGATTTCTGAAGAAATGCCTTAAGCTTTTCACTCTTTGGGTTATCAAAAACCTCCTCGGGTGTTCCCATCTCTTCAATTACTCCGTCTGCCATAAATATAACCTTATCGGAAACATTCCTTGCAAACTCCATCTCGTGAGTAACTATGATCATAGTTCTATCACCGGACTTAAGCTCCTTTATAACCCTTAAAACCTCGCCTGTAAGCTCAGGGTCAAGGGCTGAGGTAGGCTCATCAAAGCAAAGTATATCCGGCTTTAGCATAAGTGCCCTTGCAATAGCAACTCTCTGCTGCTGACCACCCGATATTTCACAGGGGTAGGACTTAGCCTTATCGGAAAGACCGACAGATGCAAGAAGCTCCTCGGCCTCCTTATTTATAGCATTGACTGCCTCTAATCTTGCTTCCTTCGTAAGGCTCTTATTCTCCTTTATACGAAGCTTGGGAGCTAAGGTAAGGTTATCAATTACATTATACTGAGGAAAAAGATTAAACTGCTGAAACACAAGACCCATACGGAGTCTTTTATTTCTTATCTGCTTGTCGGTATAGCTGTCCTCCTCCTTGGCATCTATTATTACCTCTCCGTTTACGGAAATGGTACCGTTGTCAGCCTTTTCAAGAAGGTTAATACATCTTAAAAGTGTGGTTTTACCACTACCCGATGAGCCGATAATGGAAAGGACCTCACCCTTAGAAAGTGTAAAATCTATTCCACGAAGGACGCTTACATTACCGAAGCTCTTATATATTCCCTGTACTTCTAAAAATTCCATATTTTACACCTTATAATAGCTTAATTTCTTCTCAAGCCAGCCAAAGAGCAATGTGAGAACACCTACAAATATGAGATAGAATACCGCTGTGTAGAAGAGTGGCCATATTTCAGCAATGGTATTTGAAATAGTCTTTGCATGATATATGATTTCTGCAACCACTATGGTATTTGCCAATGCAGTATCCTTTACAAGAGTAATAATTTCATTACCCATGGGAGGAACAATTCTCTTTACTACCTGCATAAGTGTGACTCTTGTAAATATCTGGAATCTTGTCATTCCAAGCACCTGTCCCGCCTCTATCTGTCCTCTGGGAATTGCCTCTATACCTGCTCTGAATATCTCGGAAAAATAGCAAGCATAGTTAATTGAAAAGGCAATAATGGTAGCAACGAACTTGTCGCCGATAGGAATCTTGAACAGCAGACTGGGACCGTAATACACAATGAAAAGCTGAAGCATAAGAGGAACTCCTCTTACAATCCAGACAATAGTTTTCATCACTGCCTTAAGAGGCTTGAATCCGGACATTGTTCCAAAGGATATTATAAGACCCAGCGGAAGTGCGAAAATAAGAGTAAATGCAAATACAGAACAGGTTGCTCCAAAACCCTCTAAAAATTTAAGAGTTACTTGCCAAAACATTTTACACCTTCAATTAATTACTTTGCTGTCTTCTTTTCCAAAAGAGAGGATGTAACATGAACATCGTATTTTTCAGCAAGCTCCTCGATCTTGCCCTCGTTAAGAAGCTCAATAAGTGCCTCATTGATCTTCTCGTCAAGGTCGCTATCCTTTCTGCAACCGATAGAATATACTTCCTTATCGATTTCAATAGCCTCAACTATAGCAAGGTCGGAATATGTACCCTTACCTACAATCTCCTCAGCCAAAAGAACATCCACTACTGCAAAATCAACAGCACCTGTCTTAACCTGGATAAATGTATTCATCTGAGATTCTACGCCGGAAACCTTATCAGCTGATGTTACACTCTTAGCATAGGATTCACCTGCACTGCCTGCCTCAGCAGTAGCCTTCTTACCGGAAAGGGATGCAGAGGAGGTGTACATGGAGAGGTCGCTTTTCTTCACAACTACGCACTGAGCATTGTCAAGATATGCATATGTAAAGTCAACCTTCTCAGATCTTTCAATACCGTCATCATCCTTGGAATTGGATGTAAAGCCGTTCCAGATACAGTCGATGCTTCCTGAATTGAGCTCAATGTACTTGTTGCCCCACTCGATTACCTTGAATTCTACCTCAACGCCAAGCTTTTCTCCAACAAGCTTTGCAAGCTCGGTATCAAAGCCTACAAGGTCACCGGTGATGTCAGCCTCAAGGTCACCGTTAGCATCATAGTAGTTCATAGGTGCATAAATTGTAATACCGCAAACGAGCTTACCGTTCTCTTCGACCTTTTCCCAGTCACTCTTTTCATCGCTACAGGAGGTGAAGGAAAGACACATAGTAGCGATCATAAGAACCGCCATAATAACTGAAATTATCTTTTTCATTTTTCTTTTCTCCTTAAAATTATATCGTTGTGTAAACACTTTAGTTTACTAAAGCGTTTCTAATTATACCATAAACGAGCATAAAAGTCAACCCCTCTTTATATTAAACACAATAAAAAAGACCGATTTGACGGAATAATAAATACAAATCGGTCTTCTAATTTATTTTGTTGTCTTTTTTTTAAGTAGGCTTTCAGATATGTGAACCTCGTATTTTTCTGCAAGCTCCTCTATTTTTCCTTCATCAAGCAGCTCAATTAACGCCTCATTTATGCTTTCGTCAAGGTCACTGCCCTTTCTGCATCCCACTGCATACATTTCCGCATCTATGTATATGGTCTTAGCCATGGAAAGAGATGCATACTCTCCGCTTCCTATAACCTTTTCGGCATATACAATGTCAACAACTGCAAAATCAGCCCTTTTACTTACTACTGCCTCCAGTGCATCCTCCTGTGTGGCTGTACCCGTCATATACGCCTGTGTATCGTATTTAATAAAGGTTGCCCCTGCACTGCCAAGCTCGGCAACTCCTCTTTTTCCTGCCAGAGAATGCGTAGATAAATAAAGATGAGAGTCTGTTGCTCTTGTAACAACGCACTGCATATTATCAAGATAAACATAGGAGAAATCCACCTTATCCTCCCTTGCCACGCCGTCAAAATCATCTATGTTTGAGGCAAAGCCGTTCCAGATGCAATCTATATTCCCCGATTCCAGCTCTATGTACTTATTGCCCCAATTGATAACCTTAAAGCTTACATCCACATTCAGCTTATCTGCTACCATCATGGCAAGCTCGGTATCAAAGCCCGTAAGAGTACCCATATCCCCTTCGGTTTCACAATAATTCATAGGAGCAAAAAGAGTAATTCCACAAACAAATTCTCCCCTGTTAATAATTTTGTCCATATCACCGTTGCTTGTGGGCTTTTCCACATCATCTGTGCTACATGATGTGGCAGTAAAAACCATTGATATAATGAGCACGACCGTCAGGGCAATTAACAGTATCCTCTTCATTATTGCATCTCCTTTTCTGTAGGCTACTGTTATTTTACCACATTTTATAATTAAAATCAATATACAATATGTTAAAATGAATTACGAGGATATAGGCTACGATTTAAGCTATGTTTAAGCTTAAAATAGTATCATATCAGTATCGGGAGTGTATATAATGTTTCTCTTAATTTTAAGTAGATACTGCTGATTTGAGACACTCCTAAGGGGTTTTTACCTTTTCCGCATTCGATTGTAAATGACGGCTTATTGTATTTTCTCACAAACCAATCGGTAAGACCTCCGTAAGAAGCTAAGCCCTCTGCACTTGAAATACGGTATCCCGTCATTTTGGCGATTCTCTTAGCTAAAAAGGCGGAGCCTGGTGCCTCATATCCCATGGATCTATAGAAAATTTCCTCACCCTGTGTGTGAAAAGTCAGTATTCCGTCAATTACATCTATATTGGAATTTATGTATTCCGTTAATGCTGATACCTCAGGCTCACTCTCCGGTGATTCTCCACTGTATCTGCTTCTGCCCGGGGTGATTCCACTGTCATATTCAATACGCTTATATTCATCGAAGCCTGCGTTGTAATTGTGATTGAGATCCACACCCCGACCGTTTGCATTCCACAGAGTAAAATCCCCTCCACCGTTATACTGTAGCAATCTTTCCTTTAATGGGTTACTCTCATCTACTCCGTGCAATCTGTATTCTACTCCATCGGGATTAAGCATAGGTATTATACAAATCCTTCTCATCCCATGCAGTACACGGGTATTTATTCCACAGGCGTATTTTCCTGTGGATATTAGTGATGCATAATCCTCAATGAAATTAATCATAACGGATGTGCAGATATTTTCCGTCGCATGATGGGTGGATACATACAGTACACCTTTTTTGGCGTCTTTTTCCCCTATTGTGACTAAGGGAATCCTTCTGCCCATTACTGTTGCACCTATATACGAGATGTGTATATAGGGACTTTTCTCCCCTATATCCTCCAGCCTCTCCACAAGAGCACGGTAATCCAATTCATTTTCTACATTCATATAAGCGTTTTCCTCCGTAAACTATTATTTTTTATGAAAAATATAAATTTTTTTCATTTTATACTTTATTTTTTTGTAAATATGTGATACAATAGATGCAATGTTGTTTCAAAAAGGATGAAATATGAAAAATAAATTCTATAAAACCTCATTATGGCTGGTATTCGGCACATCGCTTTTATCAATTCTTGTTTCCACTCTGGATTTCATAGCTATTGAAAATGTTGCCGACCCTGAAAGCTCATTGCTTGAATTTCTCTACTACGCTAAATTAGTATGCGATCTTCTGGCTAACTTCGTCGGATATGCCACTATCTTTTACGCAGTTGCAAAATTAGGCTGGTATGATGGACTTAAGTCCTGTGGAATATATTTTATATCCGTGCTTTTCTTCTTTATATTCCAGACTGCGATCTCAACTATCTATTACAAGGATATGTATGATCTTACCGGTGCATACACGGATAACACCGTTAACCTTATGGCTTCAAATGCATTTTATTCCCTGGGTCAGCTGGTTATTACCCTGATGATACCCGTATGGGTAATTATGATGCTATCAAGAAGGCATGCTTGTGAGGATGGAACAGACTTTAAGAAGTTTGTAAGCTTTAAGAACCCTGTTCAAAAGGCTATGGCAAGATTCTGCATTATTATGGCTGCTCTAAATGTATTCTCCTTCCTGCTTATAGAGGTTCTTCCCTATCTTATCCAGATGGACTTTTATATTACTTTTACAGCCTTTAAGCAGATTATGCTAAGCTCTCTCTTATCACTGCTTGAAAACATATTGCTTTATACCGTTGTTCAATATATTGTGTTCATGCTTATATTCAGGTTATACGATGCCCAGCTGAATGAAGTAAAGAGCCCGATTGAAAATAAAAATAATAAAAAACAAAAAACAAAAAAATAAAATCGCAAAGGAAACATTATGAAAAAGAGAATTATTTGTTTACTTCTTGTTTTCGTATTTGTTGCTTCCCTCACATCCTGCTTCAGAGATGAGAGAAAGTATGATTACGACGACATGTCAAGGTATGTAGAAATCATCAACTACAAGAATTTCGAGGTTGAGATCAAGGAGGATTACATCCAGCAGCAGATCGATACCTATATCCAGTCCTACTCCACAGTTTACAAGGCTAAGAAGGGCGATGTTATCAATGTAAATCTTGAGTTCACAGAGGTAATCTGGCTCGATGCTGATAAGAAGATTGACAAGAAGGGTGATGTTATCTCCACTCTTGGTATTAAAAACAAGGTAATCAACAAGCTTGGTGAAGGAAGCTATAACAAGGCTCTTGAAGAAGAGATTATCGAGATGGGCATCCAGATTACCAAGAAGACAGAAAAAATTGTTACTCTCCCCAACGACACAATGTTCGGTGAGTATGCAGGTAAGGAAGTATACTTCAGCTGTGAGTTTGTGAGCAAGCCCTGCTTAAGAGGTGATGTAGTAGTTGTTGACTATACAGGCTACTATCTCGACAGCAACGGTGAAATCAAGAAGAACGATAATGGTGAGGAAGAGACCTTTGACACAGGAACGGATGCTACATTCTATATCGGCTCCAACCTCGCTATCAAGGATTTTGAAAACGGTCTTATAGGTGCTGAGGTAGGTGTTGCAAAGGATATCAAGGCTACATTCCCCGAGGATTACGGCAGTGAGGACCTTAAGGGCAAGACAGTTCTCTTTAAGGTAACTGTAAAATCCATTAAGGAAGCTCCCATATATAATGATGAATTTGTAAAGAAGATAGGCTACAACACAACTGAGGAGTTTGAGTCTTATCTTAAGAACGAGTACGCATATAACTACCTTAACAATGAGCTTTTGGAGAAATCCACCTTCAAGGAATATCCCAAGTCCGAGTACGAAAACATGGAAAGACAGTTTGAACAGCTTAACAATCAGTATCTTTCCCTCTACGGCATCTCTTATGAGGATTTCGTCCTTATGTACTACGGATATACCAAGGATGAGTTTATCAAGTCCTCTATGGATGTTGAGCTTGTATATTATGCAATAGCTCAGAAGGAAAACTATGATCCCTCCCCTGCAGACCTTGAGGCCGCTAAGGAAGCTCTTATCCAGGATCAGATCAACACTATTCTTTCCGAGAATACAGGTATGACATCTGATCAGGCCCGTCCCCAGGCTGTTGAATATGTTGAGCAGGAGCTTGGCACAACTATCATTTACGATGAGGCTATCTTTACAGAGGTTGAGAAGATACTCAGAGCATCTTACACAATCAAGATGGTTGAGGCTGAGAATACATCCGTAACAACAGAAAGAGCCGAGGCTGCAAAGAATAACCAGTAATATTAAAGGACAGAGATTTTTGAAGTGAACCCAAAAGTTTAGACAAAAATAAATATTAAATTGATTGCGAATGAGTTCGGTATTGTACTGGACTCATTCCTTTTAATTTCATTGAAATTCTTTCATTGTTGTAGTAATGTATGTATTCTTCTAACT
>JAFTOG010000034.1 GCA_017451485.1 Clostridia bacterium | reverse complement strand
CACTCCTGCATTCGGCATAGCATTTAATATTCCTTTTTTTATGGCATTTCCTGCCTCGGAGGAGGTAAGACTGCCCTTGAATGAATCTATGGCAATTACTATATTCATAAAAAGACCTCTCAAACGCTTCATAGATATATTGTATCACAAATACCTTTCTGTTGCAATAAGTATTTTTATGTTGATTTTATTTTATTAATATGTTATATTTAATACAGGAATATTTTTATATCTATTAAGGAGGAGTAGTGTGAACTTTACTAATCCAAATACAGATACAATCAAGGATAAGAAGCTTTTTATTTTCGATATGGATGGTACTATCTATCTGGGAGGAAAGCCCTTTTCCTTTGCTATTGAATTTATTAAGAATCTGAGAAAAAGCGGAAAGAGAGTGCTTTTCTTTACGAACAACGCCTCTCACACCACACCATTTTATCTTGAAAAGCTGACCCGTCTCGGCTTTGAGCCTGATATTTCCGAGATTATGACCTCGGGTGATGTTACATATGAGTTCCTCACAAGGTATCGCCGGGGAAAAAGTGTATATATGGTAGCAACCCCCGAACTTGAAAATGAGTACAGGGAAAAGGGGATAAATGTCCTTACAGGCGAGGAAGAAACTGCAGATATTGTGGTTACCAGCTTTGACACCACATTAACCTATAAAAAGCTTGATAATGCCTGTCGCTTTGTGCGTAAGGGGGCAGAATATCTTTCCACACATCCCGACTATAATTGCCCTACAGAAACAGGATTTATCCCCGACAGTGGAGCAATAGCAGCCTTTGTAACAGCCTCCACAGGCAGGACTCCCACCTATTTCGGTAAGCCTTATAAGGAAACTATTGAAATGATAGGTGAGGCAACAGGCTTTACAAACGAGGAGATGTGTATCTTCGGTGACAGACTGTATACCGATATAGCCCTGGGTAAAAAATTCGGAGTATGCTCAGTGCTTGTGCTTTCCGGAGAAACACAGCCGGAGGATGTGGAGAGGGCAGAGCCGAAGGACAAGCCCGATTTTGTCTTTGACTCTCTTGACGATGTAAATAATATAATGTATAAATGACAAAAGGAGAATAAAAAATGAAGGTTATCATCACAGAAAACTACGAGGAAATGAGTGAAGCTGCTGCTTCCTTTATAATCAATATAGTAAAAAGCAATCCCTATGCAGTTCTCGGTCTTGCAACAGGCTCCAGCCCTATCGGTACATATGATAATATGGTTAAGGACCATATAGAAAACGGTACATCCTATAAGAATATCAGGACAGTAAACCTTGACGAGTATGTATCCCTTGCTCCGGATCACGACCAGAGCTACGCTTACTTTATGCGTAAGAATCTTTTTGACAGGGTAGATATTGACCTTGCCAATACCAATCTCCCCAGCGGTATAGCTCCCTGTGCACAGGCAGAGTGCGACAGATATAATGCACTCCTCGATACAATGAAGCAGGATGTCCAGCTCCTTGGCCTGGGCTCCAACGGTCATATAGGCTTCAATGAGCCGGGTACTCCCTTCGGCTCCGTTACCCATCTTGTGGACCTTACAGAAAACACAATTAAGGACAACTCAAGGCTTTTTGCCAATATCGAGGATGTTCCCCGTCAGGCACTTTCCATGGGCATTAAAAACATCATGCAGGCAAGCAGTATTCTTATGGTGGTGTCTGGTGCCAATAAGGCAGACGCCGTTTACGGTATGGTAAAGGGAGAGGTTACTCCCGAGCTTCCTGCCAGCGTGCTCCAGCTCCATCCCGATGTTACCGTAATCTGCGATAAGGCAGCAGCATCGAAGCTTTAATGAATGGGAAGGCTAAAAAAGAATAGGCAATAAAAAAATGAAGATTTCGCATATGCGAAATCTTCATTTTTTTTGAGAGTATGTGTACCAGATATTAGGGAAGCCTTATATCGTCCCGTGTCATTTGATGCTCCAGCCAATTGAAAATTTTGTTTATTTTCTCCCCGTCATTACCAACTGATTTTATCTCATTTACACAGGGCCACCAAAAGGAATTGATGTAGCGAAGCAAAATAGGAAAAGCATTTCTTTCTCTATTATCAAAGCTGTAATTTTCCCGAACATAACCTATGTTTTTTACAAAAAGCTCTGTTCTGAGATCATCCGGACCTTTGTCATAAAAGAAAAGACAGCTATCATTTTCTCCGTATAGGCGTTTATCACTTGCTGCCCAAAGAGCCTCTCTTATAACATAATTTAATACAGGCTCCTTGCCACATAGATTGAAGTCTATCAAGCCAACAAATGAGCCGCTTTCGTCAAGCAGTATGTTACTGTCGTTTAAGTCGGCTTGAAAGCAAGATACCGGTAAGGATGCGTATATTCTGCGAACATCATTCTGCCTTTCATAAAATCTCTCCAAGAGCCTTTTTGCACGAGGTAAATATTCAGGCAAGCTTTTTTCAACATATTTAACAAAAGCAATTGCACATTCAGTAATTTCATCAGTTGTATCGGGAGGACAGAAGGGCTCAAGCAGACAGTAAGCAGAGGGCCAATCCAAGATATCCAATCTTAAAGAGGCAATCTTACCTAACGATCGCAGAACATCGGGGGTAAATTTCCGTTGTCCGTTTTCGTCCTTGTATTTATCCGTTCCCAATTTTTCGGCCGTTTCAAATATTGAATATTCCTCGGCGTAAGTATAATAAATTCTACCGTTATTATCAGTGGAACAGATTAAATCTCCGTTCAGATTTGGAACTATAGACGGACAGTATATGCCTGCTTTTCTGTATGCATCCATTAAGGAGAACCAGCCTTCTATTCTGTTTTTATCACTAAAGGTGTTGGAAAGATACTTAATTACAATTTTACGCCTCCCGTCAGTTGCTATATAAATTTTTCTGAAGTCGTCCTCTCCTCGGCATAAATCCAGCACCTCAATATTTTCTATCTCCTTGTTGAAGTAAAGCGAAATAGGATAGTCCAAAGCATATACCTCCTTTCTGTTCTATAATCAAATATATTGTACCATTTTTCCAGTGGTGAGTCAATAACCGTTAATTCAAGCCAAGCTCAACCGTGGGTTGAATTTTCATTACAATTGCTTCCTGCAATATCTAATATAGCTTGTAAATTTCAAGTTGACACCGAGGGAACGGGCTAAATCGGCAATCGTGCTGTCATCATCCTCTGTATACCAACAGCCACTTATTACACTATCTATTTTCTTAAATCCTGCGAGAACTGTATCTTCATATAGGTCCTCAAACACATCGGGACGCCTTTTTGTTAATATTTCCCGAGCAGGGCTTGGAATATCTGCAAGGGTTTCTTTATTTACATATCCTGTTGCAGTTACAAGCAATCCACCGGGCTTCAGTACACGGTATGCCTCTCGCAGAGCCTTGGCTTTATCACCCTCAGCATTTCCTATGCCTCCCCCATCCGAGATAACATCTATTGAATTGTCTTTGAATGGCATATTGCAAAAATCGAAGGCAGAGTAGTATATGCTTGGAGAATCAAGAGCTTTGTCAAGAAACGCTTTCCACTCCCTTACGACAGTAGGTGAGATATCGTTTATTATGACCGTGGCGTTCGGGTCGCTTTTTAGGATATAAGGCATAAATCCACCACCGGGACCTGCACCTGTTTCAAGTATTATGCCACCCTCGTCGGCAATTATCTTGCCAACATTGTCCATAAACTCGTTTTCCCTTTGTGCCTCTTGCCAGTTTCTTGATATCCATTTTTGATTTATGATATCGTTTGCCCAAGGAAAATTGTAGTCTCTTTCTTTTTCGGGTACAAAATATGTTATCCCGTCATTACTGGCAGCTCTGCCCGTAAGCTCCATGGGTAAGTCGCCATCCTCCAAAAGATTGTTTATTGTCATTTTGAACATATGTGATAGCTCAAGCAAAATTTCAACATCGGGCAAAGCAGTACCACACTCCCATTTGGATACTGCCTGTGGGGTAACAAACAGCCGTTCAGATAATTCTGTTTGTGTTATTCCAAGTCTTTTTCTTGCTGACGCTATCCGTTTTCCAAAGTGAATTTTGTTTATCATAGTGCACCTCCTTCATTTGTTGAATACAGTATAGCACATTCGCAATAAAAACGGAAGCGACGGCTTTTTTAATTATATTATTCACTTACAACTCACGGTTGTAAAAAGATGCTGTATGTTCAACGGTAATAATGAGAAGTGAATAGGCTTTACCCACTTTTTCTACCATATTTACCATAAAATATATCTTATAAAAGAACTTAAAGGAAGCATCCCATTAATTTGGGCAACTTCCTTTTTTCTTTTATTTCAGGGGGAAAATGTGGCTGATTTGCAAAAAAATCTGAGCTTATTTTATTTTGAATAATGGCGAAAAATTGGTAAAAACGCCCGTTTTGTGGCTTTATTTGGGTCAATTTCGGTACAGCTGGCTTCGTGAGATAAAAAAATGCAAAAAATACTATTGACAAATGTCGAATTCACTGATATAATGAAATAAAAGAAGTTCAAGTTCTTTTATAACTTCTCTTTTGAAAAGGAGCAATTATGAAGCTGTTAAATGAAGAAAAGCTGAATAAAATGGCTGAGTTCATAAATAGATATATAGTAGAGCACAATGGAGCATCACCTAAGTTCAAGGAAATACTTGACTATATGGATATGACAAATTCCGTAGGGTACCGATATCTTATGACCCTTAAGGAGAGAGGAAGGATCTCTTACAGCGGAAAGGGCACATTAAGCGTAAAGGGACAGGATGAAATGAGAGTTGCCTTTACGAGAACACCGATTCTCGGTGCTATCCCCTGTGGCAGTGAGGAGGATGAGGAGGAGTATGTGGAGGGCTATGTAGCCATCCCCTCCGATTGGGTAAAGGGCGAGAGCTTTCTGCTCCGAGCATCGGGAGACTCCATGGTGGATATCGGCATTGAGTCAGGTGACCTTGTGCTGATAAAGAAAACAAATACTGCCCCCTCGGGTAAGGTTGTAGTCTGCCTTACGGAGAAGGGAAGCACACTCAAAAGATACTATAAGGAAAACGGTAGAGTCCGTCTCCACGCAGAGAACGAAACATACGAGGGAGAGAGAAGGGATTTCTACCCCGAGAGGCTTACAATACAGGGTATAGCCGTTAAGGTTATCAAGGATATAATATAAGGAGAAAAAATATGCTTATTCAATACGGTGAATGGAAAATAAAAGCTGATGTAATCAAGACAAGAATGTACTATTACTCATTTGAAGCACCAAATGACCAGTTTTCAAGAAACTTTCAGGCTTACTGTGACAGGTTATCCAGAGAGGAAAGAGATTTTTTCAATTCCTTCGGTATAGACCCTAAGTGCGTATATGTTGAAAGCCTTGGTGTCTTGGGTAAAAGGACAGCTCCTACAGGTGGATACTATTACATCTTCGGCAAGTATGAAAATACTCCGTCACAGCCCGAAATAAGCGTATATGAGCTTATGAAAAACGGCTTTGCAGGCAGTAAGGATAACTCTATTAAAATAGGAGCCTTTCGCTTTGAATTTCAGCTCCCCGAGGATCCTAACGCCGACATTCCCGAGGATATGCCCAAGGATTGCATCTGCCTTCGCTTCTGGTGTGAGGATATGCAGTGGTTCCTCCCCGAAAAGGGAGAAAAGACCCTTAAGGAGGTTTCACATATGGAAAAGATCCTTGCTAAAATAGCATCCAAGCTCAAATCCCGTAAGTCCGTAGGAGCAGAGGCAGATTGCCATGCCACCACTCTTGTTGCTGCAAACGGATTTTAATATGATAATTGTCTTTTCATAGTTCTCCCCTTAATATACAAAACGGAAGCCGGTTGGCTTCCGTTTTGTATATTATGTTGCAGTCTATCTTGTTTATGAAATTGGTAAATATAGTTTGCTCCTTTTCGGGTAGTGGTATTCCCATAGCCTCCATCCCTGAGGGAGGTGTCACGGATAACCGTGACGGAGGGAGTGACTGAGCAGTCTATCTCTTATTTATAAAATTGGTAAAGATGGTTTGCTCCTTTTCGGGTAGTGGTACGCCTGCCTTTCTCCCTGCCTCAAGGCATTTGAGAATATATGCCATATTCTTACCCAAAATATGCATAGTCTGTACGCCCTCTTCATCCTCATATATCTGCTCAGCCTTAGCACCGTGAGCCATATTCCAATAGCGTGAGGAAACAACGGGCATCTGGGAAATGGTAAGATATTTGTTCATCTGGTCAAAGGCTGCAGTGGTGCCTCCACGCCTTGCCACAGTTATAACGGAAGCCGGCTTCATATAGAATGCGTTTCCTCCGTTACCACAGGACTCGGAGTAAAAAAGTCTGTCCATAAAGGATGCCATATTACCCGAGGGTGCAGCGTAATGCACAGGAGTGCCGAATATAAATCCGTCAGCCTCGTATGCCTTTTCTCTTGCTATGTTAACAGCGTCATCATAAATACATTTTTTGAGCTTTATACATCCCTTACAAGCAACGCATCCTCCGATTGGCTTGTTTCCTATCCAGAATATCTCTGTGTCAATTCCGTTTTCGTTAAGAGATTTTGCCACCTCGGACAGAGCAGTATAAGTACAGCCCTTTTCGTGGGGACTTCCGTTAATAAGTAATACCTTCATATTTTATAACCTCCGGTATATATAATATTCATATGCGTCTATTTTATCATATAATTTATATTCTTACAACCGTATATATAAAAAATCCGACACAAGGGTCGGATTTTTATATATGGCTTAAATACCAAGTGTATTTTTAAGATACTCACGGCTTACTCTTGCATCCTCAAAGGGATCGCCATCATACCAAGCATCCTTCTCGTAGATAACATACTCGATATCGCTGTTTTTAACAGCCTCGAGAATGGGAGCAAAATCCTGTACACCCTGACCGAGAGGCATAAACTTAAAGCCGTTATCCTCCTTAGAGGGCTTTTCTGCCTTTATCTCGTTTCCGTTCTCGTCGATAAGAGCATATACGGGTCCACCACCCATCTGCTTAGCATAGAAGTCCTTGAAGTGAACTATACCTGAACGCTTAGCATACATATTTACATATTTAACAGGGTCCTCGCCACCGTACTTAACCCAGCAGAGGTCAAGCTCTGTCATAAGCTCGGGAATATCGCCGTAAAGACGGTCGATGATATATTTGTCCCCCACCATTTCATATTCGAAATCGTGATTGTGATAGCAGAGAGCAATACCGTTATCGGCAAGAAGCTTCTGCACCTTTTTCATATTGGCAACGAACTCAGCATATCTTGTCTCATCGTGGAAAACTGCCTTGTCCATCCAGGGAACAGCACTGTACTTAATACCGAGTGTTTTTACGAACTGTATGAAATCCTCAGCTCCGTCAGAAAGATATGGGTCGAGGCTCTGGTGCATGGAAACTGCTGTAAGGCCGTGCTTGTCAAGGAGTGACTTTATTTCATCTGCACTCTTATCGTAAAAGCCTGCAAACTCTACATAATCATAGCCCATTTCCTTAACTCTTTTAAGAGTTGCATCCATATCCTTTGCAAGCTCGTCACGGAGAGAGTAGAGCTGAATACCAACCTTTAATTCCTTCATATTACACCTCTGGAATATCTATTGTAAGCTCCTTGCCTGCCTTAGCAGAGTTTACAATACCGTCAATAATTGCCTGATTTATAATAATCTGCTCTGTGGGAACAGGTGACTTCCCACCTGTGAGGATTGCGTCGAGGAAGGAACGAACCTTAAGATAGAAGCAATCTCCGTCGGGAAGCAAGGGAATCTCTGTGCAAACCTGGGAGCCTGCCATCTCGCTGTAAACCTTCATAGGACCGCCAACAGAACCGTTCCAGCACTCTGTGGAGGGGATACGGAGAGACGCCTTTTTACCCATGATAATAGTGTCACCGGGGGTATCAAGATTCATTGCCCAAGCAATACGGAAGTCAAGAATTATACCACCCTCAAGACGGATAAAGCCTGCTGCAAAGTCCTCAACCTCAAACTTCTCAGCATATTCGGGATGCCAGGGATAGTTCTTGGGGTCGATACCGAAGAAATTGGATGTATAGCCTGTAACTGTGAGGGGCTTGGGATAGCCGATTGCGTTAAGCACCATATCGAGAGAGTAGCAACCGATATCACCCATAGCACCGATACCTGCTGTCTGGTCCTCGATAAAGGATGTACCGAAGGGTGTGGGAATACCACGACGGCGTCCACCGCCTGTCTGGATGTAGTAGATATCACCGAGCACACCGGATTCAACAATTTCCTTAACCTTCTTCATATTGGGGTTCATTCTGGGCTGGAAGCCGATGGAAAGGATCTTTCCGCTTTCCTTTTCAGCCTTACGCATTTCAACAGCCTCCTCGAGAGTTACGCACATAGGCTTCTCACAGAGTACATGAACACCCTTTTTGAGTGCATAAATAGAGCACTCTGCGTGAGTTCTGTTATATGTACAAACGGAAACTGCGTCAAGGTCTGTTTCAGCATCGAGAAGCTCCTTGTGAGAGAGATAGCATCTCGCACCTGTAAGCTCCCATTTTTCTGCAAATTTTTCAGCCTTACCGGGGATAAGGTCAGCGAGTGCAACAACCTCAACATCATCCATCATCTTATACTTCTGTGCGTGGGCGTCAGCAATCCAGCCTGTACCGATAATACCAACCTTAAGCTTTCTGTCTGCCTTTACCTTTTCTTCTGTGGGGGCATTCTTGAATTCATCAAGTATGCTCTGAGTATCCTTTTTACTCATTAGTTTATCCTCCGTAAATAATTATTGGATACTTTCATTTTAACATCAAAGGTATAATATTTCAAGTATATTGACTCAAAAACATAGGTAAAATAAGGGCTTAAATTACAAAAAAGCATTTAATTTCAGTGGATTATATGTTATACTCTATGTAATAAGCAACTTTTGGCAGGGAGGTGGCTCTATGAAAATAAAAGCATCAAGAGTATGGAGCTTTATAATTGTTACACTGATATACGCATTTTGCACTCTTGTGGGAGTTGGACAGTACGGATATTTACCCTATTCCACACCCGTAAATTTACTTATTGCCGATACTGTGGCAACGGTTGCTTGCTTTGTATTCAGTATTGCCTTCAAAAACTCATCGGTATATGACCCGTATTGGAGTGTAGCTCCTATAGTAATGGTAATAGGCTTTGGAATTTCGGAGGGGCTCTCACCACTCGGCATAATTGTGCTTATTGCCGTTTGCTTCTGGGGTGTCAGGCTTACAGCCAATTGGGCATATTCATTCCACGGCCTTGAGCACCAGGATTGGCGATATACAATGCTGAAGGAGAAAACAGGAAGGCTCTATCCCATAATCAATTTTGTGGGTATACACTATGTTCCTACCTTGGTGGTGTACGGATGTATGCTCCCTGTTGTTTATATCATAGAAAACAAGCCGGAGCTTAACGCACTCAGCATAATATTTGCAGCGGTGTCCGTTCTTTCTGCCTGCATGCAGGGTATTGCAGATATACAAATGCACAGGTACAGAAAAAACAGGACAACACCCTTTATCAGAACAGGACTCTGGAGACATTCACGCCATCCCAACTACCTTGGGGAGATTCTTATGTGGTGGGGCATGGGACTTTGTGCCGTCTTTGCTATGCCGGAGCATTGGTATCTTATATTCGGTGCAGTAGCCAATACGGCTCTATTCCTCTTTGTTTCCATTCCTATGGCAGACGGCAGACAGGAGAAAAAAGAGGGCTTTACCGAATACAAAAAGGAAACAAGAGCATTGCTACCCGTAAAGAAATTCAGATAATTAGCTGACAGGAGAAAAATATGAGAAGTATTTTAGTTATTGCAGATATGCATAACGCCCTTAATGCAATGGCTATGTGCCAGATAGATATAGAATGAAAATTGTAACACCGAAATTTTATAAGGACTTTAAGTGCATAGGCTCAGCCTGTAGGCATAACTGCTGTATCGGTTGGGAGATTGATATTGACCCCGATACAATGGAAAAATACAAAAGGGTTGGTGGAGCCCTTGGAAAAAGACTTGATGTAAGTATTGGCAATGAGGGTGGATGTCACCATTTTATACTTGGAGAGAATGAAAGATGCCCCTTCCTTAACAAAAGCAATCTTTGCGATATTATTTCTGCTTTAGGTGAAGGCTACCTTTGTGAAATATGTAATGCACACCCCAGATTCAAAAACTATTTTTCCGACAGAGTAGAAATTGGACTTGGACTTTGCTGTGAGGAGGCGTGTAGAATTACTCTCGAAAATAAGGAACCGTTTTCACTTGTAGCAGAGGAAAATGCCGAGCCCTGTGGCGATATTTCCCAATATGAGACAGAGCTTATTTCATACAGGGACAGTGTTATTTCAGTAATTACCGACAGGAGCCGTACCGTAGAGGATAGGATCAATAATGTAGGCATCTTGAGCATACCCTCCCTTGGCCTTAATGAATGGGCAAAATATCTTCTGAGCCTTGAAATAATGTCCGAGGAGTGGAGAGAGTTGCTTGAAAAAGCCGAGGAAAAAAGCGTGCCTCTTACCCATTACGGGTATGAAGGAGAGCTTGAGAGCCTTATGGCTTATTTTATATACAGATATATGACAAACGAGAAATATGACGGAAAAAACGGTACCGTTATAGCTTTTTCGGTGCTTTGCAGTCGGATTATAACAACACTTTGGTCGCATTTTGCACAAAATAGCGAGGAAATGATAGGAATTTGCAGACTCTTCTCCCAGGAGATAGAATACTCGGAGGAGAATGTAGAGGCTATTTTTGATATGATAGAGGAGTATAATGAAATACAAAAATGTGGTAAAGGGTAAATTTATATCCCGACCTAACAGATTTATAGCCTATGTAGATATTAACGGTATTATAGAAACCGTCCATGTTAAAAATACGGGCAGATGCCGTGAGCTTCTTGTCGAGGGGGCGACTGTGTATTTAAGCCTGTCGGATAATCCCCTGAGGCGTACAAAATATGATTTGATAGCTGTGGAGAAGGAGAGAAACGGCAAAGCTCCTCTTCTCATAAATATGGATTCACAGATTCCCAACTCCGTGTGCGAGGAATGGCTGAAAAAGGGAGAGCTCTTCTCCCGTGATGCCGTAATCAGACGGGAGTATACCTATAAGAGCTCACGCTTTGACTTTTACATAGAGGACGGGAAAAGAAAAATATTTCTGGAGGTCAAGGGATGTACCCTTGAGAAAGACGGCATAGCGTCCTTTCCCGATGCACCCACCGAAAGAGGAGTCAAGCATATAAACGAGCTTATCCGTGCCACAGAGGACGGATATGAGGCGTATGTATTTTTCGTTATCCAGATGAAGGAAATGAAGGAATTACGCCCGAATGATATAACCCACAGGGAGTTTGGGGAGGCACTTCGCATAGCTTACAAAAGCGGTGTGAAAATAATAGCCTATGACTGTACGGTATCTCCCTGCGAAATTACAATAGACAAGGAAATTAAGGTGAATTTACACACAGGGGAGGGCATTTTATGAATAATGAGAGAAAAAGCATCATAGAATACGCACTGTCCTTACCTTGCACAGGGGCAGACAATCCCTTTGAGGGGGATTTTGATACCACGGTGCTACGCCACACCGACACGGGTAAGTGGTTTGGAATAATTATGAATATATGTGGGGACAAGGTCGGACTTAGCAGTGATATACGGGTAGATGTATTGAATGTAAAGTGTAAGCCCGAGGACACCTTTACAGCAAGGGAGATGTCAAGTAGCATAATCCCGGCATACCATATGAACAAAAAGCATTGGATATCAATTATATTAAACGGTACGGTAGAGCCCTCGCTGACAGAGGCACTTATTGAAAACAGCTACGAGCTCAGTGCGAAAAAGAAAGGAAGGGCAAAAAAATGACAAGACCCTATGTGATCTGCCATATGGTAACATCTATCGACGGCAAGGTAACAGGAAGCTTTTTGTACAGTCCAGCCTGCGAGGAGGCGACAGAGCTTTATTACAAAATAAACAGGGGATACAGGGCAGATGCCTTTGGATGTGGACGCATTACAATGGAGGGGAGCTTTACGGGGGGATTCTATCCCGAGCTTTCCAAGTATGAGCCCTGTACCGATACAGGGGATTATATAGCACCCAGAAGAAGGGATTTTTTTGCCGTTGCCTTTGATAGGCTTGGGCGTCTCGGATGGCGTGGACCGGAAATAGTGGACGACGACCCGGGATACGGTGGAGCTCATATTATAGAGGTACTGACAAATAATGCTGATAAAAGATATCTCACCTATTTAAGAAGCATGGGCATCTCCTATATTTTGGTGCCCGAATCGGAATATATAGTAAAGGCACTTGAAAGGCTTGGTGCACTTTTTGGTATTCGCACTCTTCTTTTAGAGGGAGGCAGCGTAATAAACGGAGCCTTCATTCGCTGTGGTGCAGTAGATGAAATCAGCACTGTTGTATCTCCGATTGTAGGGGATAAGGACGGTCTTTCCCTCTTCGACGGAGCCACAGTAACACCCTATACACTTTCCTCGGCTGAAAGGGTCGGGGGATGTGTATGGATAAAATATAAAAAATAATTTTATAATAAATTCGGAGGAACATAATGAGAAAGAATTTTGGTGTAAAGCCCATGGTATATCCTATGCCGGTATTTATCATCGGAACATACGACGAAAACGGAGTGCCCAACGCTATGAATGCTGCGTGGGGTGGTATCAGCGAGGAGAATGAGATTTCCATATGCGTAAGCGAGGACCACAAGACAACAAAGAATTTTCTTAAGAGCGGAGCATTTACTGTAAGCATGGCAACAGCCGATTATGTAGCAGAGTGCGACTATCTCGGTATAGCATCGGGAAACAATGTAACAAATAAGCTGGAAAAATGTGGATTCCACACGGTTAAAAGCGAATTTGTTGATGCCCCTGTTATTGTGGAGCTTCCTATGTGCTTGGAATGCAGACTTAAAAACTACGATCCCGACTCCTGCCGTCTTGTTGGGGAGATAATAAATGTAAGCATTGATGATTCCGTGCTTTTGGAAAACGGCAGGGTGGATGTTTCCGTGCTTCGCCCCATTACCTATGACAGCTCAAATCATAAATATATTGCACTGGGCGAGGTGGTTGGTAACGCCTTTTCCGACGGTAAAAAAATAAAATAACAGAATTCCCCTGGGAAAAAGCAATGAAAAGCATAAAAAAAGAAAAGGGAAGGGCTGAAAATAGCCCTGATAGCTGTCGCTGTTATTATCTTAGTAACCGTAATAGGCTGTGCCATATATCTCGGTGATTATTACAGTTCTGATATGGACGCTATTGACAAAATGGATTTTGGTGGAGACTTTACAGTTGAAGAGCAGGATAACGGCAATCTTGTATATATGCCAAAGAACCCTGAGACAGGTATAATATTATACCCCGGTGGAATGGTAACTGCATATATTCCTCTTATGGAGGCGTGTGCGTCAAGAAATATTGCCTGTGTGCTTGTTGAAATGCCCTTTAACTTGGCTGTATTTGATATGGATGCAGCAGACGGTATATAAGAAGCCTATCAAGAGATAGACAGGTGGTATATGGCAGGTCATTCTCTCGGTGGCTCCATGGCTTCCTCGTATCTTGAAGAAAATCATTCGGATTATGAGGGTCTGATACTCCTTGGCTCCTATTCCACAGCAGATATTTCAGCCACATCCCTTGACGTTTTATCCATATACGGCAGTGAGGACGGAGTTCTCAACCGTGAAAAATATAAGGAATGTATGGTAAATCTGCCCTCTGACACAGAGGAATACATAATAGACGGAGGATGCCACGCTTATTTTGGAGCTTACGGTGCACAGGAGGGAGATGGCACACCGACTGTGGGGAATAGGAAGCAAGATTGTAATTACAGCAGATAAAATAAACGAGTTTATAGGAGAATGATATGTTAAAGGAAGGGACAAGGGCTCCTGAGTTTGCACTGTGCAATAAGGACGGAGAAACAGTAAAATTAAGTGATTTTTACGGCAAAAGGGTAATTTTGTACTTTTATCCTAAGGATAATACTCCCGGGTGCACACGACAGGCGTGTGCCTTTGCATCAAGCTATGAGGAGTTCAAAGGTAAGGATGCAGTAGTTATAGGAATAAGTAAGGACAGCGTATCATCACATATGAAATTTGCAAATAAGTATAGCTTGCCCTTTATCCTCCTATCCGACCCTGAGCTTACAGCCATAAGGGCATATGATGTATGGCAGGAAAAGAAGCTCTACGGTAAATCATCGATGGGAGTTGTTCGCACCACCTATATAATTAATGAAAACGGTATCATCGAAAAAGCTATGGAAAGGGTAAAGCCCGATACCAACCCAAGGGAAATACTAGATTACCTCAATAAATGAAAATTATATTAAATATCAGCTTAGGCAATAATCAGCTTAAAGAAAAAGACGGGGAATTTATAGAATTCCCCGTCTTTTTTATCGGTAGGTAACGCTTTTCTGAGCTATCCCTCAAAGGACAGCCCTTTATGGTGGGTTTTGCTTACTCTTTTTATGCTCTGCCGTAAACCTCATTCCAGGTACGGAGCTTTTCCTTATCTATATCCATAAACTGCTCACGGGTGATACGGAATGCCCAGTTGTCATCACTGCTTCCGGGAGTGTTAAGACGGGTATCTCTTCCGTATTTAAGAAGGTCCTGTACGGGGAATATAACGAGTCCGGCGTGGGATGCCAGCATAGAACGGATAACGGTGTCATAGCAGTTATCCCAATTGGCACTTTCGTAGCCGAAATAATCAAGAAAACGCTGTCTTTCCGATTCGGAAAGCTCCCATACATAGCCAAGAAGGGTATTGTTATCGTGGGTGCCTGTGTAGGCTACACAATTGTTGGAGTAATTGTGGGGCAGATGGGTGGAATTGTTATCCCCCAAGAGACCGAACTGCAAAACTCTCATACCGGGAAAGCCGCTGTCACAAACAAGCTTGTAAACCTCGGGCGTAATATCTCCAAGGTCCTCTGCAATAATAAGCTTATCCTTGCAGATTTTCTTGAACTCCTTGATAAGGCTCATGCCCGGACCCTTTATCCATTTTCCGTTTTTAGCAGTTTTTTCCCCTGCAGGGATGGAGAAGTATGACTCCAACGCACGGAAGTGGTCAATGCGAACACCGTCAAAAAGCTCACACATAAATTCCATCCTCTCCCTCCACCAGGAGAAGCCGTCCTTCTTCATCAGCTTCCAGTTGTAAAGGGGATTGCCCCAGAGCTGACCGTCCTCGCTGAAATAATCCGGCGGTACACCTGCCACGGAGGTAGGCTGATATCTTTTATCCAGCTGGAACTGCTCAGGCTGAGACCAGACATCTGAGCTGTCGTGGGCAACATAAATCGGAATATCACCGATTATTTTAACGCCCTTGGAATTTGCATATTCCTTTATTTCAAACCACTGGGTAAATACCGTATATTGAATGAATTTCCATTGGAAGAAGGCAGTCTCGTCATATTCGGAAACGGTCCATTCGGTCCATTCCTTCATTCCGTTTGCCTCCTTAAGTGCCATAAATTTGCAAAATGCCTCAGTCTGTGGGAATCTCTCAAAGAACTCCTCCATTTTTTCAAGGTCGTAAAATCTTTCGGATGCCTTCTTGAGAAGGTCTATCCTTTCCTTGTTAAGCCTGTTGAACTCACAAAGATGGGGAGAGCTTTGCTTTGCATTTTCTGCCTCATCCCTTGTAATAAGTCCCTTTTCAAGAAGAATATCCAGGTCTATAAAATAGGGATTTCCGCTGAATGCCGAATAGGATTTATAGGGGGAATTGTATTCGTCGGGCAGACAGAAGGGGAGAATCTGCCAGTATGTAAATTTGCTCTCTGCAAGGAGGTCGATCCATTCCCTTGCAGCCTTACCGAGGGAGCCCTCGGAATACTTGCCCCAAAGGGATGAAATGTGCAGAAGAACACCACTTGCTCTTTTCATATATAAACACTCCTGAAAATTAAATATATTTTTATTCTAACATATTGTTACGCTACTTTCAAGAAAATTTATACCCCTTGTTGAAATTTTCTTTTCCCTGTGGTAAAATGTGAGCATAGAACATTATGGGATAACGGTATTTACAGCCGTGAGTACAAAATGAAGGAGAATAATATGATTAGTTTAACTCAGCTCTCATCCCTTGCAAAGGTTTTTCCCGATAAAATATACGGAGATACACTGAATAGGGGACAGTGTGCCAAGGACACAGCTGTGTCCTATCAGATAGCAATATTAGGAGAGAAGGGAGAATATTCATATAAGATTGATTCCCTGCTGAAAGATAGAATCAAGGTATACCGTGTGGGCTATGTCCCCTCGGTTATCAGTGCATATCCGCATGCATATGATGATAATTATATTACCACAGATGCAGGTCTTTTCCCCGACCCGTTATTCCCCTTGGACGGTAGCTTTTCCATAGTGGATGACAAATACCTTACCCTGTGGATAAATATTTCTGTAGAAAAGGATGCTGTGGCAGGAGAATATCCCATAAATATCAGTATTCTCAAGGATGGAACAGAAGTAGGTATGTCAACATACATACTTAAAATTTGCGACTGTATTTTGCCTAAGCAGAGCCTTATTTTTACACAGTGGTTCCATACCGACTGTATTGCAGATGTTCATGGAACAGAGGTATTTTCATCTTTTCACTGGGAGCTTATTGAAAGGTATGTCAGCCTTGCCTCAGAGCACGGTATGAATATGATTCTTACACCTGTGCTTACTCCTCCTCTTGATACAGAGGTGGGTGGAGAACGCACTACGGTCCAGCTTGCAAAAATCGAAAAAACAAAGGAAGGATACATAATTGACCTTTCCCGTCTGGAACGCTTTATAGATATATGCCTTGATAACGGTATTGTTCTTTTCGAGATAAATCATTTCTTTACTCAGTGGGGGGCACAATTTGCCCCTAAGGTAATTGCCACAGTCGATGGGGAGGAAAAGAGAATTTTCGGATGGGAGACGGATGCTGCATCGGATGAATACAGAGAATTTCTTAAGTGTCTGGTGCCAAAAATTATTGTCACTTTTGAGAAAAAAGGCATTGATAAGTCAAGACTCTATTTCCATGTTTCCGATGAACCGAACGGAGAACAGCTTGACTCCTATCGAAAAGCAGGAGAAGGACTTATCCCCTTGATAGAAGGATGCAATCATATGGATGCTTTGTCCCATTTTGAGTTCTATAAGGAAAAGCTTGTGCCAACCCCCGTTGTTGCCACAACCGATCTTGAACCCTTTATTGAGGCAGGGGTGCCTGACCTTTGGTGTTATTACTGCTGTGCACAGGCAAGAGAGGTAGCCAACAGATTTTTCTCAATGCCCTCTGCAAGAAACAGAATTATCGGTACACAGATGTACAAGTACGGTATTGCGGGATTTTTACATTGGGGGTATAATTTCTATAACACCCAGTATTCCAAAAAGCATATAAGCCCCTATGAGGTTACAGATGCAGGAGGGGCATTCCCGTCCGGAGACGCCTTCAGCGTTTATCCGTACGGAAACGGTGTTATTCCATCCTTACGCCAAAAGGTATTTAAGGAGGCTATTGACGATATGCGACTTCTTACCCTTCTTGAGGAGAAGGTCGGCAAGGACAGAGTCAATGAAATAATCGGTGAAATTGCAGAAATGGATATAACCTTTAAGCACTATCCAAAGGACGAGGAATTTTTTGCACGCCTGACAGACAGAATATTCTTGGAGCTTGACAAATGATAGAAAAATTTGAAAAATACGGCATCAAGCCCTACGGTGCTATTCCCAACGCAAGGCAGATGGAATGGTACGAAAGAGAAAAAATGATATTTTTCCACTTCGGTATGAATACCTTTACCGACAGGGAATGGGGTGACGGCACAGAAAGTCCCGAGCTTTTTAATCCCACAGAGCTTGATGTACGCCAGTGGGTAAGGACCGTCAGGGATGCAGGCTTCAAGTGTGCTATTATAACCGCAAAGCATCATGATGGCTTTTGCCTTTGGCAGACCAAGTATACGGAGCACAGTGTAAAAAACTCACCCTATAAAAACGGAAAGGGAGATATAGTCAGAGAGTTTACCGATGCCTGTGCCGAATTTGGCATAAAGGCGGGAATCTACCTCTCACCCTGGGACAGGCACGAGCCCAGCTGGGGTAGGGAGGAATATAACGACTTCTATGTAGGTCAGCTGACAGAGCTTCTGACGGGCTACGGAAAAATATGGGAGTGCTGGTGGGACGGAGCAGGCAGCACCGAGGCTGTATACGATTGGGAAAGATGGGCAACCACCGTCCGTACCCTTCAGCCGGACGCTGTAATCTTCGGCTCCCTGGGAGCTACTCCCTGGGTTGATGTCCGTTGGGTGGGCAACGAAAAGGGAATAGCGGGAAAGCCATGCTATGCTACCATAGACCCCATATCCTTGGAGGTGGAGACCACGAGTGAGCTCAATAGCGGTAAGCCCGGTGGAGAACGCTTTATCCCGGCAGAGGTGGATGTTTCCATTCGCCCGGGATGGTTTTATCACAGCTCCCAGGACGAAAGCGTACGCACCCCGGAAAACCTTATGGACCTTTGGTTTACCTCAAACGGCTCAAATGCAGGGCTTTTGCTTAACCTTCCTCCCGACAGGCGTGGCAAGATTCACGAAAATGATGTAAACTCACTTTTAGCTTTTGAAAAGAGGCTTCGCTCTGCCTTTGAAAATAACCTTGCAGGCGACGCAAAAATAAATGCAAGCTCAGAAAGAGAGGGGTGCTCTGCTGCAAATCTTCTTTATAGAAGCAGGGAAAGCTTTTATGCACCCTTGGACAGCGATAAGACCCCGGAGATTATATTTGATTTACCCGAGGAGAGGAAAATTAACGCTTTTGTTCTCGAGGAGGCAATTGAGCTTGGACACAGGGTAACTGATGCAGAGCTCTCTGCTCTTGTGGACGGAGAGTGGAGAACGGTGGCAAAATGTCAATGCATAGGCTACAGATTGTCGGAAAAATTTGATACCGTACGCACAAAATCTGTCAAAATCAAGATAAAATCTGCGTATGATACCCCTGTTTTATATTTCTTCGGTGCATATTACATATCCACCATGAAGAAGGAAAATGAGGGTAGTAAAAATATGAACCTTGCAGAAAACGCAAGAGTTGAGATTGATGACGGAGCCATTTGTGTGAATTTGGGTGGAATATACCCCTTTAGCAAAATTATTCTCGGGGGCGTGTGCGACGGAGAGTATACACTATCTCTGTTTAACGGCTTTTCCTTTAATTTGATCGGCACAGTAGTTGCAGAAACGGGCGAGGCAGTGTGGAATTTTGATAATAAAATAGACTATTCCTACCGTTTCAGGATAGAGACAAAGGCGAATGTGGACCGGGAAAAGGTAAATATTAAGATATTTTAATTTGGAACAAACAAAAATGCGACACCCTGTGTCGCATTTTTGTTATTTGTGGATATACATATTATAAAATATAAATTTTTTATTGAAATTGAAAAAATCTTGTGGTAAAATATAGCAAAGATAAATTTCTAACATTCCCATACCTTATCCTCCTTGGGAGGACACTGAGGGAGAAGGAGGAAAAATGAATTATTCTGAGATAACACCGTATATCGAGGAGCTCGCAAAAAAATCCTGTGAAAATAATAATATTAAGCCCGAAATGTACGGACAGTACGATGTTAAAAGGGGACTCAGAGATGCTAACGGCTTTGGCGTTGTAACAGGTCTTACCGAGGTTTCCAATGTTAAGTCGAGAGAGGTAGACGGAGACGGAAATGTTATTCAGTGCCCGGGAGAGCTTTTTTACCGTGGCTATAACATCAAAAAGCTTGTAAAGGGATTTTTGAAATCTGGTCATCCGGGCTTTGAGGAGACTATATATCTTCTTTTGTTTTCAAAGCTGCCAACCAAGTCGGAGCTTGACGAATTTAAGACTGTGCTTTCCAATTACCGTTCACTCCCCCCGTCTTTTGTGCGTGATATGATACTTAAGGCACCGGGTAGGGATATGATGAATATGATATCCAGAAGCGTGCTTGCCCTCTACGCCTATGATGAAAATCCGGATGATATAACTGTACCAAACATTTTGCGTCAGTGCTTACAGCTTATTGCACAGTTTCCGCTTTTGTCTGTGTACGGATATCATTCATATCAACACTACCATAATAATAACAGTCTGTTTATTCACTTTCCCAAGCCGGAATATACAACAGCTGAGAATTTGCTTTATATTCTTCGAGAGGACGGTAAGTTCACACCACTTGAGGCTCAGCTTCTTGATATTTGTCTTGTGCTCCACGCAGAGCACGGAGGAGGCAATAACTCCACCTTTACAACTCATGTCGTAACCTCATCGGGTACAGACACCTATTCTGCCATTTCTGCGGCACTCGGCTCTCTTAAGGGTCCCCGTCACGGTGGAGCTAATGTAAAGGTTGTCCGTATGTTCGACGATATGAAGGCGAATGTTAAGGATACTAAGGACAGAGCACAGATAGAACAATATTTGCGTGACCTTCTTGATAAAAAGGCATTTGATAACGCAGGCTTGATTTACGGTATGGGTCACGCAGTATATGCAGTATCCGACCCCCGTGCCGAGGTGCTCCACTCCTTTGCAAAGAGGCTTTCTGTAGAGAAGGGAATGGAGGATGAATTTGTCCTTTATGAGACAGTAGCCGAGCTTGCAACTCAGCTTATTGCCGAGAAGAGAAAAATGTATAAGGGCGTCAGCCCCAATGTGGACTTCTATTCGGGACTTGTATATAAAATGCTGGGTCTCCCCTACGAGCTATATACTCCCTTGTTTGCCTGTGCCCGTATTGCAGGCTGGAGTGCTCATAGAATTGAGGAGATACAAAACGCAGGAAAGATTATACGCCCTGCCTACATCAATGTAAAGCAGGAGCAAAAGTATTTACCCATAGAGGAAAGATAAAAGCCACGGACAGTCGGTATTTATACCGTCTGCCCGTTTTTGTCCTTAATGTATTGATTTTATTTTGCCTATATAATATAATATACCTGTAGAGATAAAAGGAGTCTGTATATGAAATATATTCCTTATGTAAACATAAAGATGGGAACAAGATCCCATATGAAATATTCGACAGGTAACACCCTGCCACTAACTCAGATTCCCTTTGGTATGGCATCATTTTGCCCACAGACCGAGGTGATTAAGGGGCGTGAGGGATGGTTCTTTAATCCCGATTTACCTGTTGTTGAGGGCATACGCCTTACCCATCAGCCAAGCCCATGGATAAGGGATTACGGTGCTTTTTTGTTCACTCCTCAGAATGATATTGTATCGGACACCTCGGAGCTTGCATCGTCGGGCTACAGAATAAAGGATGCTGTAATGCGTCCCGATTATCTTAAAATTCGTTTTTTGCGTTCTCTGTGTGATTTTGAGCTTACGCCAACAGAACGGGGATGTGCATTCCGACTTAGCTTTGATACGGATAGGGAAAGCTTTGTTTCTCTCCTGCCCGTAATGGGTAATTATACATATCACTATGACGAAAAAAATGATATTCTCTTCGGCTCAACGGACGGACACTCCCAGGATGAGGCAAGGGATTTTAAGACCTATGTAGCAGTTAAGCTTCTTGACGGATGCGTGGATAAGGGTCGTATTATCTGTAATGGCGAGGGTGAATCAAAATGTGCTCATATCGGTATAAAGGGCAAGGTAGTCGAGGGGCGTGTCGCAATTTCCTACATAAGTGAGGAAATGGCACTGTATACTCTGGAAAGAGAATGTAAGGATAAGTCCTTTGAGGAGCTCAGGCAGGAGGCAGAGGACAATTGGGAGGAAAAGCTACATAGGATAGAGGTAGTGTGCGAGGATGAAAAAAGACTAAGTACCTTTTATTCCTGTATGTACAGAGTGTTTTTGTTCCCACATAAGGCATATGAGATAGACAAAAACGGAGAGAAGGTGCACTATACTCCGAAAACAGGTAAGGAAAGCTACGGAGTACGGTATACTGACACGGGCTTTTGGGACACCTCCCGTACCCTTTTCCCACTCTACTCCATAATAGCAAGGGATGAGTATGCCGATATGCTCCGTGGATTTGTAAACGATTACCTTGAATGTGGATGGTTACCGAGGTGGCCCTCCATAGGAGAGGTGGGCTGTATGCCAAGCACCCTTATTGACTGTACAATTGCAGATGCTGTGGTAAAGGGTATAGGAAGCAGAGAGCTTTGGGAAAATGCCTTGAAGGGTATGCTTCATCACGCTAATAACGAGTCGGAGGATAGAAGATACGGCAGAAACGGAGCCATAGCGTACAAAAAATACGGATATGTACCTAAAAATTTGCAAAAGGAAAGCGTAAATCTCACTCTTGACGCATCATACGGAGATTGGTGCATTGCCACGGTGTCAAGGGAGCTTGGATACGACAGTATATACAATGAGTACATAAAGCGTGCAGATAATTATAAAAATCTTTTTGATCCCGTGTCCGGATTTATGCGTGGAAGGTATGAAAACGGAAAAATGTCGGAGGATTTTGACCCCTGTATATGGGGTGGCGATTATACAGAGGGCTCAGCGTGGCAAAATTCCTTCTGGGTGCCCCATGATATAGAGGGACTCTGTGATCTTTACGGGGGAAGAGAAAAGCTTATTGAAAAATTAGATGAGCTGTTTAGTGAATTACCTAAATACCGTGTACACGGCTACGGTGGAGAAATCCACGAGATGACGGAAATGGCAGCAGTTGATTACGGTCAGTGTGCTATATCCAATCAGCCATCATTCCATATTCCTTACCTATACGGATATCTTGGAGAAACCAAAAAGTGTCGGGATGTGGTTAAAAAAATGTGTGAAGAGCTATTCTCGGCTGAGGGTGGATTCCCCGGAGATGAGGACAATGGCTCGATGTCGGCGTGGTATATTTTTTCCTGTCTGGGAATGTATCCAATTTGTCCCGGTAAGGATGAATATGTACACATGGAGCCGCTTTTTGATGAAATAAATATAAACGGCAAGCCGTTTTATAAAAAAGGAGAATAAAATTATGTCAAGCTATGTAACAAGAAAAACACCCGGAGATACCGAATGGTTTAAGCGTGATCGCTTCGGTATGTTTATCCACTGGGGACTTTATGCAATGCCCGCAAGAAATGAGTGGATAAAGAATATTGAATGCATCACCGACGAGAAGTACGATAAGTATTTCAAGTATTTTGACCCCGATCTTTATGACGCTAAGGAGTGGGCAAGACAGGCTAAGGCAGCAGGAATGAAATATGTGGTTATGACTACAAAGCATCACGAGGGCTTTTGTATGTTTGACACAAAGTACACAGATTACAAGTGTACAAATACTCCTGCAGGCAGAGACCTTGTTAAGGAGTATGTTGAGGCATTCCGTGCCGAGGGGCTCAAGGTAGGCTTCTACTATTCACTTATCGACTGGCACCACCCCGATTTTACAATTGACGCTATCCATCCCCGTCGCTACGATAAGGATGCACAGGCACAGAACGAGGGCAGGGATATGAAGCGTTATGCTCAGTATATGAGAAACCAGGTTACAGAGCTTCTTACAAATTACGGTAAGATTGATATCCTCTGGTTTGATTTTTCCTATACCAATAAGGACCCCAAATTCCCCGACTGGATGGAGGGTAAGGGAAGAAACGATTGGGAATCAGAGGAGCTTATCAAGACTGCAAGAGCTCTTCAGCCCGATATAATAATCGACAACCGTTCCGATATGGAGCAGGATCTCTGGACTCCCGAGCAGTATCAGATGCTTGAATGGGTTAAGCACTCCGAAACAGGGGAGCTTGTAACCTGGGAGGCGTGTCAGACATTCTCGGGCTCTTGGGGATATTTCAGAGACGAGCAGACTTGGAAGACACCTAAGATGCTTATAGACATGCTTATAAATACTGTTTGCATAGGTGGAAACCTTCTTATGAATGTTGGACCCACAGCAAGAGGATATTTTGATTACAGAGCAGAAAACGCCCTTAAGGTATATGCAGACTGGATGAAGTATAACAGCCGTTCCATCTACAACTGCACAATGGCAGAGCCGGAATTCAAGGCTCCTCGAGGAACCCGTCTTACACAGAGTCAGGATGGCAAACGACTTTACATCCACCTTATTGAGTATCCCTATGCCTTCCTTGAGTTCGAGAACCTCGGAGATAAGATTGATTACGCCCAGTTTCTTCACGACGGAAGTGAAATACTCTATTCCGTAGGCTCCGTTGACCACTTCAGCGAGGCAAGAAGTGCAAAGGAGGGACTTGTAGCATTCAAGATTCCCGCAGTACAGCCCAACACCCTCGTTCCCGTTATTGAGGTATTTCTTAAATAAAAAACAGCTCCCACAGAAAATGTGTGATGTTCTTAGCGGAGAATTTGATAAATCTCGCTAATTGCGAGCATACCCACAGGGCAAGCTTCGCATTTGACCGGTCAAATACTTTATGGGCTAAGCCCAAACCCTTATAATGAGTAAAACGAATAACAAGGTTTTGCGTAGCAGGTTCTTATAACGACAGAAAGAGATAACAAATCGGTTTGTAGCCGAAATGTTATCTCTTCTTCTTATTGATTTAATGAAATCGTTGCATAGCAACGATGAAATCAAATCCGTCTAAATACAACCTGCATAGCAGGATTTTATCGTGAAAGCGATTTCATCCACCATAGGTGGATTCTACCCGTCGAGGACGGATTTGACTGCGTGATTGTCCGTTAAGGACATCATGCTTAGCTCCGTGGGAGCTTTAATTTATATGGTTTTAGCTGTTTTCTTTGGGGACCTTCCATTTTTTCATAACATAGAGATATACAAATACGGCTGCCAGGCAGAAGAGCATACCGATAAGCATTCCTGCCTTCATTCCCACCTGCTCGGGAGAGAGGGAAAGGCTGTCAGCTATATTAACACCCGTCGAGCTTACGGATATAGCGTCAGTTACTATTCCTACAAGCTGGGGACCGACAGAGGCACCAAGGTCGCCTCCTGCAGCCATCATAGCAAAGATAAATACACCTGCCGAGGGAAAACGCTTTTCGGCAACTATAAGAGAGCCGGGCCACATCATAGAAACGCAGAAGCCGGTTAATGCACAGGCCATAAGTCCGAGCACTGCAATACCGGAAACAGAGGCTGTAAGATAGCAGAGGGTAGCTCCGATTGCTCCTAAAAACAGCACCCGTTCTATGTTTTTTCCGTACTTTGCGTACAGAGTTCTGCCAAGCCCCAGCATAAGTCCGAAGAGAGCTACACCGAATATATCGCCCCAAACCTTAGGTATGCCAAGTGCCATTTCTATATATCCGGAGCTCCACTGAGCCATTGTACATTCTGCAGCTCCACCGAGGAAAATGCAAAGGACACATATCCAGAGATCACGGCTTTTAAGCATATTGAGTGCTCCGGACACTCTTTTCGGAGTTTCAAGCTTAGGGAGCTTAGCTGTGGAAAACAGAATTATGGATAAAAAGGGAATAATGGCAAAAAGGAGTGCAAGATATTGCCAATTTTCACCGCCAAAGCTAAGAAGAAACAGGGTGCCGATTATTATAACACCAACCACGCCCCAGGCATAAATTGAATGGAGCTTGCTCATTTCCCTTTCAGGGTTTTCACTGGGGATAGCAGCAATTACAGGACTTATAAGCACCTCTGCAAATCCGCCGGATGCAGAGAAGATCACAGTTCCGATAACAAGACCCACAAAGACATTGTGAGGGAAAAGAAATGGAGATACAGCAAAGACGATAAGACCTGTAAGAGTCAGCACAGGAGTCATTTTTACAGCCAACGGTATGTTGAACCTGTGGGAGAAAAAGGAGAATATAAGGTCTATTATGAGCTGTGTTACAAAGTTTATAAGCACTAAAAGACCCAGAAGAGTGTATGAAATTCCGTATAATGAACGAAATGTGAGGAATAAAAGCGGAGATAGATTTCCCACTATTGACATTGATATATTGGCGGAATAGCACGCCAACTTAACACGCTTATAGCCTTTCATATAATCGTCCTCTCTGTTATACCGCAACGGTTATGACCCACTGAGGTATTTATTACGGGAAGCTGAAGTATTTGATCTTAAATTCCGGGGTGGTTGTTCTTGTGGTCTCTTTTGTGATGCTTGATTCTTGCACTGGTCTTACCCTCAAGATCGATTTCTCCCGCCTTCTGAAGTGAAATTTTGGTAAGGAAGGGACCGATAAGCTCATAAATGAGAACAGAGAACAGAGTGATGTTTGCAACTATGGCTCCCATGGGACCAAGTTCCTCTGCCTTAAGAGCCATACCGAGGGCAACGCCTGCCTGTGGAAAAAGAGTTATACCGAGATATTTCCTTGTAGTTTCGGGTGCACCCGACAGAGTGGAGCTTATTCTTGCACCGAAATATTTTCCAACGCAACGGAACACAATGTACACAAGACCTACAAGAACTATTATAAAGTCGGTAAATACCGCAAGGTCAAGCTCTGCTCCACTGAGCACGAAGAAGAGAATAAACATAGGTGCTGTCCACCTGTCAAGTCTGTCCATAAGCTCAGCAGAGAAGTCGCAGATGTTGCAGAAGATTGTACCGAGCATCATGCAGCTGAGCAAAGGAGAGAATGCAATATGTACTCCTCCTATGGTGAAGGACATCATGGAAATGGCAACTGTTACGAATACGAAGGCAACAGTCATAGAAAGACGCTTTGAACGGGAGTGGAAAAATCTTTCACAGAATGTAAAGATATAGCCCATAGCAGCACCGAGGGCAAGGGATATAACAACCTCTATAAGAGGCTCACAGATGATGGAAACTATACTTGCCGAGCCAGAGGAAATAGCCTTTGCAATTCCGAAGGAAACAGAGAAAAGCACAAGACCAACAGCATCGTCAAGGGCAACAACGGGCAAAAGAGTGGATGTTACAGGGCCCTTAGCCTTATACTGTCTTACTACCATAAGGGTAGCTGCGGGGGCTGTAGCAGATGCAACGGCACCAAGAATAATAGCTGAGGAGAGTGGGAGCTTATCAGGGATTATAAAGTGCAGACCGATAAGTGCCGCATCAACCACTATTGTTGTAAATACAGCTTGAAAAATACCGATAACTGTCGCTTGCTTTCCAATATGCTTAAGCTCGGAAAGACGGAATTCATTGCCTATGGAGAAGGCTATGAAGCCGAGAGCCACATCGGATATAATTGATAAATTTTTGATTCCCTCCATTGTTGTAAAGCCAATACCCTCAACACCGAAGGCACCGAGGCAGAAGGGACCAATAAGCACGCCTGCCACGAGGTAAGCTGTAACGGCAGGAAGCTGAACAAGCTTAGCTAAACGGGATAGCATAAGTCCCGAGAACAGTGCAATGGATAGAGAAAGTAAAATTTCCATAATTAAGCTCCTTTCAAAATAAGTAAGATAAAATAATAGAATATATATATAAAGTTATTGTCCGACTACCGATTTTAATACTTTTGCATCGGTTTGTCAAGTGGTATTCTAACTTTTCTTCAATAATTGTTTTATAATATTACACCCCAAGAGTGAATGACCCTTGGGGTGTATATATACAAAATGGTTATATTCGATTTTTAGCAGAAACAGTATCGCTTTTGTAAATATACCAAAAATCAAGACCGTACCTCAATTATATTGTGAATATCCACTCTGTCAACGGATACGGTGGATGCTCCGTTCTTATATTCAAAGGGGAGAGCTTTGCCCTGTGGCTGTAAAATCAGCTCCTTAGGTGGAGTGGCTGTCCTTACAGATAGCATAATATCAAGAACGGGAGGAATCATATCATCCGTTGCACAGCCTTGATTTCCGTGGGAGCCGTTTCCGTTTACGAGCTGTATCATAAGCTTACCGTCCTTATCAAGCACTACAATTTCAAGTCTGCCAAGGGCACTGCTCACTTTTACAACAGGAGTGTAGAGCTTATTTGTTATGCTATTCATAAGGCTTCTGTGTAAATATTGCTCAGCACTAAGGTACTGCAATCCTACATCAAAGCCTATGGGGGTTATGCTTCCCTTACCGTAGGGGACAGTGGATGAGACGGGGAGGCGTGTTTCGGAATATCTTTCAAAAGCATATGCCTCAGCCACTCCACCGATTATCTCACACGGGGAATAGAGGGCACCGTATTCATTACCGTCCACGGTGAACAGATAGGGCTTATATTCCCCTGTTGACTTGCCCCCGTGTCCGTTTTCAGTCTCCTCAATTTTCTCGTTTATGTATTCCTGCATATCCGTAACAGAGTAGGGTGCCTTATTAAATCCGGCAAAAATCTTACAGGTGTTTTTGCCCACAAGCACAAGTCTGCCACCCCTTTCGGCATAGGCATAGAGGCTCTCTACGGTCTTTTTATCAAGCCCACAGAAAAGCTCGGGTACAACTATCATTTTATACTCGTCCATATACTTTTCCAAAGTATGCTCACATACAATCTCAAGCGATTGACCAATATCACATAAAAGAGAGGTAAGACCCATAATCCTTTCATAGCCTGTACGGGAGTATAATCCCATAGCCTCCATATGCCTGTCATAGGTGGAAAGGAGCAGTGCAGCCTGGTGCATCGGTTTTCCACGGAAGCAGAAATCCTTTCTTTTTCTTATAAACTCAGACACCTCTGCCATCTTTTCCAGCTCCCTCATATTGGGAGAGCCATCCTTGTTCTGTACGACATAATTCTGAAATGCACCTCCCATAGCCATAACGGAGGATGCCTCCTGCATTATCTGTACAGGATGCTTAGGTGTGTATCCCTTTCGTCCGTTTAGGGAATTTCTGAAATTCCAGGACATAAGGTCCCAGGGGTGCTCCTGCTGGGCGAGGGCACGGGCTGCGTATCTTGCAGAGTTAAAGCTGTTTGATGGGTTCAGATCTCCCGATAGAAAATCCACATTTGCAGACACCTCCTCGGGCATATGGTCGCTGAATGCCCAGTTTGATGCTATTTGAAAGTCGGGATGGGTGCTGTGTACAGTATCCACATAATTTCGCAAATATCGACGGAAAAGCTCTCTGTGGTACTCCCTGTACTCCTGGTAATAGGGGTCTGAGGGAGATTTTGGGGTGTTACCCTTCAGATCAATACCTGTATCCCTTTCAAACTCGGCTAAGGATTCCGGGCGAAAATCTGCACACGCCATCCAACAGTCACCGTCTACCCATACGCCATCTACCTTGTACACCTCGGCAAGCTCCAAAAGCTGGGGGATAAGAATATCACGGGAGTAATTTCCGTTCAGCCTTGTTGAGCCCTTTACCCTCAGTCCGTCAGCCCGTATTATTTCCTCATCGGGATGCTCATTACAGTATTTAACATCATAGACACCGGAGTAATGCATGTAGAGGGCAACTCCCTCCTCCTCGGTCACCTCTCTCCAAAGAGAAAGAGTATCCATTTCAAACTTTGGCATTGCATTGCCGATTTTTGTTGGATAGGATGCCCATCCGGGGTGTCCCTTACAGTCTATCTGGATAAAATCCGGCTTTAAGAGTTTGCATATTTTTTGTATATCCTCCCTACGCAAATTTTTGCCCTGGACCATCCCATCCTCGGGCTTTGCGTGGTAGTCAAGATGTATGCCAAAAAAGCTGTCCTTGCGTCTTTTTTTCATGTTTTCCTCCCCTGAATTTATCTATAAATGCCCATATGCTTAATTGTAATAATTATAGCATACCTACGGTCTGTATTCAACAGAATTATTATAACAAAATAAATCTGTGCGACGGACCGATAAATAAACAAAAGGGCGAACATTTGATAGGTTCGCCCTTTGAGATTTTTGTATTAATTAAATTGCTTTATTGTATCTGCAATGCGGTTGAAAGAGTAGTTACTGTGTAAGCCTTGATTTATTGACATTATTTCCACATATAGAAAAAGAAGAGCTTTCCGGTATAGCCTTTATACTCCTTCATTCCCAAAACCTCAGTATGCTCTCCGACTTTTTCCAAAAGCATTTTTGCCGAGGGTGATTTCCAAGCCCTTTTCCTCACAATACTTTTTCAAGGTCAAAGCCATATTTTTATGACACCTCTTTAATTTCATATTTGCAGTACAAATACAGCTTTGACTATATTTTATCATAGAACTCAATGATGCAGAGATGCAGTTTTCCAAAATAGATGCACTGCCGTTAACAAGGGTTTGATTTTAATAATACATACGCCATTGAGATTTACTTGTTGCCTGTTATTCAATGGTTATTTATCAGCCGTGATTTTTCGTGCCACATAAACACCGCTTGCAGATGCGTGAGATAAAGAATGAGTTATTCCGCTTCCGTCCCCAATCACATACAAATTCTTAAGACAAGTTTCCAAGTTTTCGTTGACGGCTACTTCCATATTATAAAATTTAACTTCTACCCCATAAAGCAAAGTATCGTCATTAGCCGTGCCGGGGGCAACCTTGTCCAATGCGTAAATCATTTCGATAATGCCATCTAAAATTCGTTTAGGAAGAACTAAGCTTAAGTCTCCGGGTGTAGCTTTTAAAGTAGGTGTGATAAATGCTTCATTGATGCGGCTTTGGGTTGAACGACGACCACGGATTAGATCGCCGAAACGCTGAACTATAACACCTCCTCCGAGCATATTGCTCAAACGTGCTATAGATTCTCCGTATCCGTTAGAATCCTTGAATGGTTCGGAAAAATGTTTAGCTACAAGAAGGGCAAAGTTAGTGTTTTCTGTTTGTCTTGCCACATCCTCGTAGCTATGACCGTTTACTGTAATGATACCGTTTGTGTTCTCATTTACAACGGCACCCCTTGGATTCATACAGAAAGTACGAACCTTGTCTCCATATTCTTTTGTGCAGTAAACTATCTTGCTTTCATAGAGCTCATCGGTTAAGTGAGAAAAAACCTCCGCAGGAAGTTCTACACGTACGCCAATATCTACACGATTGGAATTTGTGGGTATGCAAAGCTTCTCGCAAATTTTCTCCATCCACTTACTTCCGCTACGACCTACTGAAATAACACATTTTTCACAGGTGTAAACATTACCACCACACTTTATCTCATAACCGCTACTGATAGCAGTTACAGAGTCTACAGGTGTGTCAAAGAAAAAATCCACACGGCTTTTAAGGTAGTCATATAGATTTTCCAAAACCACATAATTAATATCTGTTCCCAAATGCCTGACAGAAGCATCCAATAAATGTAAATCGTGCTGAACGCAAAGCTTTTTTAATTTTGTTCCTGATGTGGAATATAGCTTTGTGCCCGCACCGCCATAACGCATATTTATAGCATCTACATAGTGCATTAATTCTAAGGCTTGCTTTTTTCCTATATGTTCGTATAATGTACCACCAAAATCATTGGTGATATTATATTTTCCATCAGAAAACGCCCCTGCACCACCAAAGCCGCTCATAATGGAACAACTTTTACAACCAATACAGGTTTTGATCTTATCTCCGTCAATAGGACAACAACGCTTGTTCAAAGCATGACCAGCCTCAAATACTGCAACTTTTAAATTAGGATTTATCTGAGTCATCTCATATGCAGAAAAAATACCCCCCGGTCCAGCTCCGATAATAATAATGTCAAAATTCATATATACCTCCTAAAGTACTGTCAACTATGTTGTAGTCGACCATTTACGGTGGCCGGTAGAAACGCTCAACCTTATAATGAGCATATACAAATTTCAATTTATTTGTTGAATATTTTAACATAGTTGTTAAGGAAAGTCAAGTAGTTTCCTTTCAATCGTAGAGAATTGCACATCCTATAATAACGAACTTTACACAATTATAACGATTACCCATAAATCTAACGATACCTATAATTTTAACGATAGCAAAAAGAGTCTACCACCGTTGGTGCAAAGCCCTCGGAGGATAGACTGCTTTTGTCGCAAAGTTCGATTTTTATACTTTTAAATGAGCGAAACACACTTAAAATACAATAAAAAACGCAGATTTGACACATTTTATTGTATCAAAATCTGCGTATTAATTATTACGGGGAAAGGGTATTGCTCTCGTATGCGGACACGGTCGGGATTGGCTCTACAGTCCCCCGGACTGTATTCACTTTCAACCCGTTCGAATCCCTCTGTTTCATTTTACAACGAAATAAAAAGGCAGCACTCTTATGATATGCACCCCAAAAGTTAGACACTTTTGGAGGTGCATATTTTTTATGGGCAAAACAGGAAGAAAAAACAAAAACTACTCGGCAGAATTCAAAATTCGTGTTATAATGGACATGCGAGAACACCATTTAGGATATT
>JAFTOG010000033.1 GCA_017451485.1 Clostridia bacterium | reverse complement strand
CTGAAAGAACAGAGCGAATGGCTCCGTTCTCATTTACTATGTGTAATATCCCCGTAGGTGCAACATTGGAATTTTACTTGAACGCTCGAGAAGCAACAGGAATCACTTGCACCGTGGCAGACGAAAAGCATGTGAACTATCAGGGGCGCATTCTTTCCCTCTCTGCTCTTGCATGCGAGTTGAGTGGTAAAAGTCCTTGAGCTGGACCGCGCTATTTCAAATATAATGGCGAGTGGTTGAACGATATTAGACATAGATTAGGCGTTTGATATAACCTCAAATAGAGATAAAAGTCAAGGGAGAACTATGAATTCGGCAAGAGAATATTTAAAAGAATTAATTGCAAGAGGTCAAGCCCTGCAGAACCCCCAATATGATATCAACACAATCAACTCTGCTTCACGGTTGGCGAGTGTATATCCATCCAATACGACTATACAGACATGGGAGAGAGATGTTAAGGAGTTCAGTTATCGGTGCCTTAGAAATCATTTTGCATATACACTGATAGAAAGTACACTAATAATACATATGGCTCATATCGTATTGGTTCAATAATCAATTATTTAGAGCAGGTATATAACGACTTCTCTTTTTGGGAATCAATTGAAGAAAAACGACCTGAAGCATCCAACCCCCAATCTCATACTAAAATTGCCATGTATGATGTATTTATTTCACATGCAAACGCAGATAAAGCCACCTATGTAGATGATTTGAAAAAATCATTAGATAAGCTCAATATTCAAGTCTTTTATGACAAAGATACGCTTGAATGGGGAGATAATTGGAAGAATAAGATCTTGGAGGGTGTAAAGAAAGCAGAGTTCGCTATTATTGTGATATCTGAGAATTTCTTTGGGCGCGAATGGACAGAAAAAGGATTGTCAGACTTTTTGAACCGCCAAAATCAAAACGGCCAAAAAATCATTTTGCCTATTCTACATAAGATTTCTGTAGCACAATTACAAGAGAAATATCCTGCCATAGCAGATATTCAGGCATTGGATTCCTCCAAATATACCTGTGATGAAATAGCTTTGAAATTTGCTGCACAGCTTATTAAGAGATTAAAATTATAAATCCATAGTTTCTGCTGGACTTTCTCCCTCTTCTGTGGTATGTTGTGTGTTACCCAACAGAAAGGAGTATTAAAATGATCGACAGAAGAACAAAAAATGCGGAAATATTCCGCGACACGGAACGGCGGTACACGACCGATCAGGCGTTAGTACAAGCTGTTAGACAATCAACCGAAGCGCAGGTGTTCATCTCGGAGAAATCAACCGTAATTGTACCTGCACGAAGCAAAACCGAAAAGGCGAAGGTAATCGTTAGCGGAAAGCGTTCGCTTGAGGCAGCCGAGAGCTATGCCAAGCAGGGCAAGAAGGTGTGCGTGCTGAACTTCGCCTCCGCGACCAACCCCGGCGGTGGCGTGGTTAACGGCTCGTCGGCACAGGAGGAATGTATCTGCAGATGCACTACGCTCTATCCTTGCCTTAACACGGATCGGATGTGGAATGTGTTCTACAGACCGCATCGCAATGCGGCGAATCCGTTGTGCAACAACGATTGCATCTACACGCCAAATGTGTGCGTATTCAAGAGTGACACAAATTTTCCCGAACCCCTCTCAAAAGAAGATTGGTGGAGCGTGAACATTTTGACCTGTGCGGCACCGAACCTTCGTGAACGCCCAAGTAACATGATAAATCCGCACGCAGGTAATACGGCAGCAAAGATTACGCCTTCGGAACTTGAAAAGCTATTGACGGCGAGAATCCGCCGAATATTTGAAAACGCGGTTGCCAACGGTAACGAGGTATTAATCCTCGGAGCGTTCGGGTGCGGAGCTTTCAGAAATCCGCCCGAAATCGTCGTGAGAGTGTTCAACAAAGTGATGCAAGATTACCTCTGCTACTTTGATACGATTGAGTATGCGGTGTATCACACCGAGCGCGAGGTGGCAAATTATGAAGCCTTTTATAAGGAGATGTAAACATGGCAAAAGTTGAACGAGATCTTTTTGAATATGAGAGTATAGTAATGGATGCTCTTATTTCAATGGGATATCCTAAAGAAAGCATTGTTTTAGAAGGGCAAATAGATGCTCGTAGATTTGTGGATATCATTATTAACGACTTAGACACTGGGTTGCCGTTAATGATGATCGAAATTAAATCCTGCGGAGAACGAACCAAAACGGCAGTCAGGAAAATAGCTTTTGACAGTTTAAAAAGATATTACGAAAAAACCACTACCCCGGTAAAAGCGGTTGCTGCCATATTAGACAGACAAAAAGTGGAGCTGGAATTTATTGACTTCACCGAAGCTGTCAAAGAAAATGATTATGATCGAGCTATATGCAACTATAAGCTCCCACCATATGAAATACTTAAAATCGGTGCTCGACAAAAAGTCATTAATCACGAACGAGAGAAGCAAAAACAAAGATTCAATGTTTTGAAGATACTTTGTTGGGGCGTTTTTCCCATCGTGTGTTTAACCTTGATTCTGTTAGATGCATTTGGAGTCTACACTCTCTCCACGTTAAGATTAATAACTGTTGGTGCCGGTGCTGTTGCTGCATTAATTCCATGCTTCAAAGAGATCAAGATTGGTGAAATCTCATTAAAGCATCAAATAGAAAAGCAAAAAGAAGAAAACGAAGAATAAAAACATTCGTTTTTTTCAAAATAATGCTGGACTTCTGCTCTCTTCTGTGGTATTGTGTTGTGCTAACAGGAGGTGCAGTCTATGGAAAGCATTATAAAAGAGCTGTGGCACGGCAACATCATACCGCAAGAGGACAGCAGAACGAACTCAAAGGAGATGAAAGAGCTCCTTGGGTACATGTCAAGGCATCATGAGGATTTGGAGAAAAGCTTCACGGACGAGCAGAAGGAGATATTCGAAAAGTTCCACGATTGCTGGAGCGAGTACGCAAGTTTATCGGAAGCAACCATTTTTGAGTACGCCTTCCGCCTCGGTATGCGAATTGCTCTCGACAGTATACTAACTAAATAACAAAAAAGGATAGGTTCACACGAGCCTATCCTTTTTGCGTTTTGTTATTAATTTATGCTTCTAAACTATCCTTGTCAAGCAAAAATTCCTTTACGCCCATCATAACGTATCCCTTGTCATCGCGACGAGGTTTCATACTCTTTTCAACAACAACGATCTTTTTGAAAGAATCCATGGTCTTATCAAAAGAAGCGGTTTCTTGTTCATATTTCGCTTGATCGGGAATCGCGTATGCAGATTGAATATAATATTTTTTGCTTCCGAGAGTGGCGATAAAATCGATCTCCAGCTGAGTGCGAATTTCTTTTCCGTCCGCATCTCTTTCACGCGACTCTACCATGCCGACATCCACTTGGTATCCTCTGTAACGAAGCTCGTTATAAATGATGTTTTCCATAATGTGAGTGCCTTCGATCTGTCTGAAATTCAAACGCGCATTGCGTAGTCCGATATCCTCAAAGTATATCTTATACGGGGTGCCGATATATTTTCTGCCTTTGACATTATATCGCTTCACGCGAGTGAGCATAAAAGCATCTTCCATGTGAGTAATATAACGGTCAACAGTAGCATCGCAAATGCTGTTGCCGCCATGAATAGTGTTCATAGTGTTAGCGATGTTTCGAGGATTGGTAAGAGCCGAAATTCCGGACGCAACAACATCAAGAACTTCTCCAACGGTAGCTTCGTCTTGCAATCTGTAACGATTTTTTATATCACGCAAATAAAGATTTTGCATTTGAGAAATAAGATAATTGGATTTTTGCTCTTCGGTTGCCATCAGTACAACCGCAGGCAATCCGCCATAGATGGAATAATCGTCAAAAGCCTCGCTCTTATCTCCGCCCTTGAATGCATAATACTCGGAGAATGAAAGTGGAAGAACATGAACCTCGTCTCCTCTGCCTTCGAACTCGGTTAAAATATCTTTGGATAAGAATTTAGAATTGCTTCCGGTTACATACACATCAAGATTGATTTTGCGAAGAAATCCGTTCATAACGGACTCAAATGCGCCAAGCTTTTGTACCTCGTCAAGCAAAATGTAGTGCATTTCATTATCCGCGATTTGAGGCTGCAACCAATTCAAAAATTTAGTGGGATCAACTTTTCTATCTTCGCGTTCATTATCCAGAACGATGGGATCTTCTCCAATTTTTATCAAATCGTCAGCAGAGTCGAATGCGAATTTAATAATATGATCTTCAGCTATCTTTTCCGAAAGCAGATGATTATAAAACAAAGTGTTGAGCAAATATGATTTTCCGCTTCTGCGAATACCGGTAATAACTTTAATAAAGCCATTGTGTTTTCTGACGATAAGTCTATTTAGATAAACATCTCTTTTAATCTCCATAATAACCTCCATCTAATATTTTTGCCACAAACGGCACTTATATTAGATACATTATACACCACTTTTTCTAAAAATGCAATAGGTTCATCTAATATTTTTGCCGCAAACGGCATTTTTATTAGATGGAACGCACAGGGTGCGGTGATCAATCAAAGGTCACCGCGCCCTGTTTCTATGCAATTCGAACCCACGAAAGCGGTTTGCTTCGGGGCTTTTCAAGACCGCCTCGGCAAACATGTGTGTGAGTTCAATTAAATATTCGATTAACGATTCATGTGCAAAAAGCTCGTGAGTCGTTTTTCTTGTCCATCGAATGTAAACAAATTGTAAAACAAGATCGATTTCGTTGCTCAAAGTGCTTCTGGATTGCCATTAAAAGTGAGGACTTTTTCAAAATTGGGGTTATCAGAGGGCTGTTTTTTTGCCATAGAAAAGTGAGGGGATAAAATTTTTTCTTTCAGACCGTCAGAAAATCGGGGTTCTCGTTATCTATCACTTGAGGGCTATTTTTTGTAAACATTTTTGCCAAGGGTGGTCACTGTGCAAAAAACATTACCACTTAATAAGTGAAGGGATAAAAAACTTTGTGAATTTTCTGTTGCGAGGGTGGTCAGTCATGCTAAAAAACTGCTTTTACATAAGTGAGGGAGGTGATAAAAAGTTTTGCTCAACGAGCTTAAATATTCCTTTGGAATAATAGGAGGTGATGTCAATGTAGCATCAAAAACAATACCAACAGAAAAAAACAATCAAAATTTAATTCATTATGGAGGAAACCAAATGCAACAAAATCCCAAACCACTAGCTGTCATTGATGGCGAAACCTTAATGGATAAGAGGTTGCCGAAGCGCAACTTCTGCATCGAAACACTTTTGCCCGAGGGCATCTCAATGCTCGGAGGTGCACCCAAGATCGGCAAGTCTTGGATGGTGCTTGACATTGGCGTACGCGTTGCCAAGGGAGAGCCCATCTGGAATCTGCCGACCAAACGCGGAACGGTTTTGTACCTTGCACTTGAAGATTCACTCGCGAGAATTCAGGAACGGCTCTGCAAGCTCACAGATGATGTTCCCAGTAATCTGTTCTTCGCAATCGCGGCAGGCACACTCGCCGACGATCTTTGCTTTCAGATTGAACAGTTTATATCGGAGCATCGCGACACCGTTCTCGTCATCATCGACACTTTTCAGATTGTTCGCGTGGGCGGCATCGACTCCTCCTACGCAAACGATTACGACGAGGTGCGAAAGCTCAAAGCACTCGCTGACAAAATGCGAATCTCTCTTCTGCTGGTGCATCACCTGCGCGCAAGCAAGGTGACAGCGATCCTCTCAACAAGCTGTCAGGCACGACCGGCATCAGCGGTGCGATGGATGCGGTGTTCATTCTTGACGTGAGCAAACGCCATGCACGCGGAGCAACGCTCTTTTGCACAGGGCGGGATATTGAGAGCCGAGAGATGGAGCTAAATATGTCACGCGACACCTGTGCGTGGGAGCTGATCTCGGACACGCTGGACAAGCCCGAACTGATTCTCCCCGACGAGATTGTTAAGCTCACTGAGTTCGTCAAAAGCATCGAACAGTTCAAGGGTGGCAACACCGAGTTTGCCGAACAGTTTTGTGCCTATGCAGGTGTGGAGCTTTCGGCAAAGGCACTCAAACAATTGATGAACCGTTGGCGGTATCAGTTGGAGGAACGCTTTGTGTATTTCAAGAGCAGCCGAAGCAACGGACAACGCTTCTTGGAAATCAGGAATATTCCTTCTTCTGCCCGTGACGAAAGTGCCGTACAGGACGGAAGAAATCCTCTCCCCTAATCTTCCGTTCCTTGCGTTCCTGCGGAAAGTGAGGCTTCTGCATGAGAGAGTGTATTATTCACGGCTTATGCCGTGGCAAGCAGAGCGCGTGGCTTTCCGCCAATCGCACAGTATCGGGAGAACCCGAAACCCCTTTAACAAAATTTATGACAACACGAGGTAATTTAATGAGAAAACGAAACATCTCGATTCCAATTAGAGTGACGGAAAAAGAGCTTTCCGTTATTGACAAAAAGGCGGCGAGAGCACGCCTTACACGAACCGAATACCTGATCACCTGCGCTCTCGGCAAGGAGATCCCCTCATTGAGGATTTGAAGCCGATTTTAGCCGATTTGAGGCACATTGGCAACAACCTTAACCAACTACATGGGCAAAATTCAGGGCGTAAATCTCGGCGAGTGCCGCGCCGCCTTGGAGCAGGCGTACACCGCCATTCACACACTTGCCAAAAGGAGGAACGACACATGGCAACACTCATAAAAATCAAATATTCAAATCAGGCAGACCACCTTCCGAGCGTGATGCGTTCGGTTATCGCGTACTGCCTTCAGCCCGAAAAGACTCGCTCTGCAGAGGAAGCGTGGAGCGTGTCGGGAATTGACTGTGATCCCGAAATCGCGTATCAGGAGTTCATGGCGAACAAAGCAATCTGGGATAAGACCGACGGACTGTGCTTCAGACACTACGTTCAATCCTTCCACCCCGACGAGGACGTCGATCCCGAAGAAGTCATCGAGATGGGCTTGGAGTTTGCCCGTCGCGCGTGGCCGGGGTACAGCGTTGTGGTTGCGTTTCATTTTGACAGCGACCACATGCACAATCATTTTATCATCGACACGGTGCATCCCGACACCGGCAAGAAGCTCCACGAGGACAGAAACAACATCAAGCGCCTGCGTGACATCAATGATGAAATCTGTTTGGCGCACGGACTCTCCGTCCTCTCTCCCTATGGGAAGGGCAAAACAAAATCGGTTGGAGCTCGCGAGTATCGTTCGGGATCGAAGGGCGAGAGCTGGAAGTTTCGTCTGCGTGCCGTCATCAAATACGCGATGCAGCGAAGTGCTGATCGCGAGGAATTTATCGCGGTCATGAAGAAGCTCGGCTATGGCGTGCGATGGGAGGACAACCGAAAGCACATCACCTACACCTGCTACCGCGAGCCGAGATATGAGAACGGCGCGTTCAGAAAATGCCGAGATAATAAGCTCTCGGACGAAAAATTTTTGAAGGAGAATATGGAATATGAGTTTGAAATCAGGCAAGAAATTCTCGCTGGACGAGATGACCGCGATGCACGAGATCGCACCGATCGACGACACACCCATGGTGAAGATCAGCGCGGAGGATTGGGAACGCTTAACGAGGACGGTCGAGAATATGCAGGCTCTTACACGATCTATGATGACGGAGAAAAAGAACACGTTCACTACGAGTCGTTCGTATTTGACGAGAATGGAAATTTTGTCGAAGGAGCAGGCGGCTCGTATGAACGAGATAACCGAGGAAGCGACGAAGATCATAACGGCAGAGAGCGAAAAACAGGTTGGGAGAGTGAGCGAGAGTCTTACTTCTCTGGTCGCAAAATGGGAGAAACGCCAAAACGCACTGTGGTGGATTCAAATTCTGTTCACAGTCGTTCCGTCGGTTCTCGCCTTGCTCTCGGTGGTCTTGTTGGATTGGCTTCACTGACCGATGACGATAACGAAAACAAGACTGCGGAGGAAATCGAAGCCGAGGAACGCGCACGTCTTGCAGGTCAGAACGTGGCAGCTGTGCTTGAACTTGTGAAGCTCGGTGTCGAATTAGCGACGGCACATAGCGACAACGGTGAGAGCGACGAGCCAGTAGAAGAACCCACGCTGAAAATGTAAAAGGAGGAACTGAATGACAAAAAACGAAATGAATATTGTGTTCAAGGATTACCCCGATGCGCTGACACTTGGCGAGTTCGCCGAGATGCTCGGCATCAGTCAGAAGCTGGCGTCCAAGCTCATTCGCACAGGCGAGATCGAAGCCGTGAAGGTCGGGCGCGAGTACCGCATCGCAAAGGTCAACGCAATCCGCTTTCTGCTCGGAGAACAGGTCACGGGAAAATATGTCCTAAATGAAACTTCGAACCCAAAGTGCTGGACTATTCGCGGACTTTGTGGTATTGTTGGTGCTACCAAAGAAAAACTTGAACAGGAGGTGTCTTAATGGCAAAGAAAAACGGTTTTGTGCTGACGGGGAGCGTGCAAGAAAAGAACGGCAAGCTCTACCTCGTCTATCCGCACTACGATCCCATCAAACAGGTCGCCAAGCCCAAGTGGAAAAGCATGGGGCTTTACGAGGGCGAGAAAAAGGCGGTTATTGAGAAGAAACGGCGCAAGCTCCTACGGGAGCTCGAAGCCGAGGAAACAAGACTGCGTGAGGGTTACGACAACCCCGAAAATTATCCCCTCATGGAGTTCCTCACCGATTGGCTGGAGAACGTGCACAAGTATAAAATTCAGCAGACCACTCTACAGGGCTACCGCATCAAGATCAACGGCAAGATCAAGGCGTACTTCGGCAGCGAGGTCACGCTCGACGATTGTAAGCCGAAGCTGATACACGGCTTCTACGAAAGCCTACGCGCCGAGGGTGTCAGCGAGCGAACGGTGATACACTATCACAATCTGCTCCACGCCGCCTTTGAGTATGCGGTCAGGCAAGAGATTTTTGAGGTCAACCCGATGAACCGCGTGGAGCGACCGCAGGCGAAAAAGTTCGTGGGTGAGTTCTACTAGCCCGAAGAACTGCAAACGCTCCTCGCCCTCACCGAGAGCGAGAGCATTTATATCCCCATCGTCCTTGCCGCCTTCTACGGTCTGCGGCGTAGCGAATCACTTGGGCTCTCGTGGGATAACATCGACTTCGAGCGCAAGGAAATCCACATCTGCCAAAAGGTCATGGAGATCAAGCAGAAGGGCAAGAGCCGACTCGTCATCAGCGACGAAATGAAAACCGAGGGCTCACGCCGAACGCTCCCACTCATTCCCGACGTGGAGGAAATACTGCTCCGTCACAGAAAGAAGCAAGAGGGCTATCAAAAGCAGTTTCGCAGAGGATATTCGGTCAAGTACCTTGACATGGTGTGCGTGGATCAGATGGGCAACCTGCTAAAGCCAAACTACGTGACCACACGCTTTCCAGAGGTGCTGAAAAAGTACGGACTGCGACCGATCCGCTTCCACGACCTGCGCCACACCTGCGCGTCGCTCTTGGTGGCAAAGAATATCAATATGAAAATCATTCAAGTGTGGCTCGGGCACAGCAATATGAGCACGACGGCAGATATTTATTCACACCTCGATGCCAACGCCAAATGCGAAGCCGGCAAGGCGATTGAGAGTGTGCTCAGTATCAATACTGAAGAGTAGCATAATCTAAAAAAATCTATCAAAATTCTATCAAAATACTAAAATTCTATTGACAAATTCTATCGTGCGTGGTAGAATAATCAAAAAAGGAGGTAGAATTTTATGAATTACGATACTATTATTGTAGAATTATTGGCAAAAGTAAAAATCTTAGAGAAGCGAGTCAAGATAATGGAAAAAAGGCTCATTCAAGAAGGGGTGTTTGATGAAGATGATGCTTTCGATGATGATTGGGATATAGAAATCAGCTCAAACACCCCCGAACCCAAGGAGAAGAAAATGACAACAGAAGCTATTAGGTTTTATATAAACCAACTGATAGATGATGCACAAACCAAAGGTGAGTCGAGCATTACAATCGTTGCTCGCGATGTACACAATGGTTTAAAGTTGAAGAAAAGATACCCGATGGTGTGTAATGCCATGCGCCAATGTATGAAACACGGTGATGTTGTTATTTATTCTCCCGAAAGCGGTTATTCCTCAACTTTGGAGATTAAATATTTTACGAAATAAAGGAACAGACAAATGAAAAACGGCGAGATCATCTCCTTGGAGCAGCTTTATAAGATGCTCCACATCAGTAAGCGAAAGGCGGCGTGGATTCTGCAAAACGGCATTATTTCGTGTGAGATACGCAATAGCCTCACGCACAAATATTCTATCAGAAAGGAGGATGTTCTCGCCTACATAGCAAGGAGCGAAAGAGAGAAGCGGAAAGAAATCCCCGTCGGTATTTTCAACGCCAAAAAGACAAATAACCCTCGCAGAACCGAGTCGCAGTGCTCGGACTGTGGGGGTTATTTTGATGATACGTATTATAAACTCCGTGGTAATGAGAGAGCAAGGTTCAAGGAAATGCTTGAGGATCTTCTTTCTGCCGTACTCGATACGCTCACCGTGGACGAGGTCGTGGAGCGCACAGGCTACAGTCGAAAAACAATCCTTCGGTACGTGCAGAGAAAATACATATACGCCGTGAACATTATGGGCAAATACTACATCTCAAAACAGAGCATCATTAACTACCTCGCCACCGATAAGGCGTTTAAGAATACGCAGAAATCGGAGTGGCATATAAATTTGATTGCTAAGTATCGACAATGTTAGTTCTCGTATGATTTTTTTAATAATTTTCTTCTTTCTTCAGGTGAGATTTGTTTACTTTCTTCCAAAAAGTCGTAAGGTGCATTTATCGGTTGTTCCCAATAGTTTTTATCAAAATCTTTAAGAATAATAGTAATAGGATTTCTAAATGGATCTCCGTATATACTTTTTTTGTGATACCACAACCTTAGAAGAAGTGTATCTCCTTGGTGAATTCTGCGTCTTTGATATTTTGCGTGTGAATTCATAATCAAGTAAGTAGGAAATGAAGATTGATGTTCATTTAAATCAAAAACTACTAACCCAGATGTCTGGGAAAAGATTTCAACAGAATATAAAGATTGAATTCCCACGTTTCTCAATACATATTCACAATGCACCCAATCGGATTTTTCAAAGATTTTTTTCATCTCGTTTTCGCTTTTTTGCGAATCATAGCACATGAACACATCTATATGGGGAGTCTTGTTTAAATCCAGTTCGGAATATCCACATTCTTCCGTAATAGGTGAATAGCTTACTATTTCCAATTCGGGACGATTGTGCAGAAGTTCTTTCTTTTTTTGTTCTTCTATTGTCTGTTGAGTTTGTTTGAGTTGTTTTTTCATGATTAATACTGAAAAAACACCTGCTATAGTTGCAGCAATAACCGAAGAAAGCAAAGATACGAGTATGCTTGTCCAATCCATAGTAATACACTCCTGTTGAAATTAAAAGCCGCAAGGTGATCCCTTGCGGCTAACGCGGTGTTTAGCCGCTATTTTGGCGGAGGGTGTGAGATTCGAACTCACGCGCCCGTGAAGGCAAACGGTTTTCAAGACCGCCTCGTTATGACCACTTCGATAACCCTCCGTGTAAGACTATTAAGTTTTTAGATTTGCGAATTTTTTAGAAAAAGTTTTAGAAGGAATAATTTTCTGCTTCGTCGGAAGGGCGAAAACATCAGGCGTGTCAAGGCTTCTTGGTACTTTGCAGAAACTCGCGACTGCAAATTTTCAAGACCGCCTCGTTGTGACCGCTTCGATATTCCTGCATATTTAATGTGTCCCTTTACATTCAATATGCAGGCTTTTCTAAAATGTGGATTGAAAGCTTGTCTTTCAATCCGCTTCGTATACGAGGCAAAAGCCATCCGGGAGCTTGCTCACGAGGGGTTGCCAAAGCACAAAACGAAGTTTTGCTATTCCTGCGTATTTAATGTAAAGATAAATATTGTTTATTTAGCCTAAATATAATATCACACTTTTTCTACCCTGTCAATACATTTTGTCAAAAATTTTATTAAAACAATTGCATTGCCTTTTTATTTATGCTACAATGTTTCTATCTTATTTTTCGGGGGTTATTATGGACAAGAGGGAGCTTTTTGCCAAGGCAAGGCTTTGTGGAGCTATGGCAATATTCGGTACTATCGGTATTTTTGTTAAATATCTTACACTTCCCTCGGGATTTTTGGTATTCCTAAGAGCTTCTATAGGATTCTTGTTCCTTTTGCCCTTTGTTTTCTTTCGCAAAAACAAAAACACTCTAAGGAGTATAAAGAAAAATCTTATTCCCCTTATTTTATCGGGTGCTGCACTCGGTGCCAATTGGGTGCTCCTCTTTGAAGCATACAGATATACTGATGTTTCCATAGCAACCTTATGCTATTATCTCGCTCCTGTGTTTATAGTTGCCTTCTCTCCCCTTATACTTAAGGAAAGCCTGAACGGGCAAAAGATTGTCGGCATCCTTATTGCCATATCCGGTATGGTGCTTGTGTCCGGCGTGTTCTCGGGTGTAAAATCAGCCAACCCTACAGGAATCTTCCTTGGTATCATGGCTGCTGTTCTATATGCAACCGTAGTGTTTATAAACAAGGGAATACAAGAAGTGGACTCCTATGATAAAACAGCCTTTCAATTTGCTATAAGTCTGATAATTACACTACCGTACAGTCTTTTTACGGAAAAATTAAGCTCCGATATGTTCGATTTGCGAAGCATTATTCTCATTCTTGTCGTTGGAATTGTCCACACAGGTGTTGCTTATATTATGTATTTTTCCTCACTAAAGGAGGTAAAGGCCCACGCCGCTGCTATATTCAGCTATATCGACCCCATCCTCGCACTTATTCTTTCCTTCCTTATTCTCAAGGAAACAATGGGTGTTCTCGAGGCTGTCGGTGCTGTTTTGGTCCTCTCCGGAGCCTTTCTTTCGGAGATTCGCTTAAAAAAGCCTGACCAAAGCTCGGATAAATAGAAAATCACGGACACAGTGTCCGTGGTCTTTCTTTATTGACTTTATTTTGTTTATGTGGTAGAATGGTCATATATTAAATAGATTTGGAGGGTATTTCTATGAATGATAAGGAGCCTCGTTATCCGTGGAGTCTGTTTTTTGCAGGTCTGATGATAAATATCCTATCACATATATATTTATTTGTGCCGGGAGCTGCTTTTTTAGTTGTTGGTCTGTTTCTTGGAAAGGATTTCTTAAAGGCAATAGGACTTGCTCTTATGTTGGCAGTGCTTTTGGTTTGCCTAATAGACCAGATTCGAATAAGAAACGGCGTAATTAATAGTGACGACCCTAATTTTGAAGAGTGGAGAAATGCTATGATGTCACCTCATTGGAGAGAAAATATCACAGGTATGCTTGATAAAAAAATACAGGATGAAGACAATAAAATAGAGCTTGAAAACGATGATGAAGATGACGAGGGTAATTATCCCGGAGACATAGGCTTTATGCTATAACTATTTATTAGAAAATCACGGACATTGTGTCCGTGATTTTTGTTTTTGGAGATTTTTCATGAAAAGACTATATTTAGTCTTGGAGGCTTTTGATTATAGCCTTCGCTATATGATTAACTGATTATTTATTGAAGTATCTCTTGAGAAGTCCCTCGAATGCCTTGCCGTGTCTTGCCTCGTCACGAGCCATTTCGTGAACTGTGTCGTGGATAGCGTCAAGGTTAAGAGCCTTTGCTCTCTTTGCAAGGTCAAACTTGCCTGCTGTTGCACCATTTTCAGCGTCAACTCTCATTTCAAGGTTCTTCTTTGTGGAGTCTGTTACTACTTCGCCGAGGAGCTCTGCAAACTTAGCTGCATGCTCTGCCTCTTCCCAAGCTGCCTTCTCCCAGTAGAGACCGATCTCAGGATAGCCCTCTCTGTGAGCTACTCTTGCCATTGCAAGGTACATACCAACCTCTGTGCACTCTCCCATGTAGTTAGCACGAAGATCCTCCATAATATCCTCGGGTGAGCCCTGAGCTACACCAACAACATGCTCTGCAGCCCATACCTTATCCTCTGCCTGCTTGTTGAACTTTTCAGCGGGAACCTTGCACTGAGGGCATCTTTCAGGTGCACTGTCTCCTTCGTGAACATATCCACATACTGAACATACAAATTTTGCCATAATAGTTTCTCCTTTATGTAATTAAAATTTTAATTTTTTTCATTGCACACTGTACATGTTCCGTATAAAACTGTACGGTGCTTATCTATTGTAAAGCCCTTGTCCCTTATCGACTTGAAGCTTTGTCCCTCTTCTTCAAAATCGAATATCTGACTACAGCATTTACATACAAAGTGAGTGTGTGGAACTATATAACCGTCATAATATATGCTTCGATTATCGGTTTCCACAGTTATAATTTCACCGTCCTCAACAAGCTTACCAAGATTTCTGTAAACCGTGCCGAGGCTGATGTTAGGAATCCTTTCTCTTACGGCATCGTAGATTTCAACCGCATTATAATGAGCTCTTTTAGACCGAAGGAATGAAAGGATCTCTTCTCTTTGATGGGTTAATCTCATACGCTTCTCCTTATCAGTAATAATTCCTATTACTATATTAGCAGATAAATTATCATTTGTCAATACCTTTTTTAAAATTTTTTTACTTTTTTGTTTTGGGGGAAACAAGATCTATTTTCTTTCCTAATTATAATTTAAAGTAAAAAAGTGCTCCGTGATTTGTTTTACGGAGCCTTTATATATTATATGCTATCTGATTTAATTGTTTTCCTTCTGTTTTCTTTTAAGCCATTTACACCCAATCAAAATAATACCCATAGCAACACCTGCCATACACAAGTCGCATAGGCGAAGGGACATAACCTTCTGGCAGGTAAGTGTCCCGTTTTTCATTGTTTTCAGGGTCGTTATGGCACCTCCCCGACGACTATTTACATTTGCTCCGTCTGTTAGCTTCAAAAAGGATTTGAAGCCAAAAACAGCGTATTTTCGCCCCGGAGCATTTCTGTAGCTATTAATACAATCCAGCATACTGTTTTCCTCAATTCTTCTTTTTATATATATTTTTAGCGACATTCTAACCTTAAATACAAGTATATATAAGCAATATTGACTTGTAAATTACATTTTTACCATATTTTACCATTATTCTTCAGCGATAAAAGACAGAAAACGCCGTCGGGAAATGATAAAATAAGGGTGTAAATACAAAAAGGAGGAATAAAAATGAAGATTTACTACCAAAAGCCATCTATCCGAGAGGAGGAGGGAGAGCAAGTCCACTCCATCGAAATAAGTAAAATAAGCCCCAATCCTAACCAACCGAGAAGAATTTTTACCGACGATGCAATAATAAAGCTGGCAGACAGCATCAGGCAATATGGAATGATACAGCCCATCACTGTCCGTAAAATTGGAGAAGGATATGAGATTATATCAGGAGAAAGACGGTTACGAGCTGCTAAAGAGCTTAGAATGGACCGTGTACCCTGTATTATAATGAATATAAATGAAGAAAAATCTGCAGAAATATCAATTATCGAGAATCTGATACGAGAGGACCTGAATATTTTTGAGCAGGCACAAGCAATTGAAACACTAATTGATACATACAATTTGACACAAGAGGAAATTGCAAGAAGGTTAAGTAACAGTCAGTCCTTTGTGGCAAACAAGCTCCGTCTTCTCCGTCTTACACCTTCCGAGAGAGAGTTAATACTCAAAAATAATCTTACAGAACGCCATGCAAGAGCCCTATTAAAGGTTTTCGACCATACATTGCGTGAAAAACTACTGCATACAATTATAGATCAGGGATTAAATGTTAGCAAAAGCGAGTTATTGATTGACAGTACAATAGATTCCGGTGTAGAAAGTAAAGGAAACGGACAAAGAAACCACTACAAAAGCATAAAATCCTTTTATATTGCAGTTGACAGAGCTGTAAACAATGTAAAGGGCTCCGGTATTAATGTTAAAACTCGAAGAATAGAAAGCGATGATTTTGTAGAGCTAACTATTTTAATTCCTAAATCAAGTGAAAATTTAGCAGATAATAATTATTCCTTAATAGTAAACCAACAAAATAATGCTTCAGATGAAACAACAGCGTAGGTCGGATGTTTCATGTGAAACAATTGGCCTCGTCATTATCACACAAATTCTCAAATTTTATTTTAATAAGCTCGGCAAGCTTTTCACTTCTTCACCTTCCCGTTTCCACATCATTATCTTACATCTGATAACAGATTTATAAAAGAATTTTAATTTTTTTGAAATAACAAAAATTGAGTTATCAACAAAGTTTTCCACACCCTTATCAACCCCATAATTAAAGGATATTTAAGATATAGTCAACCAAAACGCCTAATTTTAGGCAGTTTTTTGGCATTTTAAGGCTAAAAATGTTGATTCGTTTCTATTATCCACAGAAATTAATTATGGAGGGAACTTGGGGGTGTGGAAAACTTTTTGTTAATTTATTACATTATTTGACGATCTTTGCTAAAGCAAAAATCCTCTTCTCTGTTCCCTTTATTTTTTTACTACGGTTTACAATTTTACGAATTTTTTTAGCTTTTGTTTTTATAATTATTATACATGCTTTTTAATCTGCCATGCAAGAGAGTTAAGGTGTGTTTCACGGGAAACATTTTTGTAATGCAAAAAGAAAAAAGCAAAAAGCAAAAAAAGTAAATAATTATTGGTCGGTGAAAAATCAAATATTGTTTCACGGGAAACATTATTCTCTTTTGCTGCGAGGGAGGGGGGTTAGGTAAGGGGGCCAATGTTTCACATGAAACAAAAAAACACCTAATAATGCAAATTTGCAAAAATATTGGAATTTACATAAATTTCTATTGATTTATTATAAATCTTATGGTATACTTTTTATAACTAAAAAATATATTAAAAGGTTGGTAAATTTACATGGCATATGTTATATCGTTCGCCAACCAAAAAGGCGGGGTAGGAAAAACAACCTCGGCTGTAAATATTGCTACATATCTTGCTGTATTAAAGAAAAAAGTATTACTAATTGATTTAGACCCACAAGGAAGTGCCACAAGTGGTGTCGGAGTGATGAAAAGCACGGCAAAATGGACTTCTTATGAGGTTTTGATAGGAGAATGTGATATTTTCGACGCAATCATTCCCACAAAATACAACAATTTATCTGTTATAGCATCAAATGTATCACTTGCAGCCGGAGATTTTGAGCTTGTTTCCGAAAACGAGAGAGAATATTTCTTGAAAAACCAGATAGACAAGCTAAAAAGACGAGGAGATTTTGACTACATTATTATAGATTGTCCACCGTCGTTAGGCATTACAACAATCAACGCACTTACTGCAAGTAATGGAATAATTTTGCCAATACAGTGCGAATATTATGCTCTTGAGGGATTATCTCAGCTTATGTCCACCATAAAAAGGGTCAAAAACAGCTATAATTCCAGATTACGAGTGGTTGGAATACTAATAACTATGTACAATTCACGCCTTAAACTATCTTCACAGGTGTTTGAGGAGCTTAATAAATACTACTGCGAAAAGATTTTTAAGACAAAAATATCTCGCAGTGTCGCCTTAAGCGAGGCACCGAGCTATGGAGAGCCAATATACTATTACTCCAGATATTCAAAAGGAAGTCTGGAATATGAGGATGTTGCGAAGGAAATACTCGAAAGAACGGAATTATTTTAAGAGGAGAAGCAAAATATGGCTACAAAAAGAGGTCTTGGCAGAGGACTTGAATCAATTTTTGCCGATAATTATAGCCCTATAGAGAAGGCTGTTGCCGTTTCTGCAAAAAAGGACGGCGTTCAAACAATCAGAATATCAGAAATAGAGCCTAAAGAGGATCAGCCGAGAAAGTATTTTGATACAGAAAGTCTGGAGGCTCTTGCAAGCTCAATTTCACAGTACGGTTTACTCCAGCCAATTATTGTTCGCATGGGCGAGGGCGGTTTTTACCAGATTATTGCCGGCGAACGCCGTTGGAGAGCATCAAAAATGGCAAACCTTACAGAAATTCCTGCTATTGTTATGGAAGCAGATGCAATGAAATCAGCTGAGGTTGCTATTATTGAGAATGTACAGCGTGAAAATTTGAATCCTTATGAAGAAGCTGTTGCTTATGCTTCACTTATGAGGGAGTTTAATCTTACCCAGGAGGAGGTATCTGCAAAGGTAGGCAAAAGCAGACCCGCTATTGCCAACACTATGCGTTTGTTGGACCTTCCCGATGAGGTATTGGAGCTTCTCAAGGCCGGAGATATTTCAGCGGGCCACGCAAGAGCATTGTTGGGACTTAAGGACAAGAGCATTGTAGAGGATACAGCGAAAAAGATACTTATCCGTTCCCTTTCCGTTCGTGACACCGAGGCTCTTGTTAAGAAACTCAACAAAATATACGAGTCTGCACAGAGTGCAGCAGATGAAATCGACGACAACGACGATTTAGTTGTTGACTATATCAAGGACTTAGAGAGAAAAGCTATGTCCTTGACAGGCAAGCAAATCAAAATTCAAAATAAAGGTAAGTGCCGTGTAGTTCAGATCGAGTTTGTTGACAACGAGGATCTTGAGGACATTTTGGTTAAGCTCTGCGGTAACAAAATAACCGAGGAGTAATTATGTTTTTATTTTCAGCAACAGACGACGCACCGTTCCTTGGCTGGGTCGTAACAACAGATATTGTAATTTATGCCATTGCCATTGGCGTGTTCCTGTCCTTTGTAGCCTTCTGGTTTGTACAGAATATCAGCGGCTCCATTGTAAGGGATCTTCTTAACAAGGCAAAGGACGAAAGCAGTGCCCTTTCCCTTGATGAATTGGGCAAAAACAAGGCTATCTACCGTCATATGCTCCGTGAGGGCAAGGTATTAAGAAACACCATCGCCTGCGTCGGAGGCTCACTCCCCGTTATCGAAGGTAAAAGGAGCAGCGAGGAGGAGGCAGAGAAGGGCTTTTTCAAAAAGCTTTGGGATAAAATCAAAAATAAATTTACAAGAACAAAATACGATTACTCCAATGCCAAATTCTACATTCCCGAGGACGGTATAGAAAAGGCAGAGGCAAGATATTCAAAGAGCTTTAAGACCTGGTGGCTCCCGGTTATATTTGTTCTCTGTATAGCTATAGCCTTTGGTATGACCTTCTTAATGCCCATAATAATGGATCTTATCAGAGGATAACCCACCTTCACTTGTCCAAGCAGACAAGCCTAATTTATATGCCAAGAAGCGATAACGAGCATTTCCAAAAAAGCACTTATGATAACGAATTAAATCGTTTGTCATAAGTGCTTTTGCGTTTCTTTGAGCTTATTTTTCCCGATATTTAACAAGTATAAAGATATTTGTTGACAACACTGTAATACAATGATAGAATAAAATTAATAACAATAAAGTGAGTATGAAAAAGCTACTTGCTTTTTGCTTGTAATATTGATGACGGTCTTCTGCTCTCACCTTGATTTTCTGAAATTCAGGCAAGGATGTAATTAAGCTCGATGTCACGGAACGGGAATCAAACTCAGAAAGCCTTACAAAAATGAACAAATCAGTCCGGAGGGAAATTCCAATTGAAAAACACAACTCTTTGTTATATAGAAAAGGACGGAGCCTATCTTATGCTCCATAAGGCAAGCCGTAAAAATGACGGTAACGACGGCAAGTGGTTGGGCGTCGGAGGGCATTTTGAGGAGAAGGAAAGCCCTTTTGACTGCGTAACCCGAGAGGTCTATGAGGAGACGGGGCTAACTCTTATAAAGCCGAAATACAGGGGTCTTGTGACCTTTGTGTCGGATAAATATGAAACAGAGCTTATGCATCTTTTTACCTGTACGGAATTTACAGGGGAGCTTTCCTCCTGTCCCGAAGGGGAGCTGTGTTGGGTTGATAAGGCAAAGGTTCGGGAGCTCCCTATGTGGGAGGGCGACAAGGTCTTTCTCGACCTTTTAGACACAGAACAGGAATTTTTCACACTAAAGCTCACCTACAAGGGTGACCGTCTTGTCGGTGCAGAGCACAGAATATAATCACACATATAAAAAGACTCCCCATAAGGGCCCTGCAATAGAGCAGAGGTCTTGGGGAGCCTATTTGCCTTTTAATACATTATATGGGGAAGCTTGAATTTACTAAAATACCAGCTGTACAAGGAGCATATAAACAACGGTGCCGGTAGCAATAGATAAAAGCATCTTCCTTTGCCACAGGTGGATAAGAACAACCACGCATATGGCAATAAGCTCAGGCAGACCGTAGCTGAAGGAAATTACAGATACTCCCTTCAGGCAATATACCACGAGCATACCGAAAATAGCACCGGGCAGAGCCTTTCCTATGTACTTCACAAGCTTAGGTGCCTCCCTGTCTCCCGAAAACACAAGGAATGGGAGGAATCTTGTCAGCATTGTTGCCACGGCACACAAGCCAATTATTATAAATTGCTGGGTAAGTGTCATTTTTCGCACCTCCCGATAGGCCTTTTGAAGACGAAGAGAAGCAGAACAATACACACCATAGCAGGGATAAGGAAGGAATCCTTGCCAAAGAGCACAAGACAGATAACAGAGGCAAGAACACCGACAAGAGAGGATATGTGTTGCTTTTCCTTTAGCCAGTTTTCCAAGAATATAACAATGAACATAGATGTCATAACAAACTCTATGCCCTCTGTATTAAAGGCTACAAAGCTACCGACCAGAGAGCCAAGAGATGCACCGAGGACCCAATAGGACTGATTAAGCAGGGTTACAAAGAAATAGAACCATCCCTTATCCACATCCTCGGGTATTTCTGCCGAGCAGTTTATGGAAAAGCTCTCGTCACACATACCGAAAATAAGATACAGCTTCTTTTTCCCTGTGCCCTTGTATTTGTCAAGAAGGGTTATTCCGTAAAAAAGGTGCCTTGCCTGTATTACAAGAGCCATAAAAAAGGCTGTTACGGGGGAGAATACGGAAAGGAGCATGCTCACAGCCACAAACTCCAGAGAGCCACCGAAAATAACAATGCTCATAAGTATGGGAAAATAGAAAGGAAAGCCCTCGGCTCTCATGTAAAATCCGTAGGACATACCGAGGAACAAAAAGCCAGCAAGTATTGGGAGAGTTTTTGGAAAAGCATGCTTTAGTGCCCTTATTTTTACGCCTTTTTTATTTTCCTTGTCATTCATAACCACACCCCCTTATAAAATGATAAGGTTATTCTATCACAATCCAAGGTGAATTTCAACACATTATTTATTTTTGCATATAACAATTCCGGCCACATGGCAGACCCTGTGGCTGTTTTATGTATATATTTTTGAGCATTCACCTTTAAGGAGTAAGTAGGAGGTTATTATAACGACAGAAAGAGATAACAAGTCGGTTTGCAGCCCAAATGTTATCTCTTTGTCTGTTGGTTTAATGAAATCGTTGCACAGCAACGATGAAATCTTTACTTCGTTCAAATGAAATTCAAGGACAAGTCCTCGGATGAAATCAGATCCATCTAAATACAACCCTGCGAAGCAGGCTTTTATCGTGAAAGCGATCTCATCCACATAGGTGGATTTTACCTATTGAAGACGGATTTGACTGCGTGATTGTCCATCAAGGTCATCACGCCAATACGGGGATTATCAGCTTTTCTTTTTCCAAGCCATGGGATTAAAGAGAACGAGCATAGGAAGAATCTCAAGTCTGCCAAAGAGCATATTAAATGACAGAACCAGCTTAGAAAACCAGGAAAATCCTCCAAAATTACCCATAGGTCCTACAACGCTGAGTCCGGGACCTACATTGTTAAAGCAGGTGATTACTGCTGTGGCATTTGTTGTAAAATCAAAATTGTCTACGGATATTGCAATTACCGACACTATCATCAAGATAATATATATCATAAAGTATGCAAGAGTGTTGTGAGAAAGGGAGGAGCTTATAGGCTTTCCCTCCAATTTTATTACAGTTACCGACCTTGGATGGAGAAGCTTTCTTATCTCCTTTTTGAAGTTTTTGATAAGGATAATAAGTCTACTTATCTTAAAGCCTCCCGCCGTGGAGCCTGCACAGGCACCCGTAAACATAAGAAGCACAAGTATGCTTTTTGAAAATTCCGGAAAGGTAATATTAAAATCCGTTGTAGCAAAGCCTGTTGTGGTGATTATTGAAGCCACCTGGAAAAATGCGTATCTAAAGGATTCTCCCTTAAAGGTCTTCATAATGTTAAGGGATATGGCAAGGGTGGATACTCCAACTATACCTATATACCAGCGTAGCTCCTCACTCTTCAGTGCATCTTTAATGCTTCCTAAAAGAATGAGATAGTATAGGTTGAAATTCACACCAAAAATAAGCATAAACACAGCAATAACCATTTCTATATATACGCTGTTATAATGACCGATCCCTGCATTTTTTACATTCAAGCCACCTGTTCCGGCTGTACCAAAGGAGTGGCAAAGAGCATCAAAAAGCGGCATGCCTCCTGCAAGGAGAAATATAACACAAATAATGGTTAAAACAATATAAATACAATACAGACGCCTTGCTGTGCTTTTCATTTTAGGCACAAGCTTACCGACTATCGGTCCGGGAGCCTCTGCACGCATAAGGTAAAGTGATCTTTCCTCCGACAGGGGAAGTATAGCCATTACGAATACAAGCACTCCCATACCACCCACCCAATGGGTAAAGCATCTCCAGAACATAATGCATTTTGGAAGAGCCTCAACATCGGACAAAATCGACGACCCTGTGGTGGTAAAACCGGAAACAACCTCAAAAAAGCAATCTATAAATGAGTTAAATGAGCCACTGAAATAGAAGGGCAGAGCACCGAACAGGGACATAAGCACCCAGGCACTCGCCACTATAAAAAATCCGTCTCTCTCATAAATATCCTTGTTCTGTGGCTTTTTTGCAGTAAGCAGAAAGCCTATTGCACACAAAAGACCCATTGGGAGGAGAAAGGAAACGGTTGCCTTTTCCCCATAGATAAGACCCACAGCCACGGAGGGGAGCATAAGTGCAGCCTCCACAAGAAGTATCTTACCGAGTATGTGAAATATCATTCTTCTGTTCATATCAGCCCTCTATAATATCACTGAGTCTTGTAAAGGAGTGCCCTGTTGTCAGAACAAGAACAGAATCTCCCACGCTGATAAAATCATTACCACCGGGGATTATTGCGTCGTTTTTACGCACTATTCCGGCTATAAGAAGATTCTTTTTTAAGGAAAGCTCCTTTAGTGTAATTCCCGTAAGCCCGTCAATTGCCTCGTCAACCGTAAACTCCAATATTTCGGCACGACCGTCAAGAATCTTATAAAGGGATGTTATGTTTTCGCAGGATTCACTCTCTGCCATAGCCCTGACATAACGCAAAATACTGTTAACGGTAACGGCTTTTGGTGACACAGAGGTCTCAAGACCCAGCTCTCTGGTAATAGCTCCCATTCTTTCGCTGTCTGTCTTTGCTATTACCTTTTTAACTCCGTTTCTCTTGGCAAAGAGGGAGCTGAGAATATTTCCCTCCTCCGTATCACCGAGAGCTACATAGGCATCGGCATTTTTGATACCCTCCTCAATAAGAAGCTCCTCGTCGGTGGAATCTCCGTGAATAACCACAGCAGAAGGAATAAGAGCTGCCATTTCCTCTGCCTTTTCATTATCCCTTTCTATAATCTTTAAGGATATGTTTTTCTTGGAGAGTGCCTCACAAAGATGATGAGTAATTCTTCCTCCGCCACTTATAACGAGATTCTTTACAGGGTTTACATAGAGCTTTGCTCTTCTTAATGCTCTTTCAATTTCCTTTGGGGAGCCTGTGATATAAAGCTCATCCCCTGCCTTTATTATAAAATCACCGTCCGGGATTATAAGCTCTCCTCCACGGTCAACTGCACATACAAGCACCTTGATATTAAGGGAGGATGTGAGATTTTTAAGCATCATATTTTCAAGGGGGTTATCCTTAGGTATCTTGAAGGACACCATTTCCATCCTGCCCTTGGCAAAAATCTCTATACGGGATGCAGAGGGAAAGCGTATTATTCTCGCTATTTCCTCGGCTGCAGCCTTTTCGGGATTTATAGCCATGGTAAGTCCAAGATCCTTTTTAAGCTCATAGAGCTGGGAGGAGTAGTCACCGTTTCTCACTCTGGCTACCGTATGCCTGGCTCCCAGCTTATGGGCACATAGGCAGGCAAGCATATTCACCTCGTCGGAAAGAGTTACAGCAATCATAAGGTCACAGTCCTCTATGCCGGCAGACTGGAGAACAGAAAAGGAGGCTCCGTTTCCCACATAGCATATAACGTCGTTACGGCTTCCTATGGATTCCAGCACCCTTTCATCAGGGTCTATAACCGTGATGTCATGCATTTCCGCAACGAGGGAGGTGGCAAGGTTACTTCCTACCTGTCCTCCGCCTACTATAAATATCTTCATTATTATCTCTCCCGTGTGTATTTTATCAACCGAGCAGATTATTTTATCTGCCCTTTTGTTTATTTACGTATGATAATTATATACTTTTTTTCCCATATTTTCAAGGTGCAAATAAAAATATGCTTAAATTGTCCCAAAATCGGGTTCTTATTTTTAAAAAAACTCCCTTTCCACCTTGACAATATTTTGGATATATATTATAATTATATATGTATAAATATAATATTCTTAATCTAACTTTAAGGGCTTAACTATTAATATTATTTTTTGGAGTATTCCTTTACAGCTCTTAAGAAAGGACAGGCTATGACAGATCTTGAAAATATATGGGAATATGTTTTACAAATACTTAAATCCAATCATAAGGACACGGTGGTAAAGCTATGGTTCAGCGATCTTAAAATGATATCCTTAACCCCTGATGAGGTAATATTTACAACTCCTACAAATATTAAAAGAGATATTATTGCGAAGCAGTTTTCCGAGGAGATTGCAGGTGCTCTTTTCCAGATAGTGGGCTTTAAGCCGGATATCTCCATTACCTCCCGTGAGAACGGTGAGGCAGACCTCTCCCGTGAAAATATAGAAATATTCAAGAAGATGAAGAGAGGAGAGGACACAGAGGGTAAGACAGCTACCGTGCCCGATAACTACAAGCTGGAATATACCTTTGACAATTTTGTGGTTGGCTCATCTAATAAATTTGCCAATGCCGCATCCCTTGCCGTAGCTGATAAGGACTACGATACGGTGGATATACACAATCTTTACAATCCCCTCTTTATATACGGTCCCTCGGGAGTAGGAAAGACGCATTTGCTCTATGCTATTACAAACCGTATATCAAAGAACTTCCCCACCAAGAAAATAATATATGTAAAGGGTGAGGAATTTACAAATCAGCTTATAGATGCCATCCAGAAAAAGACTACTATCCAATTCAGGGACAAGTACAGAAATGCAGATGTTCTTCTCATAGACGATATCCAGTTCGTAGCAGGAAGAATATCTACTCAGGAGGAGCTTTTTAATACCTTTAATGCCATTCACGAGGAGCATAAGCAGATAATCCTTACCTCTGACCGTCCTCCTAAGGAAATTAAAACCCTGGAGGAGAGATTGCAGTCCAGATTTATGTCCGGAATTATGGCAGATATTTCCTTACCCGACTTTGACCTTCGTGTAGCTATCCTCAAGCAGAAGGCTAAGCAGAGCAACCTTACTCTCAGTCCTGAGACTCTTAATTATCTTGCCGAGAATGTAACCTCCTCCATAAGACAGCTGGAGGGAGTTATCAAAAAGCTCGGTGCTATCTCTCTCCTTGAGGGTGGTGAAATGGATATAGAAAGAGTAAAAAATGCTATCAAGGATTTTATAAGCACCAAGGAAAATGATGAAAAGAGAATGGATGAAATTATCCTTGCTGTATCAAAGAAATATGATATTTCAAGAGAGGATATACTTTCCTCCAAGAGAAATATGGAAATAGCTATGGCCCGTCATATTTGTGTATACATAGCAAGGACCATGACATCCCTTTCCCAGGGACAGATTGGTAAGGCTCTTAACAGGGACAGAACCACTGTAATCTCATCGGAAAAGGTTATTAAGGAGGAGATGGAGCATAACGGAGAGCTCTCTATGGAGATTCGTGAGCTCATAAGAACTATAACCTCCGGTATATAACTGGTGTTGATAACTGTGGAAAACTTTTATTCTTACAAAATCGGTCAAATCCCTTATAAATCAAGGCTTTTTAAGGTATTTTACAAATTAAAAACAAAAAGTTTTCAACACTACTTTAATCAACCAACGGGTAAAAGTGGAAAATAAGAGATTTTTCATGTCGAAAAAAGTCAAAAGTTTTCCACTTAATACAACCTTAAAAAGTTGATAAAAAAGTGTCTTTTTCCTTGAAAAACAAGGGCTTTACACAGTTTTCCACTCTTTCCCATGCCCCTAATACTTTTACTCCTGCTACTGCCAATATTAAATTTTATTAAATAAAAAAACAAGAAAAAAAGATTTTTCAAAATCAAAAAATTTCAATTAAAAGGCAATTAAAAATCATTTACCTTATTTTGGAGGAATTATATTATGATCGTTATATTTGACAAGCAGACAATATTAAATTACCTTTCCCCTCTTACCTATACAGTATCATCAAGAACCACCATTCCTGCCCTTGAGGGCTTTCACCTAAACTGCACATCCGATAATATATGCAAGGCAGAGACCTTTGATAATGAAAAGGGTATTAAGACACAGTTTGAGTGTCAGGTGTTAGAGGAGGGCAACTGTGTAATAGAAGCACAGAAGTTCTTACAGATTATTAAAACTCTTCCAGACGGGGAAATAAAGGTTTCTGTAGATTCCAATTATAAAACAATTATTGAGTCCGGTCTTTCACACTTTGATATCAAGGCCCTCCCCGGTGGAGATTTCCCCTCTATTCCCGATGTTTTGGGTGAAAAGGGCTTTGTAATCCCTCAGTATCTCTTTAAGAAGCTTGTTAATAAGATATCCTTTGCCATCGCACAGAATGATTCAAGACCTGTTTTCTCAGGTGCTTATTTCCAGATAGATGAGGATTCTGTTACTATCGTTTCCTGCGACTCCAACCGTCTTGCCTACTGTGAGAAAAAGGTTGCTCTTGAGAGCAGAAACAGAGATGGATCCTCCTTGAATCTCAAGTTTATTGTTCCCGGTAAGACCTTATCAGATGCTATAAAGATGATCAAGGATTCCGAGGATACTATGGAAATTAAGGTAACAAGAAGATATATGGTATTCAAAATAGGAGAATTTACACTCTTCTCAAAAACCATAGATTCCGATTATATAAATTATGAAAGACTTTTACCTAAGGAGCATAAGATAGTTACTTATCTTAAGGCAGAGGATTTGAGAAACGCTCTTGAAAGATCCTCCCTTATAGTAGAGGACAGATTAAACGGCTCTATCCGTTCCTTTGTTAAATTTACAATAGATGAGGTTCTTTCCATTTCTACCAATTCCTCTAACGGTAATGTTTATGACGAATTGGATATAAGAAAGGAAAATGAGGGCTCTATTACGATTGCATTTAACTGTAAATTCCTTTTAGACGCTATAAGAGTATGTGATGACGGTGAAATAAAGATGTCCTATTCCAATCCCTTCTCCGGAGTTCTTGTAGAGCCTCAGAATAAAGAAGAGGGTACCTACAAGTACTTTGTAATGCCCATAAGAATGAATAACTGATGAAAATAAAAAGCACAGAGCTGATAGGCTTTCGCAATATAGACAGTGAATTGATTGAGTTTTCCGACGGGGTCAATGTAATATACGGAGATAATGCCCAGGGAAAAACAAATATTCTTGAAGGTATTTATATTTTTGCAAGGGGCAGGAGCTTTCGTGCCTCCAAGGATAAGGAGCTTATAAAATTCGGCTCCCAATCTGCATATTCCTTGCTTAAATTTGAAAATTCCTCGGGTCCTGTTACCTTAGGTGTAGAGATATCCCAAAGTAAACCAAAGTCCTTTTACAGAAATAATGTAAAGGTGTCAAGAACATCTGAAATAATAGGAGAATTCCGTGCTGTATTATTCTGTCCATCACACCTCGGTATTATCAGTGATTCCCCCTCGGTAAGAAGAAGCTTTCTTGATGTGGCTATATCCCAGCTGAAGCCGGATTATATAAGACTCCTTGCAAAATATAACAATTATATAATGAACAGAAATGCCGTACTTAAAAGAGAGGAGACTGAGGAAATAAATATAACACAGCTTTTAGATGTTTATTCCGAGGAGCTTGCCACCCTTTCGGCAGAAATAAGCCTTATTAGAGATGAATATATTAAGAGGCTCGATTACTGGGTAAAGGAATTTTTTAAGGATATGACGGACGGTAAGGAAATACCAACCGTTACCTATGATGCCAACCATTCAATTAAGGATAGCTGGAGTAAGGAGGAAGCAAGGGAAAAGTATCTTACCCTTTACAACTCAAACAGGGAGAGGGAGATAAAATACGGCTCCACTCTTTACGGTATACACAAGGATGATTTGAAAATAGATATAAACGGTAGGGATTCCCGTCTTTATGCCTCTCAGGGACAGCAGAGGTCCCTTGCTCTGGCTATGAAAATGGCAGAGGGAGAAATAAGCAGGGAATATACTAATGAATATCCTGTATTTTTGCTTGACGATGTATTATCGGAGCTTGATGAAAAAAGAAAGCAATATATTTTATCAAGCATTGATAATAAGCAGGTTATTATAACCACCTGTGAGCCATCTGTATTTGACAGCTATAATGAAAATATGATAAGAATCAAGGAAGGAAGAAAGATATAATGTACCTTCACATAGGACCCACAAAGTCTGTGAGAAGAGAGGATATAGTAGCTATATTCGACCTTGACTCATCTACTGTGTCCCTTTACACAAGAAAATTTCTTAAGGAAGCAGAAAAGGAAAAAAGAGTAATTCCCCTTGGTTATGAGCTTCCAAAATCCTTTATAGTCATGAGGGATGAAACGGTATATCTATCTCCCTTTAACTCATCAACAATTTATAAATAGATAATAGAAATTAAATTAAAATTTTGCACCTTATTTATGTATTAAGCATTATGAAAGATGCATTTTCCGGAGGAAATGATGGAAGAAAATAAAATTACAAACACTTACGAGGCAGATCAAATACAGGTCTTAGAGGGACTTGAGGCGGTTAGAAAAAGACCGGGTATGTATATAGGTACAACCTCCCTTCGTGGTCTGCATCATCTTGTATATGAAATTATGGATAACTCCATAGACGAGGCTATGGCAGGTCACTGTGATACTATAGAAATAGTATTGCACCCTGACGGAAGCGTATCTGTACAGGATAACGGTAGAGGAGTGCCCGAGGGTATAAATGCAAAGACAGGAACACCTACACTTGAGGTAGTATTTCTTGTGCTGCACGCAGGAGGTAAATTCGGTGGCGGTGGATATAAGATATCCGGTGGTCTCCATGGAGTAGGTGCCTCTGTTGTTAATGCTCTTTCCGAGTGGGTGGAGGTAGAAAACTGTGTAAACGGTAATCGCTATACAGAAAGATTTGAAAAGGGAAAGGTAGCAAGACCCTTTAACTACGAGGGACCTGCCCCTGACGGAAAGCACGGTCTTTATGTACGCTTTAAGCCCGATGCCGATATATTTGAGGATGTTAATTTTGAATATGAAACTCTCCTTACAAGAATAAGAGAGCAGGCATTTCTTAATGCAGGTATAAGAATTATATTCAAGGACCGTCGAGGTGAGGAGGAGGTTGTAAATGACCTCTGCTACGAGGGTGGTATTATCCAGTTTGTAGAGTATGTAAACTCCTTAAAGCATGCCAATATGATACACAATAATGTTATCTATATGAAGGCTGAAAAGGATGATATTACAGCTGAGGTAGCCCTCCAGTATAATGATACCTATACAGAAAGCATTATAACCTTCGCAAATAATATGGCGACGGTTGACGGTGGTACCCATGAGGTAGGCTTTAAGAATGCTCTTACAAAGGTGACTAACCAGTATGCAAGAAAGCTTGGATTCTTAAAGGATTCCGATAAGAATCTCTCCGGAGAGGATGCCCGTGAGGGTATTTGCGCCATTGTATCCGTTAAGCTCCCCGATGCACAGTTTGAGAGCCAGACAAAGGCAAAGCTAGGTAACAGCGAAATAAGAAACATAGTAGATAATATAGTTTGCACAAAGCTGGGCGAGTTCTATGAGGAAAACCCGGATATAGCAAAGGCTATTATAGATAAATCCTGTGCAGCATCAAGAGCCCGTGAGGCAGCAAGAAAGGCAAGAGACTTAGCAAGAAGAAAGGGAGTGTTTGAGAGCTCCTCCATGCCCGATAAGCTTGCCGACTGCCAGGACAGAAGAAAGGAATTTACAGAGCTTTATCTTGTAGAGGGAGACTCTGCGGGAGGAAGTGCTAAGGACGGTAGAGACAGCCGTTTCCAGGCTATACTTCCTTTGAGAGGTAAGGTTTTGAATGTTGAAAAGAGCCGTTTAGATAAGGTTTATTCCAACGAAAGCCTTATTCCTATTATCCAAGCCCTTGGATGCGGAATAGGAGAGGAATTTGACGCTTCTAAATTAAGATACGGAAAAATTATTATTATGGCAGATGCCGATGTAGACGGTAGCCATATCCAGGTCCTTCTTTTAACCTTCTTCTTCAGACATATGAGACAGCTTATAGATGAGGGACATATATTTTTAGCTAAGCCACCTCTTTACAAGATTACAAAGGGTAAGATTGAAAAATATGCCTACTCCGATGAGGAAAGAGATAAGATATTTGAGGAAATCGGTGGAGGCAGAGCAGAAAGATATAAGGGTCTCGGAGAGATGGACAAGGAGCAGCTGTGGGAGACCACAATGGACCCCACCACAAGAACTCTTATTAAGGTGGAGATAGGTGACGCTATGAAGTGTGATGAGATATTCTCCCTTCTTATGGGAGATCAGGTAGCTCCCCGTCGTGAGTTTATAGAAAAGAACGCCAAATTTGTAGAAAATCTTGATATTTAAGGAGGCTCGGATATATGAGAGACAGAGAAGAATTGCTCGATTATGAAAATACCGAGCAAATGATAGTAAACAGACAAATGGAATCAAGGATAAAGGAAGCCTTCCTTGAATATTCCATGAGTGTTATAGTAAGCCGTGCTCTTCCCGATGTAAGAGACGGTATGAAGCCTGGTCAGCGTAGAGTTCTTTACGCTATGTACGAGGATAATCTTACCTCGGACAAGCCCTTTAGAAAATCAGCTACCACAGTAGGTAATGTTCTTGGTAGATATCATCCCCACGGTGACCAGTCCGTATACGGAACTCTCGTAAGAATGGCGCAGCCATTTTCACTCCGTTACGTTTTGGTTGACGGACACGGTAACTTCGGTAATGTGGACGGAGACGGTGCTGCCGCATACCGTTACACAGAGGCGAGAATGTCTAAGCTTGCCAACGAGCTTATGTCAGATATCGAAAAGGATGTAGTAGACCTTGTACCCAACTTTGACAATACAAGAAAGGAGCCCAGCGTACTCCCCTCAAGATTTCCTAATCTTTTGGTAAACGGAAGCGTGGGTATTGCCGTAGGTATGGCTACCAACATTCCTCCCCATAACTTAGGTGAGGTAATTGACGGTACAATCCACTTAATGGAAAACCCGGATGCCACAGTTGAGGAAATGATGGAGTATATAAAGGGCCCAGACTTTCCTACCTATGCCACAATTTACGGCAGAAAAGGTATTATAGATGCCTATACCACAGGTAAGGGAAGAGTAATGGTCCGTTCCAAGGCTACTATCGAGGAGGAGCACAGAAGAATAGTAATTACCGAAATTCCTTATATGGTTAATAAGAGCCAGATGATAAAAGCCATAGTGGATATGGTTAAGGATAAGAGAATTGAGGGAATATCGGACCTCCGAGATGAGAGTGGACGCCGTGGTATGAGAATAGTAATTGAGTATAAGAGGGATGCAAATCCTCAGGTAATACTCAATACCCTTTACAAAAATACACAGCTCCAGGATACATGTGCTGTAAATATGCTTGCACTTGTAAACGGTGAGCCTAAGACTCTCGGACTTCGTGAGCTGCTTGGAGAGTATATAAAGTTCCAAGAGGATGTAATAATAAGAAGAACAAAATTCGACTTAGCTAAGGCTAAGGCAGAGGCTCATATTTATGAGGGCTACAAGACTGCTATTGATAATATTGATGAAATTATTTCAATTATCAGAGCATCCGAGAGCACACAGGCAGCTAAGGAAAATCTTAAGGAGAGATTTTTGCTTACCGATGAGCAGGCTCAGGCTATTGTAGATATGACTCTTGGCAGACTTTCCGGTCTTGAAAGACAGAAGATAGAGGACAGATTAAATAATCTTTATGCAAAAATCAAGGAGCTTAATGAAGTTCTTGCAGATGAGGGTCTTGTTAAGGAAATAATAAAAACAGAGCTTCTTGAAATAAAGAGAAAATACGCAGATGAGAGAAGAACAGAGATTGTTGATTCCGAGGATGAGATAGACCTTGAGGATTTGATTCCCAGACATGAGTGCGTAGTAACTCTTACAGATGCAGGATATATAAAGAGAGTATCAACAGATACCTACTCAGCACAAAGGCGTGGTGGTAAGGGTATTATAGGTATGGGTACAAAGGAAGAGGATAATATTGAAAATATCCTTGTAGCAAACAGCCATTCCTACCTGCTTATGTTTACGGACAGAGGAAAGATATTCTTAAAGAAGGTATATGAGATTCCCGAATCCTCGAGAACAGCCAAAGGAAATAACCTTATTAACCTTATAGAAATTGAAAAGGGAGAAAAGGTAACAGCTATGATTTCCTTGACTGAGTTTAATGATAACGAGTATCTTGTAATGGTTACAAAAAACGGTGTTATCAAGCGTACACAGGTTAAGGAATATGAGTATAAGCGTAAGGGCGGTAAAATAGCTATTAATCTTGACGAGGGTGATGAGCTTATATTTGTAGGTCACACCAAGGGCGAGAGTGATGTTATAATAGCTACAAGAAACGGACAGGGAGCAAGATTCTCCGAAAATAAGGTAAGCATAGTAGGAAGAACTGCAAGAGGTGTCCGTGGTATTGAGCTCCGTGACGGTGATTCTGTAATAGGTGCTGTAATAGTTGATGATGAAAAGCAGCTCCTGACAGTGACGGAAAATGGCTTTGGAAAGAGGAGCAGCTTCTCCGACTTTGAGTCAAGGAACAGAGGTATATTCGGTGTCAGAGCACACAATATAAGCGAAAAGACAGGAAAGCTTGCATCTATAGGTGTTGTAGATGAGGAAAAGGATATTATTGCCATTACAAATGAGGGAGTGGTAATAAGAACCTCCGTTTCCGAAATTCCCGTATATAACAGAAGTGCAACAGGCGTCAAGGTTATGAAGCTTGAAAAGAATGCAAAGATAGTTAAGATGTCTTTTACCGATTCCGAAAAGGAAGATGAAATTTCTGAAATAAATACAGAGGTTTATGCAGATGCCACAGATGGAGGAGAAAAAATCTCCGATAATGTGTCTGTAAATGAAGAAAATTCATTAAAGGAAGCAGAGGCATCGGATAACTGATGATTAAGAATAAGAAAAGAATTATATTTATTCTGTTAGCCATTGCCCTTATTGTCGGTGGTGTAATGCTTATTATAGAATTTACCACACGACCGGAGGAGGAGGAGGCACTTGTCATAGTTGAGGATCTTGTAAAAGCCTCCTGTGAGCTTAATGAAATTTATTACGGTAAGGGTCTTAATTACGATGACAGTATGATTTATCAGTCGGTTTACAGACAGGTTGACCTTAACGAGAAGTACAAGACGGTAGATATTCTCTCCGCAAGGACAAAGGAGGTATTTACAGCGTCTTATGCAAATTCCCTGATACAGTATCACCTTAATCCGTCAGTCGGTGGAACGGGAGGTCTTACAAAATCCAGATATATAGAGGATTCCACAGGACTAATTGCTGTATATAAGGATTATGAGTCTATAGAAATTACACAGTATAAATACGATACAATAAAAATAGATAGCATCAGAAGTAAAAGAATAGTAGCCACCATTATGAGCACCGAGGGAGAAGAGGTAGAGGTAGTAATCCGTAAGGAGACTGATGGCTGGAGACTTGATTCTGCTACTGTCTAAAAAAATTAAAGTAAATGGAGTATAGGCTTCACTTCATCGGATCATAGCATCCGATAGTGGAGTTAGCTCCTGAAGAAAATTATAGCTAAGGAGAAAATAAATGGCGAAGAAGGCTACAAAGGCTACAGAAAAAAATGAAGCAGTAAATGACAAGAAAAAAGCCCTTGAGACTGCAATTGCCCAGATTAGAAAGGCTAACGGAGAGGAGTCTATTGTAAGACTTGGAGAGAAAAAGAAATCCAATGTAAGCGTTGTATCATCAGGCTCACTCAACCTTGACCTTGCCCTGGGAGTTGGTGGATTGCCAAGGGGAAGAATTATAGAAATATACGGTCCTGAATCCTCAGGTAAAACAACGGTAGCTCTTCACGCCGTTGCAGAGGCTCAGAAGCTGGGAGGCACAGCAGCCTTCATAGATGCAGAGCACGCCCTGGACCCCGTGTATGCAAAGGCAATAGGAGTAAATATAGATGACTTGTATCTCTCCCAGCCCGATGACGGAGAGCAGGCTCTCGAAATCACGGAAACACTTATAAATTCCGGTGCTGTTGATATAGTAGTAATAGACTCCGTTGCAGCTCTTGTTCCCAGACAGGAGATAGAGGGTGAGATGGGTGAGAGCCATATGGGAGTACAGGCAAGGCTTATGTCCCAGGCACTCCGTAAGCTTACTGCTATAGTATCAAAGACCAACTGTATTGTAATATTTATAAACCAGCTGAGAGATAAAATAGGTATTGCGTACGGTAACCCCGAGACTACAACAGGAGGTAAGGCACTTAAATTCTATGCCTCAGTCCGTCTCGATGTAAGAAAAACCGAAACTCTTAAGCAGGGCTCCGATTCCTATGGTAACAGAGTTAAGGTAAAGGTTGTAAAAAATAAGGTTGCTCCTCCTTTTAAGATTGCGGAGTTTGACATTCTTTACGGTAAGGGAATTTCAAAGTCCTCCGAGATTATAGATATGGCAGTAAATCTCGATATCGTAGAAAAGAGTGGCTCCTGGTTCTCATATGACGGAGCAAAAATAGGTCAGGGTAAGGATAATACAAGAAAATTCTTTGAGGATAACCCTGAGCTTATGAAGGAGCTTGAAGAAAAAATCAAGAAAAAGATAGAAAATGGAGAGGTTTCTGAGGGAGATAGCTTTGATATCGACTCAGGAGATTTTGACTTAGACGCACTTAATTTGGATTGATGATTATGAAAAATGAAATTTATTACACCGTAGAAAAAATAAAGAAATCCCAGCAAGGCTACACCTTACACATTTCATCTTCTATGGGTACTAAGTTTGAGATGCTTCTTTCAAACGATCAGTACGAGAGATTTGATATTGATGAGGGCGAGATAATTGATGATGAGCATTTTCTTAAGATAAGAGAAGAGATGCTCTTCGATAACGCACGCCGTCATGCCTTTACCATTCTTTCATACGGAGATAATAATAAGAAAACTCTTGTGAATAAGCTGATGCAGAGAGGATATGCAAGGGAGCTTTGTGAAAATGTAGCTCTTTATATGGAGCACAGAGGATATATAGATGAGAAGAAGCAGATGGGTATTCTGCTTGAGAGCTGTCTACGCAAAAAGTACGGACAGATGAAGATTGCCGAGGAGTTTATAGTTAAGGGATTTAAGAGGGACGATGTTATGGAATTTCTTAAATCAGCTCTTAAAAATGTGGATTTCGGGGCAAACTGTGCCTATATCATTTCACAGAAGTATAACCCCCTTCCTAAGGAAAAGGAGGATGTGGGTAAAATGATGGCTTCTCTTATGCGTTACGGTTATAGCATAAATGATATAAAGGCGGGTATTCACATATTCGCTGAAGGAGAAAAACATGGCAATTAAAGTAGGATTTGTATCCCTCGGCTGTCCTAAAAATCAGCTTGATTTAGAGGTTATGCTCGGACATCTTGTGTCGGAGGGGTATATGATAACAGACGCAGAGGATGCCGATATAGTGGTAATAAACACCTGTGCCTTTATTCAGGATGCCAAGCAGGAATCTATTGACAATATTCTCGATATTGCATGGCTTAAGGAAAACGGTAAGCTGAAGGGAATAGTTGTTACCGGCTGTATGGCTGAAAAATACAGAGAAGAGGTAATGGAGGAGATGCCCGAGGTTGATGCTCTTCTCGGTACGGGCAGCGTTCACAGTATTGTAGAGGCTGTAAAGGCTGTTGCAAAAGGTGAAAAATTTAAGGAATTTAAGGATAAAAACACAGTAGAGCTGGGTGGAGACAGAATTGTAACCACAGGTGATTCTATGGCTTATCTTAAAATTTCCGAGGGATGTGATAACTGCTGTACCTATTGTGCAATTCCCAAGCTCCGTGGCAGATTCCGTTCAAGACCGATAGACGATCTTGTAAAGGAGGCACAGGAGATAGTATCCTTAGGAGTTAAGGAGCTTGTAATAGTAGGACAGGATACCACCTCCTACGGTATAGACCTTTACGGAGAGTATTGCTTACACAAGCTTATCCGTCGTCTGTCTGAGGAAACGGATGTAACCTGGATAAGAGTTCTTTACTGCTATCCCGAAAAGGTGACAGAGGAGCTTATTTGCGAGTTTGAAACAAATAAAAAGCTTGTAAAATACATTGACCTTCCTATACAGCATATTTCGGATAAGATACTCAAGAAAATGAACCGTCACGGAGACGGTAAGCTTATCCGCAATGTAATAAAGACTCTTCGTAAGAGGGTAAAGGGAATTTCAATCCGTTCCACAGCAATTGTAGGCTTTCCGGGAGAGAGTGAAATTGAGTTTGACGAGCTTTGCGAGTTTGTAAAGGAAGCCAAATTCGAGCATTTCGGTGCTTTTACATATTCAAGGGAGGAAAACACTCCTGCCTATGACTTTGAGGACCAGATAGATGAGGAAATCAAGGAGGAAAGATATGAGGCTATAATGAAGGCTCAGCTTTCCATAACAGACAGGCAATTGAAAAGTAAAATTGGAAAAGAGGTACAGGTTCTTTGTGAGGGATACGACCCTGTTAGTGAAACCTATTACGGAAGAACAGCAGATAATGCCCCCGAAATTGACGGAAATGTATTCTTTTTATCTAAAATAAAAATACCTGAGGGAACCTTTGTCCGTGTTCGTATCAAGGATGCTCTCGAGTATGATTTGACAGGAGAAATAGTATGAAAGAAAACAAAAAGAAAATGAATTTGCCAAACAAGCTGACCATCCTTCGAGTTTTGCTTGTTCCCGTCTTTGTGGCTTGTGTTCTATACATCACTAATATATATGTAAGAGGACTTGTATCTGCAGCTGTATTTATCATAACAGCAACTACCGATTTTATAGACGGTAAAATAGCAAGAAAGTATAAATTGGTTACCAACTTCGGCAAGTTTATGGACCCCTTGGCAGACAAATTTATGATTTTTGCATCTCTTTTATCCATTACGGTTACAATTGATGCAGAGGATGTTATATTCAAGTCAGTTATGGTTTGGGTGAGTGCGATAGTATTCTTCCGTGAGCTTGCAGTAACATCTATCCGTCTTGTATGCTCCGGTGCAGGTGCAGGTGTTATTGCAGCAAGCTTCTTTGGTAAGTGCAAGACCCTTTCCCAGTGTGTATGTATTTGTGCACTCCTCATAGAGCCTGTTCTTTTCAAGCTTATCGGAGTTACTGACTACCACATTATAAGCTATGTAACAATCGCAGTTATGACATTTATGACTGTGGCATCGGGTATAGATTACTATAAGACCTATTCCAAGTATCTTGACCCTAACGAATAAAGAAATACCCGCCCATTTGCAAAGAGCAATGGGCGGGATTTTTTATTATAGTGAAAAGCCAAAAGGGAATGGTGAATAGGTAAGGATTATTTTCCTTCGCAGTCGGAAAATTCTTATTTTATTATAAACCGGTCTGTTGTCGTTACCGATTCAATCTGCATTTACATCAAATCAATCAATTCTGAATTCTGCACTCACATAGATTATGCATTTACTCATTGTCTGTTGTCGTTTCCGATTCATCCTGCCCTCAGTCAGGTCTCGGTTGGATTCATCGACGACTGCCACACCTTACCTCTCCCTTTTTCACCCACCGGGTGCGGTCGAGGACGGTTCATTCTGCATTCACATAGATTCTGCATTTACTGATTATAGTTCTATAATCGAAACCACCGCATTATGGTCGGAATAATATTTTCCATCCTCCATAATATCAGCCACAGGGTAGGAGCTAAGGCATTTTCCGTCGGTAAATATGTAGTCGATTTTAACCCATTCACTCTCAGGTATTTTTCCAAAGGCGTGGAAGGTTGGGGGAAAGCCCTCGGTACAGTCAATAGCACCACGGTAGGCAAGAGCATCTGTTATCAGCTTTATTTCGGGGGAGTCGGGTGTAGCATTAAAATCACCGGTCATAACAAATTTTTCGGGTCTTTCCGATATTGCCTGAACTAATTGCATAGAGCCGAGATAACGGGCATTTACTCCCTGATGGTCGAGGTGAGTGTTAATAAAATTAAAGGGCGTAGCCACTTTTTTGTGCTTTAAGAGTGCAATTGTATACATTCTCGGGCATCCACTGTTGTCTCCACCGTAGTTGGTACCGGGGATTCTCGGTGTCCTTGAAAGCCACACATTGTCAAGGGAAATAAGCTCACAGTCAGAGTGCTTAAAGGCTATAAGCATAGACTCTCCGTGATATTCTCCGTTTCTTCCACAGCCTACAACTGTATAATTTCTTAGATTCTCACGCATTACGGATTTCATATAATCCGTAACCTCTTGGAACCCTATAATATCAGGATCCTCGGAATTAATTACCTCCATAACCCTGTCAATTCTGTTTTTGAAGCGATTGATACCGTCATGTTCTGTGTCCATTCTTAAATTAAAGGACATTACCTTAATTTCCTTGCTCATTTTTATTTCTCCTTTTGCTTATTTTTTTATTGTAAATAAGCCATATTTATTACACAAGTATATTTTATCACTTTTTTTGGCGTCTTGCAATATAAAACTTGACCAAGTGGCGATAAAGTGGTAAAATAAATGCAGAATCTATGTGAATGCAGAATGAACCGTCCTCGACCGCACCCGGTGGGTGAAAAAGGGAGAGGTAAGGTGTGGCAGTCGTCGATGAATCCAACCGAGAACTGACTGAGGGCAGGATGAATCGGAAACGACAACAGACAATAAGTGAATGCAGAGTGCAGAATTAAAGGTAATGAAGAATTGAGTAAATGAAATATTAAGGCTCCTTCCGGGAGGGAGCTGTCACGGAGTGACTGAGGGAGAATGCGTAAAAGATTCTCTGCAATAAGGTTACATATAGCAGGTGAGAGAGGAAACTCCTTCCACCGTAAAAGGGTCCCCCTCCCTCAGGGATGGAGGCTAAAGAGGAGAGTGCGAAAAAATGAAATTTAAGTTGTTCAGACATTTGCATACAATAGGTAAGCACAGAAGACAGGTTATAAGGCATTGCAAAAAGGCGGGGATTTTCTTTCAAGGACTATTTCACGACCTGTCAAAGCTCTCACCGACGGAGCTTATTCCCAGTGTTAAATATTATCAGGGCAATCGCAGTCCCAACGAACGGGAAAGAGAGCTGTTCGGTTATTCCCGTGCATGGATGCACCACAAGGGCAGGAACAAGCATCATTTCGAATACTGGGTGGACTTAAATCCCGTAACCAAAATGTATGAGCCGGTGCCAATGCCTATGAAATACTTAAAGGAAATGTTTTGTGACCGTGTTGCAGCAAGTAAGATATACCAGGGGAAAAATTATAAAAACAGCCACCCCCTGGAGTATTTTTTAAGAGGTAATGCAAGAAAGAAGATGAATGGAGCCACGGCTGATATCCTTGAGGAGTGGCTGAGGATTCTTGCCGAGCAGGGCGAAAAAGAGGCGTTTCGCCATATTAAAAAAATAAAAAATAATTTCGACTATACAAAAAAGTAAAATTTATTATTGCATATAAAAAAAGAGTGTGATATAATTTTTATGTTATAAATAAAATTCCGTAAGACGGAGGATAATATGATAAGAGTTGGTATATACGGATATGGAAATCTCGGCAGAGGTGTAGAGAGTGCTATCCGACAGAATAATGATATGGAGCTTGTGGCTGTTTTTACAAGAAGAAGCCCGGAAAGTGTTAAAATTCGTACACAGGGTGTGGCTGTTTGCCATGCTGACGATATTGAAAGCTATAAGGATAAGATAGATGTTTTGATTCTTTGTGGGGGAAGTGCAACGGATCTACCCGTGCAAACTCCCGAAATGGCAAAGCATTTTAATGTGATAGACTCCTTTGATACCCATGCAAGGATTCCGGAGCATTTTGCAAATGTAAATGCATCAGCGAAGGAAAGTGGTAAAATAGCAATAATCTCCGTCGGCTGGGACCCCGGTATGTTCTCCCTTATGAGAGCCTACGGCATTGCTATTCTTCCCGAGGGTAAGGACTATACCTTCTGGGGTAAGGGTGTGTCCCAGGGACACTCCGACGCTATACGCAGAGTAGATGGAGTCCTTGACGGTAAGCAGTATACTATCCCCGTGGATAGTGCCCTTGACGCTGTAAGAAGTGGAGCTAATCCCGACCTTACCGTCAGAGAAAAGCATATCCGTGAGTGCTTTGTTGTAGCCAAGGAGGGTGCAGACAAGGCAAGGATAGAAAAAGAAATCAAGGAAATGAAAAATTACTTTGCCGACTATGATACTACCGTTCACTTTATCTCCAAGGAGGAGCTTGACCGTGACCACAGTGGTATTCCCCACGGAGGCTTTGTAATAAGAAGCGGTAAGACAGGCTTAAACGGAGAGCACAATCACATAATAGAATACAGCCTGAAGCTGGATTCCAACCCCGAGTTTACCTCCTCCGTTCTTGTAGCCTATGCAAGGGCAGCCCATAGACTTAATTCCGAGGGACAGAGTGGATGTAAAACCGTTCTCGATATTGCTCCCTCATATCTTACTCAGGCATCCAAAGAGGAGCTTTATAAAACCTTGCTTTAATATAGATGCTGTCGCTTCAATCAATAAGGAGCAGGGCTCTTGATACAGCCTGAGGGAAAGACAAGGAGAAAAAATATGTCAAGCAAAAATAAAAAGCTGGCAGGCGAATTTCGACAGTTTATTGCTAAGGGCAATGTAGTGGACTTAGCTGTGGCTGTGGTAATAGGTGCAGCATTTAATAAAATAGTTTCCCAGATTGTAAGTAGCTTTATTAATCCTCTTTTGGGACTCATTCTCCAGGGACTTTCCCTATCGGAGTGGAAATGGGTGCTTAAGGATGAAATAGTAGATGCCTCCGGTGAGGTTATACAGGGCGAGGTGGCTATAACCTACGGTCTTATATTGCAGGCTATAATAGATTTCTTACTTACTGCCCTTGTTGTATTTATAATAATAAAGGTATATAACCATTTAAGAAAGCGTGTAGAAGAGGAAAGCAGACGACTCTATGAGGAGCTCAACCGTGATGAGGTTGAAGCAAAAAAGAAAGCAGAGGAGGAAGCTAAAGCCGAGGCACAAAGGCTTGAAGAAGAGGCGAAGGCTAAGGCAGATGCCGAGGCAGCAGAGATTAAAGCCCGAGAGGAAGCGAAGATAGAATACTTCAAAACACAGCAAAAGCTTCTTACCGAAATTCGTGACAGCTTAAAGAAATAAAAATAAAAAGCCGATGTGGATTTGATTCCATATCGGCATTTTTGGTTTCGGGCATATAATACCACGCGATAGTCGCGTGGTACGGAGAAAGTTATACATCTTTAAGCCTTCACCTTGAGGGGAAGGTGTCACCTATGGTGACGGATGAGGTGTAGGATGCAAAGCATCCGTAGTAAAGACTG
>JAFTOG010000032.1 GCA_017451485.1 Clostridia bacterium | reverse complement strand
AGGACGGCAGACTCTGGGCTATCAACCCTGAAAACGGCTTCTTCGGTGTTGCTCCCGGTACTAACGATAAGTCCAACCCCAATGCTCTCGCTACAACAATGAGAGATACAATCTTTACAAATGTTGGTCATGTTCTTGATGATAACACAGTATGGTGGGAGGGTCTTAATGACAATGCTCCCGACAACTGCATTAACTGGAAGGGCGAAAAGTGGGATAAGGCTAAGTATGACAAGAAGGATAAGGTTAACACCTCTGCTGCTCATCCTAACTCCAGATTTACAGCTCTTGCAAAGAACTGTCCTTGCATTTCCTCCGAGTTTGACAATCCTGCAGGTGTTCCTATCTCTGCTATTGTATTCGGTGGCCGTCGTGCTAAGACAGCTCCCCTTGTATACCAGTCCTTCGGTTGGCAGCACGGCTCCTTCGTTGGTTCCATCATGGCTTCCGAGACTACAGCAGCTGCTGCAGGTGCAGTAGGTGTAGTTCGCCGTGACCCCATGGCAATGAGACCCTTCGTAGGCTACGATATGGGTGACTACTTCCAGCACTGGCTCGATATGGGTAAGAAGATTCCCAATGCTCCTAAGATTTTCCATGTTAACTGGTTCAGAACAGATGATGAAGGTCATTTCATCTGGCCCGGATTTGGCGATAATATGAGAGTTCTTGACTGGATTCTTGCTCGTTGCGAGGGTAAGGTTGAGGCAAGAGAGACAGCTATCGGTTATGTTCCTTATGCTAAGGACATCAACATCGAGGGCCTTGATGATATCACTGTTGATACAGTTGAGGATCTTCTCTCCGTTGACAAGGCTTCCTGGCTCGAGGATGTTGAAAACATTAAGGCATTCTATGCTCAGGTTGGCGAAAGAGTTCCCGCTACTATGTACGAGGAGCTTGCAGCACTCGAGGCAAGACTTAACAAATAAAATAAGCTAATAAACAAAAGAGAGTGCTTCGGCACTCTCTTTTTTGGTTGACAGCATTACAGCTATACGCTACAATAAAACAAAAGGGGGTAATTTATGGATATGAATTATAATGCATACTCAGCCCTGCGGAAGGAAAAGGCAGAGCTTGAAAAAAGACTGAATGAATATAAAAGTCTTCAAAGAGCTCTTCATCAGAGCAAGAACAGACTTTCAAGAGAAGAAAACAGCTCTGCACTCAAAAAGGTTTTTCACGAAATATGGTTTCCATTCAGCATGGACGCTATCATAACAGTATTTAGCACAGCCCTTGGCTTGCTTGCTACCATCATAATGGCAGGAGCAGTTCCCTTTGTCGTTATAGCAGGCTTATTCTGTATAGCTGTTAATATAGTATGGTTGTCAATTTATGTTGTGCTCTCTCCTTTTTTTGCCATATTTGTTGCTGCAAGTAAATCAAAAAGAGTACGCAAATGCAAAGCAAATTACGAGTTGCTTATTCATAAGGTTGAGAAATTCAATGCAGCCGGACTGAATGCAAGTATAGAACAATGTGACAGACAAATATATACAATCGAAAGAGTTAATCCTACCTTTTCAGATAAATATGAAGGAAAAAGCCTTGTTATAACCGATTCCGTAAAGGAAACTCAGTTTTATAAGGACGCCTACGACAAGCATCTGCGAGAATACACGGGCTATCCTCCTAAGGATGAAAAAAGTCACTTCCTGATTACGCAACAGATGTAACATTCGACCTTCATCCCGGAGATTATTAATCAAGACTTAAAAAATCGGCACTCGAAAGTGCCGATTTGTTTATATGTCAATATTTCCACTAAGGGCGAAGCATTGTTGATAAATTAGTAAACATTTATTTCATATATTCAAAACAACATAAGTCGTAGGCATTTCAAAAGGATGCCATGATGTACTCAAAAATTGTCTGTCAATTAGAATTGTTGCGGGAATACATACTGCATTTACAAATTTGTCCATGGCAGCAATTCCTGCCACTTGGTCTTGCAAATGCTTGGGTGTATGCGAGCTTAAAATTGTTGCGGCAGCTTTATCCATTTCCCGAACAATCGATGCAAGCTCGTCAGATATAAACTCATTCACGGTGTTCATAATTATCTTATATTGTTCTGTCGTGTAAACCGGAACGGTTGCCCTGTATGTTCCGTTCTCCTTAACAACATATCCTTTTTTTATCATTTCCGCAACGGCTTCAAGATCATATTCGCTAAAAATCTTCTTTTCGCCTCGGCAAATATCACAAAAAATATTGATGTAACGTTCATTACCATAAAAATCACGATGATCTCCTTTGCGATTTTCCAAATTCAAATAATCAAAGAAATTTATACTATCCCCTTGTTTACCGTATGCACCGCAATAATTAAACATATGGTTGCGTGAAAGTTCTTCCAAGCACCAAAGGAAAGCATTTTCTCCCCACGCTGTTTTAGGGGGATCGGTTGTTTCGTTATTTTGACCGCAAACTTTTCTGAATAAAATGGCAACAAGCTGCCAACGCAATGTATTCTCCGAAAAGTCATTGTTGATAAATCCTATTGCCTTATAATCCGCCATCTTTTCTTCAATAAAATCTCTCATTTTATCAGCAATAATATCGTGATACCTTACAACGGCTCGTTCAATCTCATTGGCACATTCAGTCGAAATAATAACTATATTTGATTTATAGCGTTTACCGTCCTTAATTACGATTTTTTTATCCTCAAGAGACTTGATTTCATCGTCAAGATACGGAAGCGGAATACCGGTTTCAAGGCTGATCTGTTGAACGGTTAACGCATCATTATAACAGGAACTAACAATATTTTGTTTGATTTTACTCTGCATAAAATCATAAAAACGATTTGGTCCCTGACCGTGATACATTGGATGCAATGTTTTAGGATTATAGCTAAGCTCTCCGAGATTTCTTTCCATATTCATTCCCTCTTTCAATATTTTTCTCGATTTGAAAAGCAGATATTTCACCATACTTTCCGTAATGTTTAAGGATTGAGCTATTTCCTGACAGGATTTTCTGTCAATATAGTACAAAATAGTAGCTTTTCTGTGCTTTTCCGAAAGGAGAGAAAGCTCCCTGCGTACAAGATAAATGTCACTATTATCCTCTATATCAAAAAGATCCTCATCCGACGCCATATTTTCGTCCAGCTCACAGGTAATGTTTTTCAGTTTCCTTTTATACCAATGGCTATAAACATTATTCGCTACTGACCACATAAAGCCATAAAAGGTGTTTTCATCTCTTATACTGCCCGAGGATTTAATAAGCTCATACAGTATGTCCTGAGAAAGATCCTCGGCATCCTCTTTATTTGAGGTTTTAGCCATGCAGAAGGAGAAAATAGTTTTTGCCGCATCTGTCAGCTTTTCGTTAAATTTGCTTTCGTCCATTTGCTCACCTCCCTACCGATTTTTAGAAGCTTCTGCCTTTATAGTGAAGAAAAATTTGAAACGGTTAATGTTTTTAAGAAAATTTCAAAAAATATTTTATCACAATTTTCAGCATATATCCAGCTATAAAAACGAAATCCACGCTGTGGATGAAATCTGTTTTACAGATGAAATCCGTCCCGGATGAAATCGACTGCGTCGGATATTAAAAAAAATCGGCACTCGAAAGTGCCGATTTTATTTTTAATACATTCCACCCATCTGGGGAGCAGCAGGGGAAACAGGATTTTCTTCCTTCTTCTCTGCTACTATCGCCTCTGTTGTGAGAACTGTAGATGCTACACTTGCAGCGTTCTGGAGTGCACTTCTTGTAACCTTTGTAGGGTCTACAATACCACATTCCATCATATCGCAATACACTTCCTTATATGCATCGAAGCCGTAGCCTATCTTACCGCTGTTCTTAACCTTATCTACGATAACTGCACCGTCAAAGCCTGCATTGGCAGAAATCTGACGGAGGGGCTCCTCAAGAGCCTTAACAACAATTTTAACACCTGTCTTTTCGTCGCCGTCAACTGTATCCACAAGTGCTGAAACCTTTTCAATTACATTGATGTATGCTGTTCCGCCACCGGCAACGATACCCTCTTCAACTGCTGCACGGGTAGCGTTCAAGGCGTCCTCTATGCGAAGCTTCTTTTCCTTCATTTCTGTTTCGGTAGCTGCACCAACCTTAATAACCGCAACACCACCGGAAAGCTTAGCAAGTCTTTCCTGGAGCTTTTCTCTGTCGAAATCGGAGGTTGTAGCCTCGATACCTGCCTTAATCTGTGCAATTCTTGCCTTGATATCCGATGTATCGCCAAAGCCACCTACGATAATTGTATTTTCCTTGTTTACCTTAACCTGTCTTGCTCTGCCGAGAAGCTCGAGTGATGCATCCTTAAGCTCATAGCCAAGCTCCTCTGTAATTACCTGACCACCTGTAAGAACTGCAATATCACGGAGCATTTCCTTTCTTCTGTCGCCAAAGCCGGGAGCCTTAACAGCTACTACTGTAAATGTTCCTCTGAGCTTGTTAAGAACGAGAGTTGTAAGTGCCTCGCCTTCAATATCCTCAGCCACGATAAGGAGCTTTCTTCCTGCCTGTACTATCTGCTCAAGAATGGGAAGAATCTCCTGAATGTTTGTAATCTTCTTGTCTGTAATAAGGATAAGTGCATCGTCAAGAACAGCCTCCATCTTATCCATATCGGTTGCCATATAAGCAGAAAGGTATCCTCTGTCAAACTGCATACCCTCCACAACCTCGCAATAGGTCTCTGTGGACTTGGACTCCTCAACAGTGATAACGCCGTCGGAGGTAACCTTTTCCATAGCATCGGATATAAGCTGACCGATTGTCTCGTCTCCTGCAGAAACTGTACCTACTCTTGTGATATCCTCCTTACCGTTTACCTTCTTGGAGTTAGCGATAAGACCCTCAACTGCACAGTCAACTGCCTTCTGGATGCCCTTACGGAGAACGATGGGGTTAGCTCCTGCTGTAACATTCTTCATACCCTCTCTGATAAGAGCCTGTGTAAGAAGTGTAGCTGTTGTTGTACCGTCACCTGCTGCATCGTTTGTCTTGGATGCAACCTCACGAACGAGCTGAGCACCCATATTCTCACAAGCGTCCTCAAGCTCAATTTCCTTAGCTATTGTAACTCCGTCATTTGTGATAAGGGGTGAGCCGTATTTCTTATCGAGAACTACATTTCTACCCTTGGGACCGAGTGTGATTTTAACTGTATCAGCAAGCTTATCAACGCCTCTTAGCATAGCGTTTCTTGCTTCTATTCCATAAAGAATTTCCTTAGCCATTGTAATCTCCTCCTTACTCTACGATAGCGAGAATATCGTCTTCCTTAACTATTACATATTCTTCGCCGTCAAGCTTAACCTCTGTACCTGTATACTTACTTACTATAACCTTGTTACCAATCTTAACCGTCATAGGAACAAGCACACCGTCACGAACCTCTCCGGGACCTATTGCTACGACCTCGGACATCTGGGGCTTCTCCTTTGCTGTACCTGCAAGAAGAATACCTGACTTTGTGGTTTCCTCTGCCTCTACATTTTTAAGTACTACTCTGTTTGATAAAGGCTTTATTGTCATTTTTAGTTACCTCCTTAAGCTTTAGCACTCTTTCTTTGCGAGTGCCAATTACATTGTATATTCTATCCCTACACATATATAAAATCAAGGGGTATAGACTATTGTTTACAAATAATTAACAATCCTCCTTAATATAATGATCTCTATATGATGAATATATTATCTTTGGTGGTGATTTTATGCTTGATGGCTTTATTTTTATTCTTTGTGGAATTGTGTTGCCCTTATTTCTTCTTATTACAGGGCTTCGGTACGGATGGAGGCTGAGATTTTTTTATATTCTTCACCCTGTACGAACAGCAAAAGAAATCAAGAGTGGTAAGGGTGGATTTTCTGCTCTTTCACTCGCACTTGCAGGAACCCTGGGTATTGGAAATATAGCGGGAGTTGCAAGTGCTATTATAATGGGAGGCCCGGGGGCTGTTTTCTGGATGATATTGTCAGCCTGTATAGCTATGGGAGTCAAATACGGTGAGACTTTTTTTGCCATGAGGTACAAAAAAATCCATAACGGTACAGCTTTTGGCGGTGCACCGTACTACATAAAGAAGGTATTTCCAAATAAACAAGGAGCTATACTCTCCCTCGTTTTTTCCTTCTTATGCATCGGTAACTCCTTGATAACAGGAAACCTTGTTCAAATAAACGCAGTAAAGGATATTTCCCCTCTTAATCCCCTTACTTTAGGTGGAATATTCGCTATTCTCCTTCTTGTGGTTATCCTGAAGGGAGTGGATAAAATAAGTACCCTGACCTCCCTTATAATTCCTTTTCTTACCCTTGCCCACACCTTTCTTTCCCTTTGCATTATTTTACGGAATTATCAATACATCCCCACGGTTTTTTCCGAAATAATTACAGAAGCCTTTAATTTCAGGTCTGCCCTTTCCGGCGTTGGAGCCTTTAGTATCCTTACAGCTATCCGATACGGAGTCAGCCGAGGTATATTATCAAATGAAGCAGGCTGTGGCACATCCCCCATAGCCCATGCCTCCTCCGATAATCCACCGCATATACAGGGATGCCTCGGTATTTTTGAGGTTTTTGTAGATACGGTGCTTCTATGTACTATTACTGCACTTGTTATCCTGATTTACGGTCAAAGAGATTTATCTCCAATAGAATGGGTGTCCCAAGCCTACGGTCATTATTTTCCCTCTTTTGGAGAAGGCTTTATAATTGTATCCTGTCTTATATATGTTTTTTCAACTCTTATATCTCAGTTTTACTACGGAGATAAATCCCTATCTTATATCACGGAAAGCAAAAGCATCCACACTCTCTTCGCCCTTTTATCGGCTGCAGTGTGTATTATATCCACTCTCATACCCTCGGAGATTATGTGGTTGATTTCCGATTTGAATATTGCTCTTTTGACGGTTTTTAATCTTATAGCCCTCAATCTGCTCATTAATAAGCTAAAGTAAAAAAGTAGGACCCTGTGTCCTGCTTTTTACCATTTTATTTTCTTTTCGTCCATGTGCCTTGAAAGGATCTCCTTTATTGCACATACATCATTACTGCTTAATGCCGATATATCTACTAAAAACGCCTGGTTGCTTTCTAAAATCAAATACAGCTCTCCACCCCGTCTGACTGCTTTTTTTATAACAGAATACTTTGTCTTGCTGTTTTCCTCTTCGTATTTACTTTCAGCATGGATAGATAAGGCTTCGTCAAAAAAGGTATATTCTACCCTTGCGTCAAGGGACCTTGATTTTTTAACCGTGAAATACGGCATAATAATATGCAAGATCACACAAGCCACATCTAAGACTAATATCAAGGAGCATGCAGCAAGCATTTTAGCATAAAAGCCGTAGGTGAGAGTAAAATATGTATAATATCCCATAATTCCCAAGGTAGCAACAGCCATAAAAATCCAGAAAGCCCTTTTATGTAATGACATAAAGTGGTTGAATCTTATAAGTCTGCTTTTATCGTATACGGTTATAGCTTTAATTTCCATTCCATGTCCCCTTTCTTTTTAATTATTTTATCATAAAAGCCCATTTATTGTCAACACCGTACATACTTTAATTACATTGACCGTAAGCTTCTTTATGTAATATGAAAATTATGTGATAAAAGAGCAAATTTTTTTGCAAAATTATTGACTGGTGAGATAAATTAATTTATAATGTCTATATATTTTATATATTAAATGAAAGAAGTGATATTATTGCTAAAATTACAGGGAATTACTAAAAACTATGTAATGGGTGATACCGTAGTAGGTGCACTCCGTGGGGTGGATCTTGAATTCCGAAAAAATGAATTTGTATCCATTCTCGGCCCATCAGGCTGTGGTAAAACAACCCTCTTGAACATCATCGGCGGTCTTGATAAATATACAAGCGGTGACCTTATTATAAATGAAAAGTCCACAAAGAAATTTACTGATAGGGATTGGGATACCTACAGGAACCACTCTATCGGCTTTGTATTCCAGAGCTACAACCTCATTCCTCACCAGACAGTTCTCTCTAATGTTGAGCTTGCACTTACCCTCTCCGGCGTTTCCAAGGAGGAAAGAAGAAAAAGAGCTACTGAGGTGCTTGAAAAGGTAGGTCTTGGAGATCAGCTCAATAAGAAGCCCAACCAGATGTCGGGTGGACAGATGCAGAGAGTTGCAATTGCAAGAGCTCTTGTAAACGACCCCGATATACTCTTAGCCGACGAGCCAACAGGTGCCCTCGATTCTGAAACCTCCGTGCAGATTATGGAGATACTGAAGGAGATATCCAAGGAAAAGCTTATTATTATGGTTACCCATAATCCCGAGCTTGCAGAAACCTATTCAAGCAGAATAATAAGGCTTCTTGACGGTGCTGTAATTGATGACTCCAACCCCTACACTAAGGAAAATGAAGTGGCTCCCGTGGAGGCTGCCATCCCCGAGCAACACCAAAAGAAGGCTAAAAGAAAAAAATCCATGTCCTTCTTTACTGCTCTTCTCCTTTCCTTAAATAACCTTTTGACAAAGAAGGGTCGCACATTCCTTACTGCCTTTGCAGGAAGTATAGGAATTATCGGTATTGCCCTTATTCTATCGGTATCCAGTGGCGTAAATGCTTATATTACCTCTATTGAGGAAAGCACAATGTCCTCATATCCGTTGCAGATACAAAAAACCACTATGGATACCAACACACTGCTCTCATCCCTTATGACACAGAATAAGGTTGATGAAAACAGAGCTCCGAATAAGGTATACTCCACTGATATTATGATAGCTATGATGGAGGCTATATCGGAGGGATACACAGAAAATAACCTGACAAAATTCAAGGAATATCTTGATGATGAGAAAAACGGATTTGGAAATCTCACCACAGATATAAAATACTCCTACACCGCAAATCTCAATACCTATTCCATACACGCCTATGAGGAAAACGGAAAAACCTATACCGATTACAGGAAGAATATTTCCGGTATGGCAGAGCTCTATGAGGAGCTTGGCCTCGGTTCAATGGGCTCAATGGGATCCATGGGTGGCTCCTCTATGATGGGAGGTAATGCATGGGCTGAGCTTGTGGGAGATGGTGAATATATCCGGTCCCAGTATGACCTCGTGCACGGTAGATATCCCACTAATTCCAATGAAATCGTTATCATAGTTGACGAAAACAATCAGATAACAGACTATATTCTTTATGTACTCGGTATAAGAGATATCCAGGAAGTAAAGGACTACATCAAGGCAGCCCAGGAGGCACAGCTAAAGGGTGAGGAATGTACCTACAATATACCGTCCACATCCTATACATATGATGAAATATGCGGTTATCGCTTTAAGGCTCTTCTCGACTCCGACTACTATAAGCTTGTTGAAACCAAGAACCCCGTAACAGGTGAAGTAATAAGCCAGACTATTGTTGAACGCACAGAGGATGAGCTTAAGCCCCTGCTTGAAAATGCGTTGGAGCTTGAAATCGTTGGTATTATTACCCCGGCAGAGGATTCTGTAAGCACTGTTTCAATTGGCTGTCTCGGATATCTCGAATCCCTTATGCCCTCTCTTATAGAGAAGGCTAATGAAAGCGATGTTGTAAAGGCTCAGCTTGCTAATACAGATGTTGACCTCTTTACAGGAAAGAGCTTTGAGCCAGATTATTACGAGGCTGAGGATGTTCCCATGCTCCGTATGATGCTCTCTGCATTCCTTGACCCCTCTGTTGTTGCGGGAATGAGTGATCAGCAGGTATTGGATCTTGCAAACCGTGCACTTGAAACAGAGGCATCCTATGAGGGCAATTTACAGAAGCTTGGATATGTTGATTTCAGTAATCCCAATATGATATCAATCTATCCTAAGGACTTTGAGTGTAAGGAAAGAATAGTTGAGCTTATAGACTCCTATAACAGTAATCAGGAGGAAAACGATAAGATAACATACACAGATACAGTTGCTCTTCTTATGAGCTCTGTAACAACTATTATAAACGCTATATCCTATGTTCTTATCGCCTTTGTAGCTATCTCCCTTGTGGTGTCCTCTATTATGATTGGAATTATCACATATATTTCCGTTCTTGAAAGGACAAAGGAAATAGGTATTCTGCGAGCTATCGGTGCATCGAAGAGGGATGTGTCCAGAGTATTCAACGCAGAGACTCTTATAGTTGGCTTTACAGCCGGACTGCTCGGTATATTGGTTACATTAATTTTCAATGTAATAATTAATGTTATACTCTTCTCACTTACAGGTCTTGCAACACTTAAGGCTACTCTCCCTGTTTTAGGTGCGATTATCCTTGTTGTTATCAGTATGGGTCTTACACTTATCGCTGGTCTTATCCCCTCCAGAGTGGCAGCGAAGAAGGACCCTGTAATAGCCCTGAGAACAGAATAAAAATCAAATAAAGCTGTCAGGAATATATACTTGGCAATACAATAAAAGCATTATCTATTAATATAAAAAGGACGAAGAATTATAGGGTGATGTCCTTAGCGGAGAATTAACACTTTGACAAAAATGCAAGCATCGCATTTGACCGGTCAAACGCAGAATGGGCTAAGTCCAAACCCTTATTATGAGCAGAGCGAATACATGGTTCTGCGTAGCATGTTCTTATAACGACAAAAAGAGATAACAAATCGGTTCATAGCCGAAATGTTATCTCTTTTCTGTTGGTTAATGAAATCGTTGCACGGCAACGATGAAATCTTCACTTTGTTCAGATGAAATCCAAGGACAGGCCCTTGGATGAAATCAAATCCGTCTAATACAACCCTGTGAAGCAGGATTTCATTGCGAAAGCGATTTCATCCACCGCAGGTGGATTTCATCCGTCGAAGACGGATTTGTCTGCGTGATACTCCGTTAAGAGTATCACGCTATATTCTCCGTCCTTTTTAATATGTATTTTTTATTTGTAGGTTACATAGGTCCCACAGTTATTCAATTGATATCAGCTTTGTTCCTGTCACTCCGTTAATGCCGTTAAGAATAGAGATAAGCTCCTCCGGATGGGCAACCTCAATACAGGAAATATCAAGGGACACCACCACATGAGCACGGGAATTAATAGGCATATTCTGAGTTATTGTGAGAATGTTGGCACCCATTTCGGAAAGCTTGCCAAGTACCTCACCGAGAATACCTGCCTTGTGAGACAGTGTAAAGGATATTACTGCCTTACGGCATCCGGTATCCTCATTAAGGGCAAATACATAGTCCTTATATTTATAATAGGTGCTTCTTGAAATGCCAACTACCTTTACAGCCTCACTGACATCATTGATTTTTCCGCTGGATAAAAGGGATCTTGCCTCTATTACCTTTTCGTAGTAATCGGGCAGAATACTTTTATCTACAAGTAAATATTTACTGTGCATATTAAGCCTCCCTTGCTCCCTCGTCATCAACGATTAACGAAAAAGCTCTCCAATTATTTTCGAGTCTGCTTATAGCCTCGTTAAGCTCCTTTTCTATCGGTCTGTCGGATATACAAAGACAGGTAGAGCCGGCACCACTTATCATAAAGGATGTAGCACCACACTCGTATGCTATGGTCTCCACATCGGATATATTTCTGAAAAGACGACGCTTGTATTTTTCATGTATGCTGTCCTGAGTAGCAATTTTTATAAGAGGGAAATTTGCTGTTTCAAGGGCGTGAGGCAATATAGCTGTACGGGACAGGTTAAATATTGCGTCCCTATGGTTAATCTGCTTTGGCAATGTTGCCCTCGCATCCCTTGTCCTGACCTCAAAGTCCGGAATAACTGCAGTAAAATACACTTCCTCGCTTATGGGATATTTTACTGTTACGGGTGTACCATCTATGACAACCGAGGCACAAAGCCCTCCGTACAGAGCCGGTGCGATATTGTCCGGATGTCCCTCTATATCATTGCATATAGCAAATATCTGCTCCCTTGTAAGTCGGTTTCCGTTCAGGATATTTGCCCCCACAGCACCGGCTACAATAAGAGTGGCAGATGAGCCCAGCCCACGGGAAACGGGAACATCTATATCTACTGTTGTAATTCTGACATTACATTTTACACCAAGCTTATCACAAACAGCCTTATATGCAACATATGATAAATTGTGCACATTTGCATATTTATTATCACAGCCCTCAAATTTAACACCGAGAGTCATCTTTTCAAACTCGAAGGTGTTATATTTCTGAAAGGCAATGCCCATACAGTCAAAGCCGGAGCCAATGTTAGCAGAGGTAGCAGGTACCTTTATTCTTATTTTGTCCATTCCTTTTTACCTACCATATCGGAAACAAAGGTAAGCATATCTTCCTTTTTAACTACATTTTTATGCACTACGGGCTTTTCCTTAATGCCGACAAGGGAGCCGGGAATTCTTGCTCCTGTTTCCTTATGGAGCTTTTCAAGTGCGTCAAACTCGTCATCATATTCCTTGCCAATAGCGTTCATAACGCTGTTTGAGAATTTATATGCAGAGGCTGTGGAAAGAACTACACTCTTGTAACCGTTGTCATTTTCCTTAACCCAATCCTCATAAACCTTCCATGCAACTGCTGTATGAGTATCCATAATGTATCCGTGCTTCTCGTATACATCCTTGATTACCTTAAGTGTTGTATCGTCATTTGCAAAGCCTGCGTCAAACACCTCTTTAATTGTGCTAAGCTCCTCTGCACTTATCTTATACTCACCCTTTTCCTTAAGGTCCTTCATATAGGAGGCACATTTTTCTGCTCCGCATACGAGGTAAAGGAGTCTTTCAAGATTAGAGGAAATAAGAATGTCCATAGATGGAGACTTTGTAATATGGAAATCTCTGTTCTTATTATAAGACCCGTCTGCAAAAAAGTCTGTAAGCACCTTATTCTCATTGGAGGCACAAACAAGCTTACCAACGGGGAGACCCATCTTCATAGCAAAATAGCCTGCCAAAATATCACCGAAGTTACCTGTGGGAACGATGAAGTTAACCTTATCGCCCATTTTTACTTCCTTATTATTAATAAGATCACGGTAAGCCTTGAAGTAATATGCCACCTGAGGAGCAAGTCTGCCTATGTTGATTGAGTTAGCACTGGAGAGCTTAACACCCTCGGGCAGCTGAAGTGTTGCAAAAATATTCTTAACGCCACTCTGTGCATCGTCAAAATTACCCTCAACGGCTACAACGCAGGTGTTTTTACCCTTGCAGGAAACCATCTGTCTCTCCTGTACTGCACTGATACCGTGCTTGGGATAGAATACAATTATCTTAGTGCCCTCAACATCTGAAAAGCCGGAAAGAGCTGCTGAGCCTGTATCTCCACTTGTAGCTGTAAGAATTACGATCTCATCCTTCATTCCTGTTGCACGCTTTGCCTCAGCTACAAGCTGGGGGAGAAGCTGGAGAGCTACATCCTTAAATGCACATGTGGGTCCGTGATAAAGCTCCATCACATAAGCATCGCCAACCTTGGCAAGGGGGGCGTAATCCTCATCGTCGAATCTTCCGTCGTAGCCTCTCTTAACAGCACCGAGAAATGCCTCAGCCTTATCCTCAGCCTCGGGGAACATAGAGTCACCCGAGAAAAGGAGTGATAAAACCTTAGCAGAGATTTCCTTAGCTCCCATTTCTGTGAGCTTTTCCATGGGGAATTTTGCAGAGCAGAAGCACTCAGGCATATATAATCCACCATCATCAGCGATACCCTTAAGTATAGCCTCGGCAGGAGTTTTTCTTATTTTTTCATTTCTTGTACTTAAATACCACATTTTTTCAAAATACCTCTTGATTTTTTATTTCTTATATGATACACTATTTGCAAACAAAATACAAGTGTTTTTGAAATAAAGACACGAGGAAAGGTAAATTTTTTATGAGAATTGCTATTTTAGGCTTTGGTGTAGTAGGTTCCGGTGCTTATGAAATCCTCACCCACTATGGATATGATGTAAAAAAGATACTTGACATCCGTCAGCACGAGGGCCTTGGAGATAAATTAACAAGCAACTTTGACGATATTCTTAATGATAAGGAAATCACAGTTGTAGCTGAGGCTATCGGTGGTCTTGAGCCTGCACACACCTTTGTGGTAAAGGCACTTAAGGCAGGCAAGCATGTAGTAAGCTCTAACAAGCACCTTATCTGTACATATTACGACGAGCTCCACAGATTGGCTATTGAAAACGGTGTGACAATAAAATTCACATCCTCTGCAGGTGGCGGTATCCCCTGGCTGTATAATCTTAAGCGTGGTACAAGATGTGACGAGATTACAAAGGTAATGGGCATTATGAACGGTACCACTAACTTTATCCTCGATGCTATGATTACCGACTCCCGTGATTTTGATGAGGTGTTAAAGGAGGCACAGGCTCTTGGCTATGCTGAGGCTAATCCCTCTGCTGATATTGACGGTCTTGATACAGCGAGAAAGACAGCTATATCATCCTCCATTGCCTTTGATACAATAATAAAGGAAGAGGATGTTAATGTATTCGGTCTTCGCAATATTAAGAAGGCAGATATTGATTACATCAAGTCTAAGCTTAATAAAACCGTTCGTTACCTGGGCTTTGGTATAAAAAACAACGATACGGTATCGGTTTTTGTTGAACCTACCGTTCTCGGCTATGACCAGCTTGAGGCTAATGTATTCAAAAATTTCAATATGATCACCCTCTTTGGTGAGGGAGTTGGAAGGCTTTCCTTCTACGGTCAGGGTGCCGGTAAATATCCCACAGGTAATTCCCTTGCACAGGATGCTATCGATATCTTAAAGGGTGATACAGCGCTTGTATATCCCACAAAGGAAGCTAATATTGATAATGGCGTATGCAAAAGAAAATATTATGTAAGATCTACTGAAGATCTCCCCTGTGACATTATTGATAGCAAGGAAGTAATCGACGGAGTAAACTATATATTAACAAAGAAAATCGGCGTTAAGGATATCCACAGCATTGCAAATGAAATTTTTGCAAAGGATAAGTGTGCATTCTTTGCCGGAATTGAGGAGTAAATTATGATTAAGGTATTAAAGTTCGGAGGTTCTTCCTTGGCATCGGGAGAATCCTTCGCAAAGGTTAAGAGAATTGTTGAGGCAGACCCCTCCAGAGCTATTGTAGTTGTTTCTGCCCCCGGTAAGAGATTCGGCGGAGATACAAAGGTAACTGACTTGCTCTATATTCTCCACGCACACATCAAGTATAATGCCCCCTACAACGATATCTTTGAAAAGATTAAGGACAGATACCGTGAGATTTATGCGTCCTGCGGTCTTAAGCAGGACCTCGAAACAGAGCTTGTAAACATTGAGGCAAATCTTAATAAAAAGACAAGTGTTGACTACATTGTATCCCGTGGTGAATATCTTAATGCCAGACTTATGGCAGAATACCTTGGATATAAATTTGTAGACAGTGCCGATTGGCTTGTTTTCGGATATAACGGAAAGGTTAACTTTGAACAGACATATGAAAACCTTGCCTCCATTGTTGAAGAAAACTCAAGAATCGTTATCCCCGGCTTCTACGGTGTAAATCCTGACGGAAGCATTAAGACCTTCTCCCGTGGTGGCTCCGATATCACAGGTGCTATTGCAGCTGCAGCAATTGATGCTGATATGTATGAAAACTGGACAGATGTGTCCGGAATCATGACCGTCGACCCAAGAATCGTTGCTAACCCAAGACCTATTGACAGGGTTACCTTCAGTGAGCTTCGTGAGCTCTCTTATATGGGAGCAGAGGTTCTCCATGAGGAAACTGTATTCCCCGTAAGAAGCAAAAATATTCCTCTTTACATCAAGAATACAAATGATATGAATGCTCCCGGTACTCTTATTATGGAGAGCTTTGATGATGACGATAAGGGAAGCAACTTTATCACCGGTATCTCCGGCAAGAAGAACTACTCCATCATAACCATTGCAAAGAGCAGAATGAACGAGGAAATAGGATATATCAGAAGAACACTTGAGGTGTTTGAAAACCTTGGTATTTCTATTGAGCATATCCCCAGCAGTATTGATTCCTTCTCCATCGTAGTAGCATCCAGTGCTATTGAAAGCTGTCTCCACGATCTTATCTCCCAAATAAACGAGAGACTTGCTCCCGACAGTGTACAAATAGTAAACGAGGTGAGCCTTATCGCTATTGTAGGAAGAAAGCTTGCTGACAATATCGGTATTGCAGGTAGAATATTTACAGCCCTTGGCGAAAACAACATCAATATCAGAATGATTGAGCAGGGTGCTGATGAAATTAATATTATAATTGGTGTCAACGACACAGACTACGCTAAGGCAATTAAGGTTCTTTACGCACTTAGCGAATAATTCAAGCGAGGTAGATAATAATGAAAAAATATAATGTTGCTATCCTCGGTGCTACAGGTGCCGTAGGAAGAGAAATGCTCAAGGTACTTGAGGAAAGACAGTTCCCCATGGGAGAATTGAGACTTCTTGCAAGTTCCCGTTCGGTTGGTAAGAAGATCCCCTTCTGCGGTAAGGATTATGAGGTACAGCTTGCTTGTGCCGATGCCTTTGAGGGTATGGATTTTGTTCTCGGTGCTGCATCCAATGCTCTTGCAAAGGAGCTTGCCCCACACATTGTTAAGGCAGGTGCTGTATTTATTGACAATTCCAGTGCGTTCCGTATGAATGATGATGTTCCTCTTGTAGTTCCCGAAATCAACGCAGAGGATGCAAGAAAGAACAAGGGTATTATATCTAACCCCAACTGCTCTACAATTATTACACTTGTTGCTGTAAATGCAATCAATAAGCTCTCCAAGATCAAGGGTATGATCGCCTCCACATATCAGGCAACAAGCGGTGCCGGTGCAGCAGGTCCTGTTGAGCTTATGGACCAGATGAAGGCTATGGTAAACGGTGGCGACATCAATGTCGAGGTATTTCAGCATCAGATCGCAGCTAACCTTATCCCCCAGATCGGCTCCTTCGGTGAGAACGGATACTCCACAGAGGAAATGAAAATGCAGAACGAGGGCAGAAAGATTCTCCACCTCCCCGAGCTTAAGGTTACTTGTACCTGTGTTCGTGTTCCTGTAGTTCGTTCCCACTCCATTTCAGTAACTGTTGTTACAGAGGATAAGCTCACAGCTGATCAGGTTAAAAACGCTATTGCAAACGAAAAGGGCTGTAAGCTCTATGATGACGGTGAAAACAAGATTTATCCCATGCCTATAGTTACATCCGACCAGGACCTTGTATATGTTGGCAGAATCCGTGAGGATCTTGTATTTGACAATGCAATTACCCTTTGGTGCTGTGGAGACCAGGTTCGTAAGGGTGCTGCAACTAACGCTGTTCAGATTGCAGAAGTACTTATAGACTGATTTATTATAAATAAAAATGATGCTGACAACATTCAGCATCATTTTTTATTTTACCGTAAATTCTGCATATTATTATATCAGAGATATTATTTAATCCTGCCGATCCTCATGGAGTTTAGTATTGCAAGCACAGCCACACCTACATCACCGAATACTGCCATCCACATATTTGTAATTCCCAATGTGGCAAGAATAAGAATCGCTATTTTTATAAAAAGAGGAATGATTATATTTTGCTTTGCTATTCTGACAGTGCCCCTTGCTATAGCCTTTGCCTTTACAAGGGAGGTCAAATCATCTCGTGTCAATACAATATTCGATGCCTCGATAGCGGCGTCACTGCCGAGTGCTCCCATGGAAATACCGATATCTGAACGCATAAGAACAGGTGCATCATTTATTCCGTCACCCACAAAGCATACATATCCGTCTTTTCCGTCCCCATTCATCAGGCCTTCAACCTCATAAACCTTATTCTGTGGCAATAACGATGCTTTGTAATCGGAAATTCCTACACTCTCTGCCACTTTTTTAGCACTCTGCTCTCTATCTCCTGTGAGCATTACACATTTTACACCCATATTTTTAAGCTCGGATACAGCTTCCTTAGCACCCTTTTTTATTTCGTCAGTGATTAATATAACGCCGATATATTGACTGTTATGTGCTACATATACCGCAGTGTGCCCATCATTCTGCAACGGACACTCTATACCGTGTTTTTCCATAAGCTTATAGCTTCCACAAAGTATCTCGTCTCCGTTGCTTCTTGCTATTATACCGTAACCTGCCATGCTCTCGGTGGTATACCCTGTATCAACTTGTTGCCCATATTTTTTTACTATTGATCTGGCTATTGGGTGGATGGAGTCTGTCTCTGCAATAGCTGCAAGCCTTAATATCTCCTGTTCCTTTTCCTCGGGATATACTGATACAACTCGGAACTCACCCGTTGTCAGGGTGCCCGTTTTATCAAAAACAAAGGTACTTGCCTTATCAAGCTTTTCTATATAATCAGAGCCCTTTACAAGTATAAAGCTTTTCGAAGAGATACCGATTCCCATAAAAAAAGCCATTGGCACTGATATTACTATTGCACAAGGGCATGACACTACAAGAAAGCTCAAGGACCTATATATCCAGATCTCTCCGTTACCGAAGATCAGAGTGGGAACAACAGCAAGACATATAGCAAGAGCTACAACCACGGGCGTATACCATCTTGCAAATTTTGTAATAAAGGATTCGGTTTTCGACTTTTTGTCAGAAGCATTTTCCACGAGCTCAAGAATTTTTGACACTGTTGAATCAGTAAATTCCTTCTCTACCTTAATCTCTATAGTAGAAGTAAGATTTATACATCCACTAATAACCTTATCTCCGGGAGATAATTCAACGGGCACAGACTCACCTGTTAATGAGCTTGAATCCACAGATGATACTCCACTTATTATCTCTCCGTCAAGAGGTATTTTTTCTCCTGCCTTCACCACAATTGTTTCGCCTATCGATACCTCCTCAGGTAATACGGCTTCGACTATACCGTTTCGTATCACATTGGCATAATCAGGGCATATATCCATAAGAGACGCTATGGATCTTCTTGATCTTTCGGTTGCTATACTTTGAAAAAGCTCTCCTATCTGGTAAAATATCAGAACAGCACAGCCCTCCTCAAAGCCCTCAGTCCCTTCTCCTTTGACTCCGGTGTAAATAGCTAATGTAAATGCACCCAATGTGGCTATACACATAAGAAAATTTTCATCCAAGGGATTCAAATGAGCTACATTTACTACAGCCTTATATAAAACATCGTATCCTATAATTATGTATACAACAAAATATAGTATACAAGGCAAAACCCATCCGATTTCTGTCTGCACTCCAATATCAAATATTTTGTCAGCTATCAGTAAGGGAACAAATATTATTAGTGATGATATAATCCGAAGCAATCTGCTTTTATCTTTTTTTGAAAGCTCAATTTTCATATTTACCTGACAATTTTACAATCATTCTCAAATTTTTTTATTATCTTCTGTGCCTTTTCAAGTATCATATCAAAGCTACTCTCGTCAGCCTCTATTGTAAGACGGCGTGTCATAAATCCTATACTCACGAAGCTAACACCCTCAATTTTCGATATTGCCTTTTCCATTTTGGCGGCACAATTGGCACACCCGAGATTTTCCAGTCTGAATACCTTTTTCATTTATCCTCCTTTATGTGGGACATCCCACATTCTATTATCATCATAACATGATTATCATCAAGGGAGTATTTTACCTCCTTGCCCTCCTTAACACCTCGGACAAGCTTAGCATTTCGCAGTACACGAAGCTGGTGAGACACAGCCGATATACTCATATTAAGCACCTCTGCTATTTCTCCGACATATAAATCCCTTACCTCCAGGCACGAAAGGATTTTTGCTCTTGTGGTATCCCCAAAAACCTTAAATAGCTCGGCGAGGTCATATACAGTCTCCTCATCTGCTATTTTATTTCTTACAAATTCAATTATGTTATTCGTATCTCTGTTTTCTTCCATTTTCCACTCCATTTTATTTGAATGTTTATTCAACTGTTCAAATAAATTATAGCATACCCTTCCCATAATGTCAAGATATTAAATCAAAAAAGAGCTTGGAGAACCAAGCTCTTTTTTGATTTATAATTGGTGTTCCTTCTTTAACCAACGATACCGCTTCGTTCAATACCCTGAACGATCTTACCCTGCAAGAATACGAATGCAATGATAAGAGGAAGGGCGATAAGGATAGTAGTTGTACCACCGATGGCACCAACATACGCATCCCAACCCGTATCCTTAGTGGAATGTATCTGACCGAAGAAGCTGAAGAGTGAATCCGGTACCTTATTAGCAAAGTTACCACTGCTGAGCAAGGGGATAGATTCCTCAGATGTCCAGAAGTCAGAGAGCCAGAATGTGTTGATATAGAAGTCATCTGTCCACTGCCATGAGAATGAGAATATAAATACTGTAATAAGCATCGGGATAGCAAGAGGAATGATGATCTGGAAGAATGTTCTGAATGTAGTACATCCATCCATGTAAGCAGACTCCTCAAGCTCATCGGGTACTCCAGTAAAGAACTGACGGAGCAAGAAGATGAACAATCCGTTTCTGAAGCCGAAGCCTGTTATAGAAAGGATATAATGAGGAATAAAACCTGTAAGGCTGTTTACACCGAATTTAATACTCAAATCAGGATCACCTGATATCCATTTGATAAGCATACCTATAGGATGAGTATCGTCAAAACGCCAGAATACATTCTGCATAGGAAGTCTCAAAAGGTCCTGAGGAAGCATCATAGTTATAATAACTATTGCAAATATAATACCTCTGCCTCTGAACTTGAACTTAGCAAGACCATATCCTATAAGTGCACATACAAGAGTCTGTAACAGAGCTGTTGATGCGGAAATCAGGAATGTATTAAGCATTGCGTGGAAATAATGGTTTTCCGTTATGATGGTTGCATACTGCTGGAAAGAAGGATTCTTTGAAATGTATACAACTGTAATATCCTGGAAGTCGTAGAAGTCCTTAAATGAGTCTGCAATCTTTGAAATGTAGGGGTACAGAATTACGAAGGAAACGCCAAGGAGAAGTATAAATCTGAAAAGTACATATACTGTTCCCTTCAAGAAACGCATTGAGAAATACTTACCTTTTATTCTTTCCCAAAGAGGAGCTCTTTCAAAGTCCACACGGATTTTATTTTTTGATTCTTTAGTTACTTTTGGTGCGTCCATTTATCTCCCCTCCTTAATCTCTCTTCTGATAGAATACAAACGCCTTCATAAGCAATGCTACTACTACAACAAGGATAGCTATGAACAATACATAAATCCACATTTCCGTTGTTGACAGTGAGTTTGCTGAAAGATGTCGTACTATCGTATTGCCTTCTTCATCCACGATCTTCAAAATTGTCGGGTTATCCTCAGTACCTATATCCTGGAAGATGTGACTTATAACTCCGTTTCCGGAAGCTGTAAATGCATCAATAAGAGTATAGATAGAGTTTACAAGAATCATAGGGCTGATCATAGGAAGTGTAACCTTCCAGAAGGTCTCCCATGCACTCGCACCGTCAATCTGACAGGACTCGTAAATAGCAGGCGAAATTGACTGCAAGCCGGAAAGGAAGATAAGCATCTGTACACCTGAACGGCTTACAACGTCGAAGATACTGTTAACAAGCTCAGATGCAATGCTCAGGAATGAGCCACCGATCTGTACATTTTCAAACAGCATATTGAGGTCCATCATTGAAATAAAGGAACTTCCACCCTCCATTGCTGATGTACCGTCATCGATTCCACCGGCGATAGCATTCATTGATAATGCTGCACTTGTATCAATTGAGTCGATGATACCAATTGAAAGAATAACCGGTAAGAAGAATATAGCACGGAATGCTGCACGGCCTCTCATCTTCTGGTTAAGGATAATAGCCATAAAGAGTGAGAAGATTATAATCGCAGGAACCTGAATAAGAAGGTCCATAAATCCGTTATACAGAGCCTCAAGGAAGTATTTATCTCCCTCGAAAGCCCATCTGATGTGGTCAAATCCAACAGTTCTATCGTAAACAATACCGGACTGTTCAACCTTGATACCCCAGAAAATTGAAATGATTGAATAGAAGAGAAGGGGGCCGTATACTAATACTAAGCCGAGAACGAATGGAAGAACGAGAAGCCATCCTGCAAGTGCCTTTCTCTGTGTAAGGGAAAGCTTCATTGTCTTCTTAGGAGCCATATGGACAAGGACTGTACCGTCGGCTGCCACTGTTGTGTATTCTTTATTTTTAGCCATTAATAAGTCCTCCTTCCTTAGTTCTTAACGCCTGTGCTCTTGTATTCCGCATATCCAAGTGCGGGAATCTCGTATACAGGGTCGTTTCTATCAAGCTTACCGTCATTATTTATATCGTACTGAACTACAACCTCGTAATCAGCATTATAGTTGAGGAAGAAGCCCTCACGGTTGCTGTACTCTACTCTTACAACTCTGGAGTTCTCAAGTGCTTCACCTGTCTCCTTGTTGTAAACCTTATACTTCGTACCGCCCTCACTTGTATTGAGGAATTCGTGCTCTGAAATGTATGATGTCTGCTTGGAAGCCATAAGTGCATCGTACTCATTGTACTTTGTTACTACATACTCGAACCACAAGCTATAGTCAACAGAATAGTACTGAGCAAATCTCCAGTTAAGCTTAAGATATTCTACATTATCATAAGCCAATGTGAAGTAAAGGTTTGCACCGTTTTCAAGTGACTTAAGGAATGCGTAATCTGCGTCACCGTCCATATTGAGAGCCTCTCCGGTATATACGATATATCCATGGAGAACCATGCCCATAAAGGGAACTGCCTCAGACTGGTTGGTACGACGGCTACTGTCAAGAGCTGAGTCTACAATGTAATTTACATATTTGTAAGCATAGGAGTTACCCTTTCTTACAAGAAGCTTATAGTTTGTATTTGTGTTAGCACCCTTGATTGAAAGCTTGCTGAGAAGCTGCTCTGTCTTCTTTGCTGCCTCAGTTCTGTAAATGAAGTTATCGGGAATGTCATCATCATTGTCATCATCAAGGTTATAGTCAGAGTTAAGGTCTGAGCCCAAGGTTCCAACTGCAAGGTTGGTCATCTTGTCATCATAGTCCTCTACTGCCTTAGCAAATTTCTCATATGCGTAATCATACGATCCGGCAGAAATTACGATACCGCCAACATAGCTTAGCATCTGATATGCAGGCTCATATGTGAGCTTCATAGCGAATCTGTCGTCAAGAGATTTAGCACCGTAGGTTCTGTACTTGATATTATCGCTACCGTACAAATATGTTGAATATGCGAAATCAAAGTTGGGGGATACCTCATATCCGTTAGCCTTAGCATCATCGAGAAGCTCAAGGAATCCGTCCTTACCGCCAACAGAGCCGAGCCATTTAACCTTTGTGGGATATTTGCTTGAAAGTCCTTCGTTTGCAAAGCCGGTAAGGATAAAGTTAATAGGACCAACACCCTTATCAGCCGCCTTAATAGTTACATCCTTACCTGTTGCACTGTTTGTAATAACCGCTGTACCTGTGGTAAGCTCTCTTTGCATTTTCTTAACCTGCTCAAAGGTTGTAAGTGCTTCATTAACTGTTACAGGGAATGTAGCAATCTTCTTTTCAACCTTCATAGAGCCGAGTACCTCTACAAAGAGTGTTGTCTGGTCATTAACATTGGCAATCTTTGTGATATCACCGTTTTCCACAAGGTAGTTTCTGTAATATTTTGCCATGCCTATGTAAGATGTTTCATACTCGTTCTGTGAGTTCCTGTTAGCATTGGGATCGAGCATTACATAGTTTACCGAGCATGTCTCGTTGAAGCGTACACCGGAGTTAAGGCTAAGTGTACCCTCAACACCTGTTGCTGTACTGCTCATTTTAAGTCTGTCCGCAGAGGAAAGCTTAAATGAAGCATATACTGAATGATAGTTTGCATTGTGTGAAGATGTAATAGAAGCTACTGCATCTCCGTTTTCAATAATTGCGAAGAAGCCTGTCTGAGTATCCTCATATACTTCAGGGTCTGCCTTTGTCGGTATTCTTTCATTAATTACCATACCGAATACGGGCATTGTCATCTGCTCTTCGTTCTTGGGCTTCAGGTTGTAATAAACATTATCTGAACCGTAGAGGCTGAAGGTCATATCGTTTGTAGCACCCTGTCTTACAACATCCTCGAATCTAACGAGTGCACCGCTTCCGTCAGGAATGAAGGTATAACCTGTTTCAGTCTCCTTGGTCATAAGCGTCTGATCCGCATTTGAGGTTGTCTTAACATTTGCCGCATTGAAGAAGGGCAATACACCTATACCGTCAATAACATACTGAATCTTTTCTGTACCGTCATTTGCCATTGTAGGTCTGATTGTTACCTTGCTTGCATCAACATCAGCCTTAAAGCCTGTATCGGTAACTGTGTATGTAAGGGGAACTGTAATTACAGGGATAGTAGATGTAGCTTCTACATAGTTAATATGCTTGTAAAGCTCAAACTTCTTTTCCTCTGTGTACTTCTGCTCTCCGTCTACCTTGATAGACTTAAGCATATCCTCATTAGCTTTTCTCTTTGTAAGACCTATTGTACCTCTGAGGTAGTAGAAGCCTTCTTCCTTGATACCGTACTGTTCGTACTTGGTAATCAAGCTTTCCCTATCCTTATCACGAATAGTTACTTCATGTCTTTCTCCGTTTTCGTCAGCCTCTGTAAGAGTAATACTGTAGTAATCGTAATAGCTCTTAAATGTATCAATCTGATATTCGGAATAACCGTGGTCTCTGAGGTCCTGAAGGATCAGCTGCATATCGTCGTATCTGAGTGCCTCGGGAAGACAGGGAACCTGGTTAAGCTCACCGAAGGTGTATACGACCGTTATTGTATCTGTACCGATTGTAAGTGTGTGCTGAGGATTATCATACTTTACACAGTCACGGAATGTGTAGTATGATGCACCTGTCTCACTGGAGATACCTCTGTAGTCGATCTTTAACTGAGATGTATATGTTTCGTTGTTAACCTTAGCACTAAGTTGCTTACCGTTGATAGTGCCCAAGGGGTTGGAGAGCATTATCTCTCCTGTTTTCTTATTTCTAATAGCTACTGTAAGTGATTCTTCATCTATACGAAGCTCAAACTTTGATGTAGCGGAGCTGGGAACAACAGTCATATTTTCCCAAGCAATAAGCTCATCCTGATATCTGACATCGTTTATTACAGTGCTTACATTTACCTTTGTTGCCGTTGCAGCTGATATACCCATTGTACCGAATGTGGATAAAATCATAATCACGGCAAGGATTATTGCTGTTATTTTCTTTTTCATAAGCTTATTCTCCTTTACCTGAATGTAATTTCATCTATCAATGTTCCAATGAAGCTGATCATCTTTGATGCGAGGGTTGTAAAGAGCAACGCTACGAATACGATGAATATCATACCTACAAGCGTACAAATTACCATTACGATGTTCTTACCTGTGGAGAAGTTGTGGATTGTCTGCATACCGAAGATTACAAGGAATGCAAGCCATACGAAGGCAAGTGTTACAAGCATTGTAGCGATCTGTGCCTCGTCACCAACCAATACATTAGTAAGAATTGTGGAAACGACTACGAACAAGGGCAACGGGAAGAGGGCGTATGATGTAGCCATAAAGATATGCTTCATATTTCCTTCACCGTCAAACAATGTTGTGAAGCACCAGTTACCGATTACCCAAAGAACAACGGGAATGATAATTGATGTTGCAGTCATAAATATCGAGTTATAATAACCCTGGGGATTCTGATAGAAGCCCGTACCCATGGACTGATAGTGGAATGCCAATATTGTTACTATAATGTAGATAAGTGATGCTCTTATAGAACCTCTCTGCTCGTGCTTCAAATCCCAATATCCGTCAAATGGATGGAAGATGATGTGCATACCGTAGCAAAGCTCTTCTTTAAGTGTTCTTCTACCACTCTTGAACTGTGCCGCCTTGTTAACCTTACCGACCCAGCCAAAAGCCTTACCAATAAGCATGAACAATGCAACGATGCCAACGATCATGGGGATAAACCAAACCTCCATAACCTCTTTACGAACCTCTTTGAAGGTTGTAGCATAGTTTTCTACATCAAAAGCTGTTTCAAAATATCCGATAGCCTCGGAGTATCTGCCCTCTCTGTGGAGAGCCTTACCGATAGCAACATAAGCTGTATCGAAGTTGTTGTTTCTTGCAAGTACATCCTCCCACTTTTCAATAGCGAGGTCATACTCACTGGAGTTCTGAAGGCTGATAGCCTCATCAAGAAGATTTCCGTACTCTGTTCTACGGTATACTGTGAACGAGTTTGTCTTAATATCAAGAACGAGAATCTTGGAGCCCTGATATGTTATAGCCTGAGAACCGCCTCTCTGGAGGTTACCGAGCTGGTCACCGATATCACCGAAGATGTAAAGAAGGTTACCGTCGTTATCATATGTATAAACCTTACAACGGTTGGAGTCAATAATTGACCAAACGCCGTTAGGACCGCTGGCAATATCCTTTACCTGGGAGGGACCTGCGGGAATCTCCGTGCTGGAGGAAAGCTCCTCTGTAATAATGTCAACCTCACCTGCAGGAAGGAAGAAGCCGTTACGCTTCATAATATCCTTACCCTTTGCATTAAGAAGTCTTGTAGGTGAATATGTACCGTCCTTAGAGGTGATAGCCGCAATCTGGTTCTCTTCCTCATCCTTATTAAAGATACATGTACCGTATACAAACTCCTGTGACGCCTGATCAAGGTCAAGGTTTACGAATGTTGTAGCAATGTTTGTGTTAAGCTCATCAGCCTTGGAGCTGAGCATATTACGGAGAGCCTCGGCAGCTGTTACAGTTACCTTAGGAGCACCGATAAAGTTAATGAGCTTTCCCTCAGAGGTCATAACCATGATACCCTCTGTTCTGTCGTTCGCTGCTACATAGATTCGACCGTACTTGTCAACTACGCAGCTTACAGGAGAGTATTTACCGTCTGAATAAAGTGTTGTTTTGGGCTTGTTAATTTCACGAACGATCTTGCCAGTGTGCTGATCGAATACAAGGAGTCTGGAGTTTGCTGTATCACATACATAAAGACCCTTGTAATCGCCGTTCTCTACTACAAATGTGCTGGCAGGATTATTGAAGCCATCGTCAACTCCATTGGAGTTTACAAATTCATCAATAACATATTTAAGTCTGTAGTCCTTGTCGAGAACAACTATTCTGTTATTACCGTTATCTGTAATGTACACATTTCCCTCAGAGTCTGCCTCGATATCTGTAGGTCCATTCAAGGGAATATCAAGACCTCCTGCAAGCTCGCCTATATAAGCAGAGTCTACAAGGATATCGGGAACATATGCGTGAGGCGATGGTACCGTAAATCCGTCGATGTCGTAGGTGTATGACTCGTAGGGTACGATAGCTGATATCGCAATCGGGAACACCATAAGGAGCATCATTACGAATACTAATATTCTTGTTACTTTCTTCATAAATCCTCCTTAATCCTTCATACCACTGGATCCCATGGTCTCAATGATATTACTCTGTGAAATAATGAATACGAGAATAGGAACAATCATCATAATAACTGTACCGGCAGCAGATGCACCTGCACGGGCAATACCACCTGATGTGATCTGACCGATAGCATAGTTAAGTGTCTTAAGCTCTTCACTGTAAATATATACGGAAGCACCTGCATTCCAGAGTCCCTGGAAGGAGTAGATGATAAGTGTAAGCCAAGCAGGCTTAACCATAGGCATCGCAATTACCCAGAATGTTTTAAGCTCGCTGCATCCGTCGAGTCGTGCACTCTCAAGAACTGTATCGGTAATTGAAGAATCCATAAACTGCTTCATAAGGTAAAGACCGAGTGTTGAACCCCATGCAGGAATAATGATAGCAAGGTGGTTGTCGAGCAAACCTAATTTAGAAAGTGTAAGGAAGTTTGCAATTGCTGTTACAGTAGCTGTAAACATAAGGGATGATCTGATAATCTTAAAGATTCCAACTCTTCCGGGGAAGGGAATCTTTGCAAGTGCATACGCTGCAAGTGATGAGAAGAAAAGGTTTCCGAATACACCTGCTGCTGTAATGAACACTGTGTTGAAAATGTATCTGGAGAAGGGTACCCAGGAGTCGCTAAGGAGCTTGAACAAGCTACCGAAGTTACCAAATGTAGGCTTCTCTACCCAGAATCTTGGAGGGAAGATAAATAACTCATCAAGTGGCTTAAGAGACTGCATGATAACATATACCATAGGCAAGAACATAAAGAAGCCCATGATAGCAAGGAATGTGAAAATTCCTGCGTCGCCACCTACCGAACGGTTAAGGACAACTTGATGGTTTCTTATTCTCATTTTTTGAGTTTTTTGCATATTATTGTCCTACCTTCGAAATTATTTTCTGTACCAGCATGTTAGCGCCAATCATAATAAGGAAGAGAATGGTGGCGATAGCCGAAGCATAACCAACCTCCCATCTTGTGCTTCCATAGTCATCAAGACAGTGCATGATGGTGTGACATGAATAGTTAACTGATGGGAATCCGCAAAGTGCGGTAACTACTGCACCGAATCCGAATGAACCTGTGATAGCTGTGATAGCACCGAAGAGCAGCTGCGGCTTCATCTGAGGAAGTGTGATGTACCAAAGCTCCTGCCATCTGTTCTTAATTCCGTCAACGGCAGCAGCCTCGAACAAGCTCTTGTCCATAGTCTGAAGACCGGCAATGAAGGAAAGGAACGCAGTACCAAGTGACATCCAAAGTGCAACAACGATACAAAGTGTCATAGCGTAGTTCTCATCGTGGAACCAAAGGATAGGCTCGTTGATAAGACCAAGATCAAGGAGAGTACCGTTTACCCAACCGTTAGCGTCATCGTGGAAGAGAGTCTGCCAAACGAGATAAGCGTTACCACCGAATGAGGGTGCGTAGAATACAAGTGTTACAAGTGCTCTGATCTTCGGAGCAAGCTCATTAATGAACCATGCAACGAGGAATGAAAGTATGTAGGATATAGGACCTGTAACCATAGCGAATACCAAGGTATTCTTACAAGCCTGGAGGAATATATCGTCATCGAAGAACAATCTTGTATAGTTCTCTATTCCGATGAATATATCCCAGCCAAACTCAAGCATATTAAATGATGTAAAGCTAAGTATGAACGAAAGTAAAACCGGGAACAGTGTAAAGAGTGTGAATACGAGCATAAAGGGTGCTACCATGAAGTAACCGACCTTGTTTCTCTTCATCTCTTTTATTGTCCACTGAGCCATTGTCATATCCTTACGAGCAGTTACTACCTTTTTAACCTTTTTACCGGTTGCAGGATCGATAACCGGCTCTTCAGCTATAACTTTGGCGTCGGTACTATTCGCATTTAGATCCGATGCCAATGCAACAGACTCTGCAGATGTTTCAAAATACCTATTTTTGAACTCATCCTTGGAGATCTTACGAACATTGACAGCGTTTTTTGTATTGTCTTGATTTGCCATCTAAATTATCTCCTTAAACAGTATTTCCGACTTTTTTATTTAATGTTTGTTAATCGACCCTGATTATCTGCCGGGCAATTTTTTGTATACTATCTTACCACGGTTGGCTGCTTCAAATTCTGCAACGGATTCATAACCCATATCCTTTATATCGTCCATTGTAAGCATACCGAACTCTGTACGCTTTCTTGTAAGCTCCTTATTGATAGTATTTACATAGCCGAGCAATGCGTCTGACGGATCTGCTCCATCGTTATAAGATGCAAGGAATGCGAAGTCTATATATCTTGCGAGGTAGTAGCTACCGGGATGGCTGGGAACACCCTTAAGGTTATCCATCTGAGCTCTGATATTTGCTGCCTCCTCGTTGGTCCAAGGAAGCTCGTAAATAGCCTCAATGTTAGCAACCATGGGTCTTGCGGAAATACCCATAAGAGCAACTATCTCGTTGGAGTAGTTAACCTGGAAATCTCTTCCTGTATACCACTTCATAAACTCCCATGCGTTTTCAGGATTATCACAGCCCTTAAGCATCAGGCAGCCGGATACTCCCGCATTTGAAGTATTGTCGATTACTACATTACCGTACTGATCTACATATTCATAACCGGGAATCGGAACAAAGCCCCAAAGACCGGAAATTTCTGTTGCGAATACATCAAGCTGGTTACACATACCGTAGGATGCGATACCGATAGGCATTTCACCCGTTCTGAAACGGTTAGCAAAGTCGTACTGATATGGCAACGAATACTGTGTAAACATATTACAAAGTCTTGTAAAGGACTTAAGTACGCCTACATTGTCAAAGTTGATTTCCATACCGTCATTAGCGTATACCTGGTTTCCACTCTGATGTATAAATGTGTAGATATCCTTCTGGATACCGATTTCCATGTTGTTGTACTGGAGAATAGGAATCATTGCAAGAAGGTCGTCCCATGTCTTTGGTATCTCGAGACCCAGGTCTGCAAGAATATCCTTACGGTAGAACATCATTGAGAAGTCAAGCTTATCGGGAAGACCGTAAAGGGTTTCCGATTTAATATATCTGCCGGTAGGATTGTCATTAGCGTCTTTTTCTTCCTCATATCCGTAAAGGATCAAGGGCTCAATTGCCGCCGCAGGGAAGTTTTGAAGAACCTCGGGATCCTCAGCTACAAACTCATTCAGTGGCATCGCAGCACTTCTCAGAGCATAGTCAATAATCGATGTGCTTCCTTCAAACAGGGATACATCGGGACCAACTCCCGCAAGCACCGACGGCAGCAGAGTTCCCGAAGCTACAAGCTTAATGCTTGCCGATACACCCGTTTCCGGTGTAAACTTATTTTCTATGAGGCTTCTTATGATCTGAGCCTGGTCACGACCTGTTGCATTGGCAACTGTTGTGATCCAAACCTCTACAGGCTCTGAGCCTGAATCGGCAGAAACGCCGAGTGAGTTATAGTCTACAATAAAGCTGTAGTAGAAAAGCTTGATTTCATACCAAAGTGACTCAAAGAAGTTTCCATCGCTCCTTGGAAGCTCCTCATCTGTGCTCTGGATCTGAATATAGTCAACCTGAAGAGGCTGTGTCTTGGCTGTGTTAATCCATGTACCAAGGTTACCGATCTGGGATTTGAGTGTTTCAAGATTCTTAGCTATCTCGTCCTCGTCACTCGCCATCTTACGGAGAAGATTGAAGAGCTGCTGAAGAGTAGCTGTCTGCTCACCCTCAAGACCTGTTGTTTCTGTAAGGTATGTGTATACTCTCTCAAGTCTCTGGGACTCTTCCATCAAGGATGTGATAACATCAGGCATTACTCTGGAGAAGCCGTATGAACGGTCCTCGTCAGGGGTACTACCTGTAAGCTTAAGAATTTCAAGGTAGCAGTTGTTGATAACCGTAAGAGATTCGCTTACCTGCTCTATCTGCTCACCCATGTCACCGAGAACAACCTCGAATCTGATAACGTGCTTACCTTCGGACAGGTAGAACTTATAGTCTGTATCGCCGTTACCGAGATTTCTTACCTCCCAGTCATCACTGTAGTTGAAGTTACAGTAGTTAGCTTCGTCAAACGGAACCTTACCGTCAATATAAACCCTTCTTGAAACGAACATACCGCTGAGAAGATTCTGCTTATATCTGATGGCGATGTTGTAGAAGCCTGCCTTACCTGCTGGAACCTCTATCTCATATTCAACCCATTCACCAACATTCTGCCACTGTGTACCACCGATTGTGTTGTACTTGGTTACCTTAGCAGACTGAGGACCTGTAAGACCGCTTGTGATACTGGATGTTCTGTCGTAAACGGGATATACTGTAACATTGGAAACATTTACAGGATTTTCACCCTCGATCTTGCCGATAACACCTGCACCGGTTGCATTGTCCTTACCCTCATACTGCTTCACATAGTCAGCATAAGAAACAAGCTCTTTTGCCGGAACAAGCTTAATTGACTTGATAACAACCGCTTCTCTTGATCCATCAAGAGTAATACTGTTCTCACCTGCCTCAAAATAGAACTCATAGGGATCTATATAATAGCCCTTGGAGTCGGAAAGTGTGTATGTGGTCCACTTAGGATCTTCAACAAGAGACGGGCGAATATCGTTTCCGTTAATATCCTGCTTGAAGCTGTCCTTGCCATCAACATTCTGGTAAACATACTTCCATGTTTTAGAAAGAATTACCGAACGGGCTCCGGAAAAAGGAACGTCGCCGTTTAGATAGAATACTCTCTCAATAGAGTTTGTCTTACCTGTAGTCTGGCAGTATTCAATCTGGATAGTGTAAAGTGCATCGCTGGGAACCTCGAATTTCCAGGTTACACTACCTACCTCAGGAATATAAAGTGCATCGTCAACACCATAGTGATTGTCCTTTTCATAAACATCAGCTGTGGTATCCTCTGCACTGTAATCGAGCACGGGAATATCAATAATCTCCTTGCCCTTTTCCTTGTTCGCATACTTCGCTATGTACTGGGAATATGACATAGCATTCAGGATATCAGTAACATCATCAATAGATGTTGTACTTTTACCCGAGCTTGCCTTTCCGTTCGAAGCTGCGGACACTGTCGTTATCATTGTACCCATAAGCATAATGAGACACAAAACTAACGCCAGCAGTTTTCTCGCTTTTGCTTTCATAAGAATTCCTCCATTTTGCAAGTAATATCCCGCCGAGCGAGGCGGGATCGGATATATGTGATTTTGCACAAATATAACCTTTTGTGTAGTTATTTTATCATAAAAGTTGCCCAAAGTCAAGAAACGATTTTCTATATTTAATATAAGAAGAAAATTTTTTTGCAATCTTGATCTGTCAAAAACTGTAAATATGTCCAAATTGTGAATTTTCCAAATAGCTTCAGATTTTACTCACCGTTTATTCACCCTCCAAAAAGCCTTATATTTCAGCACTTTTCAAGCTTGTCAATAGATAATTAAATTTTTCTTCATTATTTTTTTATTTTCTTCGTCTTGTGCATTTTGCACAATTTTTGGTCAAAAATTTTGGCGTATAAATAAATTGTACATTTTTTGAATTTTAAGTGAAAAAATAAGATTTTTTTGCAATGCTTAATATCACTTTTGTATGAAAATTTTTGGAATATTCTATTGACTTTTGATAATCGATATCTTATAATGAAAAAGAGCAAAACATACAAACATTCCCCGTTTTGCCGGAAAGGTTGAATTTATGTATTATTTGGGCATCGACCTTGGCGGAACAAATATCGCCGTAGGTATTGTAAACGAAAAGTATGAGATTATCTCAAAGGGTAGTGTTCCTACTCTTGCTAATCGTGACGGTAAGCTTATCATCAAGGACATGGCAGAGCTATGTAAGAAGCTCGTGGCAAGCAACGGATTGACACTTGATGACATTGCATACGCAGGTATTGCAACACCCGGCACAGCAGACTCCGATACGGGAGTTGTAGTTTATGCAAACAATCTTCCTTTTAATAATTTCCCCATTGCAGATCTTCTAAAGGAATATCTCGGAATAGAAAAGGTATACATAGAAAATGATGCAAATGCAGCAGCTAAGGCTGAATCCATAGTAGGTGCAGCTAAAGGCTCTAAGTACTCTGTCATGATCACACTCGGTACAGGACTCGGTGGCGGTATTGTGCTTGACGGCAAGGTATACTCCGGCTTTAATCATGCAGGTGCTGAGCTTGGACATGTAGTAATCGAAAAGGACGGTAAGCAGTGTACCTGTGGCAGAAAGGGCTGTTGGGAAACATACAGCTCCGCAACCGGTCTTGTAAATATGACCAAGGAGCATCTTATTAAGGCAAGAGAAAACGGCGTATCAACAATTATCGAGGATATGATAAACGGTGACCTCAACAATGTAAATGCAAGAGTTGCATTTGCAGCTATGAAGAAGGGTGATAAGGTTGGAGCTGAGATAGTAGACGAATACATCGACTATCTTGCATCAGGCATTGCAACAATGATAAACATATTCCAGCCAAATGTTCTTTCTATCGGTGGCGGTGTATGTAATGAAAAAGATTACCTCCTTAAGCCCCTTTGTGAAAAGGTACATAAGGAAACCTACGGCAACGGCGAAGGTCAAAGAACTCAGATCAAGATTGCAGAGCTGGGTAACGACGCAGGCATTCTCGGTGCTGCAGTATTGGGACTTTAATAAAAATCGGAATTACAAAGCAAATGTAAAAGAGGAACAAGCTAATCGGTTTGTTCCTCTTCTCTGTATCGAATATCAATCGGTAAAAATCATAAAAAACAGCAAAAAAGCTACAAAAAAGCATTAAAAAGGAGGTACGGTAGTGAAATTTAACGACAAAATAGGCACATTGCGTGGTGTTGGACCAAAGTATGAGAAGTGCTTTAATCAAAACGGAATATACACTGTCGGCGACCTTCTTTACCACTTTCCGAGAGCCTATCAGAACAGAGGCGATGTATATAGAATTATCGACACTCCCCTGGATCTTTTCCCACATTCCTACATTTTAACCGTAGGCTCCGAGCCAAAGGTAGCCCTTATCCGTAGAGGTATGAGCATACTGAAATTCCGTGCCTTTGATGAAACGGGAAGCGTAAATATAACATACTTCAATCAAAATTATCTTAAGGATGTTTTCACAATAGGCTCCACCTTCCGTTTTTGGGGGAAAATGTCACGGGAAAAGCGTACCCTGTGTATGAGCTCCCCTGCTTATGAGCCTGTTATTCCCAATAAAAGGCTCCTCCCTCTTACTCCTGTTTATCCCCTTTTTAACGGTATTAATCAAAAGCTTATATCAAAGCTGATCAGTGAGACCTTGCCGGAGCTTAGCAATATGGTAGATGAGCATTTACCGGATTCGGTTCTCGATAAAATGAACCTGTGTTCTATACCCTTTGCACTGAAAAATATCCACACTCCACCCGACGAAAACACATTAAATGCTTCTATAAGAAGGCTTAGCTTTGATGAACTGTTTTTCTTTGCTCTCTCCGTTTCACAGATTAAAAGTGAAGCTCAGCTGTACCTGGCACCCTGCATTTCCGACACTGATATAACTGATTATCTCAATCTTCTCCCATATGAGCTTACAGATGCTCAGGCGAGGGCAATAGGAGAGATTCTTCTCGACCTGTCTGGAGACGGCTCTCCCTTTGTAAAGGCAATGAACCGTATAGTGGTAGGTGATGTAGGTAGTGGAAAAACAGTATGTGCCTCTATTGCCTCCTATGCTGTGTGCAAAAACGGATATCAAGCTGCACTTATGGTTCCTACGGAAATACTTGCAAATCAACACTATTCCTCCTTAAAAAAGGATTTTGAAGCTTTGGGGCTGTCCTGCGAGCTGCTTACAGGCTCCACACCGACAAAGGAAAAAAGGGCTATTCTCCAACGGATAAAAAACGGAGAAACGGATTTTATCATCGGCACCCACGCCCTTATACAGGATGGAGTAGAATTTTCCCGTCTTGGTCTTGTTATCACAGATGAGCAGCATAGATTTGGAGTGCGGCAGCGTGCCCGTCTTGCCGAGAAAAGCAAAAATGTACATGTACTTGTTATGAGTGCAACTCCCATACCGAGAACCCTGTCTCTTATGATATACGGAGACTTAGACCTCTCTCTTATTGACACTATGCCTCCCGGCAGAAAGCGTGTAGACACCTTTGTTGTTGATGAGAGCTACCGTCAAAGGCTCAATAATTTTATAAGAAAGCAGGTTGAAGAGGGACACCAGGTATATATTGTTTGCCCCTCCGTTGAGGAAAAGGAAACGGATATTCTTGACTTTTTTGACTATAACCCTTTTATTATAAATGACACCGACAAGGCTTCTCATAAGACAAAGGCTGCTGTAACCTACGCCAAGGAGCTAAAGGAAACGGTCTTTCCCGACCTTTCTGTTGAATTTATCCACGGCAAGCTTAAGGGCAAGGAAAAGGATAAAATAATGGTAGACTTTGCTGATGGCAAAATAGATATTCTTGTTTCCACCACGGTTATAGAGGTAGGTGTGAATGTTCCGAACGCCACCCTTATGATAGTGGAAAACGCAGAGAGATTCGGTCTATCTCAGCTCCACCAGCTAAGAGGAAGAGTAGGAAGAGGTAAGGATAAATCCTACTGCATCCTGGTCTCCTCATCCCGTAGTGAAGCATCCACGGAACGCCTGGAAATTATGCGTACCGTTTACGACGGATACACCATTGCCGAAAGAGATTTGAAAATGCGTGGGCCGGGAGATTTTTTCTCCTCGGATCCCTCTATTCGCCAATCGGGAGAGGCAGATCTCAATCTTTCAAAAACCTGCTCCGACTCTGAGCTTCTCCATTCTGCCTTTGAGTGTGCAAAAGACATTCTATCAAGTGACAGGACACTATCCCTGCCGGAAAATGCTCTGCTCAAATCAAGGCTTAACATAATCGCAGAGAAAAATGCAAAAACCATAAATTAGCCCTATTACGCTTAACCAACCAATTACCAAGCTTAAACAAAACCAATTCAAGAAAAAATATAAAACGCAAAAATGCTTACGCCGAAAACAGCGTAAGCATTTTTCATGTTAATTAACCGTGATAAAGCTTCTTTGTCTGATATACGGGCTCGCAGGTTACATTGATTCCCAGCTTTCTGAAGGTTGCCGTATCCACGGGGGATAGGATAACCGAAGAATGAAGCTCTGCACCCTTAAGCTTCTTAAGAGCCTCCATAGCCTGTCTTGCCGACTCACTGGTAGCAGCAGTTATCGCCATTGCAACAAGCACCTCATCCGTATGGAGACGGGGATTGTGGTTGCCGAGATTTTCTATCTTCAGCTTCTGTACAGGCTCCAAAATCTCATGTGCAATAATATTTATACTATCGTCTATACCTGCTATCGCCTTTACGGAATTAATAAGCACGGCACTGGAGGCACCGAGAAGGGTCGAGGTCTTACCTGTAACTACTCTTCCGTCGCAAAGCTCAATAGCAGCAGCAGGTGCTCCTGTAGCCTCCGCCTTGTCAAGTGCAGCCTGGATGCATTTGCGTTCAGATGAATCAATATCCATCTGCTTCATAAGTATCTTTATCTTTTTTATCTCTGTATCGCAATTATTTCCCTTACGGGCGTTACAAAGTGCATTGTAATATCTTCTGAGTATCTCGCATCTTGCAGCCTGTCTTACAGTTTCGTCATCAAAAATGCAATCGCCTGCCATATTGACACCCATATCCGTGGGAGACTTATAAGGACACTCCCCCATTATTCCCTCGAACATAGCACGAAGCACAGGGAAAATCTCCACATCTCTGTTGTAATTCACCGTAGTTTTTCCGTATGCCTCAAGGTGGAAGGGGTCAATCATATTTACATCGTTAAGGTCGGCTGTTGCAGCCTCATATGCCACATTAACAGGATGATTAAGAGGTAGATTCCATATAGGAAAGGTCTCGAATTTAGCATATCCTGCTTTAATACCCATTTTATGCTCATGATATATCTGAGAAAGGCAGGTAGCCATCTTTCCGCTACCGGGACCTGGAGCAGTCATAACCACGAGAGAACGGGAGGTCTCGATATATTCGTTTTTACCGTAGCCCTCATCACTTACTATACTGTCAATATCATAGGGATAATTTTTGATAGCATAATGCTTGTACACCTTGATGCCGAGGGTACGGAGCTTTGAAATAAATGCCTCCACGGGGGCAGATGCCTCATATCTTGTCATAACAACGCTTCCAACAAACAATCCAAATCCACGGAAAGCGTCAATAAGGCGTAAAACATCAAGGTCATAGGTAATACCGAGGTCGCCCCTGACCTTATTCTTCTCTATATCTGTCGCATTGATTACGATAATTATCTCAGCCTGATCCTTAAGCTCGGCAAGCATCCTGATTTTACTGTCAGGGGCAAATCCCGGCAAAACTCTGGACGCATGAAAATCGTCAAAAAGCTTGCCACCGAATTCAAGGTAAAGCTTACCACCGAATTTTGCAATTCTTTCCTTTATCTGCTCAGACTGCTTTTTCAAATATTTATCGTTGTCAAAACCTATTTTATACATTATATGCCCCTTTTGTCTTATGCGAAATAGTAAAACCGTATCCCCCATTTAAGGAAATACAGTCGATAATTATATTTAACAGTTAATAGTATATCATACAGGAAATAAAAAGTCAAACGAAAATAGCGATTTTGTGTATAATTTTTTCAAGGTTAGCTTTGGCTAACTTTTTGAGTTCTTTTTTTGATAATCGCCTTGACTATTCTTTTTAGCTATGCTAAAATGTTAAAAAAGGAGGTGCATGTATGAAAAGAATAGTTCTGAGAATAGGTGGGATGAGCTGTTCTGCCTGCTCAGGTGGGCTGGAAAAATACCTCAACAAGCAAAAGGGTATAAGCATAGCAAATGTGAATCTTGTTATGGCAAGTGCATCGATAGAATACGATGAAAATATAATAGACTATGATGATATAGCCGGATATATTTCCGAATCGGGATTTGAGTGTATAGGAGAATACAGTAAAACGGAGGACAGGGACACAGGCTCGTCAAAAAAGCTGTTTATTATCTACACAGTCCTCGCCATTTTGCTGCTTTACACTGCAATGGGTCATATGATAGGTATCCCCGCACCCCCGATTTTGAATATGCACACTCACCCTGTCTGGGTATACGGAATTTCCTTTGTGCTATCTGTACCGTTTTTGTTTTACGGCTTTGATATCATAAGGAGTGGTATAAAAAACATTATCCACTTATCGCCCAATATGGACTCTCTTGTTACCGTAGGAGTGTTTTCGGCACTAATATACAGTATAACGGTATCTCTGCTTTATATTATTGGAAAAGCAGACACTCCCCCCGAGGTTTACTTTGAATCCGTGGCAATTGTGATTTACTTTGTCAAGCTGGGAAGGATAATTGATAAAAAAAGCAAGAGTAAAACAAGAAACGCAATATCCTCTCTTGTACAGCTTACTCCGACTTACGCTTATATTAAGCTTGAGGATGGTGAAAAAAGAGTTCCTCTTGATGAGGTAAATGAGGGCGATATACTCATATGTCACCCGGGAGAAAGAATAGCGGTAGATGGAGAGATTCTGTCCGGCCATGCCCACATTGATGAATCCTTTATTACGGGGGAAAGTAAGCCTGTACTGAAGAAACAGGGTGATACCGTTCTTGCAGGGTCGGTAAATTCCAACGGATATGTGGAATATTTAGCCAAACGGGTAGGAAAAAACTCTACCGTATCGGAAATTGTGCGACTTGTTTTGGAATCCTCCTCCACAAAGGCACCTATTGCCCGTGTGGCAGACAGGATATGCCTGTTCTTTGTTCCTGCCGTTACCGGAATAGCTCTTGTATCCTTTATTGTGCATCTTATTTTAGGACTTGGCATTTCCTCGGCTGTCAGTGCGTTGATCACTGTTCTTGTAGTGGCTTGTCCCTGTGCTCTCGGTCTTGCCACTCCACTTGCAACGGTCATAAGCGAGGGAGAGCTTGCCAAGGATGGAATACTTATAAAAAGGAGTGAAATACTGGAAAGTGCCTCCCGTATTGACACACTTGTACTTGATAAAACAGGTACACTTACCTACGGAAGAATGAAAATTTCGGCAAAGCACCTACTCTCTTGTAAAGAAAATGAAATAATGCCACTTATATGTGGAGCAGAAGCAAAATCCTCCCATCCCATATCCGGAGCATTCTCGGAGTATGCCAAAGAGAAAGGAATTATCCCCGAGGAGGTGGATGATTTTACGGTTTTAGAGGGCTACGGAATATACGCAAGAGGTAGGAATGAAGATATATATCTGGTAAACGAAAGATACCTTGACGAAAACGGAATTACAAGTCCCTTCGGCAATACAGCCACCGTCCTTGCGGATAGGGGATGCAGTATTGTATACGCTATAATAAAAGGTGAGGTAAAAGCCTTGTTCGGTATCTCCGACATTGTAAGAGAAGGCACAAAGGAGGAGCTCGGCACCTTTAAGGCAGAGGGTGTAGAATGTATAATGCTGACAGGTGATAACAAGCATACAGCCGGGGCAATTGCCAATGAGCTCGGAATAGAAAAAGTTATAGCAGATGCTGTGCCGTCGGGTAAGGCAGACATAGTAAAGGGCCTTAAGAAAGAAGGTAAAATGTGTGCAATGGTGGGAGACGGTATTAACGATGCCATTGCCCTCTCCTCTGCCGACATCAGCATAAGCATGCGTGGTGCTACGGATATAGCTATGGACTGCTCCGATGTTATACTTACCCACCCGTCAATAAAGGGTATATCTACTCTTGTATCAACAAGCAGACGGACCCTCAGGATAATCAAGCAAAATCTGTTCTTTGCTTTCTTATACAATTCGCTTATGATTCCCATAGCAGCAGGAGCTCTTCTCCCCCTCGGCATTTCAATAACTCCTATGATAGCCTCCCTTGCAATGGTAATGAGCAGTATTTGTGTTTCCTTAAATTCACTGAGATTAACTAAAAGGAGAAATAAAAATGATATTCAAAAAAATTGAAAAGACACTTAAGGTAGAGGGCATGCACTGTCAGAAATGTGTTGCCCGTATTACAGATGCGTTAAAGACCGTGGACGGAGTAAAAAAGGTCACAATAGACCTTGAAAAGAAAACCGTATGTGTAATATCCAAAAACGATATTGATACAGATGTAATATCTGCTGTTATAGAAAAATTAGGCTTCACAGTAATTAAATAAGGCTTTCTCACATAAAATTTAGATATTTTTCACAAATTTTATGTTTTTTTTAGAGATTTTCTATTTATTTTTATCAAATAATATGGTAAAATAAAATTACAAAGAATAATCTTTGAATAAATCACAAGAGGTGAAAGGTATGAAGATGAATTTTGTAGGACGCCACATGAAGGTATTTGAGGTCGTTAAGGAAATGGCTGAGAAGAAGCTTTCTAAATTTAAACGCTTCTTCCACGACGACGCCGAAATTGATGTTGTATTCTCAATGCCCAAAAATGCCGAAAAGGTGGAAATAACCATCTACACCTCAGACACAACCCTCCGTGCAGAGGAATCAGCCGATACATTTGCAAACGCAGTTGACAAGGTTATTGACTCTCTTGAAAGACAGATAAGAAAGAACAAGACCAGACTCCAGAAAAAGATCAAGGAAGAGGGTCTTGCCATAGCAGAATCCGACTTTCCCGATGTTTACGAGGAGGACCTTACAGCCAATATCCGAGTTAAGACCTTCTCCTTTAAGCCCATGTCGCTGGAGGAGGCAATACTCCAGATGGAGCTTATCGGACATTCCTTCTATGTATTCAAGGATGCAGCAAGCTTAGAGACCTGCGTGGTTTATAAGCGTAATGCAGGTGGCTACGGTCTGATTGTTCCGGATATAGAATAACCCCGATAACATCCTGCCTATTATATCGATTTTTCAAACAAAGCATAAGTCTTAGCATGTGTGATACTCTTAACGGATTATCACACAGTCAAATCCGTCTTTGACGGGTGAAATCCACCCTCGGTGAATAAAATCGCTTTCACTATGAAATCCTGCTTCGCAGGGTAGCGAAGCGGCACCGAGGTATTGAATGACAGTCCGGTGGACTGTCAGACCCGAGGTGTGACCGAGCCGTAGCGAGAAAAAAGTAGACGAATTTGATTTCACCCAAGGGTTTAACCTTGGATTCATCTGAACGAAGTGAGGATTTCATTAAATCAACAAAAAAAGAGAGGACATTTCGGTGTTAAAACCGATTTGTTCTCTCTTTCTGTCGTTATAAGAACCTGCTATGCAGAATCTTGTTATTCGTTTTACTCTTAACGGAGTATCACGCATAAACCTGTCCTCGTTTTGTATCAATGCTCACTGCTAATTCCGTACAGACACCGACTCCGCATGTAATTTATCAATATCCAAAAATGGCTTCGTGCTCCTCGGGGGTTAGGCTTTTCGCATTATCGTTATAAAGCTGACGAAGTCCGTTGTAATCAACCTTTGATGTTGACTTGAATACTTTGTCGCCCTCACACCATCCAAAGGATAACGGGCTTTGGTTATTATTTGATGTATCCACTATATAAGCGTATCCGTTATCGGATATGTAAATACGAAGTGCTCTTTTGTATGTGGTTCCTGTTTCATCATATATAAGCTCACCGCTTTCCGAATCGGTATTTTTAGCAGTATCGGCTATTACCGTAATTGTCAGAGCTCCGCTGTCAATAGCAATATCGGAGGGATTATGCTCTTCAAGAGAAATCTCCTCAAATTCAATCTCGGATATTTTTCCAATAACCTTATCTATTTCTTCTTCGGTAAAGTAAGCAGGAAAATGATCCTCCAATGTGGCAGAATAGCTTGATTTATGTATCATTATAACACTTATATCCTCCGTTGGCTCAGCTATCATTCCGTCCCATTTTTCTTTCCATATATAACCCTGCTCTTCCTCCTCTGCATTTGCACAGCCAAATGAACAAATGCAAACGCAGCAAAGCAAAGCTAATGCTAATATTCTTCCGATTAATTTGTTTTTCATATTTTTCCTCCCGATTTTTCACAATTGTTTGATAAAATTTATGTTTATCATTCATTATTCTGCATCGGTATCACCTGTTATTCCTTATGCATAATCTATATAAATTCAGTTATTTCAGTTTGGTCTTTTTTGAAATATTATACCATTAACTAAAAGTTTTGTCAACAAGTACCTTTTTAATTGCTTTGAACCTATATCTTTGTGAATTTACCAATGTGCATAACAAAAAAAAGAGAAGCAATAGGTGAACCCAACTTAGTTCACGACGCCTCTCTTTTGTTTGTAAAAATTACCGTTAAATATCGTAAATAACCTTTTCCGGTGGTTTGTCAAGAGAATCGGGATTCTTATACACATTTCTCATATAACGCATTGCAGATGCATAATAATATCCGTCGCAAATTCTCTCATCGAGATTATAGGTAGCGTCAACATAGCTATGCTTGTACACGCTTCCGTCTGCCCTTACCTTAAACTCCCTCTGCTTTGAGCCGAAGGCAATAAATACGGGCACCGTACCAAAATCGTATAAATGGTGAACTATGGGAGGAATACCCAAAGAGCCCATGGATGTAATAAACATAGAGCCGTGGAATGGGCTGAGCTTTGTAAGTGCCCTCGGCAAAAGTCCGAGATAGTCAAGGAATCTTAACAGCCTTATAGTCCAGCGTAAGAATATACCCGGGATAAAATTAAGCACCTTTGCAAGCTTATCAAATGAGCTGTTAGGATGATTTCTGTATCCCACTATCTTTTCGTTAAATGCATTATATACATCCTCAATAGTATCGGCAGGGTCAAGCATAACCTTAATAACAGTATCCGGGGATTCAAGGGACATCTCCCTCTTGATAGCCAGGCACACCTCTACCTTTCTGCGGGTATAAATCTTCTGACCTCTGATAAATCTGTTAAGGGCAGGTCTTTGAGAGCATGTACGACAGTATGCAGCAACTATAATATGCATAAGAGTAAGATTGGTAAGACCCTCCTCCTGCTTCCTCTTTATATACTTGTCTATTTTTTCCATGTCAATAGTATCAAATATAAAGTTTTGGGAGGTATTACGGGTTTCCATAATGTAAGGGATAAGTCGGTTATAGGGAGCAATCTTACGCACCCTACGGAATTTATCCTTCTCACGGAGCTTTTTCGCCTTCTTTTTCAGCTTCTCTTCTTGCTTTTCGGCTCTTCTTTTAGCCTTTAATTCCTTTTTTGTAAGGGGGGCTTCTTCGTTATTTTGCTCTACAATAGTAATCTCTTCACTCATAGCGAAACCTCTCTTTCATAAGTCTGTATTATCTTTATTGTACCATATAATGAAATTTGTTGCAAGGTCAATTTATTGATTTCTCACCAATTTTTTGAAAAAAAGTGGCACTATGTGTGAATATTGTTGATTTTTTACAGTAAATGTGATAAAATAGAAATATATATTTCTCTAAGGAGGAGTCATTTGTGAATATAGTAAATATTTTATCAAGAGTGGACCATACATTACTCAGGCAGGATTGCACAGAAAAGGAAATTCTTGCTTTATGCGATGATGCCATAGTATACGGCACAGCCTCTGTGTGTATACCCGGTGCCTTTGTAAGGGCTGCTAAGAAATATGTTGGCGACAGGATGAAGGTATGCACCGTTATCGGATTTCCCAACGGATACTCCTCAAAGGAGGTAAAATGCTTTGAAGCAAAATCATATATAGCCGATGGAGCCGATGAAATAGATACGGTAATAAATATTTGTGACCTTAAGGACAAAAAATACGACAAAATTCTTGACGAGCTTATATCTATTAAGCAGGTATGTGGGGACAAAATATTAAAGGTTATCATAGAATGCTGTCTGCTTACCGACGAGGAAAAAATAATCATGTGTGACATAGTTTCAAGATCCGGGGCAAACTATATAAAAACCTCCACAGGCTTTTCCAAGGGTGGTGCCACAGCTAAGGATATTAAGCTTTTTGCCGACCATGTGGCTGAAAATGTGAAAATAAAGGCTGCAGGGGGAATATCTACTCTTGCCGACGCAGAGGAATTTATCAAATTAGGTGCCTCCCGTCTTGGCACAAGCAGAATTGTAAAAATAGTTAAGGAGAAAAATTATGAAGAACTATCCGACACCTCATATTAATGCCTCCCCCGAGGATTTTGCAAAAACCGTTCTTATGCCGGGAGATCCCCTAAGAGCAAAATATATGGCAGAAAATTTTCTTGAGGACCCTGTGCTTGTAAACACCGTCCGTGGCATAAACGGATATACAGGTACCTATAAGGGCAAAAGGGTAAGCATAATGGCAAGTGGCATGGGTATTCCATCTATCGGTATATACTCCTATGAGCTTTATACTGTCTTTGGCGTTGAAAACATTATAAGAGTTGGCTCTGCCGGAGCTATGCGTGAGGATATAAAGGTGCGTGATATTGTAATCGGTATGGGGGCGTGTACGAATTCCGGCTTTGCAAGTCAGTTTGGTCTACCGGGTACCCTTGCACCGATTTGCTCATATGATTTACTTAAGGTGTTCTGCGACGAGGCAGAAAGAATGGGGCTTCGCTACCATGTGGGAAACATACTCTCCTCCGACACCTTCTACTCCGATCCCGATGTGGAAAGCTCCACTCCAAAATGGTCAAAAATGGGAGTTATGGCTGTTGAAATGGAGGCTGCAGGGCTTTATATGACTGCATCCCGTCTTGGGAAAAGAGCCCTTGCCATCTGTACAATATCCGATCACCTGCTTACGGGAGAAGCAACAACAGCCGAAGAAAGACAGACTACCTTTACAGAAATGATGAGCCTCGCACTGGAATGTGCCATAAAGCTATGAGAAGAATATTTTTAATAGTTCTTGATAGCTTTGGGATAGGAGCCCTGCCCGACGCACATATGTTTTCGGACGAGGGGGCAAGCACTATAAAAAGCGTATCAAAATCAGATAAGCTATATATTCCTAATATGATAAGCCTCGGTCTTGGTAATATAGACGGAGTTGACTGTATTGAAAAAACGAACACTCCCCTGGGTGCTTTTGGCAGATGCATGGAAAAATCCATGGGTAAGGATACTACTGTCGGTCACTGGGAGATAAGCGGCATTATATCGGACACACCTTTACCCACATACCCAAACGGCTTTAGCAAAGAGCTACTCGATAAGTTCTCTACCCTGTGCGGCCGTGGAGTGATTTGCAACAAGCCCTACTCAGGCACAGAGGTTATAAGGGATTACGGCAGAGAGCATATAGAGACAGGAAAGCTAATAGTTTATACCTCAGCCGACAGCGTATTTCAGATAGCTGCCCACGAGGATATTGTACCCGTATCACAGCTTTATGATTACTGCAGGATAGCAAGAGAGCTTCTTTGTGGCAAGGACGGGGTCGGCAGAGTTATTGCAAGGCCCTTTACAGGGGATTTTCCATATAAGAGAACAGCTGACAGACGGGATTTTTCCTTAGAGCCCACAGGCACCACTATGCTTGACAAATTATCAAAAGACGGCTATGATGTAATTTCCGTAGGTAAAATCAATGATATCTTTGTAGGTAGAGGAATTACAGAGCATTATCCATCCCATTCAAATAAAGAAGGAATAGATATTACCCTTTCTCTTCTGAAAAAAGATTTTTCCGGCTTGTGCTTTGTAAATCTTGTGGATTACGATATGCTCTACGGACACAGAAACGATGTGGACGGCTATGCCGAGGCACTCTCCTATTTTGATTCAAGGCTCGGAGAAATATTAGCAAATCTTTGTGACGACGATATGCTGATTATAACAGCTGACCACGGCTGCGACCCCGGGGACATCAGCACCGACCACACAAGAGAATACACTCCCCTGCTTATATACGGACGTGGAGTTTTGCCTGTGAATCTTGGTACAAGAGATACTTTTGCGGATATTTCTGCTACCGTTACTGAATTTTTCTGTCAAAATCCTATTAAAACAGGTAAAAGCTTCAAGCAAAATATACTTTCTCCCTATGCCATTACACGACTTGACACGGAGGATAAAATATGAACACTTCCATCGGTATTTTAATTGAAAAGGCACAAGATGGGCTAAAAAATGCCTATGCACCCTATTCCTACTTTAAGGTAGGCTCTGCTCTGCTTTGCAGTGACGGAGAAATATATACAGGGTGTAATGTTGAAAACGCCTCATACGGTGGCACAATTTGTGCAGAAAGAGTTGCCCTATCCAAGGCTGTCAGCGACGGAAAGCGTGATTTTTCTGCTATTTGCATAGTTGGTGGGAAGGACGGAAAAATCACGGATTACTGTTATCCCTGTGGTATATGCCGACAGTTTATTTCCGAGCTGTGCAGAGACGACTTCAAAATAATACTGTACAACGGTAAAAGTACTTTAACCTACACAATAAAGGAGCTTTTTCCTAACGGATTTTCAGGAAATAATATAAAATAATCCACACTCCCCAAAGGAAACGAGGTACTGAAATGAGAATGTACGATATTATATACAAAAAACGGATGGGTATGCCACTTACAAAGGAGGAAATAGACTTCTTTATACATGGCTACTGTAACGGCACGATACCCGACTATCAGGCATCTGCCCTTCTTATGGCAATATGTATAAATTCTATGACAAAAGAGGAAACACTGTGTCTTACCGAGGCAATGCTGGGCTCAGGAGATATAGTTGACCTATCTACAATCGACGGAGTATGTGCAGATAAGCACAGTACAGGTGGTGTAGGAGATAAAACCACCCTTATTATAGCCCCTATTGTTGCCTCCCTCGGTATTAATATAGCAAAAATGTCGGGCAGAGGTCTTGGCTTTACAGGTGGGACTGTGGATAAGCTGGAATCCATAAAGGGATACAGAGCTACCCTTTCCACAGATGAATTTCTTGACACGGTTAAGCGTACGGGCATCTGCGTAACAGGGCAAAGCGGAAATCTGACCCCTGCCGACAAAAAGCTCTACGCCCTCCGTGATGTTACAGCCACGGTGGACTCAATCCCCCTTATTGCATCCAGTATTATGTCAAAAAAGCTGGCGTCCGGGGCTGATACCATTGTCCTTGATGTAAAGACGGGAAACGGTGCGTTTATGAAATCCCTTGAGGATTCCTGTGCTCTTGCTGAGGCTATGGTGGATATCGGTAAGGGCTTTAACAAAAATATAAGGGCTCTTGTCACGGATATGAGCTCCCCCCTTGGCTATTATATAGGTAATTCCCTGGAGGTATATGAGGCTATATCCGTTCTTAAGGGAGAGAGCCATTCCAACCTATATGAGCTATGCATTGAGCTTAGTGCAAGTATTGTTTCATCCTCCCTGTCCCTCCCTTATGAGAAATCAAGGGAAATGTGCATAGAAAATATAAAAAACGGTAAAGCCTACTCTAAAATGGAAGAATGGATAGGTGCCCAGGGCGGGGATATAAGCTATCTCAAAAGTCCTGAAAAGCTCCTTTCCTCCCCGATTAAAGTGGAATATACCTCGAAAATGTCGGGCTATGTGTCCGAAATTCACGCAGAATCAATAGGTATTGCCTCTATGCTTCTCGGTGCCGGTAGGCGTACTAAGGATGATAAAATCGACCTCCTTGCAGGAATAGAATTGCGTGTCAAGACAGGAGACCGGGTAAATATCGGCGATACTCTTGCCATACTTTACACCTCCGATGAAAATTCAATTTTCCCCTGCAAAAATGCTCTTGACGCTTCCTTTCAAATTTCCGAAAACAAGCCGGAGCCCTCTGAATTAATCTACTCTATTATTAAATAAAGGATAAGAAAATATGTATAAGACAGAATTACATTGCCACTCCAAGGATGTCAGTGCCTGTGCAAGAGTGGATGCAGAAACCATTGTAAAAAGATTTACCGAGGGTGGCTACACCTCCCTGGTCCTTTCCAACCACTTTGGAGATTTCTCCTACGACTATCTCCACGCTACGGATTGGGATAATTTTATTGATATATTTACAGGTGGATATAAGAAGCTTAAGGAATATGCAAAGGATAGACTCAATATTATTTTTGGAATGGAGCTTCGCTTTAAGGGTAGCTCAAACGACTATCTTGTTTTCGGTCCCGACGAGGAGTTTTTAAGACAGCATCCCTTCCTTTTCAATATGAAGGTATGGGAATTTCATAAGCTATGCCAAGAAAAGGGATATCTTTTGATTCAGGCACATCCCTTCAGAAACGGAATGACCGTAAATGCCCCTTGGGATATTGACGGAATTGAGGTATTCAACGGTCATATGGGACACGATTCCAGAAACGATATTGCAGAGATGTGGGCTAACAAGTACAATCTTATTAAAACCTCCGGCACGGACTTCCACTATGCCGATGTACCCACCAATGCAGGTATTATGACGGAGTGCGAGATTACAAGCATGCCCCAGCTTATCGAAATTATAAAGAGTGGAAATTACACCCTCATTAAGGAATCCTGATATGAAACAATAATCCCCCTGTTCGGCAATGTACTCTTTACGGAGTATCTTACCAAACAGGGGGATACTTTTATATTTTTTCTGTCTTATTCAGCTTACTCGTGACATTTTGGATAATATCCGAAAATCGTATCGTATTAATCTGCTTTAATATCGTTTTGATTATCGATATTAGTTTGTTTTTATATGGTCCTCATTCATCGAAGGGACTGGTGGTTGTATCATTCTTCCCGTCGCAAGCAATCAGCACAAAAGGGGTCAGACACAGAAGTATTATTAATAATATTGTAAACTATTATTTTTTCATATATCCACCCTTTTGCACATATTATAGTGATTCGTTGTACGAAAAAGCGTATTGTATTCTCTTTATCCTTACTAAATTATTTGGATGAAATCAATTCCAGCGGTACGACAAGTTCTATAGCCCAACCATTTCTTTCCGCTCCGGTAGACTTTAATCTATATTTTGCAGAGCCACGATATATAATATACACCGTCCCATCCTCATGAGTTACTACTGTTTTGCGTACGCTTTCATCTATTTTGTGCGAAATATATTCTGTCGTATCTGTTGTGTATATATCCCTGAATTTCAATTCTAATATTTCATCCTCTAATTTCTTGTCAATATTAAGGGATGTTATATTTTGGTTCATATTAGTTATCTTCAAGTGCCCTACATTTCCTCGATAATCAACTGTCACACTTACATAGTCCGTTGTATAGCCATCCACTAAATTATAAAATCCAAAAGTATAGATACCAAATCCAACCGAACTACTTTCTAATGTCTCCGGATTATAATATGGCTCTTCATAGTACTTGTATTTAGATAGATCAACATACTCCTCCACCACCTCTTTAACCTTTGGCAACACCTTTTCGGGAGTATCATATTTTGATATATCTATCTTATCAAATCTGTTTAACACGGATTTAATTGTGCCATCTTGATT
>JAFTOG010000031.1 GCA_017451485.1 Clostridia bacterium | reverse complement strand
TTTTGGCGGAAGTAATAGGTAAAAGTGAATAGTGAAAAGGTAATGATGTAGCTTTTCTCCCTTTGCTCGAAAAGCAATTTATTATAAAGCAAAATAGCGTCAGTTCAACTCCAAACGAAAAGACGCAAAATATCTTTTTTGTCCGCCCTGCACAAAAATCGACAAGTTTCGACAGAAGCTTGTCGATTTTACTTTTTCACTTTTCACTCTTCACTTTTCACTAAATCCCTTGTCGATTTTTGGCGGAAGTAATAGGTAAAAGTGAATAGTGAAAAGGTAATGATGTAGCTTTTCTCCCTTTGCTCGAAAAGCAATTTATTATAAAGCAAAATAGCGTCAGTTCAACTCCAAACGAAAAAACGGAAAAATATCTTTTTTATCCATTGCGAAAGCAATGGTATATCATCACGCTTTAGCGTGTATCTCATCACCGAAGGTGTATATCATCAGCCATAGGCTGTATCCTCATTCGCAATGATAATATACAGGCTTGCACCTTGATTTTAATTAGAATTTGTGGTATAATGCATCTAAAGAGGTGATTATATGCTAATTAACAGCATAATGAAAATTGTTGAGCTGGGTTTATGCGTAGGATGTTGTGAGTGCGAATGCGAGCATATCTTATTTAAAGAAAACCAAAATGGATTCCCTGTACCTGTTGTTGACGAAAAATGTACAGATTGCGGCAGATGCTTAAGCCAATGTATATACAATCCTGAAAATGATGATTGATTATCTGTTTAACAGAATACTTGATGGAGAGCAACCAATGATTTTGTTTACCGCTTTCAAGGGGATAAATAATACCTCTTTTCAATTAGTCAGTCAAATTGGCGGACAATCGGAATTTTTAACAAATTCCTTTCGAGGTGTAGCGAAGGATGTTTGTGGTATTGAAGCTCAATACGATGCTGTAATTATGTTCGGTATAGATAAAAATTTGAAAAATAAAATTCGAATTGAAAAATGCACCAGGTACAACGGAGAGTTGATATACACCGATTTTGATGTTGTTGTATTAGAGGACAGGCTAAAGGAGTATGGAATTTCTTACACCGTTTCTGATAACCCGACCCGATATCTGTGCAACGCCGCCTATTACTATATGCTAAAGAAAAATTTAAATACTGTTTTTGTACATATTCCTTCTATAGGAAAGATGAATGAAGACTTTATTAATACTCTTGTTGCTTTTTTCAAAAATTACTTGTAAACTGAAGAGTTAAATCAAGCAGGAAAGAAGCGAAAGATAAAATTGAAAACTCGATATAGTTACATTGAAACAGGGATTGCATATTAAGGCAATCCTTTCTTGTTTTACTATGAATAAATTACCATCTGTTTTTTAACAATAATACTTGACTTTAAGCTTTATATCTGCTAAAATAAATTTAGCTCAATTTAATTGAGATAAATTAAAAAAAATAGGAGGCTTTAATGAACGCTTACGACTTTAAGGTAATGAAACGTGACGGAGAGGAAAAGTCATTGAGAGATTATGAAGGCAAGGTGCTTTTGATAGTGAATACAGCAACGGGATGTGGCTTTACACCGCAATATGAAGAGCTTCAGGATTTGTATGAGACTTATGGCGAAAAGGGACTTGAAATACTTGATTTTCCCTGCAATCAATTTGGTCAGCAGGCTCCAGGTAGTGATGAGGAGATACACACATTTTGTACTGGTCGCTACGGAATTACATTTCCCCAGTTTGCAAAGATAGATGTAAACGGTGAAAATGCAATTCCTCTTTACAGATGGCTCACAGACAATACCAGGTTTGATGGCTTCGGCAAGTCGCCTATGTCTATTATTCTTTCGGGAGTGGTTAGGAGAACTGATAAGAACTATAAAAACAACGGTAAGGTGAAATGGAATTTTACAAAGTTCTTAATAGATAGAAAGGGAGAAATCGTTGCTCGCTTTGAGCCTACAAATATGAAGAAGCTTAAAGAGGCCATCGAAAAGTGTCTTTAATGAGGTACACATATAAAACTGAAAATACCTGTACACAGGTAATATGCTTTGATATCGAAGATAATGTAGTCAGCAATATTGAATTCCTTGGGGGATGTAACGGCAACTTAAAGGCTATTGCCAAGCTTCTTGACGGTGTTACTGTTGAGGAGATTGAGAATAAGCTGTTGGGTAACACCTGTGGCAGACGCCCAACCTCCTGCACGGATCAACTGGCTATTGCGGTCAGAAAAGCATATAATGAGCTATTATCTTCGCAAAAATAATTGAATTGTTTATGATAATATGTTATACTGTAGGCAGAAAACCTTGTAGGATTTTTGCTTATTTATGCCACACGGTTTTGCCGATGTGGCATATTTTTATCTTTAAGGAGCATTTATGAAAGAAATATATGATGTACTTAAGCTTGAAAATCAGTTGTGCTTTCCGCTTTACGCTGCTTCACGAGAGGTAATAAAGAAATACAGACCCTATCTTGACTCCATTGATTTAACATATACACAGTATATAACTATGATGGTGCTTTGGGAGTGTAAAAAGATTAATGTTAAAGAGCTTGGAAAAAGACTTTTTCTTGATTCGGGCACACTGACTCCTGTGCTCAAGAGCCTTGAGACAAAGGGACTTGTAAACAGATACCGTTCATCAGAGGATGAACGCATTTTGACTGTGGAGTTGACTGAAAAGGGAATAGCGTTAAGAGAAAGAGCAGTGTCTGTACCTGTTTCTGTTGCAGGATGTCTTAAGCTGGAACAACAGGAGGCTGTACAGCTCTACAGACTTTTGCATAAGCTTCTTGATGCAATGGTCGAAGAATAATCACAGTACCATTAACATATTAATAGCGAAAATGCAGATTTGAGGTGAGCCCTTTGAAAAGATTGATTATACTTTTAATATGTGTTTTAACTATTACGGCATTTATCTCCTGTAGTGGAGATGATAACACCACCACCGAGGATGAAGGTGTTGAAGGTATTACTGTATCTGACCTTTCGGACTACGATATTATAAGACCCTCGGGCACTACCGGTAAAATATCAAGCTTTGGCGATGAGCTTAAGGCTGTGCTTAATGAAAAATACGGAATTAAGCTTAATCACCGTTCTGATATTATAAGAGAAAATATAGAGGCTTATCAGGTTAAGGAGCTGGAGATTCTTGTGGGAGAAACCAACAGAGTGGAAACCTGGGAATTTCTATCAGGACTTCGTTATGAGGATTACGGCTACGGTGTTGTAAATAAGAAGATAGTTATTGCAGGTCATACGGAGGAAAACACCGTAAAGGCTATGGAAAAATTTATGGCTGAGGTTGTTAATAAACAGGGCTCCTCCCAGGTCTTTCTTGAAAATAAAATTGAGGTCGTAAGGGGAGAATATGAGCTTGACGACCTGAGAATAGGCGGATTGAGTGCAAAAAATATGGCAATAGTGTACCCAACAAACGGAAGCAGAGATGAAGAGCTTTACGCAGAGGAGCTGTCCAAGCTCCTGTCTGAAAAATCTGGCTATGCTGTTAAATCATATGAGGAATTCAGATATAAGCACAAGGAAGGAACTGTGGTTATACTTATAGGAAATACTCAAAACACCTATGGAATAATAATGCCTGATGACCTTAAAGTAAATGAAATATATATTCAAAAGGGCGAGAATGCTATCGCCATAAATGCAGGGGGCTTATATTCTCTTGATCAGGCTGTGGAAAGAGTTATGGGTATGATAGTAAATGCCGAGGGAGATACTGTTACCGATCCGAGCATAAGAAGATTACTTTCTACGGAAACAATGTCTACTATGAGCTTTAATATTCTTGGCTGGGAGAGAACCGAGGAAAGAAATCAAAGAGTTCTCACCATGATCAATACATATATGCCGGATACCATAGGAGTGCAGGAGGATCTACCCGTATGGATAGAGCTTTTTGAAAAGGAGCTACCGTTTTACAGCTATGTCGGAATCCCTGCAGACGGAACAGGAGGAGAAAGCTGTGCTATTTTCTACATTACAGAAAAATTTGATTTGTTGGATTATGGTACAAGATGGCTTTCTGATACTCCGGGAGAGATATCTAAGCATCCTGAATCAAGTGCGAATAAGATAGTTACATATGCTACCTTCAGATGTAAGGATACAGGAAAAATATTTACTCAATTGAATACTCATCTTGAATATTCAAACGATACGGCAAGAGAATTCCAGGCGGATAAAATAGTAGGTATTGCTGAGGAATTTGAAGGAACGGTAATTCTTACAGGAGATTATAACGCAGACAGCAACAGCAAAACATACGGTATTATAGCTGATACAGGCTATCTTAATTCTTCCGAGGCAGCAAAGGAATCTCACAAGGGAGGTACATTCCACCTATACAGTGGAGATGACGGACCCTGCGTTGATTATATATTTGTGAACGATAATGTTAATGTTCTGTACTACAAAGTTTGCAATGAAAAAATCAACGGTGAATACGCATCGGACCATCATCCTGTATACGCTGAGTACAAAATAAAATAAATATGTGCAGGGCAAGAAAATATCTTGCCCTGCTTTTATTGGTTTCGGGCATATAATACCACGCGATAGTCGCGTGGTACGGAGAAAGTTATACATCTTTAAGCCTTCACCTTGAGGGGAAGGTGTCACCTATGGTGACGGATGAGGTGTAGGATGCAAAGCATCCGTAGTAAAGA
>JAFTOG010000030.1 GCA_017451485.1 Clostridia bacterium | reverse complement strand
GAAAAGTTAGAAGAATACATACATTACTACAACAATGAAAGAATTTCAATGAAATTAAAAGGAATGAGTCCAGTACAATACCGAACTCATTCGCAATCAATTTAATATTTATTTTTGTCTAAACTTTTGGGTTCACTTCATAACATTCTGCATTTATTTTATCCTTTTTTTATAGTATTGCATTTCTCTTGTAAATCTCTTGCATTATCAATATATCTTTTGCAAGTAGTCCAATCTATTCTATACTCTTTAGCTAAAGCAGATATACTCGTGCCGTTTGTATGCTTCATAATCAGCTCAGCTATTTGACTATCATTTAGTTTCTTGGGCACAAATATTCCTCCTTTCGTAGAGTGTGCAGCTACAAAACCCGTGGCACAGTAAACCTCGCTGCGTTGGTTTAGATTTTTATGGAGATTCTTTGCCTTATGGCTCCTTGTACCGATATGACGAATCGAACGCCTAAACCCTTTTATCGGCATAGAAAAAGGACACTTGTTAGGTGTCCTTTAATGTTATTCACTATATGCTTTTAGTTTTTCAATAGTTTCCTGTATTTTCTTTTTGTAACCTTTGTTAAAATCGCCATCTTTTGTCTTATTATCTAATGTTGATTCTAAAACAGCAATTATATTGTTAATACAATCCTCTACAAATAAGTTCGTTTCTTTAGCATTTTCCGTAAAATTTATAAAAAGAGTACGGTAAGTATCTGTAACATCGTTTACACTGCCTGTTGCACACCTATAACCTATTTCGTAATCGGTTAAGTTATCCTTAAAATTCAAATTTTCTTGAAAACTATCTAAAAATTCGACAAATTTATGTTTTGCCATTTTCTTCTCCTCGTTTTCTTAACTCTTCTAATCTATCGTCTATGCCTTTTGTGTGATTATTTATCTCTTTTTGCCAAGTCCATAATCTTCCTTCTTGTTCTATTTTTGACATCTTATCCCAATTCACATAATATTCTTGTGGATGAGAGATTTTATATTCATGTAGTTCTCTCACCTTCTTGAGATTTTTAATTCCACTTTTTATTTCTTCATCTGTTTGATTTTTTATAGCCTTTTCACTAAAGAATTGTAGATTTATTCTAACCTTTCTTTTCTTAAGTGCATTAAATAATATCCTAAACTTAGATTTAGATGTACTATTCTTATCAGTAAACTTTCCGTCTTTATCTCTCGGATGTTCGCTTTCCTTAAATTCTGCCACTTTTATTTTACCTCTATAATGTAATTTTGTCAAGTAAAAAGGGAGGTCTTTTTGCCTCCCTTATACTTTTTCACATTATAAGGATAGCATATTTATTTAGTGACATTCAATGACATTTAGTGACAACCTTGAGGAATATGTAAATGTTCAAGTGCTTTTCCGTGTATTCTAAACACTTGCCTTTTTTCATATCCTAATTTATAAGAGATAACATCCCAAGATAATAGCTTACCGTTAACACCCCTTTCGAGGTATCTGTATCGTAATACCAACTGTTCACTTACATCCGGTAAGTCATTTATTGATTTATGTATATTGTACCATATCTGCAAAAGCCTGTTCATTTCACTTTCTATAAGTTCGGTAAGCTCCATGCATTTGTTTGCCTTTACCTCAGTAGGTGAGGATGCCACAGAGGAGTGACTATTTTTTATTTATGATATTACTAAGGAATCAATCCCAAATTATCTCTATATCTTTCTCAGATGGTAAAATATTAGATTTTATACATACAAATTCATATCCATAAATCTCGTTATCTTTATTGACTCTAATTTTCATTCCATATATATTGTCGGGTAAATTATCCTGATCTATTATGAATTTTATAAAATCAAAATAAGCTTGTTCAACAGAAAAATCATCTTCCGATATTCTATTATAGTGAGGAGAGCTTCTAAGTTTTTCAGATAATTGATTTTCTCTTTCAATTTCTCTAAGAAGCTTTTGAATTATGTTTATTTTTAATACTACTCATCAATATTATCCTCTACATAGTATTTTGCTTGAGCACTCCAAAGCTCATAATACTTGCTGTTTTCATTTGATACAAGAGTATCATGTTTTCCTTCCTCTATTATTTCGCCATTGTGGAAAACAAGGATATTATCACAGAAGCGGCAGGAGGCAAGACGGTGGCTGATGTAAATTGCAGTCTTCTCTCCCGTTATGGTGTTAAAGCTACTGTAAATCTCGTATTCGGACACAGGGTCAAGGGCTGAGGTTGGCTCATCAAGAATTATAAAGGGAGAGTCCTTATATAATGCTCTTGCAAGAGCTATCTTTTGTGCTTCGCCACCCGAAATTTCTATACCTGATTTATCAAAACGCTTATATAGATATGTTTCTGCACCGTCCGGTAAGGACTTGTATCTATCCTCAAATCCTGCATTTTTCAGACACTCCTCCACTTTTTTTGCATCATAAGTAGGTGCACAAGCCACATTCTGACCGAGGGTAAAGGCAAATAGCTTAAAGTCCTGAAAGACTACGGAGAATATCTGCATATATTCGTCGTAATCGTACTTTTTAATATTGACACCGTTTAAAAGTATTTCTCCCTCGGTGGGGTCATATAGGCGGCAAAGCAGCTTAATAAATGTGGTTTTGCCGCTTCCGTTCATACCTACAACGGCAAGCTTTTCACCGATTTTGAACTTTACATTTACATTTTTGAGGGCATATGTGTCTGTATTTGGATATTTGAAGGACACATTGCGGAACTCTACATAATATTCGTTATCCATTCTCTTTTCAACAGTAAGTGAGCCTTGGTACATATTGTTTGGAATGTCAAAATACGAAAAGTAGCGTTCAAGATAGGTATGATTAAGAAAGCTTATCTGCGTGTTTCTTACCACTTGAGAAACAGCCTCAATAAGTCCAACGATGCAAACCACATATTTTGTAATATCTCCGACAGACATAGCACCCTTAATTGAACACCATATAAGAAGAATGTAGGCACCGAACTTCAAAATATCCGCCACAATTACCTTTGGAAAATTAACAATCATCCATTGAAATGATCTTTTAAGACCCTTCTTATTTTCGGTAGTATCAATTTCCTTGATTCTTGACAGAATACCATTCTCCATAGAATACAATCTTGTATCCATGCTATAGCCGTAATTATTTACAAGCTCCTCATACTTATCACTCATCATATTTATGGTACTGCATTCATCCCAAAACCTGTTTGAGATTTTTTGGCTTTTGGCGGTACATAAAACATCAACAACTATAGTTATGATCAATAGCCCTACAAGTCCAAGCTTGCCAAAAAGAGGAACTCCCGAGGATATGAAGAAGCTTATACTTAATGCAAGTGAACAAACGATACGGGTGATATTGCTAACATTGTTACGAACGGTTTTTAACAGTTGCCACAAATTAAAGCCAAAATGTGATTCTTGTCTTACACGGCTGCGAAGAAGTGCTATATCAGATGATTCTATTGAGCTGTATTCCATTTCCATAGCCTTTTTGGAATAGAGCCAATCTTCTGTTTTGAAGGTGTTATTGTGAGCAATGGATAGTCTCGGCTGAACGAAGCGTACTATACCGTGGCACAAAAAAGTCAAGCCTACTGCTAATGCCACATTTGTAATTATTGTAGAAATAGGAGCACCATCATAAAGATTATTTATAATCTCCGCAGAAAAATAGGTTGGAATGTATGGGTATGCTGCCTGAAAGACGAAGAATAAGCACATATAAATAACATATGTACGGTGGTGATGCCATAGCTCCTTTAATGCTCGGCGTTCCATTTTAATATGCTCTCTGAATGTCATACATTCTCCTCCTTTCCGTAATCGTCACGGTACCAGCAGCTTTGCATTTCATAAAGACGGCTATACTCTCCACCTAAGCTTAAAAGCTCCTCGTGGGTGCCGATTTCGGTAATTTCTCCGTTTTCCATGTAAACTACCCTGTCGCAAAAGCGTGTGGATGCCAAGCGGTGAGAAATGAACAAAGAGGTCTTTCCCTTAGTCATACTGCGATATTCCTCGTATATTTTGCTTTCTGCAATAGGATCAAGGGCGGCTGTCGGCTCGTCAAGGACAAGAATCGGTGCATCCTTGTAAAGAGCACGTGCCATCATAAGCTTCTGCGTTTCGCCACCGGAAAAGGCAGTCCCCTCGGAGTCAACCTGCTTATCAAGTACGGTATGTATACCTTTTGGCAGTGAATCAAGCTTTTTACCAAGTCCTGCCCTTCTTAGGCAGTCTTCCACTCGTGATGCATTATAATTTCCCTTAAGATCACCCGATACGGTTTCCGCTATGGTGAAAAAGGCAGTTTTTGAATCCTGAAAAACAGGGGAAAACAAACGATAATATTCCTTTAGTGCAAAGCTGTCTGACGGTACCCCGTTTATAAGTATCTGTCCGCTTGTAGGCTTGTAAAGTCCGCATAAAAGCTTAACAAGTGTAGTTTTTCCTGCACCGTTAAGACCTACTAAGGCTAATGATTCTCCTGCTTTGAATTTTACGGATATATTTTTAAGCACATAATCATCAGAGCCGTCGTAACGGTAAGAAACATTATTAAATTCTATTTCGGGAGCGTACAATATATGCTCATCCGCTTTTTCATCTCCGTAGGCTTCCGTTGCGTCGGTATCAATATATTTGCGGACATCACATACTCGCAGGCTTGAGGCGTGCAAGCCTCCCCAAGTGTTAAGAATTCCTCCAAAAAAGGAGGCAAACTGTGAAATTGCAGCAAAGTACAAAACAAATTCGTCAACAGTAATTTGTTTATTTATTGCCATTCCAATAAGGAAAGCATAGGCAAGGCTATCACGAAGCAATATTACAACAAGGGATGAAAGACTTGAAAGGAAGCTTTTTGATGCTTTTTTTCTCTCCCACCCGTTCATTTCCTTAACAATACCGTAATATATATTGCTGAGCCATCCTGACATTCCGTAAACACGGATATCCTTACCTGCGGCAAAGTCATCAGGAAGCTCCTCCGCATATCCAAGCTTGCTTGAAAGATTTGATTCATATTCTCTATGCTTATGTACCCATTTCTGATATGCCCGTGTACAAATTAAGCTTAGTATAGGCTCAACCATTATTATAGGCAGCATCCAAGGGCTGAAGGATGCAATAATTCCTCCAAAGAGAACATATGACAGAATATATTGGAGCATAAATGTTACTCTTATTGAAAAATCCGCTGCTCCATTGTCATAAAAGCAAGTATTCTTAGCTCTTTGACACAAATCTCTCGTTTCCTTTTTTTCATATTCCTCATAGGTCCTTGTAAACGACCTTTCGTTTATCAGATACAGTATGGAAAAATTAAACTTTGTATCTTCGGCTCCTGTATAGCGTATCATAAAGCCCTCTTTTATTTGAGAAAGAAGCATTTGGATTATAAAAAAGCTTCCTATAGCTAAAACAATATCATAAAAAGCATTTCCGCTTATTGCCTGCTTAACTATTAACGACGGCAAATAAATACTGCAATAATTAAGTGCCACCTCTACAGGTATACCAAATATCCTTATAAAAAAACCAAGAGGTGCGTATTTTAACTGCATTTTTGAAGCCCATAGAAAATTGCTTAGCAATGATCTATAGGGCTTTTCCTTTTTTGTTTTTTTCATTTTTATCCCTCCTTTGCTTTTAATTTAACATTTCAGAAGTGTAAAAACAAAATTTGTGCACGAAATGCTTTCTTCCGTGCACAAAATGATTCAGTCTATTGCGGGAACGAGAAATTCAGAAGAGAAAGCACCGTCCTCACTGTTATATTTTATCCAGCCACCGTGCTTTTCAATAATACTTTCAGCACGGCGAAGTCCAAAGCCGTGATAACCACCCTTTTTGGAATTGAACAATCTTCCATCCTTTTTAAGCTTATCTCCCGAGGAGTTGAGCATGGAAAAATACAGCATATTCGATTTCATAACAAGATAAATTCTGATAAACGGCTCTGTCTCGGTAGATTGTACGCAGGCTTCTATGGCGTTATCAAGAAGGTTTCCCATTACTATGCTTAATTCCACATCGGTAATATTAAGATTATCGGGCAAATTAGCCTTAACGGTCACATTTATCCCCTTTGATTTCGCTTTGGCTATCTTGGCTGATAGTATAACGTCCACGGACACGTTACCCGTTTTTAAGAGAGTATCCGTATTCATTACTCCGTAATCAAGCTCCTCAATATATTTAAGGGCTCTTTCACTTTCCCCGGCTTCAATATATCCTTTAAGAGTTTGCAGATGATTATGGAAATCGTGCTTATACCCACGCATTTCCTTATGGATGCTTCTTACCTCGTCAAGATGTGTCTTTGATTGCTCGGTCTGAAGCTCAATAATTTTTATAAAAGTCTTTTTTCTCATTTTAATTTATCTCTATAAAAGCTCTGTTTATGTCGTCGTATTTTCCTCGTGCAAGTGGCAATTCCTTGTTATTCTTTACAGTTACGGAATTTCTTGAAATTCGTGTAATATACTTTAATGAAACAAGATAGCTTCTGTGAGTTTTATAAAACACGTCAGTCAGCTTTTTCTCAAATGATGATATATTTTCCTTTACCCTGTGTTCGCCGTTTACTGTATAAATGGTAACGTAATGGAGATAGGCTTCAACGTAAATTATATCTCTTTCGTACAGCTTTACGGTTTCGCCGTCGCAGTTAATTATCACGGATGGCGGCTCTATAAGAAGCTTTTCCACTGCCTTTTCAATAACCTCGTTAAGCTTGTTTTTGGACACAGTCTTAATAAGATAATGAAGGGCATCCACTTCATATCCCTCACCGCAAAATTCAAAATGAGAGGTAATAAATATTATCTCGCCGTTGAATCCATCGTTACGTAGCTTTTTAGCAAGCTGAATACCGTCCATATTCTTCATTTCAACGTCTAAAAGGAGAATATCGTAAGCACTGTTTTCCTCGTAATCAAATAAAAAGGCTTCTGCCGAGGAAAAGGTAAACACCTCTGCCGTATGCTCACTTTCGATAAAGAACTGTTCCACTTGATTTTTCAAAGAGAAAGCAACGCTTATTTCATCATCACATATGGCAATATTAAATTTCATATTCTTCCTCCTTCAAGTTGAATTACAGTAACATTATATCATCAAATCATCGTTTTGTAAAGTGTTAAGATTATGCTAAAAATTTTGGTAAATAATAAATATCCACCCGCCTATGATATGCACCCCAAAAGTGTCTAACTTTTGGGGTGCATATCAATGTTCGTGCTTTTCTTTTATGGCTCCCCGAACTGGGAAACGAGGATAAAACAATTGAGTATTGTTTTTGACGAAGCTTTCTCCACAAAGCAAGGAATAAATTGAGCCGAGTGTACCGAGGTGATAATTTATGACTATGCGACTGGAGTGGGCGACCTAGTGTCGCGAACCGGAGCTTTCAAGGAAAGCTTCACTGGTAAGATGCCCGGTTGCTATGG
>JAFTOG010000029.1 GCA_017451485.1 Clostridia bacterium | reverse complement strand
CGACAGGCATTGAAAAGGTAAACAGTATCACTGCCATTACCAATGACAAAATTCCAATTAATCTTTTCTTCATATTTTTTCCTCCTACTTTTAGAAATATTTTGCTAATTTCGGTTTATACATCCTTTTTTGCATTGTTACCGCCTTGAGGTTTTGCATTATTCACAATATTCAGTAAATTATATTTAGTTCTTTTAGAATATTTTACCATATAACTGTCACTTTGTCAACAAGATGTTTTCGACTGCTATTGCTCATCCTTTTTTATGGGAGTCCATAATTTATGTTCGCAGGCTTGTTCCTTAATTTGTGTCCTAAGTGGCTCATTACACAGAAAGGTGTTTTTTCTTTATTGTAGCATAATCAAACCGTTAGTGACCGTTAGACTTTTTGTCTTTTTTAAGAAAAAATCCATTGATATTTGTAAACATTCTATTTTTTATCCGTAATAATTACGGCTTACCCCGGTTCTTTTTCTCTTTTATATATTTTCTCTTTTTACTTACATCTTACACCTTACCACTTACATCTTACCACTTACATCTTACTGATTATCTAAAAAGAGCAAGACTAAGAAGGAAATCTCATTCTTAGTCTTGCTCTTGCCTTGGACAGATATCACTCAAAGCTCTTTATCTTTTCTACTACCATTTCAGCACAAAGAGATATACCTTCGTCACTCAAATGTATCTTATCACACTCCTTAACATATCTGTGAATATCAGATGCGACTGCTGAATAAAGGTCATTTATCATAACGCCCTCTGCCTTTAACACGGGGACTATTATCTCATTAAAACGCTGAATCTTGTCATTATGGGTATATTCAAATTCATCCCAAACGGGGGTCGTGGTTGCAAAAATTACATTCGGTGTGATTTTTTTAAGTATTCTTGCAATACGCACACAGTCACGTATATATTCCTCCTCGGTGGTAAATGTACCGTCACCGAAAAGCTCTGTAGCGTCCCAAAGCCCGTTATTCCAATGGATTACATCTGCACCCTTTATCTCGTTCTGCCACTCAAACATACCACGGAGAGTATACTTTGTAAATCTGCAATTGTCCTCGGGCTGGTAAACTGTATATCCATCCCCAAGCAATTCCGGAACCTTAGTGCCATATCCCCAAAGCCTTATGGAATCTCCCAACAAAACTATCTTTTTCATCCTTTTTCTCCTTTACACAACCCGTAAATCGGGCAAATATTACATTTCGGGTTCTTTGCAGTACAGTATTCTCTGCCAAAAAGCACCATCCTGTGACAGAAATCACTCTGCTCCGATGGCTCTATAAGTCTTGACATTATCCTTTCGGTTTTGATGGGATCCTTCTGTCCCTCGGGATACATACCCAACCTACCACAGATACGCATACAGTGAGTATCTGCCACAATAGCAGGCATACCGTACAGGTCGCCAAGGAGCAGATTTGCTATTTTTCTGCCAACTCCCTCAAATTTAAGAAGCTCATCCATATTATTTGGAATAACTCCGTTATATTCCCTCATAAGCCTGTTCATAGACGCTTTTATAGAGCTTGCCTTCATTTTATAAAGTCCACAGGGCTTAACTATCCTTTCGATATCCTCAAGGGGAGCATCTGCCAAGGACTCCATAGTTGGATAAACAGAAAACAGCTCCCTGCACACAATATTTACTCTTTCATCGGTGCATTGGGCACTTAGCCTGCCCATTACAAGGAGCTTCCACCCCTCGCCCTCATACTCCAGGGAGCACAGAGCCACCGGGTATATTTTCTTCAAGGCGTGTACAACACCGTTAATTCTTTCCTTTTTCTGTTTTATTGTCATAATTATACACTCCTCCCTGCTTTTCTTATTTTTACGCTAAGTAAACGCCAAATTTCTCAGACAAAATCTCCACAAGACGACAAAGAGGCAAGCCGACAATATTGTAAAAATCACCCTCTATTCTCGACACAAAGGAGCCTGCCATCTCCTGTATACCGTAGGCTCCTGCCTTATCAAGGGGCTTCCACTCATCTACATATTTTTCTATTTCCCTGTCTGAAAGCTTCCTCATATAGACAGTGGAGGAAACAGCCTCCGAGTAAATCTTATCCCCTTTTCTTACAGAAAGCCCGCTTATAACCTCGTGGCATCTGCCCGACATCTTACCTAACATTTCTATGGCTCTTTCCCTTGTTTTCGGCTTACCGAGAAGCTCGTTATCTATTAAAACAACGGTATCACAGCCAATAACTATTTCATCCTCTGCCATATGGACTGCCATTGCCTTGCGTTCAGACAGTATCCTCGGCACAATACAAAGTGGGGTGCCCTCCTCATATTCTTCATCTGCGTCAGACACACGGATTTCAAAGTCCTTGCAAATTAAGGAAAGGAGTTCCCTCCTTCTCGGAGATTTGGATGCCAATACAATCTTCATAATTTTACTTAACCCTTTTATTACTTAATTCTTTTTATTTTTTTGTCCGTAGGCATACCCCTTTTGTACGCCTCGATTATTTTTGCACATTGCTCCTTTGTCTCGCTTGTAAAGATAAAATGGTGAGAAAAATCCTCAACGGTATCCATTTTATCTGCCATATAGACAGGAACACTATTGTAAATTATATTTCTGTGCCCGAAAATCCCCTCACAAAAGAAGGATGCACCCATCCTATCCGTCATATAGGTATTGCACCTTTCGCAGCCTGCCGTATCCTTAATTATGCATTTGTGAGTAGTCATGACAGGTATATTACCGTATACTATTAAAGAATTACCCGACAGCTCCCTTGCCTGAGCCAGAGTAAGCTCAGGGGAGACAATCACTGTATCAAAGCCCTCATCTCTAAGATAATCAACACAGGGTCGGTTAAATACATTAAATCTGTAGTCAGCAGAGATTATAAAGCCCATCTTTTTAAGCCTGTCTATCTGACCTATATTTGTAGCTATAGCGTATTTTACGCCCTCTGCCTTAGCATACCTCAGCATTTTCTCCACGGATTCCCATTCGCTGTCAAGAATCACGGGTGGCATATATATTCCGTTTGCCCGTCCACCTGCCTTGAATCTGTCAAGATATACATATACACGGTCAAAATACGACACATCCTCGGGAATTTGCTCCGACCTTGAAAATACAGCCGTACGCATAACCGGTCTTTTGTACCTATTGTAGGTCGAGGCATAGACAATATCCCTTTTCTCCCTTGATGTGTCAAGGAGCATATTTATGCAATCTCTTCTCAAGGCGTTGAGAGATGAAACTCTTATAATTATATTTTCATCCTTTTCGATTTTTACATTGCCCGAGCAATAGGGAGTGTTGCCCAGCTTTGTAAGGCTTTTTACAATGCTTTCCTCGGTCATAGGAGCATTTACAGCCTCCTCAACCGTATCACCGTACACGGTAGCTGTGTGTCCGTTGACAGAAGCAGTCAATACAGAATGCTCTCCAATCTTAAACACGCCATACATATCCACCTTTATTTTCGGCAATGTGATTTCTCCACCCGATACGCTTCTGCTCTCTGCCTTGTTCTCCTCGGAACGAATGCCGAGCATCGACGAGTCTATTTTATTAACAAAGTACCCGTCACTAAAGCCCTGTCTGGAAAAGAGAGACGACAGGCGTGCTTTTTCCTTCACGGTTGCGTTTCTGCCACCGTCAAGCATGGAACGGAAGGTGGATGCAACTCCGTAAACATAGTCGGCACTTTTCATTCTTCCCTCTATTTTGAGGGAGGAAACACCAATATCCGAAAGCTCTGTTATATGGTCCGATAGGGACATATCCTTAAGACTCAGGAAAAAGCCGTTTTTTCCACAGATCCTATAAGGCAAACGGCAGGGCTGTGCACATTCTCCCCTATTACCGCTTCTGCCTCCCATAGCGTAGCTCATAAGACACTGACCCGATACAGACATACAGTGGGCACCGTGGACAAATGCCTCTATCTCGCAGCCTGACTCCCTGCATATGCGTTCCATATTAGCTCTGTCAAGCTCTCTTGCCACAACCACTCTCTTACACCCTCTTATGCGAAGAAACCGTGCACCGTCAATATTGTGTACCGTACACTGTGTACTTGCGTGTAGCTCAAAATCGGGAAAATGCTTTTTGATTTCTCTCATAGCACCAAGGTCTGAAACAATAAGTGCGTCGACCCCCGATGAGTAAAGAGAGGATACATAGTCAAGCACTGTCTGCATTTCCCTCTCGTGTATGGCTATGTTAAGGGTGACATAAATTTTTACTCCGTAGGCGTGACAAAGGCGGGTGGCATCTGCCACTCCGTCCAAGGTAAAATTATTTGCTCTTATTCTTGCATTAAAGAGGTCGGCACCCAGATAAACAGCGTCTGCCCCTCCTGCAATAGCTCCTAAAAGAGCCTCTGTATCCCCAGCGGGACATAGAAGCTCCGGTTTTAATATTTTATCTGCCATTGTATTTAAGCTTTGCCTGGAGCTCCTCATTTTCTCTCTTGAGCCTGTTTACATTAACCTGATAAAGAGCTATCTGAGCCTCTAAATTCTTAAGCTTCTTTTCATTTGTTTCGTGAGTGCTGTAAAAATCCATAGCACAGAAAATAGCTGCCTCAACAAGGGAACAGTTCTTCTGTGTGCTTACCATACCCATAATTCTGTCATTAACGGTCTTTGCAATACCCTCAACATATTCTCTGCCCTCCTCGGACACTATACCAAGCTTGATACCACCGATATCAACATAAAATTTTTCTTTCATCTTTTTTCCTCTCAAAAACACTTGAATTTTGTCTGCCGTAATGATATTATATATAAAATCGCATTTATTTTATATACTCAAAGGTGACTTCACTTTAATTATATATTAATTACGATATTTATTCAAGCAGATTTTTGATTTTTTTGGAGAATTATTATGAGTGTTATCAAAAATTGTAAAAGAATAGTGGTAAAAATAGGAACCTCTACATTAACCTACCAGAACGGCTCCCTCAACCTTCGCAGAATAGAGGCTCTTGTTCGCACTATCTCCGACTTCAAAAACGCAGGGCACGAGGTAATTATGGTAAGCTCGGGTGCTGTGGGTGCAGGATATGCAAAGCTGGGGCTCGGCACCTATCCCGATACATTGGCAAAAAAACAGGCGTGTGCAGCAGTCGGACAGAGCCAGCTTATGAAGATTTATGAGAATTTCTTTGCAGAATACGGACATACCGTAGCCCAGATACTTATGACCAAGGATGTTATTGACGATCCACACCGCCTGGAGCTTGTAAGAAATACCTTCCACACCCTTGTGGATATGAAATGCATTCCCATAGTTAACGAAAACGACTCTGTTTCCAGCGAGGAGATGCAGTTTGGCGGTAATGATACCCTCTCTGCATATGTTGGTATTGCCTCCGACGCTGACCTTATTATAAATCTCAGCGATATTGACGGTCTTTACAATAAGGATCCCCGTAAAAATCCCGATGCTGTTCTAATTGACCGTGTCGAGGAGATCAATGATGAGATCCGTTCCTATGCCGGAGGTGCAGGTACTAACCGAGGCACGGGTGGTATGATTGCAAAAATCAAGGCGGCATCCATCGCTACAAATATGGGTATCCCTATGCTGATTATCAACGGTAAGGACCCGTATATTCTCTATCAGATACTTGACGGTAAGCATGTAGGCACCTACTTTGCACCGAGAAAGGATAAGTAATGAACGCATACGAAAATGTGAAAGCCATTTGCGACTCAGCAAGAGCGGCATCCCTGTCCTTAAGTAAAAAAAGCGGAGGAGAAAGGAGTCTTGCTCTCCTTAAAATAGCCGAGGCTATACTTAATTCCTCCGACGAAATTATAAAGGCAAATGAGCTTGACCTTGAAAACGCAAGAGCCAACGGTATGAAGGAGTCCATGCAGGACAGACTTATGCTTAATCAGGCGAGAATAAAGGATATTGCAAGAGCTATAATTAAAATTGCAGATCTGCCCGACCCAATTGGCACAGGAGAAATATTTACACGCCCAAACGGTCTTGAAATTCATAAAACCGCAGTTCCTCTTGGCGTTGTGGCTATGATCTACGAGGCAAGACCCAATGTAACTCCCGATGCATCCTCCCTCTGTATCAAAAGCGGTAACGCAGTAATTTTGCGTGGAGGCAAGGAGGCTATAAATTCAAACAAGGCTATTGTATCGGTTATCCGTTCCACTCTTTCCCGGTGTGGCTTTGATGAAAACTGTGTAGCTCTCATCGAGGATACAACAAGAGAAAGCAGTAATGCACTTATGCAAATGCGTGGGGGAGTGGATGTTCTGATTCCCCGTGGAGGTAAGGGGCTTATAAAATCCGTAGTGGAAAATGCCCGTGTTCCCGTAATTGAAACAGGTGCAGGTAATTGCCATCTGTATGTTGACAGATGTGCCGATATTGATATGGCTCTCTCCGTTGCCATAAATGCAAAATGCTCCCGTCCATCCGTATGCAACGCCATTGAAACGGTGCTTGTGCATAAATCTGTGGCAGAGGAATTTTTACAAAGATTCTATAATGCTACAAGGGATGTTAGCCTTGAATTCCGAGGCTGTCCAGTGTGCTGCGATATACTGCCCGGCATCAGCGAGGCAACCGAGGAGGACTACGCCACAGAATACGATGATTATATTATCTCCTGTAAGGCTGTTGACAGCGTATATGAGGCTGTGGAGCATATAAGAAAATACTCCACAGGCCACAGCGAATCCATAATCACCGAGGACTCCAGATGTGCCGATTACTTTACCGGCTCCATTGACTCCTGCTCTCTTTATGTTAATGCCTCTACAAGATTTACAGACGGTGGAGAATTTGGTCTCGGTGCAGAAATCGGAATTTCCACCCAGAAGCTGCATGTAAGGGGACCTATGGGTCTTTCGGCACTTACCACTACAAAATATATTATAAAGGGTGACGGTCACACAAGATAAGCAATATGCAAATCTGCAAATGACAGCATAACCGACAAACAAAGGAAGCGTTACTATGAAAGAAGTAATTTTATGTAAATACGGTGAGGTGGTGCTTAAGGGTGCCAACCGTTCCGATTTTGAAGCCAAGATGCTTAAGGATCTGAGAAACAGAGCAAAGCATATTGGTAACTATAATATTTTCTATTCCCAAAGCACAGTATTTATTGAGCCTATGGATGAGGATGCAATTGATACAATTGACGATATGACTGAACAGGCAAAGCATGTTTTCGGTTTTGTAGGTGTTACAAGGGCTGCTGCCTGTGAAAAGAATATGGACACTATTCTCCGGGTGGTCAAGGAATACATTCCTTCAAGGCTGACAGGATATAAAAGCTTCAAGGCTGAGGCTAAGCGTTCCGACAAGCGTTTTCCTCTCTCCTCTCCCGAAATATCCGGTGAGGTTGGTGCTGCAGTGCTTGAGGCCACAAACGGAAGAGTTAAGGTTGACCTTTATAACCCTGACATAGTTGTACGTGTTGAGGTTCGTGACAGGGAGGCGTATATCCACGCAGGACAGGAAAGGGGTGCCGGTGGTATTCCCTACGGCTCCAGTGGAAGAGGTCTTTTACTCCTGTCGGGCGGAATCGACTCCCCCGTTGCCGGATTTATGATGGCTAAGCGTGGTGTACAGCTGGAGGCAATTCATTTTGAGTCCTTCCCCTACACCTCGGAAAGAGCAAAGGAAAAGGTGCTTGAGCTTGCAAAAATACTTACCGATTACACATCAAAAATAAGAGTTCATATTATCTCCCTGACCCACATTCAGGAAATGATAAGAGACAACTGCGACGAGGACTATTTTACTCTCCTTCTTCGCAGGTACATGATGGCACTCTCCGTTCGTCTTGCCCACGATTACGACTGTGACGCTATTATCACAGGTGAGAGCCTCGGTCAGGTGGCGAGCCAGACAATGAAGGCGATAAATGTAACCAACGCAATGTCCGATATCCCCGTATACCGTCCTCTTATCGGTATGGATAAGGATGAGATAGTACAGATATCCAGAAGAATAGGCACATACGAGACCTCCGTTCTCCCCTATGAGGACTGCTGTACCGTGTTCACCCCCCGTCATCCCCGTACACGCCCCGAGCTTGAAAAGGTCCTTGCCGAGGAAAACAAGCTTGACTTCAAGGCTCTTTGCGACGAGGCGTACGCAACCCGTCAGACAGTAACGCTGAAGGCATTTGACGCATAAGGAAGCTCCCCTTAAAGAGAAAGCAATAATCGATTATAAATTGCTCTTTGGAGCATAGAAAACAACACCCTTGACAAAAATACAGATATATGGTAAAATAAAATCAGAAACAGAGGTGATACTATATGAAGAAGGATAAGGAATTTATCACTCTTTTCGACGAGACTGATACGGAAAGGGATTATGAGGTAATAGACAAATGTGAGATAGACGGTGCCCTGTATCTTGCCGTTGCTCCGGCTGAATATTACATTCTCAAAAGAGTTCAGTCAGGTAAAAAAGAGGACACCTTTGTCAGTGTTGAGGGTAAGGAGCTTGAAAAGGCTTTCTCCGTTTTTGATAAGCGACTCAACACCATTGACCACGATAAAGAGGACTGATCCCCTACCCTGTGGTTGAAAATTAAATAAAATAACTCCTGCTTAGTGCGTGATAAGGCGATGTATTCGACCTACAAGATAAAATTGGAGTCCAATATCCTATGGTGGGATGCAGGCCTCCCGTGCTCCCTCTCTTAATGTGGCTTTTGCCGGTCAGGGAATTACGGAAGTTGGAAGCAACAAAGCCATTATGAGGACACCTCCCTGGTAATACCGGGTTCAAATGATTGCTTTACACGGCTCGGCGGGTATTTTTTTTGCGAGGAATTATGTACAGAAACGGCAGCTTTAATATTTTTCGTCTTATTGTAAATATTGTTTGCTTTGCTATTGCAGGCATTATAATCGTTGCCCTTCTTATGACAGATGCTCTTGATAATATGAAGGAGGCAATTCCCTTCTACATAGCTATTGTTATTATCCTTGCAGGCGTTCCTGCCTTTATGGCTCTGGGCAACAGGATGATAATAAAGCAGGATAGCATTATTGTTTAATCAGCCTGTCAAATTTAGCAAGAGGTCCGTAATTTTGGGGTACGGTATAATGTTTTCCCCACTTTATCTCTTTATTCTTGGCTCTCTCCTTGTTCCCTTTGAGGGTGGTGCTTGGGCGATTTTCTTTATTCCCGCATCGGTTATTACCTTTGTTCTTTCAAAGCTCAAGGGAGAGATGATAACTCCTTTCAAAATTTCAAAACGCAAATACAGGCTCTGTCATTTTGGTGCATACGCCATCTGCGTTCTTTTAGGTGCTCTTCTCCGTATCGCTGTTATTCTTCCTTACATAAATAGCCTTAACTGATAAATGCTCTTTACACATTCTTGATGTTACGGTATTTACACCTATACGAAGATCTGTAGTCCATAAAATCTCCATAGGAGTGTGGATAATAAGCCACTCATTTTTTTATTTTTCCTTTGAAAAACTATTGCAAATAATATATTTTTGTGATATACTGTTGAAACGAATGAGGCTGACTCGAAATCTCTCGAGGCACGCCCTATTATTAATTATCAAAAATTAAATACGCAGAGATATCAAGCCTTTGCTTGTGCCTCATCGAGCCTCCCCCTTGCAAGCAGGCCTCGGCTCCCGTTGGGCATACGCAGTGGATTCGCAAAACTTCGTTTTTCGAGCCACTTCTCTTCTTGCTGCGTATTCAATTGCATTACATTACAATTAAATACGCAGAGATACCAAGCCTTTGCTTGTGCCTCATCGAGCCTCCCTCTTGCAAGCAGACCTCGGCTTCCGTTGGGCATACGCAGTGGATTCGCAAAACTTCGTTTTTCGAGCCACTTCTCTCTTGCTGCGTATTCAATTGCATTACATTACAATTAAATACGCAGAGATATCGAAGTGGTCATAACGGGGCTGACTCGAAATCAGTTTGGGAGCAATCCCACGAGGGTTCGAATCCCTCTCTCTGCGCCAGAAACCTCAGTTGAACCATCAACTGAGGTTTTTATTTTTTGCTAATCAAGATAAGTGATATCGTTTGCTACATTTGTCGATTTTTGTCAGTCTGAAGCCGACAAAAATATTGACAATGCTGATTTTGTATGGTATAATACCATTAGAATTTGCAAAAACGAGGTGATTTTATGATTATACGAGATAAATATCTTGAACAAATAATTCCTCTTATTAACAAGAATCTTATAAAAGTATTAACCGGTGTCCGCCGCTCGGGTAAAACGGTCTTACTTTCACAAATACAAGACTATTTACTTAGTAACGGTATTGATAAATCCCAAATTATAAACATAAGTCTTGAATCAAAAAAAAACAGAAAGCTGTTAGACGGCGATGCCTTATATGATTTCTTGCTTTCAATGTGCGAAAGCATAAACGGTAAATCGTATATATTTCTTGATGAAATACAGGCGGTATCAAAATGGGAGGAGGTTGTTTCCTCGCTTTTGGTGGACGTTGACTGTGATATTTACATTACAGGCTCAAACTCCAAGCTTCTTTCGGGAGAGCTTGCTACTCTTATCGCCGGAAGATATATTCAGATTCCCGTATATCCGTTCACCTTATCAGAAGCAAAGAAAATGCTTGTGAAAAACGGTAAGTATATTTCCGATGAATCTCTTTTTCAAAATTATCTCCGTTACGGTGGATTACCGATGCGCTTTTCTCTTGAGGATATATCCCTTGATCCATATCTTTCCGATACCTACGATGCAATAGTGATAAAGGACATCATGTACAGAAACAATATCAAGGATACAAATCTTCTCAATATGATCCTTGCTTTTTTAATGGATAATATTGCAAATCCATTTTCTGCGCGTTCCATAGTATCGGCATTAAAAGCTGAAGGAATCAATACCACAGTTGAGACTGTCATTTCATATATTGACTATATAAAGAAAGCAATGATCATCTACAGCGCTCAGCGTTACGATATAAAAGGTAAAAAGCTCCTTACAACCAATGAAAAATATTATGCTGTCGACTTAGGGCTCAGAAACTGTGTAAAGGCAAGTGGAGAAATTGATTATAATAAGCTCTATGAGAATATTGTTTATCTTGAGCTTCTCTATCGTGGATATGACATTAAGGTTGGCAAAACGGATGATTACGAAATAGATTTTGTTGCATACAAAGGAAATGATATTATATACGTTCAGGTATGCTATCTTCTCGGTTCAAATGAAACGATAGACAGAGAATTTGGAAACCTTGAAAGAATCAAGGACAATTATCCTAAATACGTAATATCAGGGGATCTTCCCGACTTTTCCCGTAATGGCATAAAGCATTTCAACATTATTAAATTCTTACTGCAGCAATAACATTTTATATGCTTGATACCTTTTGTTTTACCAAAATTGCAAAATCAGAGGAAAACAAAATATGCCAAAACCTCAATAAAATCAAGGCTTTTTGCCACTTTTTCTTCCTATTCAATTGAGGTTGATTTGGGTGCACCAAATAAAAAGGCAGTACTTCATAATGAAGTGAACCCAAAAGTTTAGACAAAAATAAATATTAAATTGATTGCGAATGAGTTCGGTATTGTACTGGACTCATTCCTTTTAATTTCATTGAAATTCTTTCATTGTTGTAGTAATGTATGTATTCTTCTAACTTTT
>JAFTOG010000006.1 GCA_017451485.1 Clostridia bacterium | reverse complement strand
AGGTATCCTCTAAGGCAACGACAGGCATTGAAAAGGTAAACAGTATCACTGCCATTACCAATGACAAAATTCCTATTAATCTTTTCTTCATATTTTTTCCTCCTACTTTTAGAAATATTTTGCTAATTTCGGTTTATACATCCTTTTTTGCATTGTTACCGCCCGGGGTTTTTGCATTATTCACAATATTCAGTAAATTATATTTAGTTCTTTTAGAATATTTTACCATATAACTGTCACTTTGTCAACAAGATATTTTCGACTGTTATAGACTTGTTAAAATAAGTATAAAAGCCTCAACTCGGCTGAGTTGAGGCTTTATTGTTATTATACGGAGTAAGCTCTTGAATACTCCTCAAGCTGTTCTACGAACTCGCCCTTACCGTCCTTAAGGCTCTTAAGGTATTGGTGAAGGTCCAGGGAGCCCTGCGCCATTTCGATAACACAGCCTGCAACATTGGAGCAATGGTCGGATACTCTCTCCAGATTGTTAAGGAGGTCACTCCAGATAAATCCTGCCTCGATGGTGCATCCACCGTTCTGCAGTCTTTCGATATGTCTTGTGCGGAGCTTTTCCTTAAGGTTATCGATAACCTGTTCAAGAGGCTCTACTCTCTTAGCTGCTGCTATATCGTTACCGATAAAGGCAGTATAGCTGAGCTCTACTATTTCCTTAACCGCAGAGATAATTACACTAAGCTCTCCAAGAGCAAAGTCGGAGAATACTATTCCCTTTTCATTAAGCTCCTCTGCAGATTCCATAATATTTACAGCATGGTCGGAAATTCTTTCTATATCTCCTATAAGGTGAAGAAGCTTAGCAGATTCTCTCATATCCCTGTCCGTAAGTGGGAAGGTATTGAGCTTAACAAGGTAGGAGCCAAGGATATCCTCATATTCGTCAACCTTATTTTCTTCCTCTACTATTTCCTTACATATACTCTCGTCATAGGTGTTAAGCTGGTCAAGAGCCTTATAAAGAGACACCTTACTGATATTTGCCATTTTTTCTGTTACAACACGGCATCTTTCAATAGCTACGGCAGGAGTAATCATAAGTCTTTCATCAAGCTCGTTGACTTCTTCCTTCTGATCTGCTCCCTTAGGCTCAGGAATAAGCTTCATGGAGAGCTTTTCAAGAAGTCCTGCACAGGGAAGCATAATTGCTGTACAAGCGATATTGAATGCAGAATGGCAGATAGCTATCGTAACCTGATTTGCCCCTTCTGTAAGCAAGGGGATATCCACAACTGCTCGAACAATACTGAATACCGTAATAAGAATTACTGTACCTATTACATTAAAGCTAAGATGAACTATTGATGCTCTACGGGCGTTTCTGTTAGTTCCCACGGAGGAAATAAGGGCTGTTACACATGTACCGATATTCTGACCCATAATAATGGGAATTGACATACCGATAGAAATTGCTCCCGTTGAGGAAAGTGCCTGTAAAATACCAACAGATGCAGACGAGGACTGGATAATAGCAGTAAGAAGTGCACCTGTCAAAACGCCAAGCAATGGGTTATCAAACAAGGTAAGAATAGAAGCAAAGTTAGGATCGGTCTTAAGCCCTTCAACAGAGGCAGACATAGCATCCATACCGTACATAAGTGTAGCAAAGCCGAGAAGGATAACTCCTATGTCCTTTTTTCTGTTACTCTTAGAGCCCATAAAGAGAATGATACCCACAAGAGCAAGTATAGGAGTGAAGGATGTTGGCTTAAATATTTCCACATACCAGGCATCTCCGCTTACACCCGTCAAGCTTAGGAGCCATGCTGTAACAGTTGTACCTACATTGGCACCCATAATTACATTTATTGCCTGTCTTAATGTAAGAAGTCCTGAGTTTACAAATCCCACTACCATAACCGTAGTAGCGGATGAAGACTGTATAACAGCGGTAACACCAAGACCTGTTAAAAAGCCTGCCATTTTACCAGTAGTCAGCTTGCTGAGGATGGTTTTAAGTCCTCCGCCTGCTGCCTTTTCCAAATATGAGCCCATAAGGTTCATACCGAAGAGGAACAGACAAAGACCACCGACTAAAGCAAGTATATCCCAAAAATCCATATAGCTCTCCTTTTTTAAATTATATATTTTTGTTTTATCTTAAAAAATGCCATATTTCGCATTGTACTTATTATAACACAATTCTACTATTTTGAAAAGGGTAACAAAATATTTTTTTGTATTTTTTGGGAATTTATGTCTTTTTCATTGCAGATAAATATAAAGCGTGATATAATCTAAATGTAATTTTACTCTATAAGGAGAATAGTAATGAACTTAACTGTCAAAATACTTAAAAACGAGCTTTGGTACGGAGGCTCCGTGGCAGACGCTATGAAAGGGCCCTTTGGATGTGACTCGGTTTATGATTTGAATATGGAGCTTGCCTTGAACCAGACTATGCCCCTGTATATCTCCACCAAGGGAAGGTATATCTGGTGTGAGGAGCCTATGATTGTGCATATAGAAAACGGTGAATTTAAGCTGCGTGCCGACAGTGATATTATACTTTGTCAGGCAGGAGACTGCCTTAGGGATGCGTATCTCTCCGCATGTAACAGCCATTTCAAATTTACAGGAAAGGTACCTCCATTAAAATTCTTTGAGAGTGCCCAATACAATAGCTGGATGGAGCTTGACTACCATCAGAATCAGGAGGATATCCTTAAATATGCCCACGGAATAGTGGATAACGGCTATGAGCCGGGTGTACTTATGATTGACGAGGGCTGGCACACAAGATACGGACTGTGGGAATGGGATCTTGTCAAATTCCCCGACCCGAAATCCATGATCAAGGAGCTACACGACCTGGGCTTTAAGGTTATGCTATGGGTAGTGCCCATGGTTACTGCCGACGGTCAGGGCTTCAGTATGAGCTACTTTCCGTATAATAATTACCTGGACGGAGCAAGTGGAGAAAAGAAATACTTTCTCCGTACCGATGAGGGTAAGGTTGCACTTGTGGAATGGTGGAACGGCTTTAGTGCCATGCTGAATATGTGCAATCCGGATGATGTGGAATATCTCGATACAAGACTCCGTCGCCTCATAAACGAGTACGGTGTGGATGGATTTAAGCTTGACGGCGGTGTAATAGAGGGATATAACAATATAAATATTGCAAACGGTAAGCAAACAAAATACACACCTGCCGAGCTTAATATCGCCTGGAATGAATTTGGCACAAGATACGAGTACCACGAATACAAGGACACCTTCAAGGGTGGCGGAAAGCCTGTTATCCAGCGACTCCGTGACAGGAATCACAGCTGGGATAATGACGGAATAGACACCATTATTCCCTCTGCACTTCTACAGGGACTTATAGGTCATCCCTTTATATGCCCCGACATGATAGGTGGTGGCTGGTGGTCTCTGAACTATACTCCCGGATTCAAGATCGACCAGGAGCTTTTTGTAAGAATGGCACAGGTAAGTGCTCTCTTACCTATGATGCAGTTCTCCTGGGCTCCATGGCGTGTGCTTGACGAATATCATGCAAGGCTCTGCCTTGAAGCATCAAGGCTCCATAAGAATTTTGCGCCCTATATTATAGAGCAGGTAAAATCATCGGCAGTCACCGGTGAGCCTATCGTAAGGCATTTGGACTATGAATACCCACACATGGGCTACGAAGGAGTGCTTGATCAATTTATGCTTGGTGACCGTATTCTTGTTGCTCCGGTTATTACAAAGGGTCAGACAGAAAGAAAGGTCATCCTCCCCGAGGGCAAGTGGAAATATCTCGGCAAGACAGAATATGAGGGAGGAAGCACAGTAACCGTTCCCTCACCTATTGATATCCTACCCTACTTTATAAAGGCTTAATACACTGACAGTACATAATAGAAAAAGCATCCCGAGGGCAATTACTTCCCTCGGGATGCTTATTCTTTCAGCGAGTCATTACCTATACACCCAAAAATGACACGCCATATTAAGGAGATTACTTGCTTACAGTAGGCTGATGCACTACTCCCACAAAAAGGGGTAATCCGTCAGCACCGGTTATTACAAATATAAAGGGTCTGTCTGCTCTGAAGTTTTTTTCCGGCTTGTTTGAATTTACAGAGCCAGATACGCTTACTCCCGTAAACGCAGTACCCGTACAGCCATCCTCATTTATGCTTACACGAACACTGTGCTCGGCATTTGTCACGTATATATCCTCTCCGTTATCATCCTTTACAATACCGGAGAAATCAGCCTCATTCTTATTGAAGCAATCTGTAACGCCCATTTTTTCAAAGCCGTCCTCAAGGTCCAGACCGGATGAAATATCAAATTTAGGAACGGTTATTTCAATTACCACATCCTCCTTATTTGCCCATTTGCCGTCGGAGACTATAAAATCAAGCAGATCATCATCATTCATAAGCTCATCTACAGAAACATTCTCGTTGGGAAGAATGAAGTAAACGCTTCCACTTTCGTCAAGCTCCTTGGATGTGGCTGTAAAATTATTTCCGTAATAAAAGCTGCCGTACAGCTCTATTTTGTTCATATATTCGCAGCTGATATTACCGTTATCTGTATGGAACACTCCGGTTTTTGTTCTGGAATCGGCAAAGAGATATTCCCAGCTTGCCTCATAGGATATGGTGGATGCCATTGAAATAACCGTATCTCTGTGAAGGGGCTCTCCATCCATATACTCTGTCATTGGATTTCCTGTCTGGGTCTTTATCCAAGCCATATATTCCTCATTGTATTTGTCTGAGCCCATTTTACCCGTGTATACAGATGCGTAATATTTATCTGCAAGAATATTGGCAGCCTGTACGGAATACTCTGACCTGTCGCTTAACCATACGGAGCCTGCGATTATACTTCTTACCTTGCCGTCATCTCTGTAATTGGCATTCCAAAGTGTATTTGCCCTTGTGCGTACCTCTTCTATTGAATTGCATCCGAGTGCATTCATAGCCTGGGCTCTTGTATTTCCCTCGGATATTTCAGCTATCATTGCAAGAGACATATATGTGTTCAACGGAGAATATACAGTGTTTTTTCCGTTTGTGTTGGACAAAAATACGCTTACGCTGTTTTTTATAAAGGGCTTGACATCATTCTCCTTACCAAAATAGGACTCCTGTCTTGCTATATCCGACTCCCACTGCTTATGAAGGCTATCATAGTCATCACCCGATTCTGCCATTGTAGGATATTTAGTCATTCGTGGATATTCTGCCAGGGATAATGCCTGTACCTTAGTTACCAAAAGTGCATTCGGACCTGCAAAAAATACATTTGTAAGCACTATGACTACAGCAAGAGAAACAGCAATAGGAGCAAGCATCCATTTTTTGAATTTTACACCGTGTCTGTGCCGTTTGGTTCTGACATTCTTAACACATTGCTCTTCCACCGACGCTTCATCTACATATTTCGAATCAATCAAGCCAATCGCTTCTATTAAATCTGTGTTTTTCATACATCTATCCCCTCCTCTGTTAAAAATTTTTTTAGTTTCTTTCTGGTCCTGAAAAGAATAATCTTTACTCCGCTTTCACTTATTCTCTGTGACCTTGCAATCTGGGACACAGGATACAGATACCAATATCTTTTTACAAATACTATTCTGTTTTTCTTGGGCAAAGACTCCAAAAAGCGATTGAGCAATGATGCCATATGCATCCTATCCACTATTTCCTTTTCCCTGCTTGAGGGAATACACTCTATAAGCTCGTCAAGAGCCAAATCCACATTTCCCCCTCCACGCTTTTTACGGTGCTTTTCCTTATATCTGTTAAGGGAGAGCTGCCTGCATATCATACCGATATAGGATGATAATGTATCAGGCTCGTTTGGAGGTATGCTTTGCCACACCTTAAGATATGTGTCATTTATTATTTCCTTTACATCCTCATCATTCTCCAGAATGTGCTTGGATATGCTATAGCAATAATTCCTGTATTTCTTATCGGTTTCCTTAATTGCATCCTCGGACCTGTCAAAATACAGCTTGACAATTTCATTATCCTCCAATACTACCCCTCCCTTCTGAAATTTTTATCCTCATATATTTTAACAACAAAAGAGCTGTTATGGTTACTATATTCCAATATTTTATCAGGATATTTTTATCATACTGCTTTTAAGCTTATATTTTAACAAAAAATCCCTCCCTGCATACGGGGTTTTGTTGGTTGAATGAAATCGTTGCACGGCAACGATGAAATGCTCTCTTCGTTCAGATGAAATCAAATCCGTCTAATATTCATCCTGCAAAGCAGGATTTCATCGTGAAAACGATTTCATCCACCGAGGTTGGATTTACCCGTCAAAGACGGATTTGTCTGCGTGATACTCCGTTAAGCGTAAAACGAATAACAAGTTTCTGCGTAGCAGGTTCTTATAACGACAGAAAGAGAGAACAAATCGGTTTTAACGCCGAAATGTCCTCTCTTTTTCTTGTTGATTTAATGAAATCGTTGCACGGCAACGACGAAATCCTCACTTCGTTCAGATGAAATCCAAGGTTAAAACCTTAGATGAAATTAAATCCGTCTAATATTCATCCTGCGAAGCAGGATTTCATCGTGAAAGCGATTTCATCCACCGAGGGTGGATTTCACCCGTCAAAGACGGATTTGTCTGCGTGATACTCCGTTAAAAGTATCACGCTACACAGGAAGGGGATTTTTGTCAATTAGTTGTATTTCTTACGAGCTGTGTACTTGGTATGGAGGAGGTGATGTGCCTTCTCTGCACCGGGAGCACCGAAATACTCGTCATAGAGTGCCTTAATTACAGGGCTCTCATGGGACTTTCTGAGTCCGTTTGCATCATCTGACTTGTAGAGAACGGATGCACGGAGTGCCTTAAGGTCAACGAAGTTGCGAACTGCATCGAACTGGTAGGGCTGACCACCACCGTTGATACAACCACCGGGACAAGCCATAATCTCGATAAAGAGATAGTTCTTCTCGCCGGACTTGATCATTTCGATAACCTTTCTTGCGTTTGCAAGACCACTTGCTACACAAACTGCAACCTCTGTGCCGTTGATGGTATATGTTGCCTCCTTGATGCCAGTTGTTCCACGAACATCAGTAAATACAAGTGCCTCATTGTTACCACCGAGAAGGTTGTTTGCTGTACGGAGAGCAGCCTCCATAACACCGCCTGTTGCACCGAAGATCGCACCTGCACCTGTTGCGATAGCAAAGGGATCACCGAACTCGCTGTCGGGAAGCTCGTTGAAGTTGATGGACGCACCCTTGATCATCTTAGCAAGCTCCCTTGTTGTAAGAGCTACATCAACATCAGCGTGGAATTCGCCTCTTTCAACCTCAAACTTCTTAGCTGTACAAGGAATTACGCTTACAACGAAGAGGTCCTTAGGATCTATACCGTTCTTCTCGCAGTAGTAGGACTTAAGAAGAGCACCGAACATCTGCTGAGGAGACTTACATGTGGAAAGGTTAGGAAGAAGCTCAGGATAGTTGTGCTCACAGAACTTGATCCAACCGGGACAGCAGGATGTGAACATAGGAAGTGGCTTGTCAGACTTTACTCTGTTGATAAGCTCATTAGCCTCCTCAACAATAGTAAGGTCAGCTGTTACATTCATATTGAACGCCTCAACATCGCCAAGCATCTTGATGGCTGTTACCATCTTACCCTCTACATTTGTGCCAACAGGCATATCGAAGCACTCACCGAGAGTAGCTGCGATAGAAGGAGCTGTAAAGAATACTACCTTCTTTGCAGGATCGGAGATAGCCGCCCAAACCTTGTCAACATTGGAAACCTCGGAAAGAGCTCCAACAGGACAAGCTACGATACACTGACCGCATCCAACACATGCTGTGGAGCCAAGACCCATCTCGAAGGGGCTGCCAACATGTACATCGTAGCCACGGCGAATATTACCGATAGCACCAACAGACTGCATCTTGCTACAAGCGGCGATACATCTCTGGCAATTTATACACTTATTATTGTCACGAACTACATAAGGTGTTGAGTAGTCGATGGGCACAAGCTCCTCTTCCACTGCAAATCTATCCTCATCAAGACCGTAATCGGCAGCAAGCTTCTGAAGCTCACACTTACCGCTTCTCTCACAGGAGAGACACTTTCTGTTATGTGTGGAAAGGATAAGCTCAAGAGTTGTCTTTCTGGAGGCACGAACAGCAGGTGTGTTTGTAAGCACCTTCATACCCTCCTCAACAGGGTATGTGCAGGAAGCTGTAAGTCCTCTTCTGCCAACTATCTCAACTACACAAACACGGCATGCACCGATGCAGTTGATGTCCTTCAAATAGCAAAGAGAGGGAATATCAATACCAATCTGCTTTGCAGCCTGTAAAATAGTTGTTCCTTCGGGAACGCTTACAGGAATATTATTAATTGTTAAGTTAATCATTTTCATTATGTTATGCCCCCTTATTCTGTGTAGATTGCCTTGAACTTCTTACAGTTGCCAAGACAAACACCACACTTGATACATTTATCCTGATCGATAACATGAGGCTTCTTAACCTCTCCCTTAATCGCCTTAACAGGACAGTTACGAGCACAGAGTGTACATCCAACGCACTTGTCGGGATCGATAAGGTAGCGTGTAAGCTTCTTACACTTGTGAGCAGGACAGGTCTTGTCTACGATGTGAGCAAGATACTCGTCACGGAAGAACTTGATTGTGGAAACAACGGGGTTGGAAGCTGTCTGACCGAGAGCACAGAGACAGGAGGACTGCATATGCTTGGAAAGCTCCTCGATCTTTTCAAGGTCTTCCATTTCGCCCTTACCGTCTGTAAGCTTTTCAAGAAGCTGGAGCAAACGCTTTGTACCGATACGGCAGGGAGAGCACTTACCACAGGACTCCTCACAAGTAAACTCGAGGTAGAACTTAGCAATATCAACCATACATGTGTCCTCATCCATTACGATAAGTCCACCGGATCCCATCATTGAGCCGATCTTGGAGAGAGATGCAAAGTCAATGGGAGTGTCGATAAATTCAGCAGGAATACATCCGCCGGAGGGACCACCTGTCTGAGCAGCCTTGAAGGTCTTACCGTTAGGAATACCACCGCCGATGTCCTCGATAATCTCACGGAGAGTTGTACCCATAGGAACCTCAACAAGACCTACATTGTTAATCTTGCCACCGAGAGCAAATACCTTTGTACCCTTAGTATCCTCTGTACCGATGGATGAGAACCAATCAGCACCCTTAAGGATGATCTGAGCTACATTGGCATATGTTTCAACATTGTTAAGAACAGTAGGAACTCCGAAAAGGCCCTTAACTGCAGGGAACGGAGGACGGGGACGGGGCTCACCACGCTTACCCTCGATGGAAGCCATAAGAGCTGTTTCCTCACCGCATACGAAGGCACCTGCACCAAGACGAATGTCAAGGTCGAAGCTGAAGTCTGTACCAAAAATGTTCTTACCGAGCAAGCCCATCTCACGAGCCTGATTAATAGCGATTCTGAGTCTTTCAACAGCGATAGGATACTCTGCTCTTACATATACATAACCCTGCTTAGCACCGATTGTGTAAGCAGCGATAGCCATAGCCTCGATAATAGCATGGGGGTCACCCTCGAGGATGGAACGGTCCATGAACGCACCGGGGTCGCCCTCGTCTGCGTTACAGCATACATACTTAACATCGCCAACAGAAGCCTTAGCAAACGCCCATTTTCTACCTGTGGGGAAGCCTGCACCACCTCTACCACGCAAGCCGGAAGCAAGCATTGTGGAGATAACATCATCCTGGCTCATGGATGTCAATACCTTATGTAAAGCTCTATATCCGTCTGTTGCAATATATTCTTCAATCTTGAAGGGGGAGATTACGCCACAGTTACGGAGTGCAATACGCATCTGCTTCTTGTAGAAGCGAATCTTACCGAGAGGAAGAACCTCACCGTTCTCCTGTACTGTTTCGGGGAAAAGAAGATCCTTGCATACATTACCGCCAACGATGTGCTCCTTTACAATACGAGCAGCACCCTCGGGAGTTGCCTGGCTGTAGAATGCTCCTTCAGGATATACGATAACGATAGGACCAAGAGCACAGTAACCAAAGCAGCCTGTCTTTACAACGATAACATCGTCGCAGTTATTAGCCTTGAGCTCAGCCTCAAGAGCCTCAACAACCTTACCACAGCCGGAGGAGGTACATCCTGTACCGCCACAAACGAGAATCTGCTTTCTGTACTGGGAGTGCTGAGCCATTTCCTCAGCGTACTCGCCAACGAGGTTACGAGCCTTAACTATAGGCTCATATTGAGCCTTAATTTCATTAAGTCTTTCGATAGTCATTTTCATTTTACTCAGTCCTCCTTAGCCATATAGGATTCAATTACTTTTACTGCCTGCTCGGGAGTTACCTTACCGTAAACCTCACCGTTTACTGTCATAACGGGAGCAAGACCACACGCACCTACGCAACGGCACGCTTCAATTGAGAACTTTCTGTCGGGTGTGCATTCACCACTCTTGATACCGAGCTTCTCTTCAATTGCTGTGAGAACTCTGTCAGCACCCTTAACATAGCAAGCTGTACCGAGGCAAACGCTGATAATGTACTTGCCCTTAGGTACAAGTGAGAACTGTGCGTAGAATGTAGCTACACCGTAAACCTCACTCATGCTAACATCCAAGCCCTCAGCAAGCATCTTCTGCACCTCATAGGGGAGGTAGCCGTAAATGCCCTGTGCTTCCTGCAATGCAGGCATAAGACCGCCGGGCTGTTCCTTGTACTTTGCGATTACTTTTTTGAGTTCAGCCTCCTGTGCGGGAGTGCCCATAAACTCAATTGAATTTCCATTACTCATAAAAATCCTCCTGTAATTTGTATTATTTCGCACTTGAATTATATCATATAATATGTTATAATTAAATTGACAGAAATGTAAATGTGTAAACTAATTTGTAGACAAGAGTCGAAAAAAGGAGATTTTTTAATGGTCAGTGAGGTAAATATTGAAAAAATCATGCCGAAGGTAGTCGCTTCTCTTGATAAGCTGTTATCTAAAACCGATTTTGATTCCCTTACCGTAAAAAGCATCGCAGAGGAAATGGGTATTTCCCGTCAGTATTTCTACCGTGCCTTTGCAGACAAATATGCACTTATTGTCGACCTTTTTGAATATGATCTTAAAAGAGGGCTTGAAATATTCTTTTCTCCCAGATTCTGCTATCTCCATACTCTTTCCTACATTTTGGAAAACAGAAAAATATATAAGAGCATTCTTTCTTCCACCTACGGAAAATATCTTTACGATGTTATGTATAATTACGGCATTGAGCTTGTCCGTGCTATGGCAGAATATATGAGTGTGCGTAGCTTTACCAAGGAGCAAGACAACCGTCTTCGTCTCTATTTTGCCGGGGTCACCTCTATGCTTTCAAGGACGATAACAGGCACAGAGCATTTTACCAAGGAGGAGCTGGACCGTATTTTTTATGATAACATACCCTCCTTTGTCAGCTTCTTAAAGGGCGAGACCGTAACAAGGGACTACATTCTATATAAAATTATGAAGTACAGAGAGGGACACATTGTATAAATGCAGAGTGCAGAATTGATTGATTTGATGTAAATGCAGATTGAATCGGTAGCGACAACAGGTAATGTGTAAATGCAGAGTGCAGAATTAAAAGTAATGCAGAATTAAAAACAGTAATGGTAATTTCCCGACTGCGAAGAAAAATTAACCTTACCTATTCATTCTTGCCTATAGCCTTCGTGTCACAAATGCCGAATCGAAACGAATATTTCCCCTTGCTGTAAATTTTTTTCAAAAAACTTAAAAACCCTATTGACAAACCGAAATAACGGTGCTATAATCAAGGCGTTAGCAGAGGCTAACTTCCATTTTTTCAGGAGGCAAGGCTATGACATTACGTGCAGCAGAGGAAGGAAAAGAATACATCATTAAAGCTATTGAGACAGATGATGAAGAGCTTAACTCATTCTTGTTCTCTCTCGGTTGCTTCAGCGGAGAGTCTATTACTGTCATTAAAAGACGCAAAAGTGGTTGTGTAGTAGCCATCAAGGACGGCAGATATAACATTGATAACGACCTTGCAGATGCAATAATTATATAAAAAAGAAGAATTTGTCTCTTCTTCTTTTTTTGAAAATACAGTTAGCATAGGCTAACTTAACAATGCTCAAATTATATTGATATATATCAGGAGGAACTCACAATGAGAATTGCTTTAGCAGGCAATCCTAACAGCGGTAAAACCACTATGTTCAATGCCTTGACCGGCAGAAATGAAAAGGTCGGCAACTGGGCAGGCGTTACCGTTGACAAAAAAGAACATCTCATCAAAAAGTCCTTTTACCAAGGATCGGAGGAGCTTATGGCAGTTGACCTGCCCGGTGCTTACTCTATGTCTCCCTTCACATCTGAGGAGAGTATCACAAGCTCTTATGTAAGGAACGAAAATCCCGATGCTATAATTAACATTGTGGATGCAACCAATCTTAGCAGAAGCCTGTTTTTTACAACTCAGCTTCTTGAGCTTGGTATTCCCGTTGTGGTAGCCCTCAACAAGGCTGACATCAACAAAAAGAAGGAAACCAATATTGATACCGCAGCTCTCTCCGAGAAGCTTGGATGCCCCGTTGTAGAAACGGTATCCACTTCCGCAAAGGGTATGAGAGAGGTTATCAAGGCTGTATTGTCAGTTAGCGGCAAGGGACAGAAGGCTCCCTACGCACAGAATGACATTGACCTTACAAGCAAAACAGAGGTCGAGGCAGAGGACAGACGCCGCTTTGCCTTTGTTAACAATGTAGTTACCTCCGTTGAAACAAGAAAGGTGCTTACGAAGGAAGAAAACAAGCAGGATAAGGTAGACGCTATCCTTACTAACAAGTGGTTCGGTATTCCGATTTTTGCCGCTGTTATGCTTGCTGTATTCTGGATTTCACAGGCAGGTCCCGCAGTATGGCTGGCAGACCTTCTTGTAGGTTGGCTCGAGGCAGGTCAGGAGGCTCTTGCAGGGGCTATCAACTCCGACTCCATCTGGGCATCCATTCTTATTGACGGAATCATAGGTGGTGTGATTGCCGTTGTAGGCTTCTTACCCCTTGTAATGGTAATGTACTTCCTCATTGCACTTCTCGAGGACTGTGGATATATGGCAAGAGCAACAGTAGTTCTTGACCCTATATTCAAAAAGGTAGGTCTTTCCGGTAAGTCAGTTATTCCCTTTATAATTGGAACTGGCTGTGCTATCCCCGGTATTATGGCAAGCCGTACTATCCGTAACGAGAGAGAACGCAGAGCTACCGCAATGCTCACTCCCTTTATGCCCTGTGGAGCTAAGCTTCCCGTTATCGCCCTCTTCGCAGGAGTGTTCTTCGGCGACTCTCCCTGGGTTGGTGCAATTATGTATTTCGTGGGTATACTTCTTATCTTCGCTTGTGCCCTTCTTATTAACCTTCTTACAGGCTATAAGCACAGAAAGTCCTTCTTCATTATGGAGCTTCCCGAATATAAGGCTCCCAGCCTTCCCAAGGCACTCCTTTCCATGTGTCAGCGTGGTTGGGCTTATATAGTTAAGGCAGGAACAATTATCCTCGTATGTAACTTTGTAGTTCATGTAATGCAGAACTTCAACTGGAGATTCCAGATAATAGAGGAGGGTATGGAATCCACATCCATCCTCGCTACAATTGCTACTCCATTTGCGTACATATTCGCTCCTATTGTGGGAGTGGTTGCATGGCAGCTTGCCGCAGCGGCAATCACAGGCTTTATCGCTAAGGAAAATGTTGTGGGAACCCTTGCAGTATGCTACGGCATCTCCAACTTCTTTGACCTTGATGAGCTTGCTATGATCGAGGGTTCAGGAGCAGACGTTGCTGCTGTCCTCGGTATTTCCAAGGTTGCTGCTCTCGCATTCCTCATGTTCAACCTCTTTACGCCTCCCTGCTTTGCCGCTATCGGTGCTATGAACTCTGAAATCAAGAGCAAAAAATGGCTCTTTGCAGGTATTGGTCTCCAGTTCGCTGTAGGCTACTCCATTGGCTTTATTGTAAACTTCTTTGGAACAGTATTCTCCTCCACCGCAAGCTTCGACAGTATTTGGATGCCTATTGTAGGTTGGGCGTTTGTTCTCGCTATTGCAGCCGTATTTGCATATCTTATTATCAAGAACAGAAAGAGATTCAATTCTGATTACAAGCTTTCCGCTGAAAAAAAGGAAGCTGTTTTAGTAAAATAATTTTCAAAAAATAATTTTGCAAAGGAGAAAATATGGAGCTTATAGATTTTATCGTAATAGGCATAGTAGTCCTTATTGTGGGTGGTGCATTAGCCTACATTATCAAGGCTAAAAAAAGCGGTAAAAAATGCATTGGCTGTCCCGACAGTGCAAGCTGTCATTCAAAAAAGAAAGCCTCCGACAGTCATTCCTGCTGTTCATCCTGCTCCTCTTGCTCCTCCTGCTGTTCATCCTGTCCCTCCTGTAAAACGGACAGTGAGTTGGACGAAAGCAACTGAATAATCCAATCGGCTGTTGTATAAAATCAACAGCCGATTTTTTCTTTAAGCTATAATTAAAGTTTACATAATATAATTAAATACAGATACAATATAAGATACAAATATAAAAATCAGAGGATATTTATGAAAAAAATCATTTCAGTATTATTGGCTTTTGTGCTGATATTACCCTGCACCCTTCTTTTTTCCTGTTCGGATGATGAGGAGGTGCATATACCTGCACCCATAACCCTTGCAGACACATCGGCAATGGATTTTTCCTTTACGGAAAGGGATATTTCCGCATCCTACGGAGATAGTGTGAGGAGCCTGACCTTCTCAGGTGACGTTGTAACGGGTGGAGCAAGCATAGTAAACGGTGTCCTTACCATTACGGAGGAGGGAACATATATTCTCTCGGGAAACGCCGATGATATATGCATAACCGTAGATGCCCCCGAGAAAAAGGTACAGCTTGTGCTTGATAGCTTCTCTATTTCCAACAGTGCCGGATGCCCTATATATATCAGGTCTGCCTCAAAAGTATTTATTACCCTTAAGGACGGAACTGAAAGCACTGTGTCAGACGGTAGCGATTATGAAATTACAGACGGAGACACAAATATCGACTCTGCCATATTTTCGAAAGCCGATCTTACTGTAAACGGTAACGGAGCACTTAAGGTATCGGGCAATTACAAGCACGGAATAGTATCTAAGGACGACCTTATAATTGTTAATTCAAAGATTAGTGTAAGCTCTGTCGGTTGTGCCATTGACGGTAAGGATTGCGTAAAGATAAAAAACGCCACCCTCGATATTAATGCAGGCAGCGATGGCATCCGTTCCAGCAATGACACGGAGCAAAGCCGTGGATTTGTATATATTGAGGACGGAAAATTTACAATAACTGCCACAAACGACGGAATTCAGGCAGAAAGAATATTAAAAATATGTAACGGTGAATTTGTTATAAATGCGGGAAACAGCCAAGGCTACGAATCGGGAAAGGGTATAAAAGCTTCATCCGACATCCAAATCCTCGGGGGAGTGTACAGAATACACTCCTACGATGACAGCATACACTCCAACAGCACCGTTAAAATATCCAACGGCGATTTTTTGTTGAGCACGGACGATGACGGAATACATGCAAATGCCGACCTGTCCATTGAGGGAGGAGATATATGTATTTCAAAAAGCTATGAGGGTCTTGAGGCTGAACGCATTTTGATATCGGGTGGAAAAATAGATCTCTACGCTACCGACGACGGATTAAATGCCTCGGGTGGAAATGACGGCTCCGGAATGGGAGGACCCCACGGAGGTGGCGATGCCTTTGCCTCATCTACGGCAGAAATATCAATTTCGGGTGGGTATACCCTTATAAATGCAGACGGAGACGGCATAGATTCCAACGGAGCAATTTATATAACCGGAGGAACAACTCTTGTAGCCGGCCCCACAAATAGCGGAAACGGTAGTCTCGACTACGGCTCGGAGGCAAAAATTTACGGTGGCATCCTTATCGCTACCGGTGCCTACGGTATGGCACAAAATCTATCCGGTGCTGTTAATCAGGGAGCAATACTGACCGTCACAGGCACAAGAGCAGAAAAAACCTCCGTTGCCCTTTGTAATGAGGACGGAGTGGTGATAGCCTCCTTTACTCCGGAAAAGGCATATCAGTGTCTGTTAATTTCTGCCCCGGGTATACAGGATGGCGAGGTATACACGGTGATTTGCGGTGGTACGGTGGCAGGTGCCGACGAAAACGGCTTTGCCAAGGATTCCGCAATTTCCGGCGGTAGCCGTGTTGTTGAAATAGAAATGTCCTCACTTCTCTATGGCTCTACAGGTATGGGAGGCGGAGGAATGGGTGGTGCTCCCGGAGGAATGGGTGGTGGAATGCCCGGTGGGGGACGCCCAAGATAATGCCCCTCAAAGAGCAGTTCAAAATACATCACCGGTCTTTATTGCTAATATGACCTTATATATGAAATTTTCTTATCTCCTTTATAAAAAGACTCCCGATGTGTGGATAAAATCCACCTCGGGAGTCTTTTTCTGTCAGTTAGGAAATACTGCCGTTATTTCAAGATATCCGTTTTCTGTATATTTAGCAGATATTTTTCCCTTATGGGACTGTACTATTGCCTTAGCAACGGAAAGTCCGAGTCCGTAGCCACCACCCGTTGTCCTTGACTTATCTCCTCGCCAGAAACGGTCAAAGAGCCTCTCACAGTTATCCTTAGTCATGTTATCCGTTCTGTTATAAACGGTAAGGTATATTGCCTTGCCCTGTTTATCGAGAATAAGATATACCGTATCCCCATCACGGGAATGCTTTACTGCATTGTCGAGAAGAATGGACAAAAGCTGAGTAATTGACTTTTCATCACCCTTTAATGTCAGCATTTCCTCGATAGATATGTCTAATTTCTTGTCATTTTTCTTAAAAACGGATGCAAAGGAATTTGCCCTCTCCCTGACTATTTCCGAAATTGGAAGCTCAACAAATGGGAGCTTATAGCTATCCTCCTCCATTCGTGAAAGAAATACAAGATCGTTTGTCAAGGCTGCAAGACGCTTTGTCTGACTCCTTATATCATCAATCCATTCACTCTTTCCGGCTTCCATTTCTACAAGCTCGGCATCGGCATCTATTACGGCAATCGGTGTCTTTAGCTCATGACCAGCATCTGTAATAAATCTCTTTTGCTTTTCTATAGTTTCGCTTACCGGGTCGGTAATAAGCTTGGATAGAAAATAAAGAAGAGCAAAAACAGCTAAAAGTCCGATGGCAGATATTGATATGCTTATTGTTATAAAATTCCTGTTTACGGAGAGTGCCTCCGAGCAGTCAATAAAGGTGACTCTTGTCACATCTCTGCCCTCATCCACCAGGTATCTGTAATTACCTAAAAAGCCTCGGATATCGCCCTCTTCTATAACTCGGTCAGCAAGTCTTATTGCACCTGCCTCATCTATTGCAATTACATGGTCGGTAATTACAGACTCGACACTGCCGTTTTTTGAATAGGTGACAGAAAAAAATCTGTATTCATAGGGGATACCCCCTTGCATGTCCTTACCTCCGTTCATATGAGGGTTAAGAGGCTTAAACGGTACATCGGGAAATTTGCCTTGATTTTTTGATATGTAAATCAGGGTTTCGTCTGCTCTGTCCACCATTCTGTTATAGCTGACTATATTTATGGTCGCAATTATCACGGCAAGAACGCAGAACAGGGATATCATAGCTATAATAATAAATTTCCAACGAAGTCTTTTTATCATAGCAAATCCTCCAGGGAATATCCTGCATTTCTATGTGCCTTTATCTGTATATCGGCATTAAGAGCCATAAGCTTCTTTCTGAGATATGAGACATATACCCATACAACGCTTATCTCAACATCACTGTCGTAGCCCCATATCTTTTCCATAAATGCTTCTGTGGACACGAGTCTTTTGGGATTGCGCATAAGCATTTCCATCATCTGGTATTCCTTGTTGGCAAGCTTGTAGCTTCCCGTAGGGGAGATAAGCTCATAGCTTGCACAGTCAAGAGTAATATTACCGAGTCGCAGCTTAGAATCTCTCTGCCCTCCGTCTGCCCTTGTCATAGCCCTTATTCTTGCCAAAAGCTCCCTTGTGTCAAAGGGCTTTGTAAGATAGTCATTAGCTCCGTAATCAAGACCTGTAACCTTATCGTCTATTTCCGACTTGGCAGACAAAATAAGGACAGGCGTGTTTATTTTATGGGCTCTTACAGTTCTCAGTACCTCTATTCCGTTCATATACGGCATCATTATATCGAGTATTATTCCGTCGTAATTTCCCACAAGTATATAGTCAAGAGCATCCCTACCGTTGTATACCACATCAACGGAATAATTATTCTTTTTCAAAATAGCCTCAACAGCTCTTGATAAGGATTTTTCATCCTCGCAAAGAAGTAACCTCATCTTACCCCTCCTTTATGCTCTTTATTAAAGAATCAGACGCCGTGTGTCGGCGTCTGATAAGCTTTCACAATAATCAATAGGCTGTAAGACAATCCTCTGTTATAACAGTGCTTACTGTCATAGTTTCACCGTTTCTTATAATTTCTATACTAACGGTCTGTCCTACTCTCACATCCAACATAGCATCAATTATATGGTGCTGTCTTGTAACCTTTACGGTTTTTGAGCCTATGGTAACACTCTTTATAATATCGTCCTTTTTAAGAATCTCGCTACCGAGTCCTCCGGTCGTTACATCGTGTACCTTTATTTCCTCGCACTTTACAAGCATTCCTGTTTCTGTATCGTAATATGTGGAAAGACCACTTGTAGCAATGCTTATTCCGAGCATTCCTCTCATAACAGTCTTGCAATCCTTACCATAGCAGTAATCAATTATGTTGTCTGCTATGGCACGGGCAACGCTTGAGGGTATGGCATAGCCGATGTTTTCAACATTGGCGTTAATTATCTTTGCGTTTATAACTCCGATAAGCTCACCGGATGTGTTAAAGAAGCCTCCTCCCGAGTTACCTGAGTTTACCGCTGTATCGGTTCTCATTACTCGCATAGTTACCTCTGTGCTGCCGTCACTTCCTGTAAGAGTAATATACTCGGAGTCTACACTGATGGCTCCTACAGTTACAGATATACCCTGTGACTGGGGATTACCGATTGCTATTGCACTCTGCCCTACAAAGACCTTGTCGGAGTCCGCAATCTTTACAGCCTGAGCACTTCCACTCTTTACAGCGTTTCTGAGCACCACGCTATTGTCAACACGGAGAACGGCAATATCGTAATTCATAGATCCACCCACATATGTAGCGGGAATAGCATATTCTGATGCCTCCATGCCGTAAAGAAATACCTTTATATCCTTAGATACACTTCCTGATGCACTTGTTGAATCATAAACCACATGGTAGTTGGTTATGATAAAGGCATCACCTGTGCTTGTAAGCCTATAAATTATTCCGGAGCCTGCAGCACCGTTGCTTCCGAACAGGCTGTTACCGTAGGTACAATATACGCTTACAATGGATCTTAACCCCTCGTTGGCTCCTGTGGCAACATCTGCTCCCGACGGATTGATTGTAACATTGTTTACTATTGTATCTCCGCCTGCTTCGGTTACCGTACTGTCATTTTGACCCGGTATCAATCCAAAGCAAGAAGTAAGTGACACTACAAGTATTACCGTTATCATTGCAAGGGAAAAGCCTTTTATAATCTTATTTTTCATTGTTATGCTCCACTCCTTTACTATTTACTTATTATATCCAAAAAACTTAATTACAGCTTAAAGATGTTTTATGATTTTTTAAAATACCGTTTCCTACTTAGTATATTATATATTACCACAAAAACGACATAATTTCAATATATATATTTATATCTTCATTTATACAAGACCAAATTTTCATTTTTTTATCACCTATATTCAAAAAAAGTTAAAAGACTGTCCCCACGGACAGTCTTTTTATAAAGCTTATTGTGACCTTAAGCCTTTTTCATCTCTGCAAGAATCATCTTAAGAAGATCCTCTGTTGTGGGATTAGCTTCTCTTTCGAGTCTTGCCTTTTCAGCTGCCTCAGCATCTGCCTTAGCCTTTTCCTCAGCTGCCTTTGCTGCCTTTTCCTCAAGGTATGCCTTAACAGCATCCTTGTTGTAGAGCTTTATACCCTTGGATCTGAGTATCTTTCTGTCTTCCTTTGTAAGATCACCGTCAAAGTCGATCTTCTTAACTCTGTTGATAAATCTTACAATTGAGAAAAGAACAATAGCAATAAGAAGGAAATTGATTATTGCGTTAATGAAAGCACCCCAGTCTATGTAGATGGAATTTGCAAGATCAACAGTAACCTCCCCTGTAGTGGGATCCGTAACCTCTGTGCGAAGGAGGAATGTGTAAAGCTCACTAAGAGAGTCCTTACCTAAGATAGCTGCAAGCACCCAGTTGATAACAGGCTTTAAGATATTGTTGCTGAGAGCATTTACAATAGCTGTGAAGGCACCGCCGACAATAACACCGACAGCCATATCAAGCACATTTCCACGGGTGATAAACTTTTTGAATTCGCCAAAAAACTTTTTCATATGCTTCTCCTTTATTTTATTTTCTAAATTGATTATACCTTAGAGTAGATAATTTGTCAATAAAAAATGTCATTTATACTTTATTTGGCAAAGCATATGTGATATAATTAAAGCATCACTTAAACTCAAAGCAAAGGAGAAAAAGGATGATTAAGCTTTACAAGAAAAAGGATAAGGATTTTTTAATACTTAATTTAACAGATGTACATACCGAGGACAATGAGCTTTATGAGGGTAGCGTTAAAAAGCGTGTGCTTGTGAACACGGTAACCGAGGTCGTTAACAGAGTAGGACCCGACCTTATTACCTTAAGTGGGGACCAGGCGTGGGCAGGTCATTTTAAGGCTATAGAATTTTTGAGTGAGCTAATGGAGAGCTTTAATGTTCCTTGGACCCTGGTTTGGGGAAATCACGACCACGACAAAGGGGACGAGGTTCTTGATAAGACTGCCGAGATTTTTATGAAGGGCAAGAATTTCATATACGAGCAGGGACCAAAGGAGCTTGGCAAAGGAAACTTTGTTATCGGTATTTGCGAGGAGGATAAAATCGTGGAGGGGCTTATCCTCATGGACACCCACAACCGTATCCCGTTTATAAACAAGGACGGTAAGGAGGACTGTGGATGGGGCAAGCTTTATCCCAATCAAATTGAGTGGTATAAGGAGCAGGTATGTAATCTTACAGACCAAGGGTGCAGGGACACTACTATTATAATTCATCAGCCGATTTACGCATACAGGTACGCTATTTCCTCTGCCCTCAAGGATGGAATCGACCGTAAGAGTGTGTCTGTTGAAGACAGCTATAAGGGAGATATCTGGAAGGATGGCTACAAGGATTCCTTCGGTATAAATCACGAGGATGTCTGCTGTCACCTTGTCGATGATGGCTTCTTCGACACGGTAACAGAGCTTAATTCCACTAAAACGGTTATAGCCGGACATGACCATGTAAACTACTCATGTATACCCTATAAGGGCGTTCGACTGACATACGGTCTTAAAACAGGTATGGGTGCATACTGGAAGCCGGAGCTAAACGGTGGCACTGTTCTTACCGTATCATCCGACGGTATCACAGATATCAGGCACGAATTTGTCGACGCCTCGGATTGGACCAAATAAAATAAGTATGGGCACAGATTGTATTATTAAAGCAAAAGCCGACGGAAATTTATTTTCCCGTCGGTTTTTATTGTTTTTAAGAAAGCTATATTACTTATTGCTCTTCCTTATAGCCCCAGACTACTTTCTTTGTACCACTACTCCAATTTTTTACCCATCCGTCGGGCTGCTCTTCTGCTTCGCAGTATAAAGTAAGCTTTGGGCAGGAGGAAAACACATCGTGTCCCATTTTATTTAAGCCTTTTGGAATTACCAGTCTTTCAAGAGAACTGCAACACTTAAATGCATAAGGACTCAGAGTTGTTACACTGTCAGGGATATTTATACTTTTGAGATTGCTACAGCCGTAAAAAGCACTTTCCCTTATTTCTACAAGTGTGCTTGGTAATTTTACAGATGTGAGACTGGTACAAGATAGGAACGAATCATCACTTATCACGGTAACACCATCGGGAATGGTAATAGATAAAAGTGATTCGCAATTCATAAACACGCATAACCCCATGGTTGTAACTTTTTCGGGCATTTTAACAGTGGTAAGGCTTTTGCACTGAGAAAAAAGATAGTTTTCAATTATCGTCAGGCTATTTGGAAGAGTTACACTTTTTAATTTGTCACAATGCATAAATGCTGCTCTGCCTATTTTAGTTACGCCGTCCGGTATATATATTTTCTCCAGACTTTTACAGCCTTCAAAAGCACTTCTGCCTATTATAGTTACACTATTCGGTATTGTAATAGATTTGAATTTTTCACATTCAAAAAATGCATTCTCTCCTATTTCTGTTATGGGGAAGCCATTGTAGGTTGAAGGAATAACAATCTCGGTATCCGTTATTTCTCCAATTCCAATTATGGAATATGATGAGTTATCATTATTCAATCTGTATTCTAATCCATCTATTATAGGCTCGGCCGGTATTATACTTTGAGATTTCAATATCAAGCCACAGTCAGAGCATTCCATCCCGTCGGTAAGTCCTGTCCTTTTAGTAGTAGGAGACACACCGTGAATTATATTGGTTTTTTCATGACTACATGGCACCTCAACTGTTGTAGTAGTGGTATTATCCTCTTTGTCAACCGTAGTTGTGATGTCCTCCTCACCGTCGCAGGCAATCAGCATAAAGGAGGTCAGGCACAGAAGTATTATTAATATTGAAAATAGTAGTTTTTTCATATTGTCCTCCTTTTTGATTTTTATTATACAGATTTTTGCCTGTATCCTAGTCTTGTACTCTTTTATACAGTTTTAGGGTTTGGCTTGTTTTTCAAATACATACGGGTACTCCACATTTTTGAAATATATTGGATTTTTCGAGGAATCCGTAAAATCAAGTGGTGTTTCACCATGTTTCCATCCTTGCGTATCATTAAATGTAATGGTATCAAGAGATGTACAACCCAAAAATGCATAAATTACAATATTTGATACATTTTCTCCAATAGTTACTCTTTTTAGATTTTTACATTGTGAAACCATACCATTTGGAATTGCAGTTAATCCTTTTCCTGTAGCAAAGCTTTCCAATCCGTCACAGGAATAAAATACTTGTCTACCAAGCTCAGTTACACTGTCAGGCAGTATAATCTCTTTGATTCCGTGACATTCCGCAAAAGCACACATTTTAATGCTTACAACACCATTTCCAAATGAAATATTCGTTAGACTTTTACAGTTTCTAAAAGCAGAGAATCCGATTTCTTTAATGCTGTCCGGAATGACAATATCGGTTAAGCTTTCGCAAAAACTGAATGTATAATTTTCAATAGTGCAAACTCCATTTGGAATTGTGATATTTAATAAGCTTTCACAATGCATAAATGCACTTGAGCCAATAAAATTAACGCTACTTGGTATATTTACGGATACAAGGTTTGTGCACCCCTCAAAGGCACTTTTTCCAATTGTTACAATTCCGTTTGAGATAATTACTGATGTGAGTTTATCACAATTCAAAAAAGAATCTTCCCAAACAGAAGTAACCGGTAAACCGTTATATTCTGACGGAATTAAAAGGTCAGTGCTCTCGTAATTTCCTATACCAATTACAGAATAGGATGCGTTATCATTATTTAATTGGTATTCAAATCCGTCAGTTACAGGTATTGCAGGAATTATATCCTGTGACTTGAGTATTGTCCCACACAAAATGCATTTCTTGCCCTCTGTAAGACCTGTGCTTGTTGTAGTAGGTTCTTTGCCGGATATTATAACGGTTTTTTCATGACCACAAAGTTTATCAATTATTGTAGTAGTGGTATTGTCCTCATTGTCAACTGTAGTTGTGATATTCTCCTCCCCGTCGCAGGAAACAAGCATAAAGGAGGCAAGACACAGAAGTATTATTAATATTGTATACAGTAGTTTTTTCATAGTTTCCTCCTTTAAGATTTATCGAGAATATTCACATTCATATTCCAAATTATCTATTTTAATAGTTAACCATCCATTCCAACCAGAATTAAATTCTTCAATTGATATAGAATACTGATTTTCTGCTTTGTATGGACCAGACCAAAATTCTTCTCCCAAAAGATCACTATTTTCCACATAATTATAAGGGTCATATACATATAGATTTGCTATTTCGCTCTCTCCATCTATAGTATCATAACCATATATTAAAACATAGTGCGTGTTTTCTAGATTTGCTATAATAGGAATTCCGGCATTAAGTAATGCCATAATGGTAGTATCTGTTAGTCGTCCTGTATAATTTTCTTCGATATTTACACTGCCAAATATAAATGAAAGTTCATAAATTATAATATCATTATCACCTTTTATATCATAGTTTTCATTTTGCCGATCTTGTTCCGTCCAATATGGTGGTACAACATATTCTGCAATTTTCTCTTGTGAAGGCAAACAATCATTATCAACAAAAGCAGAGGCGAGCATTCTTGCACATGTAAGCCAACACCAGTTTTTCCCTCTCTGTATTTCAGGTGTTATGCCATTCGACACCTGATAAAATATCCACTCATCCTTTTTATCGGATTGCAATGATGCACCTTCAACCGGGCGAACAGTTGATTGTGTATTAGAACTGCCGGATAAATAGCACGAATGATTTGAGCATGCATACAAACGATAGCCTTCGATACTATGGTCATAAGTAACACCCCACATCTGGTTAGGCGAAACATTATATGTTGTACTCAGACTTACAGCCGTTCCATTGCTTGCAGGTGCTGTTAATACTCTATTACTACCGTCATTAATTGTTATTTTGTAATATCCGTTACGCAAATACTCAAAATTCCATTTTTGATTTGTATCTCCATCAAAAGGATAAAGATTAACTTGATTTGTTTCACTCTGCGAGGGTGCCTGCATATAGGTATTATATTGCATATTTCTAAGGAAATAGGTTCCGTTCAGAATACCGTCCATAGCCAAATATGTTATTTCCATAATTGGTCTGGTGGTTTCACCTGAGTTGTAGCCCTTGAATACATATGAATTATTTGAGCCTGACAAATACCTGATAGCTATACCGTTATTGGCTTTTCCCGCATACCAGTCTCTTACCGCAGATGTTATTCCAAAGTACATATCGGTCTCTTGTCCGTTATTGGCATACAAGTAATCCGTAGTAACATTGGCTGTTGCATTTTCCTCTGTTGTATGAGACCCTACACTGTTATTCCATGTAATTGTATTCTCATTCCAGGAATAGGGTACTGCATATATACCCACATTAGTAGTTCCGGATGATGAGTTAGAATGGTATTTTACACTTAATGTAGCATCTGTAATATACGCATTTGCAGGAATGTCATCCGGCAATTCAAACTTAAAAAATGTCCTGTATGCAGAGCCTACGAGCAATTGTCCGTCGCTTGGCTTTTTGTAATTTGAATTGGGATTAGCCGATGATACATACGCTTCCCCATAGGATGTGTTTGTTTCTATTGTGGGGTCTATAGTTACAGGGAATTTTCTTCCAGTTGCGTTTATCCATTCCGTGCTTGCCGTAACTGTAAGCTCATATTCATATTTTCCCTTTTGGGTTAAGGTATAATATACATCCGTTGACAACACTCCGTTATCGTCAAACATAAAGGGGGCAGGCATTGAATAAACTGTTTTTCCCGTTTCTTCATCCATTATGCTTACTGTTCCGTCTTCGTTTAACACAGCTGTCAGCTTATTCAATTTAAGCTTAAAGCTATACTCATATTCGCTTTGTCTTGAATT
>JAFTOG010000028.1 GCA_017451485.1 Clostridia bacterium | reverse complement strand
TGCAGAGTGAGGAGAGGAGAGAGGAGAGAGGAGAGATGAGTCAAGCTTTTGACACAGAGAATCGGCGGAGGAGCAGGGTGGTACATATATATATAACGGAAGAAATAAGAAGCTCGGTAAAGGCTCTTGGCTTATCTCCAAGGAGCAGGAGGGAAGGTATATTATCAAAGGCAAGTCTTGTAGCCACAGTGGAGAGTATAACGGACAAAAGAGGTATACCGATCCATTTAAGACAGGGTGTGCTTACTCCTGTTATATACAGCAGACGAATAATACTGAGAGAGGTATTAAACAGCTCTGTTATAAAAATAACAGCCACATATCCTCTCATTCCCCATACGGGAAGCATAGTAACAATAAGGATAACGCTTATTAGTGAGTCGGCAATATTAACTCTCATACAGTACATCTGCTCTCCAAGTCCCTTTAGCATACTGTCAACAGCTCCGTCGAGGTACATAAGAGGTATTAAGGGAGAAAGGATCCTTATATATTCTCCTGCTTCATAGCTTCCGTAAAGGGCGATACCTATTTCGTGAGAAAAAGAAATAAAAATGCCCGACACACCTACGGAAAAAAGCAGAGAAAGTGACATAACAGAGGATACAGCCCGTCTGATTCCATCTGTGTTCTTGCTTGCCTGAAGGGAGGAAAGCTCCGGTATAAGTAGGGAAGAAAAGGCGTTTAGCATTGCCGACGGGAAAAGCAAAACAGGGAAAACCATTCCGTGAAGAATTCCGTACGAGCCAAGGGGATTTACACCTCCACTTTGCTTAAGCCCCCATGGGATCGCAATATGCTCCACGGTTGCAAGGGCTGACCTTACATAAGCACTTACCCCAACGGGAAAGGCAACTGTGAAAATACCGTACAGACTGCTGTCGATTTTTGGAGTATCATTGTTGTGTAAATAAGGTGCTTTGTCACGGAATTTTACTACCGTAGTGCTGTTTTTTGTATATTTTTTTCTATCGTGGAGGCACAAAAGGGCAGAAATCAGCATAGATGTACCCTCGCTAATAACACCTGCAAGAACTACGGAAAAACAAGCGTGCTCCACACCCTTTGGCAGAGCTAAGGAAATAAGAAATGTGGTAAGACTGATCTTTACACCCTGCTCGCAAATCTGGACAGCTATACTTTTATATACCCTTCGCACTCCGTTAAAGTACCCGTACAGTACGCTTGTCACAGCTATCGGAGTTAAGGAAAGGGAGAGAATCCGTACAGAGGGAACAGTACGACGGTCACCTAAGGCAAGGAGTCCTATATTTTCTGCACTTATAAACAGTACAATCGATGCTGTCACGGAAAATAGAAGTGCATATGTAAGAGAGCTTTTGAGAATCCTACGGGATGCAACTGACGATGCCTCATTAAAGGGATCGTTACTACCTTCTGTATGCACGGTGGAAATCAGTCTTGTTACGGCAAGACCTATACCGGAGGTGGCAAGGGTAATAAAAAATCCGTATACGCTGTATATCAGGGTAATAAGTCCCATACCCTCTGCTCCTATCTCGGAGCTTAAATAGACATTATAGCTGACGGATATTGCTCTTATGACAATAGATGCACAGGAGAGCATAAGTCCGTTTACAAGATATTTTTTCAGTCGGCTTATAATAATCCCTCCCCTCCTTAAATTTATATGAAGGATTTGGGCTTATTATCATTGATTTTTTCTTTCCGTTATGATATCATTATTGTGAATTGAGGTGGTTATATGGAATGGTTATCCCGTACTGAGCTGTTGTTCGGCAAGGATTCGGTAGATAGGCTAAAGGATAAAAGGGTAATAGTTTTCGGTGTTGGTGGCGTCGGTGGATATGTATGTGAGGCACTTGCAAGGAGTGGTGTCGGATATATTGATATTGTAGACAACGACACAGTTTCCGTATCTAATATAAACCGTCAGATTATAGCACTTAGCTCCACGGTGGGGCAGTATAAGGTGGATGTCATGGAAAAGCGTATGAGGGATATAAATCCCGATATTTCCGTACAGAAATACAATACCTTTTACACCCCCGATACAGAGGGAGAAATTGACTTATCGGGATACGACTATATAGTTGACGCCATTGATACAGTCAGCGGAAAAATCAGTCTTGCCGTAAGAGCAGAGAAGCTCGGCATTAGGATAATTTCCTCTATGGGTGCAGGAAATAAAGTTGACCCTACAGCCTTTAAGGTGGCTGATATTTATAAAACCTCCGTATGCCCATTAGCCCGTGCTATGCGTACCGAGCTTAAAAAAAGAGGTGTAAAGTCCCTTAAGGTGGTGTACTCGGAGGAAAAGGCGATAACACCGGATTATCCTGAGGAAATGAAAGAATTAAGAAAGCTTCCTCCCGCATCCTGTGCCTTTATTCCCTCCGTTGTGGGGCTTATTATTGCTTCGGAGGTAATTAAGGATTTGATTTCAATGGGTTGAAATCAAATCAATGAAATCCGCAAGTAGATGAAATCACTGCGTGATGAAATCCGACTGTGTCGGGATAATAAAAAGGAACGGAAAAATCCGTTCCTTTTGTTTTTCTGTTGTACTACGCAATTTATTATTCAGCGAAGTTCTTTCCACAAGCAGGGCAGATAAGCTCTGCAGGGTCAAGCTCGTTATCGAAGCAGATTGTCTCCTTACAGTGGGGGCACATAGCCTCCATAAAGTCCTCGTCGCAGCACTCGTCGTCGCAACAGTCACAGCAATCGCAATCATCGTCACAATCGCAGCAGTCACACTCGTCGTCACAGCAGTCGCACTCGTCATCGAATACATACTCCTCAACCTCGCCAAGGTCGTGGTCAACCTCCTCGATGTAATCACCGAGAGTAGCAACCTCATCATCCATGTCAGCGATAGTCTCGCAGATGTCGGAGAGAAGGTCGATAACAGCCTTAAGAACCTTACCCTCTGCCTTTGTCTCATCAAGATTGAGACCGTCAGCAAGTCCCTTTATATATGCGCACTTTTCAAGAATATCCATTTCGTTCATTGTAGTATTTCCTTTCGTATTTTATTTATCAAAGGGACCGAGGTTAAGCGGTCCCAGATAGTCAAAAAATTATTCCTTAACTCTTTCGAGATATTCACCTGTTCTTGTATCAACACGGAGAAGCTCACCCTCGTTGATAAAGATAGGAACTCTGATAACCGCACCTGTCTCAAGAGTAGCGGATTTTGTTACATTGGTAGCTGTATCGCCACGAACACCGGGCTCTGTCTCTGTAACACGGAGCTCAACGAATGTAGGAGGCTCAACTGCAAATACCTCACCCTTAATAGAGGAGAGCTTGCACATTTCGTTTTCCTTAACGAACTTGAAGTTGTCGCCAAGCTTATGGGAGTCAACGGGAATCTGCTCATAGGATTCCATATCCATAAAGTAGTAGAGCTCACCGTCGTTGTAGAGATACTGGAGCTCTCTGCGTTCAACATTTACAGTCTCAAACTTAGCTGTAGGGTTGAAGGAAGCCTCACGGATAGCACCTGTAACTACATCTCTATACTTTGTTCTTACGAAAGCCGCACCTTTACCGGGCTTTACATGTTGGAATTCAATAACCTGGTAAACCTTACCTTCCATTTCAAAGGTAACACCGTTTCTGAAATCGCCTGCTGTAATCATTTGTCTTTTTCCTTTTCTGGCACAGTTATTAAAGGACAAAGCCCGCCACGGCAGTCCCCAAAAGGCGTTTCGCCTATAATATACAAAGATATTTTACTATAAAAGTAGCGATATTGCAATAGGTAAATACAATATTTTTCTGCTTTTTTTCAAAAATCATTAAATTTCTATAAGCTCCTTAGTGGATTTTGTAAAATTAAGCACTGAGCCCTCCTGTACAAGTATCATATCCTCTATACGGCACCCATATTTGCCGGCAATATATATTCCGGGCTCCACGGTCACCACATTACCCGGTGTCAGTATGGATTGTGACATAGGGGACAGATTGGGACCCTCATGTATTTCCAGTCCCACACCGTGACCGAGAGAATGACCGAAGCACCCGTCGTAATCCTTATTGATTATGTCACGAGCTACACGGTCAGCATCAGAGCAGGGGAGCCCGGATTTTATAAATGCGAGAGCCTCCGTCTGTGCCTTAAGCACCGTATCGTAGAGCCTTTTCATCTCCGTATCAGCTCTGCCGATGCACACGGTTCTTGTCATATCCGAGTGGTAGCCGTCTACCGTTGCACCGAAATCCATTGTTAAAAACCCACGGGAAAGCTTGTTATTTGTAGGCGTGCCGTGGGGCATAGAGGAACGGGCACCGCTTATGGCAATGGTCTCAAAGCTTTTATCCTCGGCACCGTTTTTTCTCATCAGGTATTCAAGCTCTGCGGCTACATCGTTTTCCGTCATATTGGGATTTAATACCTCTAAAAGCTTAGAAAAAGCAAGGTCGGTTATTGCCTGTGCCTCGGCAATTTTAGACACCTCCTCGGGTGTTTTTACCTCTCGGAGCTGTTTTACGGAGTTACCAAGACCTAATAGCTTGGCTTCAGCCTTAGAGCTGAGGATATTAAATTCCGAAACGGACATATTAGTGTCCTCAAAGGCTAAGTGAGATATCCCCTCGTCCCTCAATATACCGTTTAGTGTATCGTAAAGGGCAGAACGCTTTAGCTCAACAACGGTGTAAATGTGAGAAAGCCTTGCCCTCGCTACCTCAATATATCGAAAATCCTCCAGGGCGTATGCGTTATTTTCAGTTATTACAAGTATTCCGTCCTGGTTGTCGATGCCTGTTAAATATCTGTGGCTTACAGAAGATGTTATATATACTGCCTCTGCACCAAGCTCGGCTATTTTATTTCTTAACCCCTTTATTCTGTTCTGCATATTTATCACCTCACGGATATTTTATCACAAATGAAGAAAAAAGTAAACTATTTAATATTATTCACTTGAAAACTCATATTCATTATGCTAAAATTAAGTTAATAAAATATTTGCTACGAGGTGTTTTACTATGAAAATAGGAACAATGGTCCATCTTGATGAAAATGTATGCTCCAAAATCAAGGATGTAAAGACATACGGTATGGAGTCCTTTCAGCTTTGCTGCTGGAACTTTGCTTATTTCACAGATGAAATGGCTGAGAAAATAAAGAAGGCCGCTGACGAAGAGGGTCTTGAAATCAGTGCAGTATGGTGTGGCTGGAGTGGTGAGGCTCAGTGGAATTTTGTAAAAGGCTATCATACCCTTGGCATAGTTCCCGTATACTTCAGAGATCAGAGAGTTAAAGAGCTTAAGACAGGCTCTGACTTTGCAAAAAAGCTTGGTGCTAAGGATTTTGTAACTCATATGGGATTTTTACCCGAGAACCCCGATACTGACGAATTCCGTGCTGTTGTAGCTACAATCCGTGATCTTGCCGAATATTGTAAGGCTAACGGTCAGTATCTCCTTTTTGAGACAGGTCAGGAAACACCTATTACTCTAAAGCGTACTATTATTGAGGTAGGTACCGGCAACCTCGGTATCAACCTTGACCCTGCTAACCTTCTTCTTTACGGTAAGGCTAACCCCTGCGATGCAGTTGATATTTTTGGCGATTATGTTCGTGGTATCCATGCAAAGGATGGAGAATACCCCACAGACCCTGCACACCTCGGTGAGGAAAAGAGAATCGGTGACGGAAGGGCTAATTTCCCCGTTCTTATAAAGAAGCTCAAGGAGCACGGATATGACGGCTCTATAACTATTGAACGAGAGATATCCGGTGACAAGCAGATTGAGGACATACTTTACGCAAAGAAATTTTTGGAGGATATATTAAATGGCTAATATCAGAGTTGGACTTATAGGCATTGGCGGTATGGGTGGATGCCACTACGGAAATTATAAAGAAGTTCAGGGTGCTACCCTTGTGGCAGTTGCCGATGTAAGAGTAGATATGGCAAAGGAAAAGACAGAGGGCACAGGCATCAGCGTATATGCAGATTACAAGGAAATGATTGAAAAGGAAAACCTTGATATGGTTGATATCTGCACACCCAGTTATATGCATAAGGATATGGCGATTTACTGTCTTTCAAAGGGACTTCATGTTCTTTGTGAAAAGCCCATGACCCTTAACAAAGAGGATGCCGAAGAGGTAGTTAAGGCTGCAAATGCTACTGACAAGTATTTTATGGCAGCTCATGTTGTTAGATTTATGGCTCCTTATGTATACCTCCGTGAGGTTATTAAGAGTAACGAGCTTGGCAGACTCCTTCGCCTTGATATGAAGAGAATATCTGCTATCCCCGTATGGAGCTGGGAGGACTGGATGAGAGATGAGAAGAAGAGTGGTGGAGTTATCACCGACCTTTCCATCCACGATATCGACTACGTTCAGAGCATACTCGGTATGCCCGATAAGATAAGCTCCGTTCACCACGGACTTAAGAACAATAACGATTTCGCAGTTACTGAGCTTGTATACGGTGATACAATCGTAAGCTGTGAGGGTACATGGTATAATGCCGGTATTCCCTTCCACGCTACATATCTTGCAGTGTTTGAAAACGGATATGTTGAAAGTACAGATAAGCTCTACAAGAACGGTGTTGAGGTTTGTAACGGCGAAGAGAAAAAGGCTGAGGAGCTTGACCTCGGTATCAATATCGGCAACGATAATGGCTATCTAAACGAGATTCAGTACTTTGTAGACTGCGTAAATAACGGAGTAGCCCCCGACTTTATAACTCCTGAATCCTCCTGCAACACCATGAAGCTGGTGGATGCTGTAAAGGACGCTGCAATAAAGCTTTAATTATATTCCGTGCTAAATTATAAAAAATGCGAACCTCGGTTCGCATTTTTTGTTTAATCGGATTATGATTCATATGGCTCAGAAAAGAGAAATGCTGTTAATTCTGCATTCACTTATTGTCTGTTGCCGTTACCGATTCAATCTGCATTTACATCAAATCAATCAATTCTGCACTCTGCATTCTGCATTAAATCTACCTCTTCGGCTTGCTTGAAAAAATAAGTGATGCAATAAAGCCAAATATAATAGCAGCTGCAATTCCTGCCGAGGTTGCGGTAAGACCTCCTGTAAGGGCTCCTAAAAGCCCCTTTTCATCAACTGCCTTACGCACGCCCTTGGCAATAGAATATCCAAAGCCTGTAAGTGGAGTGGTGGCTCCTCCCCCTGCAAAGTCCACAAGGGGCTGATATATGCCGATTCCCGTAAGAAGCACGCCTGCACATACATATATTACAAGTATTCTCGCAGGGGATAGCTTTGTTTTATCTATGAGTATCTGTGCAATTACACATATTATGCCACCTACTAAAAAAGCATAAATATATGAAAGAAAAGTATCCATATCACACCTCCGTTTTCAAACGCACAAGATGGGAGATGGCAGGGATGGAATTACCCTGACATACAGTAAGGGAGTTCATAAGTGCACCCGTGCCTATGAATAAAACATCCTGTAGCTCGCACGCCTCCAGCCTTTTTAATATATGGGCAGATATAACCGATGCACTGCATCCGCAGCCGGAGCCTCCTGCATGCTTGTCCTGTGCCTCCATATCATATATAAGAAGTCCACAGTCCGTGTGATTTTCCCTTATATCTATCCCCTCGGAGAGGAGAAGCTCCTTTAATATTTCGCTACCCTCATATCCCAGGTCTCCCGTTATTATCATATCAAAATCCTCGGGGGAGTGGTCTGTTTCCCGGAAGTATGTCTTTATTGTTTCCACACAGGAGGGAGCCATTGCTGCCCCCATATTGTTAACATCCTTTATACCCATATCCTTTATTTTCCCAAACACTGCCTCGGGTATAGACACTCTTCCCTGATTGCCCAATATAAATGCACCTGCACCGGTTACTGTCCATTGGGCTGTTGGCGGTCTTTGCCCTCCGTATTCAAGAGGAAAGCGGAATTGCCTTTCACTGGAGCAGAAATGGGATGATGTTACCGTGCCCACCCGTTCTGCCATTCCTCCGGAGATAAGACACGCCCCAAGGGCAAGGCCCAGGGCACAGGTGGAGCAGGCACCGTAGAGTCCCACATAGGGTATATCGTAATCCGAAAGACCGAAGCTGGAGCCAACACACTGATTAAGCAGATCTCCCGCAAGTAAAATATCAAGCCCCGTGTCTTTAATTCCCGCATTTTGCATAGCACCGAAGAGAGCTATTCTTTGCATTTCACTTTCTGATTTTTCCCAGGTCTCCTTACCGAACTTATTGTCCTCACTATAATAATTGAATAGCATGCCGAGAGGCCCTTTTTTTTCTTCACTTCCAACACAGGAATAGGTAGACATTATTTTGGGTTCCTGTAAGAATTTTATAACACCGTTATTCATTTTTTACACCTTTTTTATGCAAATAGGCTTGTGATGTAATATATTACACCGTATATTGCACCCGAAAGCATGCCGAAAACTATAACAGGCCCTGCAATTATAAACATCTTTGCACCTACGCCCAGCACATAGCCCTCACTTTTGTTATCGATGGCAGCTGAGGAAACTGCATTTGCAAAGCCTGTTATGGGGACAATGGTCCCCGCACCTGCCTTTGATGCTATTTTATCGTAAATTCCCAAGCCTGTTAAAAGCACAGAAAGAAAAATCAGGGTTGTGCATACAAGGGAGGATGTAATTTCCTCATCCCCGGTAAGATAGGTGTAGAGCTGTCGAAGACTGTGACCGAGGGTGCAAATAGCACCCCCTATAATAAATGCAAAAATACAATCCCTTGCAATGGGAGATTTTTTTGCTTTCTTTTTTACATAATCGGAATAACTGCTTTTATCCATATATCCTCCGTAGCTGTTTGTTTGATAAAAGTGTGTGTATTTTTTAAAAAAATATGCAAAACAGTTTGACAAACATCTTAAAATATAGTATTATATATGTACAAAGAAAAATATTCGGAGGACTAACCATGGCTGAGATAATTTCTAAGGTTTCCGGGAAAATAAAAAATGCTGCCAATGTAACAGTTAAGAAGACTAAATCTGCGGCTGCAATTGCTAAGTATACTGTTCAACTCAGGACTCTTAACTCCGAGCTATCCAAGTGCTATAAAAAGCTTGGCAGAGCTTTATATGAGCAGATAAGGTATGATAAGGAAATGGATGAGGCTATTGCCTTACGTGTTTCCGAGGCTGATGACCTTTGTGCTGAGATAGAGAGAGTTAAGGCAGAGATAGAAAAAGAGAAGACTGAGCTTTCAAGGAAAAAGGATGATACCATTGAGGGAGAATTCCAGGTTGTCGAAGCAGAGGACAGCGTTCTTCCGGAATAATTTTAATCAAAATCGCAAGGAGAAATCAAATGGAAAAATTTTTTAATAATCTTGTCGACTTTCTGGCATCGGCGACAACTCTTATGGCCGTGCTCAGATTTTTGTTGGCTGTAATATTTGTTATTGTTGGCTGTAAGATTGTTAAACGCATTTCAAAGAAAATTGTAAATTCAAGGGCATTTTCACACCTTACAAAGACTATGCGTTCATTCCTCGGCCATGTAATAGCAGCTTGTCTGTACATCGTTGTAATTATTATCGGTGCTATAATTCTCGGTATTGAGTTATCCGGATTTACTGCTATTATTATAGTATTAGGTATTTCGGCGGGTCTTGCATTGCAGGGTAGCCTTGCAAATATTGCCGGCGGAGTTATGATAGCCGGTCTTAAGCCCTTTGAGATTGGCAACTATATTGAGGGCGACGGAGTTAGCGGTGTTGTTACAGATATCGGTGTTTTCTACACAACCCTTAAGACAGATGATAACAAGAAGATTGTTGTTCCTAATGCTAAGCTTTCCAATTCAACCATTACAAACTATTCTGCTAACGAGTCAAGAAGATTGGATCTTACCTTTACAGTGTCCTATCATTCTGACCTTGCCCTTGTAAAAAAGGTGCTTTATTCCTGTGCTAAGGTGGATGAAAGAGTGCTTGCAGATCCTTCACCTGCTGTTTATGTGACTGCTCACGGCGACAAGGGTGTTATCCTTGAGCTCCGTATGTGGGTAAGAAATGCAGATTATGCTTCTGTAAAGTACTCCATGCTTGAGCAGGTTAAGGTTAATTTCGACCAGTTCGGAATTTCTGTTCCTTATCCCCAGCTTGATGTTCATATGACAAAATAACCGTATACAAAATAAAAAGGACTGACTCATAGAGCGATAATCTAAAGGACAGTTTTGAGTTTTGAGAATGTATTACCTGCCGACGGGAGAAAAATATTTTTTCAGTTGCTTAAAAACAAAAAATGCAGAAACCACAGATTTATTTTCTGTGGTTTTTGTGCTGTAATATGCATATAGGCAAAGCCTTGTGAGTTTGTTGAACAAAGCGGAAATTTGCACTAAACATAATAATAAGAATTTTTAAGCATATTTGATATTTAACAAAACAGAAACAAAATACTGATTTTTCAGAAACACTGCGAAGTTATAATAAATGCATCAAAATTAACAAGGAAAGGTGTATTTATTATGAAAATTGAAAACCCTAGAGTAACACTATCAGATGAGGCAAGAAACGGTGTAAAGGAAGAAGTCAGAAGCGGATTTCTTGATTGGTTAATGGAATTCAATGTGGAGGGTGATGACGGCGAGCTTTATGCACTCGGCGGTTCTATTCTCTCCCTTGCACTTGAAAAAATGGATCTCGTCAATCTTTGCTATGCAAAGGGAAAGGGCTCTGTCAAGCAGCTTCGCAATTCTGTATATAAGCTTGCGAAATATCCCGGAACCGTAATGAATAAGTTTTACAGAAATCCCCAAGGCACTTTACAGATTGAAAAGAGAGAGCATAGCGTGCTTGTCACCTGCGGCGAGCATTACAAGGTAGAGTGCTTCGACAACGGCACTTGGCATTTGATGCTTGATACCTGTGACGGTGAATACAAGGCAGACCTTTATCACAGAGCACACGGATTCCCTCTTTGGTATGGCAGAGAGAAGCCCTCGCTTCTTACACAGCACTCCATTACCTATGGCTACAACTGGTCGGGTGATGTAGACGGAACGATCTGGTTGAACGGAAAAGAGATCAAGGTTAAAGGAACAGGTCAGCGTGAAAGATATGTTGCCGTTGATTCCTCAGCAGCGGAGCTTGGCGGTTGGGAGGATTGGGGATATATCACCTTCAATGAGATTCACTCCTCGATGTACGATATGCGTCTCGGAATGAAGGATTATTCTGTGTACGATCTTGAAAACGAAAAACATTATACTTCAAACGGCACCCTCAAGGGCGGTGACAGAGATACCGCCGAGATGGAGATCACCCATGAGGATTGGGCATTTATGCGTGAGCTTGACGGCTTCGTGCCTTCTTACTACAACATCAAGATCAAGGTTGAGGAAGGTGTATATGAAGTAAGAGCACATGTATGCAACGCACGTATATGGGGTGTAACCTTCCAAACGCCGGATAATCCCGTAGCAACTCTTATTTTTGATAAGGTTGAAGGCAAGTTTGTGAGTAACGACGGAGCTGTAAGAATTCTTACAGGCGGTCGTGGTACAATGTCCGTAAGACAGTGGCATCAGTATCCCAATATGCTTCCTCGTGAGCTTTACTGCGATGATGAGCTTACGGGTGAGAAGTTTGAAACACTTTAATTCTATACAGAATCAAATTCCAATTTGTCGAGAAACATTGGAATGCCAATAGCCATAGAAGTATTAATCGAATAACGAAATAGGGCTGACGGTTTATTTCCGTCAGCCCTATTTACATCACAGAAAGAGATTATATCTTACTTCACCTGCGACAAAAAATGTTTGATTTCTTGTTGCTCCGCTTCGGCGAGATTCGTGAAGCTCTTGCCTTCTTTAAGTATTTTGGCTTAGATCCTTGTATGTCTTAACAATGATGATAGCCGCAATAATAACAGTCAAAATATCTGCCACGGGGAAGGAATACAAAATGCCGTCAAGTCCCCAAACCATAGGCATCAAAATCGGGAGGAACACACCGAAAATAATTTCACGTGCCATTGAAACGACGGTAGAGAGAACCGGCTTACCAAGTGCTTGCAGATAAATGAAAGTACCTTTATTCATCATAGCGAGCGGCATCATACAGAGATAGATACGGAAACTCTTTACGGCAAAATAGGTATAATACGCACTTTCATTGCTTGCACCGAAAATGCTGATCAGCTGATTCGGTATCAATTCAACAATAAGGAGTGCAACCGCACCAATGGCAAGCTCGGTAATTAACAAAAAACTGAAGAGCTTCTTGGCTCTGTCCTTACGCTTTGCACCGATATTATATCCAACAATCGGAATACAGCCTGCGGCAAGACCGATGGAGATGGAAATAGCAATTTGGAAGAACTTCATGACGATACCGAGTACAGCAAGAGGAATTTGTGCGTATTCGGTCTGTCCAAATATAGCATCCATTGCTCCATACTTGGTACACATATTCTGTACGGCAGCCATTGATATAACAAGAGATATCTGTGCGAGAAAACTCGTGATGCCAAGGGCAAGGAACTTTTTCATAAGCTCACCGAAAAAGCCAAAGCTATTTTTTCCGAGCTTAACGGACTTCATACGGAACAAATACAAAAGTGAAAGTGCAGCGGTCACTATTTGACCGATTACGGTAGCAATTGCGGCTCCTGCCATACCCATTTTCATAGGATAGATGAAAATCGGGTCAAGGACAATGTTGGTAAGAGCACCTGCAAGCACGGCAAGCATTGCAAAGCGAGGGCTTCCATCGGAACGGATGATCGGATTCATTGCCTGACCGAACATATAAAACGGAATACCGAGGGCAATCCAAAAGAAATATTCTTTTGAAAGCTCAAAGGTTTCGGAATTCACCTTGCCGCCGAAAACTGTCAATATCGGTTCCATGAAGATAAGATAAACGGTGGCCAGAACGATACTGCTAATAACGCACAGAAGAATTGCATTGCCGATACTTTTGTGTGCATCATCTTTTTTATTCGCACCAAGCGATTGGCTTACGAAAGCACAGCATCCGTCACCGATCATTACGGCGATACCGAGTGCAATAACGGTCAGCGGAAATACGACGGTGTTGGCGGCGTTGCCGTATGATCCGAGATAGTCAGCGTTTGCAATAAATATCTGATCGACGATATTATACAAAGCACCGACCAAGAGTGAGATGATACAGGGCACGGCGTACTTGCCCATCAGCTTGCCGACCTTTTCGGTGGCAAGATAGTTTTGATTTTCTTTTTCCATAATAATACCTCCTAATAAACAAAGAAAAGGCGTAAGTCCTTTAAGCTGGACTTACGCCTTTTGGCTACGCACTAATGATATTATACCATACGATTTCAAAAAATGCAAATGGATTTTTTGACGAAAAATTCCTAGGAAAGACGAAATTTTTTTTGATTTTTAGGAAAAAGAGCCTTTGACAAAATCGAATTTTTATGCTACAATATTCAGGTCGAACAGCCACAGTGCGTAGAATCACGACGAGATTCTACGTGCTGTTTTTTCTGTCTTGACGCAGTTTTCGGGAGCTTTTCTCTGATAAAGACTCCAAAAAAATAAAACATTTGGAGGACTTTATGAATCAAGAACAAACACTGCAATTCTTGGGAAAAGAGAAAATATCCAAGCTGATGCTGAAATTCTCAATCCCTTGCGTGCTCTCTCTACTCGTCAGTGCACTTTACAACATTGTTGACCAGATCTTCATCGGCAACAGCGAGTTGTCCGCACTCGGTAATGCGGCGACCGGCGTTGTATTCCCAATCTTCATCATTGCACAGGCGTTCGCTTGGTGCTTCGGTGACGGTTGTGCCGCATATCTGAATATCTGTCAGGGTAAAAAGGATACGAAAAACGCTACAAAAGCGATAGGTACGGGTATCGTCGTTACTCTTATTTCTTCACTTGTTTTGATGGCTATTTTCTTCCCGCTGAAAACACAGCTTCTTACCTTGTTCGGTGCATCCGAAAACAGTATCGGATTTGCGATTGAATACTTCAATGTCATTCTTGCTTTTTTCCCAATCTATATGCTTTCCAATATGATGAATGCGGTTATTCGTGCGGATGGTAGTCCTGCGTGGTCGATGGTATCTATGGTTGCAGGTGCACTTACGAATATCATCCTCGATCCAATTTTTATATTCGGAACAAAATGGGGGATGTTCGGTGCTGCACTCGCAACCGTTATCGGTCAGACTGTTTCCTTCATCATCTCGCTTGTGTACTTCTTCCGTACCAAAACCTTCAAGCTGAATCTAAAGAGCTTTATTCCCAGCTTTAAGGCATTCAAGGGAGCATTACAGCTTGGTGCGTCCTCGTTTATTACACAGATGACCATCGTTATTATCTCTCTTGCTTGTAATATTCTTCTTGCCAAGTATGGTGCAATGTCGCAGTACGGCGTGGATATCCCGATTGCGATTATCGGTATTGAAAGTAAAGTATTTACTGTTGTCATCAACCTTGTCGTCGGCATCGTGCTCGGCTGTCAGCCTATCATCAGCTATAATATGGGAGCAAAGAATTACGACAGAGTCAAAGAGCTTTACAGAAAAATTCTTCTTTGCACTGTTGTTATCGGTCTTTCTTCTACCGTACTCTTTGAGCTTGCACCCCGTGCTGTTGTCGGTATGTTCGGTGCTCCTACCAATATTCCCAATCCGGAGGACTATTGGGTGTTTGGTGAAAAGACCTTCCGCATCTTTCTTTGCCTCGTCACCTTAACTTGTATTATCAAGATGACCTCAATCTTCTTCCAAGCGGTTGGAAAGCCTATTCGTGCGGTTGTTGCTTCTATGATCCGTGATATTGTCTGTTTTATTCCGTTGATCATTATCTATCCGGCTGTATTCGGCGGTGTAGAAGAGATTCTGTTTGCCGCACCCTCCGCTGACCTTCTTGCTATGATCGTGGCGATGGCGTTGACCGTTCCTTTCCTCAGATCTCTGAAGACTCCTGCCACAGAAGAAAAGATCCAGGTTGCTTTGAAGCCCTCGAAGAAAGGTGTTATTATCACTATTGCAAGAGAACACGGCTCGTCGGGCAAGCAAATCGGTAAGCTCGTAGCCGAAAGACTTGATATTCCGTTCTACTACAAGGAAATGACAGCCCTTGCCGCACAGGAAAGCGGACTTGATAAGGAGTTCATTTCCGACATCAACGTAAACTCTCCCACGTATCTTCACAGCCTTTATCTCAGTACTGATGTTGTTCAGCAGGCTGTTGTTGCACAGGATAAGGTCATACGCAAGATTGCCGATAACGGTAGCTGTGTGATCGTTGGACGTGCCGCCGATTATGTTCTCCGTGATTATGATGATGTTGTACGTATATTTATTTATGCTCCCGATGAATACAAGATTAAGCGCGTTATGGAAATATATGGTGACAGTGTCGAGGATGCAAAGAAGAATGTTCGTAAAGCAGATGAAGCAAGAGCGTCCTACTATAAGAGCATTTCTGAGCAGACTTGGGGCGACAGACGAAATTACATGCTTATGATCGACAGCTCCATCGGTGTAGAAGCTTCCGTCGATACTATCTGCACATATCTTCAAAACAGAGAGTAACATAAATTTTCCAAAGAAAAATTCGACCATATTTGCTTGAAAAAATTACAAAAAATGATATAATTTAAGTGTAGGAAAGCCTACCAAGAGAGCGATGTAGCCTATCCACATCTGCGGCAGTTAGATGAGTTTAAACTATATGTTTCGCTTGATCCTCTCTGTATTACGATTCTGTCGGTTCTGCCCGGATGACGATGTCGAGAGAGGAGGAAAAGCAGATGAAGCGTGTAAAAGCAGGTTGTATTCTTCAAACGCTTGTATTTATGCAGAAGGAAGATTGCGGTTTCAGCAAGGAATCCCAGCTCAGATACAATCGTGATGAGGTCGAGAAGTACAAGAAAGACCTTGAGAAGAATAAGACTCGTTATCAGATCGTTTCGGTTGAAGAACAGGAAGATGCGTCCATCGTCGTTCGTGTCAGAAAGCACCTCAACGATAAGACCGACATCAGCGAATATTTTAATTGACACAAATAGCCGTCCGAATAAGACTCGGACGGCTACATTTGTTTTGAAAAAGAGATAGAGTAAATGAAAAGAATAAAGGCAGCTTGTATTTGTCACCCCTTCACTTTATGCTGAAGGAGAATGTCGTATACGATTATGTCGTAAAGCCTGTGCATCAGGATATTGAGAAATATAAAGCCACCTTGGAGTGCACCCCCCAAGTACAAAATTGTGGAGCAGACCGAACAGCCCGACGGTTCCGTAATGCTTAAAGTTACCAAGCAGATGAATGAGTCCTGAAGGCGACTATTTGGACTAAATAAAAGCTCATGCAATTTTATAAGGGGAAGCAAAGAATAACATTGATTAATCCTTTTGTTCGTTGTATAACACAACACTCAATTTTAATACGGCATACCTCTTTCGAGATATGCCGTATTATACAAGAGCTGTCCTTTTAGGGTATACACACCTATTGAGTCAGTTCTTTTAATTATTTTATTGGTTTATGAATTTACTGTACGGAAATTCTGATATCCGTCCATAGGCTCAATTTCAACAGCCTCACCGGGATCGTTGAATGTGATTTCCATAACTACATCAGCTTCAACATCCTCACCGTATACGGAAAGAGTCATTGTGTACTCCATATTGTAGTAAGCCACATAGCCATCATCGTTTATAGCGATAGTAACAATAGCGTCGGAAAGGTTGAGGTCCTCAACAGAAGCAGCATAATCATCACCCATTGATTCAACGCTTTCATTGTAGAGCTCCATAAATGTCTCGGAATCGATTTCAACAGTGAATACCTTGTTGCCGTCATCATCCTCGTCAATCTCTACATTCTCAAGTACATCCTCGGGAAGAGGCTTCAAAACATTATCGATGCTTGCATTATAGTTATACTCGCTGTTTTCTTTGAAAGGAGTTTTTACACCCTGACCGTCAGACAGAACATAAATATACTCGTAATCGGAGTAAATCTCCATTTCCATTTTTTCACCAATAATGTTCATTTCGTAGAAAGCGTACATCTCGTCATCGCTTGCCTTGATATCAATGGTAGCAGGCATTGTGTAGGACTGACCGTTCATTTTCATAGTTATTGACATAACCATAGTAGCGTCATACGCTTCAAGATCATTGATCTTTTCAATGGAATCCTCAATTTCCTTTTCAGGATCTGTTGTATTACATGATGCAAGGATAAAGGATGTGCAGAGCATAAGTACAACGAGAATCATTGAAATAATTTTTTTCATTTTTCTTTTCTCCTTATGATATTAAATTTGTAATAGATACTATTACGACTTGATTATATCATACTGTAGTCGCCTTTGTCAATAAATAATTACAAATCGTAATTTGTATTAGCTATAAGCACAAACTCAGGTGCTGTCCGACTCGGCTTCCTCCTTGTCGGTAACGGTGCGAAAGAGAAGTCTGCCACCCTCCGTTGATACATATACGGAATCCCCTTTTTTTATCTCCCCGGTAAGCAGCATATCGGAAAGGGGAGAGTCTATTTTGGAAATTATGGCTCTTCCCAACGGGCGGGCACCGTATATCTTGTCATATCCCTCCTCGGTTATAAGCCTCGATACCCCCTCACCGAAGGAAAGCTCGATTCCTGCTGAGAGAGCCCGTATTTTAGATTGCTCCAGCATTTCAATAACTATTTTTTCTGCGTGGGACATATCAAGCTTATTGAATATAATTATTTCATCAAGTCTGTTGAGAAGCTCAGGAGAAAAATAGGACTTCAGGGTGTTTGTCATATCCTTTTTTATGGATTTTGCCGACTCTGTGTCGGATTTTTCGGAAAATCCAAGGTGCTTTTGCTGTGTCATATGGGTGGCTCCCAAATTTGAGGTTAAAATAATTACACAGTTACGGAAGTCCACACGGCGAGAACGGGAATCCGTAAGGGTGCCGTCATCCAGTATTTGCAGGAGCAAGCTGTAGATATCTCTGTGTGCCTTTTCTATTTCATCAAAGAGTATTACGGAATAGGGATTTTTTCTTACCCTTTCTGTTAAGATACCTCCGTCATCATAGCCCACATATCCGGGTGGAGAGCCTATAAGCCGGGATATGGTATGGCTCTCTGCATATTCCGACATATCTAACCTTACAAGACATTCCTTCCCGTAATACAGCTCCCTTGACAGTGCCTTGGCAAGGGCAGTTTTGCCCACCCCTGTAGGACCCAGAAAGAGAAAGGAGCCTATGGGTCTTGTTGGGTCCTTGAGTCCCATTCTGCCTCTTTTTATGGCATTTACGGTAAGCATAATAGCCTCATCCTGACCCACTATACGGCTTTTGAGTCTGTCGGCTAAGGATAAAAGTCTTTCCCTTTCCCCCTCCAAAAGCCCCGTAATGGGTATTCCCGTCCATTGGGAAACTCCTCGGCGTATATCCTCATCTGTAACGGTGGCAGGCATGCTCCCACTGTAATATTTTGCTTTAACTCGGTTAAGCTCTATTTTGCAGGAAAGCTCCTTATCCCGTATTTCCGATGCCAGCTCAAAGCTCTCGGATAAAATTGCCTCCTCCTTTTGCTTTTGAAGAGTGCGTATTTCGTTTTCAAGCCTGCTTAAGGAGGAATCCTTTTCAACACTTTTTATTTTTCTTGCCGAGCACGCCTCATCAATCAGATCTATTGCCTTATCGGGGAGAAAACGGTCTGTTATATATCTTTTTGAAAGCTCTACTGCACTTTTTATTGCATTGTCGGATATTTTTAAGCCGTGGAACGCTTCGTATTTGTCCTTTAGCCCGTTGATTATCCGTATTGTCTGTTCCTTTGTAGGCTCGTTTATCATAACAGGCTGGAATCTGCGTTCTAAAGCAGAATCCCTTTCTATGTGCTTTCTGTACTCGTCAAGGGTAGTGGCACCTATAATACGGATGGCTCCCCTGGCAAGGGCAGGCTTGATTATGTTTGCAGCGTCTACAGCTCCCTCTGCCGAGCCTGCACCTACAAGGATATGGACCTCATCTATAAAAAGCACAATTCTTCGGTCTGCCTTCACCTCATTTATGACCTGCTTTAGTCTCTCTTCAAATTCACCTCGGTATTTTGCACCTGCTACCATTGCAGAAATATCAAGAGAAACTATTATCTTATCAAGGAGGCATTCCACCGTATCTCCGTTTGCTATTTTTATAGCGAGACCCTCGGCAATGGCTGTTTTTCCAACTCCGGGCTCTCCTATAAGACAGGGGTTATTTTTTGTTCTTCTGGACAGTATCTGTGCAACTCGTGTAAGCTCTGTGTCCCTTTCGTATACGGGATCCAGCCGTCCACTCCCTGCAAGGGCAGTAAGATTCACTCCGTATTGGGAAAGAGCAGGGGCACCCACAATACCTCCGTTTTTGGAAAATTGGGAATCATTACCCATTTCAAGAAAGGAGCAGATCTCATTTTTCATACCCTGTATATTCAAGCCGAGTGATACAAGAATCTTTGCTCCTACGCAGTCCGGATTATCGCAGATTGCGTATAAAATATGCTCCGTTCCAATAAAGCTACCACTGAATTTTGACACAAAAACCGATGCCGTTTCCAAAATTTTCTTACATTTTGGAGTGAAAGAGCAGTATATAAGGGGGGATTCCGTTCCCTTACCCGATATTCTTACTATGCTGTCGCTTAAATCCGTATAAAGTATTTTTTTATCATCAAGAAGCTTTGATGCAACGCACTCCGTACACATAATTCCAAGCAGTAAATGCTCGGAGCCTATGTAGGTGTGCCCAAGCTTTTCAGCGTGGGAACGGGCACTTTCGATTGCGTCCCTTGCCTTTTTAGTGAAATTTTTTGTCATCCAATATTTCCCCTTTTAGTTTTGGACCTTCGCCCTTTAATAGAATAATTGTTGACATAAAATCTCTTGTATTTTCACTTACTAGAGGAAATTAATACTTCATATTCATCAAATATACGGTTGAGGGTAGCTACATCCACATCCGAGGATGTACCGAGAAGATTTCTTCTCTTGAATTTCATTACGGCATTTTCCGTAGGCTTATCGTATATTCCCGTCATTTCTATATAACCGGAGGACTCGTCATTTACGGTTATTTCATTGAGCATATGCTGTAATACATATATTATGGTATCACGGGATCCCGGTAAAATCAAATAGTCACTGTACATAGGAAAAATGTGTACTGCTCTCGGCACGCTGGAATCATAAAGAATGGAGGCGTGTGTGGAATTGAGTATTTCCCATGTCTCAATATCAACTCTTCCGGTAGGGGACAGCCCCAACTCCCTCTGGAATCTCATTATTGCGTGGCGTGTGGCAGGGTCATATATTCCTGTGAGCCCTTGGGATGCATCGTCATAGCTCAGATATCTGATATCCCGTAGCATCCTTTGTATTTGTAATATAAAGTTTTTTTCATTGTTTATATCGTAAAAAGCCATAAGGTACTCCTTGCATAATTTCGCCCGTTACTGTATGTCGTATCCGGGATACTGTCCCGGGGATGCCCTGTTACCGTCATACAGGGATCGGTATTCGGATGTTATTGTGTCCCAAAGCTGGGATGAAACTATACCGGATTGGGGAAGTCCCTTAATTCCTTGATATATTCTTACTGCATTTTCCGTTGAGGGACCGTATACTCCGTCTACCGTTATTTTAGGTATCTCGGTAAATGTGTTTCCTATATAGTTAAGATAGGTCTGGAGTGCCTCTACATACTCTCCACTTGACCCTGCACGAAGCACGGTTCCCGGATAGGGAAGAGTAGTGGAATCAAAAAATCCCTCCGGGAGTGTGTCTAAAATACCCAAATATGCCCTATATAGAGCATCCCAGGTTGGGTATGTTACGCTTCCTGTCGGGTCAAGACCGTAGGACCTTTGAAAGGATCTTACTGCACTTGTAGTGTTTGGACCGTAAATTCCGTCGGGAGCTATGATGGGTATCTCCTCATTGAAGTTGCCAACGAAGGAAAGAAGATACTGTAGCTCAAAAACCTCGGACCCTGTGTCGCCTTCCGTAAGGTTCGTAAGAAATAAATTTGATATTTCGTCAAGGTTTATTCCCTCGGATTCAAGGTCGTTAAGCCTTTTTACAGCATTGTATACCCTCTGTATTGAAAACCATGTGGCTTTTCCTACTATTCCGTCCGGTGTGAGGTTAAATACCCTTTGAAATTCCCGTACAGCATTTTCCGTTGCACTGTCATAAACTCCGTCTACGGGGTAAATTTTCGGTATGGACGGATAATTTTTTGATATTCTGTTAAGCCGTATCTGTACCTGCTGTACATCATTTCCGATTGCTCCCGGTGTAAGATCTCTTTCCAGAACGGGAATATTTATGTTTTCAACAGGGGCATTTGTAACTATGCTTATGTCATCTCCGTAATAATATTGCAAAATTTCATAAGGGGTATATCCTTGCTCGGCAAGGTCAACTGTACCCCATTGCTCCAGTCCCTGACACTGTATTTCAACTCCGTCACAGTACGCAGTAAAATACGGCTCTATTGAGTTACCCTTGATTACATAATCGTTGAAAAGTTCATCCACAATTCTTGATACATTATCGAAGATATCACGCCCGTATACAAATGATTGGTCAATGGCTATGGAGTTTGTGATGTCAAAGTCGTATCCTCGTGAACGGTAATATTGGGTATAGTACCTGTTGAGTGCAAAGGATATCTGTGCATAGATATTGGCTCTTAGTGCATTGTCAGGCCAGGTGGGAAATATCTCGCTGGATGCCACATTCTTTATGTAGTCGGCAAAGGGAACTGTAACATTTTCCGCATTTGAATCGGGGGAGCCGAGATGTACTGTTATATATGCAGGTATTATAGGTGTGCTGGGCATTTTATCTCCTCCTTCAGTTATTTGAGTCGGAAACTCTGGTGAATCTTCCCAGTGTATCGGGTGTTGGTGAATATGGGTCGGAGAACTCTGACAGGGGAATAAGATTTACGGCTTGTATTGATGTTATTCCTTGGAATATGGGAATGTTGATCTTTTCACTTTCATAGTATCCATCGGCATTTACGATTATGGAGTAGGAGCTGAAGGGCTTTGTATTATCGGGAGACAGAGAAAGCTCCTTGTCCTTTGCCTCCAATGCCAGCTTATCCGTTCTGCCGGACCTGTCGGTACGGAGAGAATATATGGCGTCATCCGATATATCCGGGTCATCCTCTCCGTATTCAAAAATGTGTACCATGGCGTCGGCAACGGGCAGGGCTCCGTTTGCCGTTACCGCCTCTACGATAAGAAAGCCTATGGCATTTGTAGCTTCATTCATAATATCACCTCCGTGCTTCATCCTTAACAGTTTATGCCAAACCGAAAATTTGGTCTTGATTTTTTAGTAATACGGGTGTATAATCTTTAGCAGTGAGTTCGTAACCATCCTCACTTTAATAAAAACTAAGGAGAAATATTATGAAAACAAATAAGGACAGGGTACTTAATCTTACCCGTGCCTCTATGATTGCGGCACTGTATTTTATTCTTACATGGATATCGGAGCTTATGGGACTTGCCAGACTGACTCCACAGATTCGGCTTGGTGAGGCACTGTGCGTTCTCACATGGTTCACTCCAAGTGCTGTTCCCGGACTGTTTGTAGGCTGTCTGCTTGCTAATCTCACAATGGGCAGCGTGGTGTGGGATGTGGTTTTTGGATCACTTGCTACCTTGATAGGAGCATTCATAGGCTCTAAGCTCAAATGCAAATGGCTCGTTCCCTTACCTACGGTTATTGCAAATACTGTGATAGTTCCTTTCATTATATTATATTGCTACATGAATACTGTGAGCCTTGAGCTGTATACAATCTCAGCCCTGGGTGTCCTCTTTGGTGAGATTGTATCTGCGTATGTGTTGGGCATGATACTTTTACTTACTCTTGATAAACGAAAATTGCTTAAATAATAATCCCCCCGTGAGTTAAGTGAACCTAAAAAGTCAGATACTTTTGTAGGTGCATATCAGAGAACGGGGGGATATTTATTTGATATTGTAAAGTTGTTTGCTTCTTTAATACAGGTGTTATATCAATGCAATTAACTCACGAATATAACTGAAAAAAGCCTCAACCGTGGTGGTTGAGGCTTTTTTGGTGCTCCTGCGGAGATTCGAACTCCGGACACCTTGATTAAAAGTCAAGTGCTCTACCGTCTGAGCTACAGGGGCATATTCCATTAATGCCTAAATATAATAGCATATCTCTTTTGGTTTGTCAATACTTTTTTCAAAATAACTTAATATTTTTAGGTATCTCAGATGCTTGGAAAAAATGTAATATTTATCTTTTATTTTTCTCGGATATGTGCTACAATGATAATGTAAATTTTTATTTGAGGTGAATTAAAATGAAAAAAACTTACCTTTGGGAAAACCCTCCGTATATCGGAGACACAAGCAATGACTTCCGTCCCTCTATTACCGAGTTTAAGGTGAATGACACAAAAACTGCTGTTATCGTTTGCCCCGGTGGTGGCTACGGTATGAAGGCAGGTCATGAGGGAGCACCTATTGCCGAAATGTTTAATAAAAACGGAATAAATGCCTTTGTTCTCGATTACAATGTAGCTCCCTGTAACAAATTTGCTCCTCTTTCAGATGTTCAGAGAGCTATCCGCACCGTGCGTAGCATGGGATACGACAAGGTTGCTACTCTCGGATTTTCAGCCGGTGGACATCTTTGCTGTACATCGGGCACTCTTTACGGCTTTAACGCATATCCCAAAACAGATGCAATAGACGAGCTTTCTGCCCGTCCCGATGCTTTTATGCCTTGCTATCCTGTTGTAAGCTTCCGTGATGAGCTTACTCATATGGGTTCAAGAGAGAACCTTTTAGGTAAGGAAAAGGATGACCCCGTTCTTGTAAGCATGTTCTCGAACGAGTTAAATGTTACCAAAAATACTCCTCCTTGCTTTATCTGGATAACCAGAAACGATGATGCTGTAAGCTCAAGAAACGCTATGGCTCTTGCTGACGCTCTTCTTGACAAGGAGGTATACTTTGCATTGCATATCTATCCCAACGGCTGTCACGGTCTCGGTCTTGCAGAGGACAGGAACGATGTATCTACCTGGACACAGCAGGCAGTTCTTTTCCTTAAAAATTTAGGCTGGTGAGCTTATGGGTAAAATAGCTGTAATTACAGGTGCCTCCAGTGGACTCGGAGTTGAGCTCTACAAGGAGATGCAAAAAGAAGAGCTTGATGAAATATGGATAATCGCACGCAGAGAAGAGAGACTGAAGGAAATCGCCGACACCTTTGGGAAAATTAAAACAAGAGTGATTCCGATGGACATAACCCTTTCGGAAAATACAGAGAGGCTTAAGTCCCTTTTTGAGACGGAGACTCCCGATATACGCTTTTTTATCAATAATGCAGGCTTCGGTACTATCGGAAATCTTGATGAGGCAGATTATAAAAAGCAGGGGCAGATGGTAGATCTTAATGTAAGGGCTCTTACCGAGCTTACCGTAATCGCCCTTCCTTATATGAATAAAGGAGGATGTGTTATAAACATATGCTCCATAGCATCCTTTGTTCCCAATGCGAGGATGACGGTATATTCCTCCACCAAGGCGTATGTTATGAGCTTTACCAAGGCTCTACGCTATGAGCTTAAAAAGAAAAAAATAAATGTAACAGCCGTATGCCCGGGTCCCATGAGCACAGAATTTTTGGGCGTTGCGGGAATAGAGAAGGGTGTGTCCGGAGCCTTTGACTCCTTGCCATATTGTGACCCCGTAAAAACTGCAAGAAGGGGAATAAAAGCAGCAAAGCGTGGCAAATGCGTTTATACTCCCAGAGCTTTTTATAAGCTCTATCGCCTCCTTGCAAAGCTGGTTCCGTCATCACTTTTAATGCCCTTTGCAAAGACATAAATAAAATTTCGTATCCATGAAAAATCACAGCAAAAGATCTTTGCATTGAAAAGCTTTCTTCCTTTATTATTGTATATACTAAATAATCGTGAGACAAAGGCACGGTAGGGGAAATATAAATAAGAATTAGAAAATTCTGTAACCGAAGGAAGAAGTACCATTCCTTTCCGGAATTTTTATTAAAATTTAGTAGAATGATAAACAAAAATGTCAAAAAAAATCTGTTTTTGTGCAAAATTTACAAAAAAATGAAAAATAATAATGATTTTCTGCTTGACAAATACAAATTGCTGTGTTATACTTAAGATACAAAAATTCTTTCGAGAAAAAGGAGAAAAATTAAAATGAAGAAATTCATATCAGTTTTATTGGCAATCTTGATGGTTGTTGCTGTTATGCCTTTCGCCATTTTTGCTGAAGATGCAGACGAGGGTTATACTCGTGAAAAGAACACAGCTCACGTTTGTCACCCTGTAGACGAAGACGGCAATTTGGTATTGGACGCAGTTGATATGTCAACTGTAACAGTAGCTTTCACAAAGGCAGCTACAGATGTTCAGGTTATTGAGGGCTTCCTCACAGACGGCAACAAGGCTACAGCTACTCGTTTGCCCGTAGGTACAACAGCTAAGCTTACTCTTACATTTGCTAATGTTACAGACCTCGGTACACTTACACTTACAGTTAACGGTAAGGGTAAGATCAACCCCGGCGAAGAGTTTGAGACTGAGGTAATCAAGGATTCTGCACATAACCTTAAGGTTAAGGTTGTAGCTTATAACGGTACAACTAAGGTTTATGAGGATACTGAAGAGGTTGATACCTCCAAGCTTACAGATCTCGTAGTTGATATTTTCGAGAAGGCAACAAAGATCGAAATCACAACTGTTGGTGCTACAAGTGCTACAGCAGGCGGTCCCAGACTTTGGGAGGTTTCCGCTACAACAGTTAAGGGCGAGGAAGATTACAATCATACATGGGAAAAGACAATAACAAAATTGCCCTCACTTCCTGAATATGATGCAGACGGCGAAACACTTATCAACGATGGTAAAGGTACATACACACAGGCTTGTTCTGCGTGTGGTGCTATTGACGCAGATGCTGAAGGCAAGACTAATGTTTATGAAATCCCCGCCATGACAATTGAAGACTTGAATGGTGGTATCCTTGGCCTTGATCATATTGAGTCTTTTGTTGAAGAAACAGGAAAATTCGATGCAGAGGGCAACCCCATTCTTGATGATGATGGTAATCCCTATACAGTAACTACAAACATTAACTCCAAACCCGAGCACCTTTTTGATGGTAACCACGGCGTATCACATATGTGGACAGCAAATGGTAACTATTGGTACATCGGTAAAGATGGTAAGCTTACAGTTACACTTAAGGACGAGGTTCTCGTTTCCTATGTTAAGATTCTTGCTACAACTAACTGGACACAGCTCAACATCACATTCTACAACGGCAAAACTGAAGTAGCTAAAATGACTAACGGTCCTGATGGCAATGCTTTCGGTACAGCTGATGCAAGATGGTATGACTTGACTGATTATCTTGAAATCTCTGGAAAGTATATTGATAAGATCGTAATTGATTCTCCTTATGAGAGAGCAGTAAATTACAGCAAGTGGGGCGAGCTTGAGATTGGTATCCACGAGCATGTTTACACAGAAGCTGACATTAAGGCTAATGGCACAGCAGGCACAGGCGAGGACATTTGTAAGTATACACACGATGCGACATGTATTGAGTGTCATACAAAGGCTAATGATGCTATTTCATATCTCCATGACGTTAAGGTTAACACAGTTAGAGAAGTTGAGTGCGGTACAAGTATATACTATGACACATGTAATGCAACCGATTGTAAGTACAATTCCGGCGAATATACAGTAGCTGGTACAGGTGCTCACGAGTTTAACACAATGGTAGCTCAGAACACATATGCAACATGTGGTGCAGAGGGTAAGGCTACATTTGTATGCTCCGTATGTAAGGAAAGACAGGAATCTTCCGTTGAAAATCTTGTTGGTAAGAAGCTCGCAGCTGACCTCGTTGGTGTATACGGCGTAGTTGCTGCAAAGGATACTGTTATCGACGCAGAATTGATCCAAAAGGCTGTTAGGTCAGGTGCAGTTGTATTCCCCGTTGCAGCAGTTGATTCTGCAACAAACGCATCCTTGACTGTTAACTACACACTTGCAGTTGACATCACAAACGGTGATCTCTCTGTTAAGTCTGTAGGTGCGGCTCCCTCAGGTTCCCATACACTTGGTTACAAGAATTACATTCCTTCTACATATACAACACACGGTGTTGACGTTGGTTACTGTACAGTATGTAATGCTAACATGAAGGACTTCCAGCAGGTTGCTGACTTCAAGAGCCTTGACACAGTAGTTCGTGTGAACTTCAACGGCTTCACACTCAGAACATCTGAATTCGAGGGTATCAGAGCTACATTCACAGTTAACAAGAAGGCAGCTGATGTTATCGAGGCTAACGATGAGTACTCCGTAAGAATTTGGGTTGTTGCTACTAACGCAGCAGGCGAAACAAGTGAGGTTCAGATTTACGGTGCTGGTGCTAAGAACTGGATCGACAACAACTATAAGACATCTGTAGTTGTTAAGGATGTTGAGGCTGAAGAGGTTATCACATTCCAGCTCAAGATCTCCGTTAAGGATAAGCTTGGTAACGAACAGCTTGTTATCAGAGATGTTGATTCTACAACACTTGCAGCAGTTAAGGCAGCTGGCAAATAATTGATTTAAATAAAAATCACCGACTTCGGTCGGTGATTTTTTTATCCGTTCCAATAAACCCACTCTACTATAGCTTGGTACAAGGAAAGATATACATTTTAAGCCTTCACCTTTGAGGGAGTGCGTAGCCGGTAATGTCTAGGGCTATGCCCGAAATTGAAATACCGCCCGCTTGGTGGATATTTATTCTGTTATTATTTCACAAAAAATAAAAAGGCTTCCTACAGTTGATATGCACCTCCAAAAGTGTCTAAGCTTTTGGGTTCACTTCAAGTAGTGGGAGCCTTTTATACATTTACTATATTTACATTGCGTATGTATTAATAAATAAGGAAGGAAAAAGCTATCCGGCGTATTTTTGAGCCTCATCCTGTGCCCTTTTATCGCATCTTTCGTTATATTCATGCCCTGCATGACCCTTGACCCAAATATACTCGATTTTATGCTTTGAAGCAAGGCAGAGAAGCTCCTCCCATAAATCGGGATTGAGAGCAGGGGAACGGTCTGCCTTCTTCCATCCTTTGGCACGCCAGGATTCTGCCCAGCCGTTAATAAGGGCATCAAGGGCGTATTTTGAGTCGGAAGTGAGTGTAACCTCGCAAGGCTCCTTAAGAGCCTTTAATGCTTCTATAATGGCTGTTAATTCCATCCTGTTGTTGGTGGTTTCCTTTGCTCCACCGGATATTGTTTTTTCAAACTTGCCGTAGACCAGTATAGCACACCAGCCACCTGGACCGGGATTGCACTTACATGAGCCGTCGGTATATATATTTACATGCTTCACTTGCTTATCTCCACATTTTTTTATAAATTTTAGCATATCTGAAATAATAAATCAATATTTTTCAGCAAAATTAAAAAAACTATTGACAATTTATATTTCCTGTGATAGAATATTGCCCGAACGGGTGTGTTCCATAGGTTCATATCCGCTCCTACCGACGGAAAATCTGTTCAATCTGTCGGTCTTATGTCCATAGGAGGTGTAAAAAGATGGAAAAGGTTCTCAATTCTTATGAAACTTTGTTTGTAGTTGACTGCACACTTGGAGAAGAGAGTGTTAAGGCAATTGTAGACAAGTTCACAGCTCTTATTAGCGAGAATGGAACTATCGATTCTGTTGACGAGTGGGGCAAGCGTAGACTTGCATACCCCATTGATTACAAGAACGACGGTTACTATGTACTCGTTAACTTTAAGAGTGAGGGTGCTTTTACACTTGAGCTTGAGCGTGTATTCGGTATTACCGAAGGCATTCTTCGTTCAATTGTAATTAAACACATCGACGACAAGAAAACAGTTAAAGAAGCGTAAAATTCAAACGGAGGGGAAATATGGCAAATTTTAATTTGAATAAAGTAATACTCGGTGGCAGAGTAACTGCAGATCCCGAGCTCAAGCATACCCCACAAGGAATTCCCGTTTGTTCATTCTCAGTTGCGGTTAACCGCCGATCCAAGGACGGCCAGGCTCCTGCTGACTTTATCAACTGTCAGGCGTGGAGAGCAACCGCTGAATTTATCAGCAGATACTTCAAAAAAGGAAGCTCTATCTGTTTGGTAGGCTCAATTCAGACAAGGACATGGAATGACCAGCAGGGTAACAAACGCTACGCTACAGAGGTAATCGCTGATGAGGCGTTCTTTGTAGATTCCAAATCCGAAAGTGATTCTGCTCCCGCATTTGCACAAGAGCAGGCTTCTTTCCAGACACAGCAGACTCCCAAGTTCGAGGAGATCGCGGGAGACGATGACTTGCCGTTCTGATGAACAGCAAACCCAAAATATAATAGGAGGCTTTTTAAGATGGATAACAACAATGTTGTTGAAAGAGAACAGAATACACAGCGTCCTGCTCGTCCCATGATGAGAAGAAAGAAAAAGGTTTGTGCATTCTGCGCTGATAAGATCGGTCATATCGATTACAAGGATACAGCTCGTTTGAGAAAGTATGTTACAGAGCGTGCTAAGATTCTTCCCAGAAGAATTACAGGTACATGTGCTCACCACCAGAATGAGCTTACAAAGGCTATCAAGCGTGCACGCTACATGGCACTTATGCCCTATATTGATGACTAATAAAAAATCACCACCAATGGCGTGATGTCCTTAACGGACAAATCACGCAGTCAAATCCGTCTTTGACGGGTGAAATCCACCTTTGGTGGATGAAATCGCTTTCACGATGAAATCCTGCTTCGCAGGGCTATCAGTAAGGCGGATTTGATTTCATCCAAGGCAACGCCTTGGATTTCATCTGAACGAAGTGAAGATTTCATCGTTGCTTTGCAACGATTTCATTCAACAAACAGAAAAAGAGAGAACATTTCGGTTTTTTCGATTTGTTCTCTCTTTCTGCTTGTAATAGGGGTTGGGCTTAGCCCATTTTGTATTTGTCCGGACAAATGCGATGCTTGCACTTTATCCAAAGTATAAGTTCTCCGCTAAGAACCGCACCCAATCCGGTGGTGATTTTTTTAATGCAGAATTCAGAGTGCAGAATTTAAGTAAATGCAGAATACATCTTTTCTTTTTGCAAAAAAGAAAACGAGCCTCGGGTTAAAGGCTCGTTATATTTATTAGCTTACGCCATCTTATTGTACATAAGTGTGAACTGGCTCTTCTTATGAGCAGCGTTGTTCTTGTGGAGAAGACCCTGGCCAACAGCCTGGTCAACCTTCTTAACAGCAGCTACATAAGCAACTTGAGCAGCAGCCTTATCTCCGCTTTCAACAGCAGTCTTGAACTTCTTAATAACTGTGTTGAGCTGGGATTTAAGCATCTTGTTATGAAGTGTCTTGGTAGCGATAACCTTAACACGCTTCTTAGCAGATTTGATATTAGGCATGGTAAATCCTCCTTTTAATATAATCTAATCCGACAGAGATGCCATCCGTTGCCTGAGAGGGTGCTACAGATACAGCCTGTTCGTACAGTTATTTATTTTAACATATGCAATCATTATTGTCAATACCTTTTTAGAAAAATATTCTATTTTTTTAATTTTTTTTTAGTTAAAAAGATGTCCGAAATAAGCCTTTTTGCTGTCGGGAATATAAATTTACAAAAAATTAACATATTTCTAATTTGTAAATTTTTAGAAAACAAATTGTAAAATATATAAAAAATTAAAGTTATTTTTTTAATAGCTATTGACAAAATCTTCTTATGGTGCTAAAATAACTCTCCGCGAATTGTTTTTATATTATACTATTATAAAGGAAAATGGAGTGATTAAGTTTATGGTCAAAGAGCAAATACTTGGCAAAAACAAACGAATGAGCTTCGCAAAAATCAATGAATTGATTGAAATGCCCGATCTTATCGATGTGCAGAAAAAATCCTTTGATTGGTTCTTGAAGGAAGGACTTATGGAGGTCCTTCGTGAGGTATCTCCCATTACAGACCACTCGGGCAACCTTGAGATTGATTTTGTATCCTTTTCTCTTGATGTTAACAACCCGAAATATCCCGTTGAGGAATGCAAAATCAGGGATGTTAACTATGCAGCACCCCTTAAGGTTAGTGTACGCCTTTCTGACAGAAGAACAGGTGAGGTAAAGGAGCATGAGGTATTCATGGGTGATTTCCCCCTCATGACAGATAACGGTACCTTCGTTATCAACGGTGCTGAGAGAGTTGTTGTTTCTCAGATCGTTCGTTCTCCAGGTATGTATTATGACTTTTCTATTGATAAAACAGGTATGCACAACTACAAGGCTTCTGTAATTCCTTACCGTGGAGCTTGGTTGGAGTACGAGACCGATGCGTCAAATGTATTCTATGTTCATATCGACAAGAACAGAAAGATGCCTGTTACTGTCCTTATCCGTGCTCTCGGCATAGAGACAGAAGAGGATATCAAGGATATGTACGGTGAGCTCTTTATGACTCCCACTCTTGAAAAGGATGAGTGTGAAAAGCTTGCATTTGAGAATGGCACTACTATCAGAGAAGAGGCACTTAAGGAAATTTACAAGAGACACCGTCCCGGTGAGCCTGCAACTGCAGAGAGTGCAGAGACTCTTGTTCATAATTTCTTCTTTGACGGCAAGAGATATGACCTTTATCCCGTAGGTCGTTATAAATTCGACAAGAAGCTTTCTATCACCAACAGAATTGTTGGTCTTACACTTTCACGCCCTGTTGTAAGCACATTGACAGGTGAGGTTCTCTTTGATGCAGGTATGGTCCTTACAAAAGAGGATGCTGAGGTTATTGAGAAGAACTGTGTTGATGCTGTATATGCTTTCGTTCTTGAAAAGGAATCCAACAGCAAGGTTGAAATTAAGATTTTTGGCAACGGTACAGTATATCCCGAGTATGTTCTCGGCTACGATCTTAAGGACTGTGGCGTAAATGAAAAGATCAATTATGCTAAGCTCCAGGTTATTGTTGAGGAGTGTGCAGGTGATGTTGACGCCATTAAGGAGAGAGTAAGAAGAGAGATCGGAGAGCTTTGTCCCAAGCACATTACAAGAGAGGATATTCTTGCCTCCATCGGTTACCTTGTAGGTCTTGCACACGGCATCGGTAATAAGGATGATATTGACCACCTTGGAAACCGTCGTCTCCGTTGCGTAGGTGAGCTTCTTCAAAACCAGTTCCGTATCGGTATGTCCCGTATGGATAAGACAGTAAAGGAGAGAATGAACTCTACTCCCGATGCTGAGGAGCTTGCACCCAAGACACTTATAAATATCAGACCCGTAGTTACAGCTATCAGAGAGTTCTTTGGCTCCTCACCCCTTTCCCAGTTTATGGACCAAAACAACCCCTTGGCTGAGCTTACACATAAGCGTCGTATCTCCGCCCTCGGTCCCTCCGGTCTTTCCAGAGACAGAGCAGCATTTGAGGTTCGAGATGTACATTATACACACTATGGCAGAATGTGTCCCGTAGAGACACCTGAAGGACCTAATATCGGTCTTATCTCCTACCTTTCCACATATGCAAAGATCAGTGATTACGGCTTTATTGAGGCTCCCTATCGTAAGATTGTTGACGGTGTGGTAACAGATGAGGTTGTTTACATGACAGCCGACGAGGAGGACGGACATGTTATTGCACAGGCTTACGAGGAGCTTGATGAAAATAACAGATTCGTAAAATCCAAGATCATTGTTCGTGATAAGGCAGAGATCATAGAGACAGAATCATCCCGTGCTGACTATATGGATGTATCTCCCAAGATGGTTGTATCCGTAGCTACAGCAATGATTCCCTTTATTGAGAACGATGACAACGCCCGTGCACTCATGGGCTCCAACATGCAGAAGCAGGCAGTTCCACTTCTTACCACCGACTCTCCTATTGTCGGCACAGGTATGGAGTACAAGGCAGCTGTTGACTCCGGCGTAGTTGTAACAGCTAAGAACAGCGGTATAGTTGAAAGAGTAGATTCAGCTCATATTGTTATCAAGAACGATGATGGACTTAAGGACAAATACGAGCTTATTAAGTTCAAGCGTTCCAACCAGAGCACCTGTGTAAACCAGAATCCTATTGTTAAGGTTGGTGAAAGAATAGAAAAGGGACAGGTAATTGCAGACGGTCCCGCAACCTCCAACGGTGAAATTTCCCTTGGTAAGAATGCTCTTATCGGATTTATGACATGGGAGGGCTACAACTACGAGGACGCTGTACTTCTTAACGAAAATCTCGTACGCAATGATGTATATACATCTATCCATATAGAAGAGTACACCCACGATGCAAGAGACACAAAGCTTGGCCCGGAGGAAATCACAAGAGAGATTCCCAACGCAGGTGAGGAGGCTCTTAAGAACCTTGACGAAAACGGTATCATCAGAATCGGTACCGAGGTTAAGGCAAGAGATATTCTTGTAGGTAAGGTTACACCAAAGGGTGAGACCGAGCTTACAGCAGAGGAGAGATTGCTCCGTGCTATCTTCGGTGAGAAGACAAGGGATGTAAGAGATACATCACTCCGTCTCCATAACGGCGAGAACGGTATCGTTGTGGATGTTAAGGTATTCTCCCGTGAGAATGGCGATGAGCTTACTCCCGGTGTAAACAAGGTAGTTAAGGTATATGTTGCTCAGAAGAGAAAAATCTCCGTGGGCGACAAAATGGCGGGCCGTCACGGTAACAAGGGTGTTGTATCAAGGATACTTCCTCCCGAGGATATGCCCTTCCTGGCAGACGGTACACCTCTTGATATAGTTCTTAACCCCCTCGGCGTACCTTCCCGTATGAACATCGGTCAGGTGCTTGAGGTTCATCTCGGTATCGCAGCTAAAAAGCTTGGCTGGAAGATTATGACCCCTGTATTTGACGGTGCAAAGGAGAAGGATATTTTCGAGTGCCTCAAGATGGCAGGTCTTTGGAGAGATGTTCTTCCTACTGAGAATACAGACGGTAAGGACCTCTTTATGGAGGTTATAAGAGAGGACGGCAAGAAGGATATCCAGAAGCTCGATCCCGATACAAGAAATAATCCCGAGGCAATCAAGGCTCTTCTCGCAGAGGGTAAGCTTAAGATTTGCGACGGTAAGACAATTCTTTACGACGGACGTACAGGTGAGCCCTTTGATAACCCCGTAACCGTAGGTATTATGTACTACCTTAAGCTCCATCACCTTGTTGATGATAAGATTCACGCCCGTTCCGTAGGTCCTTACTCCCTCGTTACACAGCAGCCTCTCGGTGGTAAAGCACAGTTTGGCGGTCAGCGTTTCGGAGAAATGGAGGTTTGGGCTCTCGAGGCTTACGGTGCAGCTTATACTCTTCAGGAAATTCTTACTGTTAAGAGTGACGATGTTATCGGTAGAACAAAGACCTTTGAGGCTATTGTTAAGGGTGAGAATATTCCTACTCCCGGTATTCCTGAGTCATTTAAGGTTCTTGTTAAGGAGCTTCAGGCTCTTGCACTTGATATCAAGGTTCTCGACAAGGAAGGAAACGAAATTGAGCTTTCCAACATTGGCGAGGAGGATATCGAGCCTATGAACATCGTAGTTCCTGCAGAGGATCAGGAGGTTACAGAGAGTGATGCCGATAATCACGATGAATACGACGATAATGATGATAGCGACGATTCATATGATAACGAGGACGCATCTGACAATTTTGTAAAAGAGCTTGTTACGGAGCTTACACAGGAAGAGCAGTATTCAGATTTCGACGATTACGATAAATAAAAAAATATTAAGAGAAGGAAAATGCTGATGGAACATACTTTTGATTCTATAAAAATTGGTCTTGCATCTCCTGAAATGATAAGAAACTGGTCATGGGGTGAGGTAACAAAGCCCGAGACTATCAACTACCGTACACAGAAGCCCGAGAAGGACGGTCTTTTCTGCGAAAAGATATTTGGTCCTACAAAGGACTGGGAGTGTTCTTGCGGTAAGTATAAGCGTTCTCGTCATAAGGGACACAAGTGTGAGAAATGTGGTGTTGAAGTAACCACTAAAAAGGTTCGCCGTGAGAGAATGGGACATATCGAGCTTGCTTGTCCTGTTGCCCATTTTTGGTATTTCAAGGCTGTACCTCCCAGAATGGGACTCCTCCTTAATATTTCACTTAAGGAGCTTGAAAATGTAATTTATTTCGTTCAGAGAATCGTAATCGATCCCGGTGATACTCCTCTTGAAAAGTGTCAGATACTCAAGGAAAACGAATATAAGGCATACTATGAAAAATACGAGGACCGCTTTGTTGCGGAAATGGGAGCAGAGGCTATTAAGAAGCTCCTTGCAGAAATCGACCTTGATGAGCTTTCAAAGCAGCTCAAGGAGGAGCTTTCCAAGGCTTCCGGTCAGAAGAAGACCCGTATTATTAAAAGACTTGAAATTGTAGAGTCATTCAGAAAATCAGGCAACCGTCCTGAGTGGATGATTCTCGATGTAATTCCCGTGCTTCCTCCCGAAATCAGACCTATGGTACCCCTTGACGGTGGAAGATATGCGGCATCCGATATAAATGACCTTTACCGTAGAGTTATCAACAGAAACAACCGTCTTAAGAAGCTTATGGAGCTTGGTACTCCCGATATGATTATCAATAACGAGAAGAGAATGCTTCAGGATGCTGTTGATGCACTTATAGATAACGGTAAGCTTAAAAAATCCGTTACAGGCCCCGGCAACAGAGGACTCAAATCCCTTTCCGAAATCCTCCGTGGTAAGCAAGGACGCTTCAGACAGAATCTTCTCGGTAAGCGTGTTGACTATTCCGGTCGTTCTGTTATCGTTGTAGGTCCTAACCTTAAGATCTATCAGTGCGGTCTTCCTAAGGAAATGGCTCTTGAGCTCTTCAAGCCCTTCGTAATGAAAAGACTTGTAGAAACTCAGAAGTCCAGCAATATTAAAGAGGCTAAGCGTAAGGTAGAGCAGGTGGCAGATGAGGTTTGGGACGCACTCGAGGTAGTTATCAAGGAGCATCCTGTTCTTCTTAACCGTGCTCCTACACTTCACCGCCTTTCCATTCAGGCATTTGAGCCTGTCCTTGTAGACGGTAGAGCTATTAAGCTTCATCCCCTTGTATGTAAGGCGTTCAACGCTGACTTTGACGGCGACCAGATGCCTGTACATGTACCTCTTTCCAGTGAGGCTCAGGCAGAGGCGAGATTCCTTATGCTTTCTGCTAATAACCTTCTTAAGCCCGTTGACGGTAAGGCTATTGCCGTTCCTTCACAGGATATGGTCCTCGGCTCTTACTACCTTACTCTCAATCCCAGAGAGGATGAGAAGGGTGCAGGAAGTGCCTTCAGAAACTTCGATGAGGCTATGATGGCTTACGCAAACGGAGATCTCCAGCTCCATGCTCCTATCAAGATAAGAGTTACTAAGGAGATCGACGGTGTAGCTCAGTCCAAGATTATTGATGCTACTCTCGGTAGACTTATATTCAATGCATCTATCCCTCAGGACCTCGGTTATGTGGATAGAGAAAAGGATCCCTTCGGACTTGAGGTTGACTTCGTTGCGGGAAGTAAGCAGCTTTCTCAGATAGTTGACCGTACAATCAAGGTACACAACTTTACTAAGGCTGCAGAGGTTCTTGACAATATCAAGGCTATGGGATATAAATACTCAACACAGGCATCTCTCTCCATTTCTGTTGCGGATATGATCATCCCACAGGAAAAGTATACAATTGTAAAGGATGCAGAGAAGCAGGTTGATGAGGTACTCTCTCACTTCTATGAGGGTGAGCTTTCCGAGGAGGAAAGATACAACTGTGTAATTGATATCTGGAACAAGGCTACAAACGATGTCATAGCACAGATTAAAGAAAACTTCAATATGTATAACCCTATCAAGATGATGTCCGACTCCGGTGCCCGTGGTAGTATGACACAGATGCGTCAGCTTGCCGGTATGCGTGGACTTATGTTCTCAGCTACAGGTAAAACTATGGAAATTCCGATTAAGTCCAACTTCCGTGAGGGTCTTACAATACTTGAATATTTTGTAGCTGCCCGTAGTGCACGTAAGTCACTTTCCGATACGGCTCTTAAGACAGCTGACTCCGGTTACCTTACAAGGCGTCTTGTTGATGTATCCCACGAGGTTATCATTCGTGAGCATGACTGCGGTACAAGAGATTATATGATTGCAAGCGACATCAAGGAAGGTAACGAAATTGTTGAAAAGCTTGCTGACAGAATCCTTGGCAGATACACAGTAGAGAATATCTATGATGCAAACGGAAATCTTATCATCGGTGAAAACGAGATGATTCTTTCCAAGCATGTGGATGCAATTATTGCTGCAGGTATTACAGAGGTTAAGGTAAGATCCGTGCTCCGTTGTAAGACTAAGTGCGGTGTATGTGCACATTGTTATGGTATGGACCTTGCAAGCTCCAAGCCCGTTAACATCGGTGAGGCTGTTGGTGTTATCGCAGCTCAGTCTATCGGTGAGCCCGGTACACAGCTTACAATGAGAACATTCCATACCGGTGGTGTTGCTTCTGCTAACATTACTCAGGGTCTTCCCCGAGTTGAGGAGCTCTTTGAGGCTCGCCGTCCCAAGAAGCCCGCTATTGCATGTGAGGCTAGTGGTAATGTAAGAATTGTTCCTGACGGAAGAATAAACATTATTCATGTTAAGGACGAGGAAACCGGCGTAGATTACAAGTACGATGTTCCCTTCGGTACTACAATGATAGTTCACGACGGTGACTATGTAAAGAAGGGTCAGGCTCTTACAGAGGGCTATATGGCTCCTGCAGATATTCTTAAGATAAACGGCATTGAGGCAGTATACGACTATATCGTTCGTGAGGTTCAGAAGGTTTACCGTTCTCAGAATGTTGATGTTGATGATAAGCATGTTGAGGTTATCACCCGTCAGATGACAAGAAAGGTTGAAATCGAAGATCCCGGCGATGCAGATTTCATTGTTGGAACAGTTGTTGACAAGGAAGAATTCGTTACAGAAAACGAAAAGATCCGTGCAAGAATTGATGCAGGTGAGGTCAACCTCCGTGAGGCTACAGCATCACCTATACTCCGTGGTATTACAAAGGCTGCTTCCTCCACAGAGTCCTTCCTTTCCGCAGCATCCTTCCAGGAGACTACAAAGGCTCTTACAGAGGCTGCTATCAAGGGTAAGGTCGACAGACTTATGGGTCTTAAGGAGAATGTTATCATCGGTAAGCTTATTCCTGCAGGTACAGGACTTGCTGAATATAACAGAATCGGCGTTAAGAAGGAAGAGGCTTCTAACTAAACATTTTAAGTCGGTGGTTTCCCACCGACTTTTTTGTTCGGGCAAATAAAACCACGCTATAGTAGCGTGGTACAAAGAAGTTATACATTTTTAAGCCTTCACCTTTGAGGGGAAGGGGGACCACTTGTGGTGGATGAGGTGTAGGATGCAGAGCATCCGTAAAAAAGAGTAATACGAGGGTAAACAATGTGTAGAGAGATAATTCATAAGTGATAAAAACGGAAAACAAATAGATGGTTTATGTCAGGTAACACCTCATCCGTCTGCTTCGCATCCACCTTCTACCACAGGCAAGGCTACGCACTTCCTCAAGGTGAAGGCAGAATAAAAAGCCCGTTTACGGGTAGCAGATAACAAATGCATGGCTGACAGATTAATTCTTAACGCACTTGTGCGTAGACGGTATGTTTAGGGCTATGCCCGAAAATGAAATTCCACCCGCTAGGCAGGTGGATATTTTTTGTTTTAACGGATAAATTTTTTTCAAAAGCGTTGAAAAAAACATAGGCGTGTGCTATACTTTACCTTAATAATGAGACAGGAGAAGGGAGGAGCACTGTGGAAAATCTTTGGATATTATTAATCCTTTTATACGGTATTTTTAAGGGTATAAGAGAGGCTCTTAAAAAGAAAGCAACTCAAAGCCATACCATTATGGAGGTGCTTTTTTTCTACACTCTTTTCGCATTTTTAATAACTATACCCTTTTCAAGAGATATATTCTCTCTATCCTTAAGAGCCCATCTTGTTATACTTTTTAAGGCGTTTGTAATTTTTCTTGCTTGGATATGTGCTATGAGCTCTATAAAGAGATTACCCATCAGCCTATATTGTGTTACGGATATGTCAAGAATGGTATTTGCTATTCTTCTTGGAGTGCTTTTCCTGAATGAATCCATAAATATGACACAGGGTATTGGCATATGTCTTGTAATCCTTGGTGTAACCTTAGTAAATTTACTTTCTAAGAAGGGAAGTGGAGAGAAACCGAGAATATATCTATTATTCCTTGTTTTGGTATCCTGCTTCCTTAACTCCATTGCGGAAATTACGGATAAATGGTTACTTTCTCCCAAAATCACAGATAGATGGTTCTTAGGCACAGAGATTGTGGCGACTGAGCAGATGCAATTTTGGTATATGCTTTATCTTGCCGCCTTTTACGGACTCTTTATTCTTATAAGGAAGGAGAAGGTGGACTTCAAAAAGTGCGTAAAATCCCCCTATATCTGGCTCCTCAGTCTCCTTTTCGTGGTGGCAGACAGGGCAATGTTTATTGCTAATACTTATGAGAACAGTACGGTCGTGGTTATGACCCTTATAAAGCAGTCAAGCGTCCTTGTTACCATACTTCTCGGCAAACTTGTATTCAAGGAGAAAAATGTGGCAAAAAGAGCCCTTTGTGCTCTCCTTGTCGTCGCAGGAATAGTGATTTCGGTTTTGTAGCCTCAAATAAATGTCGGAGGATACCCCGACAATCATTCACTGTTGACCCTTCAAGCCATATCAATTAATGTTCAAAACAAAAAAGGGTGGGACACCAAATCCCACCCTGATTTTTTGTATTGGAATTTATTTTAACCCTCCCAATTGAAGAAAGAGTCGCAGTTTTTGATGTAAGCAAAAAATAATACTATATTCAGAGATAATAAGCGAAGTCTGTGATAAACGGAAAGATAGGACGTTTTATCCCATTATAACGCCATTATATCCCTAAATTTAATATACTTTTATTCTTGTGCTAATATATAGACAAGACATTCAACACAAAATAAAAATTATTCCAACCAAGCTACATTTTGTGATACTATATAAGTGAAGACTGTAGATATTACGCTTTATTTATGTAATAAAAGTCAAGCATGAGGAGAAATGATATGCCATATGTCACAGTGGAAAGAAAAAAGATATACTATGAGGAATATGGAGTTGAAAATAAACAAACGATTGTATATTTTCATGGAGGTCCCGGAGAAAGCTGTCTAACCTATATGCATCAGGCTAAATTATTAAGTGAAAATTTTCATATAATTATTTTTGACCAATATGGCGTTTTTCGTTCTGATGAAATTCCGCAGAACACCCCGTTTGGAATTACTGACCATGTAAAGTTGATTGAAAAAATGCGTGTTGAGTTAAATATAAACTCTTGGACTCCTCTTGGACATTCGTATGGTGGTATGTTAGCTCTCTTATATAGCTTTACATATCCAAATAGTGTAGATAAGATAATTTATGATTGTCCTATGTGGTCAGTTTTATCCACTTCAAAAGCTATTGCTTCTGCCCTTCTTCCGTATTATAAGGAGCATAATCAAACTAAAGAAATACAAATATGTGAAGAAATTTTATATTACAACATATTGCCTAGAGATGCATTTGATAAAGCCATGGAATTAGAGCTTGATGACGAGATGTGTCGGTATTGTCACGTTATTGATAAATCTGTGTATGAAAAATATATTATTAATTATATTCCTCAACCCAATTTGCCCGAGAAGGATTGGATAAAATATATCCATTTTACAAAAATGCTTTTTGAAAAAGAAGATTTTTATATTAATTATCTGCCTCTTCTTTCTGAAATCAATAAGCCATCATTACTTATGGTGGGTGAATATGATATGACCTGTGGCGAAGAAGAACAAAAATATTTCTGCGAGCATACTGCTAATGGTACATTTGTAGTATTAAAAAACAGTGCTCATTTGTCGTGGATTCAAATGCCGGAAAAATATACATCAACAATTATAGAATTTATGAAATAATTAAAACTTTGAGGTAATAGCAGTGGAATTTCCAATAAATCTATATTGCAAAACAACTCCTGAAAGCATCAAAACACTTGATTTATGTCGAGGAGAAGAAGATTTTAGAAAGGTATATATAGTTACAAGTAACAAAAGTAAATTTGTCATTAAGCATTGTTCAAATTGTTTTACTGACCACAATAAAATTATTTCTTGGTACAATCTTGCTAATAAGTATAATGCTATAGGAATATATTGCCCTAAACCAATTCTTAATTTAAATGGGAATATGATTTATCACTATTTGGAAAATAATCGTGATTATTACGTTTACGCAGAAGAGTTTGCTAAATACAAAACTGCTGAACAATTTGATAAGAAAAATTCAACAGATTTTAACGGAATCCCGTTATACATTCCAGATTTAATGCGCTCGATTGGCAAGGTTGGTAATGCTCATTTCGATTTTTTAAATTTTTCCTCCCATTTCTGTCTATTTGAGCAACATTCTCCGCCATATAATTTGGATGATGAAACATCTCAAGCTGCATACAAATTTACTGAGTATGTAAAAACAAATTTACCCCAATACAGAATTCGTTTGGAAAAAATTATAAATTTATTTAATATAGTAAAAGAAAAATTAAGGAAAGTATATTCTCAATTACCTGTTTCTTGCTTTCAAGGAGATTTGAATGAAACAAATATTCTAGTAGATGAAAATTATAATTTTTCTGGTATAATAGACTTTAATGTTTGCGGGCGTGAGCCTGTATTGAACTATGCAGTAAGAGAAGCATTAATGCATATTGAAAATAAAATACTTTTCGATAATGAGGGAAATGAGCTTTATTTTTATGATAAAAACTTGGAAAAAATTCGTGTTGACTCTTTTATGAAAAACATTAAATATATTCAAGAATACTACGAGTTTAATGAATTGGAAAAAAATACATTTCCGTTGTTGCTAAAATATATCAGCTCGTTTTGGTGGGAACAGGTTTATGCAATTAAACAAATGAAAGGAGATACAGAAAAAGTAAATATGATTTTCGATTGGATTGAACTTCAATTAACTCGGAATGATATTATATTGCACTAAAATAATAAATATGAAATACACAATAGAAATTACAATCTCAGGCTGTTCTACTAACTGTGCACATTGTTATGTGGACGGTGGAATAGACAAATGCATGTCTTTATGCGATTTTAAGCAATGTATAGAAAAAATAAAACCACTATTAAATAAGCTTGGTAAAGAAGCGACAGTAACCTTAGGAAACGAACTTTTTTGTCATCCAAACATAAAAGAAATATTAAAGTATTGTTTGGATAATTTGTGTGGACATTTTTCATATAGTAACTACTATGTTCCAACAACAGGAATTGCTCTTTTAAACAAAAAAGATAAATACGAAATTTTGGAGTTGTTAAAAAAATCCGGAGCCACAGGATTTATGTTAGCACTACATGGAGATAAGATAAATCATAATGCTATTGTGAATAACAGTATAGCTTACGAAAAAATATTTGAGACAGCAAAATTCGTTATGGATAATGGTTTTGATGTTCTCTATAACATAATTGTGAGCAAAAGATTGGTTCGAAATTTTGAAGAAACTCTCACTCGCATACAAAAGGTTGGAGGCAAGGCAAGATTAACTATTCCTGTATTTGTGCCAACAGAAAGAATGAGGGCTTATCAACAAATTCGTGCAAATACATCTGATTGCTATGAAATAGTAGAGATTGCTGAAAGATTTGGAATAGATACAACAAGTATTATTGAACATTGCAAACAACATAATGAAATTGCAACCACAGAAAAAATATTATCAGGGAACTTTGATTACGAAAAGGAAAAAGATAATTCTCCTAATTGGATTTTTATTAACATAACAAAGGATTTAAATTTGTACTATGGAAATGTTGGTTCCCATACTAAGTATTTAGGAAATATAAAACATCTAAGTGAAGAAGAAATAAATAAGTTGGTAGTCGATTTAGAACCAAATTATGATTATACATCGTATTTTCACGATAAAAATTTTAAAAGCTTAGATAAATATTTTAAGCTGATAAAACCAAATGACCTTGTTTATCCGTCAATAACTGATTGCATCTATAATGTACTGGATAAGTGTGGTGTTCAAAACTTAATTATAAAGTAAAGGTGGGTTTATGAAAACGCTTTATCACGGAACAATACGCAAGGATATTGAAGCTTTATATCCTGTTTCCAAATTACATAACACTGATAAAAAGGTTGTTTATCTAACAGGCAATATCGCTTATGCACTATTTTACATTTGGGACGGAAAGCATAATAAAAAACAAGGTAAATATGTAACCTGTTCATTGAAAGACGGAATTGTCTATTATGAAGAATTGTTTCCAAATATGTTAGAAGCATTTTATAAAGGCGTAAAAGGCTATGTATATGAAATTGAAAACGATAATAGCTTTTTTGAAGTTTTAGAAAACGAGGATATGTGGTATAGCGAAAAAACGGCTTATCCTAACAATGTTATATATATTTCAGATGTATACGAGGAAATTCTAAAACACGAGCAAAAAGGACAGATAAAAATTATAAGATTCAACGATGTTAAGCCTGAAAGAATACAATCATTGAATGAGCATATAAAAAACAAAATTATAGCAAATAAACTACTTGATAAACCTGATAGCGAGGACTCAATTTTTTACTCAATCTATTTCACAGATTTATGGGAAGAAATAAAGAAAGAAACGATAAAAAGCCCAAATTGAACCAAGGTTCAATTTGGGCTTTAAGTGGTGCGGATATTCATAACGAAACTACCATACTTTTCACTATTCACTTTTACCTATTACATGAAATCGACAAACCTCTGTCGAAGCTTGTCGATATCTGTGAAGGGGCGATAAAAAAATTTTAACCGATGGATTTGAACCCTTGCGAAGTTTAATGAAATCCTGCGTTGCAGGATGAAATCCAAACAAGTTTGGATGAAATCTTCGGCGTACGCCTCAGATGAAATTAAATCCGTCCTCTCACCCCACGAAGTGGGATTTCATCGCAAATCGATTTCACCCAATGCAGTTGGATTTATTCCGTCTCCAAGGACGGATTTAATTGAAAAAGCGACAAATTTCTGTCGAATTTTGTCGCTTTTTCATGGTGCGGATGACAGGACTTGGTCTCACTCTGCGGAGCTCGGTCCGTACGCGGATCTGACAGTCCCCCGGACTGTCATTCAATACCGCTTCCGCTTCAAGCCTGCCAAATAATGTTGCAAATTAAAACGGGACGGCAAGCCGTCCCGTTTTAATTTGTGTAAGGGCGACAAAAAAGATATTTTTCGTCGTTCTTGTATGGATTTGAACTGCCGTGTGTTTCATCTTGTTGCTCGATTACCACTTGCGGTTTTTTCTCGCAAAGCGTTTCCGTGATTTCCAAACCGCCGACGAATACTACCTTAATGCGTTCCTTGCTCTCGACCACTACGCATTCGATGATCTGACGGACGAGTCGGTCATCGTATTCCATCGGGCGATTTTTTATACCGTCGAGTATCGTGAAAATCTCGTCAAGTCGGGATTTTGTATTTTCACGCTTTTGTTTTCTCTCGGATATCTGTGCAAGCTGCTGTTGTAGCTTGCTTTTTTCGTCCATTAGCTCTCTCACTCTTTGCTCGTCAAAGCTATCCACCGTATCGCTTGACACCGCATTCAGCATTGCTTTAAACTCTGCATCTATCTCGGCTATCTTGATTTGGAGGTCGAGGCTTTCGTCCTCGCTTTCTCCCATGTCCAAGCCCATCCCGATGTGGAGCTTTAAGGTTTTGAGTAGTTCTGCGTTTTCTTTCGCCGTTCTCATGATTGCGTTCATGATGGCTTCGTGCAGTACGCTTTCTTCCACCGTAGGTGATTCGTGGCAGTATTTCTTGCCGTAGTCGAGTCGGTTAATGCACCGCCACACAATTTTCTTCTTTCCTTTGACCGTCCACGTGCATCTGCGGTATGGGGTTTTGCACTCTCCGCAGACGAGCAGTTCTGTCAATGCGTATTTGCTTGAGTATTTGCCTTGCTCGGTCTTTGTTCCGACCTGCTTGACCTTGAGCTTTCCGTTTCGCCTTGCGAGTTCCTCTTGCACCCTTGCGAACGTCATCCTGTCGATAATGGCAGGGTGATTGTTTTCCACGTAGAATTTCTGCCGTTCGCCGTTGTTCACCTTGACCTTTTTTGATATGCAATCTTCGATATAGGTCTTGTTGATTATGGCATCGCCTGCATACTTTTCATTGGTCAGTATGGATTGTATCGTCGAGTATCTCCACTTGGGTGTTCCGCTTGGGGATAGAACACCTTTTTCTTCGAGTTTTTTAATGATTCCACCGAAACTGTCGCCTGCGAGAAAGCTATCGTATATAAAGCGTACCGTTTCAGCTTCTTCGGGGACGATCTCGGGCTTGCCATCCTCACCCTTGCGGTAGCCGAGAAAATTCTTGTAGTGGAATGCCACGTTGCCTTCTCTCGCACTCTGTGCCTTGCCGAATTTCACGTTTGCGCTTATGTTCTCGGATTCGCTCTGTGCGATGCTACCGTAAATGGTGATGTAAAATTCAGCCCCAGGCTGTGTGCTGTGGATGCCTTGTTCCTCGAAGAATACATCCACGCCGATGGCTTTCAGCATTCTCGTGTATTTGAGGCAGTCGAGGGTGTTTCTTGCAAATCGGGAGATTGACTTGGTGATTATCATGTCAACCTTGCCACGCTTGCAGAG
>JAFTOG010000005.1 GCA_017451485.1 Clostridia bacterium | reverse complement strand
GTGATTTTCTCTTTATGTCAATAGATTTTAGGGAATTTATTGAAAATAAATTAGAACAACTATAAAAATACCGCCTTCAAATCGAAAGCGGTATTTATGATATTAGAATTTTTTGTTTTCGTCAAAGTATTCAACTATCTTGGTGGGGATGTAAATTGAGGATTGTTGGCTTAATTCAAAATCACACGCTTAGGAGCACGCCATACGGTAATTTCAGATGAAAGAAATTCATCCCTTGTTATCCCCTCAAGGTCTGCAAGAGAGTTTATTTCCTTGCTACCGATAGCAACGATTACATCACAGGGCAAAATACCCTTTGCCGATGCCTTTGCAAATTGGTCAACATCGCAAACAAGCACACCGTTATGACCTGCTGTTGCAAATGCTGACATTTCACCGTCAGTTTCAATATTTTTAATCTGCATATCAAATAGCGTAATAATATTGGATTTACCCCTTTTTTGACTGTGATTGATTTTTGGTAAAACAGGAGTCCTTGCAAGTCTTTTAAGTGGCTCATATCTTACGCCAAACTCACGGGGGAAGTCTTCAAACCCACAAATTTTCGGAGAGATCGGTGTGTAATCGCTGTGCTTTACATCTGCAAAAATACACCTTGTTTTTATTGAGCCCTTGTCCATGCCTGTGATTTTTTCAAGCTCGGGTGCTTTTTTAATACCCCTTGTATTCTTTGAATGCAAAACATTGAAATCAATGCTTTTTCCAAAACCATTTTTCATTAAAATCGGTTGATATTCCGTGAAAATAATGTTATTTTCAACCACATCACCACTGTTTTCATACCAAACATGCATATGCACGGAATTGTTTACCGTTATATTATTATGAACGTATCTGCCAAAGCCTTCCCGTAGCTTAATACCACCGTTTAAGCATAAATTATTGTAAATCTCATAATTTGACGAGCCGTCATCGAGGTCGATATCCCATCCTCTGTCACAACGAAATCTGCTGTTTCTTATAACCGTTTTGTAAAGACTGTCAAGATAGGCGTACTTGTAAATTTCATTCTGTGCAAGGTCGCTTAAATGCCAGAATCTGTCCCTGCCCCATGAGTTAAAGCTGCCGTGGTCGCCCGTTTCCTTAACCGTGTCAAATACATCGCATCCGTCAATTATATGACCGCCAAATGTACCCTCAGAAATATTTATTCCCGCACGGGAGGCATCGTAAATGCTTGTATTAATAACGCTAATTACGTAAGACATTGAAATTTCAACGCCCGTAGCCTGCTTTTCAACAACGCCAACTCGTTCAATTAAGCAATTTTCAACAGTACACCCCTTTGGATATTCACTACTCTTAGGGCCTCTTTTTTTGTCTATTTCAAGAAAGCTTTGACTCTCGGTAGCCTCAAATAACGGACTTCTTACCGAGCTTGGCTTACCAACAAAGCAGATACCGCTTGCACCAAGGTCTCTGAAATGGCATTTCGAAACCGTAATATTACTATTTTTGCCATCAACGAAAACGCCGTTTGTACCAATATCAAAAAGAGAGCATTTTGATATGGAGCAGTCACTTGAATTTGTAAAGTAAATCGCACCACCCCTGTAAATGGTCCAGTCACTTCGTAAAAGTGGCTCATTTGTAAGCATAAAGGTTCTTTTTGCGTGTCTTATTTTAATATTCTCAACGCTTATGTTTTTGCATCCCTTAAATACGAAAAAGCTTGAATTTACGCAAATTTCAGCACTGTTTAAGCTATGCCCCGGCTTCAGAATTACATAAACACGCCTATTTTCCTTGTCAAAATACCATTCACCGGGCTCAGTCATCTCCTCACGCACATTTTCAATGTACTTAAAATCAGAGTGCATACCCATTTGTCTGTTATTTTGCCATCCGCCAATATAGGTAAGGTTACCGTTTTCATCCTTGCCCGTCACTTCGTAGGAAAAACCGCCCCAATTGTGTAGGTGCATTGCATGAATGTAAGCACCTCTTGGATTTTTCCATTCATCAGCCTTCGCCCTTGACAAAACATCTCTTGAAAATCCGCCAAAAATTCGTATATTGGGATTGTATTTAGGAAAACGAGCCATTTGATATTTTTCACCGTCAATATAAAGTGCATCTGCATCATATTCCGTCCTTGCAGAAAATACGCCATTACCCTCATCTACCCAGCCGTCAATTTTTGCACAACCTTGTATAACGGTATTTTTTTCTCCACGAATTGTAATATCTTGACCCCTGACCAAAATCGTATCTGTCAGATTGTAAATGCCGTTTTTTAAGCAGATAACCGTTTTTTCACCCTCTTTATGACAGGTAAAGCCCTTGATTTTCTTACTCTTGATTAATGACGAAAGCCTTGCACAAGACAGCTTTTTCAGATATTCCTTGCGATGTCTTGCCTCTTTTTTATCAGCAAAAATCTCAAAATAGCAAAGGTCATTGGGCAATTTTTTATAAAGAAGCTCAGAACACACGCCACAGTCGTATTTTCCATCGCTTTGTGTTAAATAGGTATAAAACATAATCCACCTCAAAAGCGTTTTTATTAATTATATAGCAAAAGGTAAATAAAGTCAATTATGCAAAGTAAATATTATTTGATTTTCTTGCTGATCCGTATAGCATTTTTGAATTGCATCAGCATCGTCAAGAGTGCAAAAATGAAGCTTTAGTATCAATTTCCATTTGAGCTGATGACATTGACATATGGATTGATTTCGTGATATAATCAAGTGATAATATAATGATGCGTAAGATATGCTAAAGTGATTTTATTCTGCAATATAAATGAAAAAAAGGGAGCAAGTATGAACAAAAGGATTTTAAGAGATAAGATATTGGGGTGCTTTAACGGTAAAAATGTAGGCGGAACACTTGGTGCTCCCCTTGAAGGAAAGAACGGCTTTTTCAATATTGAATATTTTATTCAACCGAACATTGTCGGTAACCCTCAGCCCAATGATGACTTGGATTTGCAGATTTCTTCCTTGAATGCTGTAAGACGGTTTGGACGATGCGTGAATTCGGAAATTCTGGCGGAGTATTATAATATTTTTGTCAACCCCAGCTGGGCAGAATACGGGGTGGGCAAATCAAATTTAAGGCGTGGTATTCCCACACCAATATCCGGATATCATTCTAATAGCTATAAGGACAGCTGCGGATCCTTTATTCGTAGCGAGATTTGGGCATGTCTTTGCCCCGGTCATCCTGAGATCGCAACTCGTTACGCATACTTTGATTCTTCAATTGACCACGCAGACGAGGGAATGTATGGTGAAGTTTTTTGGACGGCTATGCAAAGCTCTGCTTTTGTAGAAAGCGATATCAAAAAGCTGATAGATATCGGTCTTAGCTATATTCCTCGGACTAGTGCCCTTTATAGGGGAATCTCACTGGTGGTTGACTGCTATGAGAATGGAAAGACATATGAGGAAACAAGGGATATTATTTTCAAAGAAGTAGCCGGTGCCTTTTCGTATCAACACACAAAGTTAAAGGATATCAAGCTTACAGAGTACCAACCGGCACCTGCCGGATTTGATGCTCCGCAAAATATAGCAATCGCCATTATGGGTATGCTATACGGCGAGGGCGATTTCGGTAAGAGTATGCTTTTAGCTGTCAACTGTGGTGAAGACGCCGATTGTTCGGCAGGAAGCTTGGCGGCAACATTGGGCATTATTCTTGGCAACTCTCATCTTCCGGAAAAATGGATAAAGCCGATTAATGATGTGATTATCACTGCATCGCTTAATACTTTGGATTTTGGAATGACGATGAATACACCGTTTTTCTTACCTCATTCCACACAGGAATTGGCGGATGAAATTATTAAATGTATTCCAAAAATGTTAACCGTCGATACATACGATATAACGGATGAAGGCTTGACGGTATTTCCAAAAGACGATTTTTATTGCAAGGATACCGATGATGTATATTACAAGGGAGCGTTTGGTAATAGAGGAAGAGAATATTTCAATACTACGGAGCTTATGAGCTTGCCTCATTATTCTATTTTCAAGGAGTTTTCTCTTTTTAAGATTCAAGCAATTTACGAAAAGGATTTCTTTTTCGAAAACGGAAAAGGAACTTCTGTCAAATTGAAAATTTATGACAATGGAGAGTCAAAAATTCAACATTGGCTTACCATTCGTGCATACACATCCGATGGGGTAGAAGTAAAAGAAAAGGTTTCCACCGCACCTTTGAATAATTGCAACGGTGATGTGGTCGAAAAGACCTTCCACATTATGCCCACGCAGGTTGAAGGGGATAAATTCGATGTTGTTTTTGATATATCCATGGAAGGTCATGCAAGCATGAATTTGTTAAAGGTAAGCTTTTTTGCAAAATAAAAAAGTGCTCGGTAACAGGGGTAATCGAAAATAAGAAGCTTTTTGTTAGAAAGGAGCTTGAATATAAGTCGTACTATTGAGAAGACTTATTGATAAAGCATAAAGAAGGCAAGATGTTGTGTAAAAGCTTATGTGATTTATATGAAAATGACATAAGTCGTTCTGAAAAAAACATGAGTTTTTTTATAGAAATATTAAATTATTTTAAGAAGAAAAGCAATATAGAGTTCAGTATTAGAACATACAAGGATTTTCAAGAAAATATAAATATTAGAAAGGGATTACACGAAATATTAAATAATTACGACCTTTTTGCTAAATTATTAAACCCTATCGACAATATACTTCATATAAGAATCAAGTGTCCTGTCTGCAATGAATATGATAAATCATCAAAAAGTTTACAAATAATTAAAGACCAAAATGGGAATTATATGCTAAAATCTTTTTGTAACAAACATGGTGATTATAGTGTAAATTTAAATGATAAGAATGATTACGTTGATGTGAACACTCAGTTAAGAGATTTATTAAAAGGCTATATAATCAATCGTAACCAAAATGTTTTAACTATAATGATGGATGGTTCAGATTGGGGTGGAACATGGTCAAATAGAATTCATTGTGAAGGCTTATTACATTTGGGAGAACAAGAATTACCGTTAAGAATATTTACACCTATGATATTAGATTGGTCAGGAGCAAAATTTTCAAAATCTTTATATATGAAAAATAAAGATTATGAAAATATTAATAATGCATTTAATGATTATACAGAATTCAAAAGGAAATATTCCGATGCAGGTATGAATTTATTGTGGAGTATTGCTTGCGATTGGGTAGGAGATCCTAAAAAATTTTATAGAAATTACACCATTGAATATTTTAATATATTATTTGAATCTTTGGAGGGAATGAATGAATAATGAGCAGTTGAGTATGTTTGAGGAAGAAAAAACATATGTTTTGATGTCATTGAGAGAAGAGTTTTTTAATGAAATGAAATCAGGGAAAAAGATATACGAATTCAGAAAGCAATATTGTAAAAAACCAACAATAGCTTACATATATATATCTAAAAAAACAAAGGCGATTAAGGGAATTGTTGAGTTTGGCGAACCTATATTTGGTACATCCGAAGAAATAGGTACATTATCTGAAAAATGCAATCCTGGATCATATCATAATATTATAAAATATTTGGATAAAGGAAAAGGTTGCGCTCTTCCAATATTAAAAGTATATGAAATCTCAGAGGTATCTTTGGAATTGTTGCGTTCTAAATTCCCAGGATTTGTAGCACCACAATCATACTATTTGCTAAACAAAAAAACAGATTTATTAAGTTTTCTTTTATCATTAAATAAAAATTGTTAAACTTATATAGAATAATCTTTTAAGCGTTTTGGATGCAATTCAAAAGACAATTAATAACCTAGTTATAGATTGTGTTTTGCTAGATCATCTTGAATACGAAAAAGGAGTTGCTGCCGATATAGATTATTTTGTTTCTGAAATAGATAATATGAAAAACGAAATAATCGGATATGTTGAAAATAATGATGATAAACTTGATACTTGTTCATATAAAATGGATTGTGTGTTGGAGGATGTGAATGAGACAAAGGAAACAATGCAAGAACTGATAGATCGAATTGATTCTAGTGATGATATTGTTTAATACTGTATTTATTAACATAAACAGAAGCAAAAGGGACTGTTGCAAATAGCCGATTAGAAAAGGTCAGTTAAGAGCAACGGCACTTTTATGTTATAAATAAAAAACGCAAATCGTGGTGTTCGGTTTACGTTCTCTTGGCGTGTCTCGGTATATTTGAAACTGTGTGTAATCGTTTCTAAGGTGATTTTAATAATATTAACTTGAAAAATATTCTTGTTCACAAATTAATGTTTTATGTTTTTATTCTAAAGCATATTTGTGTATCATAGGTTGGTATGTAAATAAAAGCCTCACTAATTCTGGTGTTCAAATTAGTGAGGCGCAGTCGAACTATTTTGATTCGAATTAATTTGTTTTAAAATAAAAAAAAGACCTTCTAACTTTAAGTTCAGTTAGAAGGTCTTTTGGCGGAGAAGGAGAGATTCGAACTCTCGAACCCTGTTACGGGTTACACGATTTCCAATTTTATAACCCCTTTTTAAGTGTCCTATTGGGCACTTTTTTTATATTTTCTTGGTAAATTTGCAATTAGGATAATTTGAGCATCCTTTGAAATATCCATTTTTCCCTTTTTTAATTATTAATGCCACTTTGCAGTGTGGACATATATCGTTTTTTATATTTTCTTGCATTATCTTAATATTTTTTATATGTTCTTTGTCTTTTATATTTTCTTTTCTTGTTATTAGAATGTTATATAAATCTTCAATTTGGTTTTTATTTAATGTAGTTGTGCTTTTTTCCTCTAATATTATTTTCATTTCTTTCAAATTACATACATTTGGAATATTTTCAAGACTTTTTATATCTGCTTTTGTAAACACAACAAGTGATTTTACAGTTAGGTTTTGTTGTAAATGATGAATTAATTTATGTATATGGTTTTCATTTTGTTTTACGGGGTTATATAATTTATATTTTTTGTTTGCTCTTGATATTTGTGTCCATTCTAATTGACTTTCTTTCCCCTTTATAATTCCAGTGTAGTTTTTAGTTTCAATAACGAATATTCCGTTCGTTTTAATTATTATGTGGTCGATCTGAACTGTTTTACCGTCTCTTGTTTTGAATCTATAATCATTTAATATTTTTTCATTTTCTTTTAGTTGTCTTTTTATTATTCTGCTTACTCTTTTTTCCCCTAAATATCCGTTTACCTTTGGTATCCTTAATATTAGTTTCGTTATTTTGTCTATTACTATTATCGAACAAAAAGCTATTATTGAAAATATAATCCATCCTTTCATTTTTATTTTCTCCTTTTAGTCTTTTTTTAATTTTTTAGGTGTGTTTATTAGTCCAGCTATGTAATCAAGTGATATATTATGAAATTTGGATAGTTCTATAGCTATTTCAAATGGTATTTCTTTTTCTCCTCTTTCATATCTGGCGTATGTTGTTGTCCATAGTCCTAATTTTTCAGCCATTTGTTGTTGTGTTAAATCTGCATCTTTTCTTAAATCTTGTATTCTTTGATATTTCATTGTTTTATACCCCCTAAAAAAATTTTATATCAAAAACACATTTTTGTGTTGACAATGACACAGAACTGTGTTATTATCTTTATAGACAACACAGTTTTGTGTTGTTAAAACAAAACATTGGAGGTTTTTTATGTTACAGTTTTACGTTAAGTATTTGAATATTTATGGTGACCTTATCACTTCTAAATTGGAATGTTTTTCTTTAAAAAAAAGTGAGGTTAATGGTAAAGAGATAATATCTTTTTATAATTCTTCTGGTGAATTATGTGAATGTATTTATTTGTCATCTATTGTAAATATGTCTTTAATTGTTTAATTTACACTATTAAAACAAAATATTGGAGGTTTTTATGAACGTACTTGTTGCCTGTGAGGAAAGTCAAGCTGTATGTATAGCTTTTCGGGAGAGAGGACATAACGCATTCAGCTGTGATATTCAAGAATGCTCGGGTGGTCATCCTGAATGGCATATACAAGGGGATGCTTTACAATTCTTAAACCCAAGAGAATTTATGCCACCGGATGAATTTTATTTTACATATGGTATTCCGTTTGTAACACAAGATGGTAAATATCACGATATAAGAGGTAAATGGGATTTGATAATCGCACATCCTCCGTGTACATTTTTATCAAAAGCAGGAGCATCTCGATTATATCCCCAAAAAGGTGTTCTCAATATGGAGAGGTATCAAAAAGGACTTGAAGCCAAGGATTTTTTTATGTGCTTCTATAATGCAGATTGTCCGAAAATTGCCATTGAGAATCCAATACCAATAAGGGTATTTGTATTGCCTCCCGGCACTCAAGTAATTCAACCCTACGAACACGGACATCCATATAGCAAGGCAACGTATTTGTGGCTTAAAGGACTGCCAAGGCTCTATCCGACTAATATAGTAACCGATAACATTATATCTTGGGTTTCAGGCGGTAGTAAAGATGCCCACGGTAATCCTCGGAAACAAAGCGGTACAAAGTTCAGAGATTCAAAAATCAGAAGCAAAACCTTCCCCGGTATTGCCAAGGCTATGGCTGAGCAGTGGGGATGATGATATAGGAGGAATAAAAAAATGACAACATCACAAAAGCTTGCAATTGGTTATGCAAAAGCGAAAATGTCTAAAAAAAGGCGTGAGGAGTTTCTCATCAGCAAGGAAGGGACTCTAGACGGTTTCAAAAAAAGCAAATATAAATCTATTTTTTATTATATCAAAAACAAATACGGAACAATGATTTATTAATTTTTTTAATGTTTTGGAGGTAATTAAATAATGTTCACCTGGTGGATTTGTGTATTAGTTGGTGTATTTGTCGGTAGCTTAACTTACTATCTTTTGCATAAGGATTTAATAAAACAATTCGAATCATTGAAAAAAGAATATGAACGCTTAAATGATGTTAATAAAGAGCTGCATGATGAATTTTTACAGACTATTAAGTCTGATGAAAATAAAAAAAATAATAAAGAAAATGAGGTAAAAAATGATGAGTAAATTTAGCAAGATTGTTGGTGCGAGAATCCGTCTCAATGAGGTTTATGAGAAAAAAGATTCGGATGAATTGGGTGTTGTTAATTCAATAGAGTTATGCTGTCTGGTTCCCGAACCGGATAAAAACTTTATCGGAGATTCTATAAAAAAATTCATCCTTAGACCGGATGATATTCCCTTTATATTCGAGATTAAAGATTCATTGATTAAATGTGCAGATGATACATATGATGATGTTTATATATCCGGTTTGATTAAGCGTGTGCTTAATAATGACTGTATCATTCAGTCCAAAGCTAAATCATTTAATAATATCGTTAGCGATTATATAACAGGAATATTTTTCATATCCCCTCCTGAGCTTAAGGGGATAGAAAAAAGAAAGGAGTAACAATTGACTGAAATTATAACCACGATTGGTGGAGCTTTGACAGGTTTCATTGAATATCTATGGCAAGCTGTGACATCCTTTTTTACTGGTATCTTTTGGGATGGAACAGGAGAGACAAGGACTATAAGTGACCTTGGTGTATTCTTGCTTGTTCTATTTGGTATTGGTATTGCTGTCGGCTGTTCTAAGCTTATTTTTAATCTGATTAAAAATAGGTAGGTTTCCTTTGGGGGCAGGGGTTATTCCCCTGTCCTTTTGTTAAATTTTGGAGGTGATTATAATTAAAAAGATCTTTTTAATATTTTGTTGTTTTTTAGTGCTTTTTGTTTCTTTCGCTTTGCCCTCTTTTGCTGTTTTTAATGAGCCTTTTTATGATATAAATAATCTTCTTCCTAATCCTACATCAAATGTTGTCACATCCGGTACCGTTATAACTGATGATGGGTCTTATGATGGATGCTATTTAACTAAGATTGATTTGGATTCTAATAAGGACTATACATTTATATCTTCTAAAGGATCTGATAGGCTCTTGATAGCTTATAAAACACTTCTTGGTGATGGTTCAAGCGTGTTTTATACTACAAATGAATATTCAAAAAATTTGCTAAACACATTTGCCTATAACTCAGCATATAACGGTCTTACTATATCCGGTGATGAAATGGGTAGGATTGTTGTTAACGGTCTTAAATACGGAGGCAACCGTGTTACTCTTATATCCAATGTTACTTTGGCTCCCGGCACTTATACCTTTAGTTATGACTATGTTTGCGGTGTTTTTGACCATCCATCTTTGGAGTTGCCTGATATTCATATAGGCTTTGAATTTCCGAGTATGAGTGATGTTGTTTTGGGTATGGATTCTGTAGGATCTAAATCTGTTACATTTACTTTAGATTCTTTTCAAACTGCTAACTTACTTTTTGTCATTGGTAATGATAATGTAAGTTTTACAAATTTCACTTTTGAGCTGCAGATAGAAAGAGGTTCTACGGCTACATCTTATAAACCTTATCATTGTGATCCATTGGTTTGGAATGATGGTTCTGTTTCTTATGTAACCTTTAATTCGGGTATCGTTCGTTATGATGTCTATATCGGTGTTAAAGACCCTACAGAACCTTTAGCTGCAGATTTGTATCTGTCTACACTGACTTCTGATTCTAATTATTTTTATTTGTTAGAAGGGTTTTATTCCTATGATGATATTTATAACTTAATCGGTTCTGATAAGTATCAAAGTGGATTTGATGTCGGATATAAGCAGGGTGAGACTGACGGTCTTAATGCTAATTCTTTTTTTAAGAGCTTGATTTATTCTGTTTTTTCGGGACCGTTTATATTCATGAGTAATGCTTTTAACTTCGAGATATTTGGCATTAACATTTATCAGCTGCTTACTATCTTTTTAACTCTTATGCTGGTTTCTTTTGTTATTAAATGCTTTAAGAAGGGATTTTAGTTATGAACATATTGGATTTATTGGTATATTGTTTCAATTCGGTTACGGGTTTATCATTTGAGCTTATGTCTATAGAGGAGATCTCCTTTCAAACTTCCTCGTTTACATATTGGATTCAGGTCTTTGATGTCCGTTTTATAGTAAGCATAGTTACTTATCTTTCTGTCTTTTACTTTATCTGGAAGGTCACATATCAGTTGTTCTTTAGGTTGTTTATGCATGTAACACATTTTCCAAAAAAGTGGAGGAATAAATAATGCGTCGTTTATTTGTTATATTCCTAGTTATTGCTTTTTTTGTCGTTTTGTTTACTTATAACTCTAATCTTCGTTTAACTGATGTTAATGGTACCTATGCTCATAGCTTGCCTTATACTCCTTTGGCACAGGAAACAAATTTTTTTATTGATTATGAATTTCAGACGAGCTTAGGAACGACAGAGGTTAAATCTTTTGATTTTGTATTTATTCAAGTGAATTATGATTTTAACAATGACCTTGGTCCCGGTGATTTTGACAAGCCCTCTACCATTCCTACCGGATGTGTCTTTTTTGCTTCTAAAACACCCTTGAATACCGGTTCTTTTTATGGCATTGAACAATTTGATATATTCGTTTATAAAGGTGGAGATATAAATGGTAATCAGCTTACAGCTTCTAATCTGATAGATGTTAAAGAGAGTGATTTTTCAAAACCTTTTGAAAGTGGAAATGTTTACTTTGACGGCACAAAAATTTATTATCCGAATGTTTCGGGTATCTCTTTTATAGAAGAGGTTACAATTCGTATAAATGCTATTCCTCAGCCTGTCTTCCCGTCTTCAGGAGCTGGCTTCACTGAATATTTCGTTTACCTTGTTGATGAGGTTGTATATTTGGTAGATGTTATTGGTGCTGTTATTCAATCCTTTGGTGACGGTTTTTAGGAGGTTAATATGCTGTATATATTGATATTTGGTGTTTTATTATTTCTTTGGTTTTTTGTGTTAAAGCCTTATAAAAGGGTTCATGATAACCTTTCTGTTTATACCGGTACAAATGGTTCCGGTAAATCTCTCATATCCGGTAAAGATGCCTTAAAGCTTTACCGTAAGAATTGCCGATCCGTTTTCTTTCATAACATTTTTCATCCTCGTTCTAAACAGCCAAAGCCGGAGTTTTATTCAAATATCGGCTTTAAGATCTCAAGGTATAAATATGCTAAAAGATTAACTTGGCAGCATCTTTTATTGAGAAAAAAGCTGGTTCCTAAGTCTGTAGTCTTCGTGGATGAGCTCTCAATCTTTCTTCCACAGTATGATATTGATAATGTTAATAGGGATATATTGGTCGAATTTTTTACTTTTTTTAGGCACTATACCAAGGGTGGTTATTTCATTGGAAATACTCAGAATATAAAAAAAGTTAATGCTATCGTTCGCTATTGCATATCCTCGGTCTATAACCTTTCTCAAATGCGTAAATTCTTCGGTTTGGTTTATTTGACAAAATGCCGTAACTTGTCTTTGATAGAGGATACCGTAAATGTTGTTGAGGGTAATGATGAGGATTGTATGAGGAATATCATAGGCTTCTTCCCTCTTTTCCTTAAGAGGTATGATACATATACATATTCCGAGAGATATTTATCTGTCCCTTCATGCAAGGATGATACACATAAATCTCTTAAAACGGGCACTCTTATGGTATGCCCTAAGACAGAGGTTAAAGCATTGACAAAAGATATCCGTTAGCAAGGAAAGGAGGGTGCGTCGGCTTGCCGACGGTCCCCTCCAAATGTCGCTAAAACATAAGCAGAAGTATGTTATAGAGGTCGCTTGCGAGCTCTATAATATACGCGTGCGTTGTTTTTCTACTTGATATAAGCGACAAAAAGTCATCACATTCCGTGTGACTTATCAAGTAAATGTACTGGAATGGAGCTTCCTCCCGGAGGACAGCAACGCTGTCCTTTAGGGTTCGTGACAGGATATAAGCTAAAGGTTCCGGTGCATTTACGCATTTACGGATATCTTCTTTTACACATATCTTTTTTCTTTTTTCGCATTCTTAGACAGGAGAAAAAAATTGTTTTTTTAGGGTTTCTAATGTTCCTTTATATTTAGATCTCAACAGTTTTCCATACCCTTTCCTAACATCCTCTAACCTCTAATATCCTTTATCCTTTTACAAAAAGAGACTTATCAAACGCCGGAGGCTGACAAAGCGGCCGCTTTGCTTTAGTTTGCGTCGTACTCTTACTGCAGTAGCAGTAGTAGCAGCAGTAGCAGCAGTTGCGGGTGTGGTAAACTGTTGAGATCTAAATATCATTATAAAGTCCATGGGACTTTGAACATTTGAAATCTGACTAAAAACAATTTTTTGGTAATTTATTACCCGAGTTAGTCGACGAAGTTAGAATTTTATATTTTGTTTTTAATTTGGAAAAAAACAAATATAAATTGCGAAAAAAATCAATGGTTTTTATGAATGATTTAATTGATAAATATAAATATGGCTCTAAATATTATGTTTTGCCAGATGAATATGAACATACTGATAGATTCAATCATAAGGTTATAAATTATGGAAACGGTAGATGTATAAGGGTTTTTGCTAACAAATGGGCTTTCAAATTCCCTTCTTCTTCAAAAAAAGATACAAGTGTTAAATTTAGCCGAGATAATTATAAAGCTGGATTCTTCAAAGAAAAAGATCTGTCCGATTCTGTTATGCGATCTCGAAACGCTATTAGAGATATCATATATCTCAATGACGATTTATCTTTATTTGTTACCTTTACTTTTGACTTGAAAAAGGTTAACTCTTTATCTCCTGATGATGTTGTTAAAAAGATGAAGGTATGGTTATCTAATATGGTTTCTCGTAAAGGTCTCAAATATATCATTGTTCCTGAGTTAATGCCTGATCATGGTTATATCCATTTTCACGGTTATATAAATGATGTATTAACTCTTACCGATTCGGGGACAAGATATGTTGCTGGCTTCAAAAAGCCTGTTAAGATATCCAATTTTAAGAAATATAGAATATCTGATAGTCAAGTTAATTGGGAGCAAGTTGTTTATAACATTTCAGAATATAAATTGGGGTTTAATACTTGCATTAAAGCTTATGGTTGTAAATCGGCTCGAATTGGTTATATTCTTGAATATATGTCTAAAGATATTGATACAAATAAAATATTTGGGAAAAGGTATTGGAGCTCTAAGGGTTTAGAACGGTGTGCTGATGTACATTTGTGCTCTATTCCTCCGGATGTTTATTCATCCGTAAATGCACCGGTGTATGATGGTAAGGATGGTTCTCGTTATAAATTTGTTGACAACACTTTGGATAAGGAGTTTTGATTTTTATGAATTTTATAAAATTGTATTTTGAATTTTTGAATACTTATGGTTATAAGAGACTTAAGGCTACAACCTTAAGAGGATATATCACGAATTGTGAAAAGTACATAATTCCCATTTGTGGTAATGATAAATTGAATCATATTGATTATGATGTTGTAGATGAGGTTACTAATTATTGTTTTGCTTGTGATTTAAGTAATACATCTGTGATTTATGTTCTTAAAACCTTTTCGAAGATTATGTCTTATGCTGTTAAGCGTAAGTATATTGGATATAACCCTTTGATTGATTATGATTTCCCACGAAAAAAAGCTTATCAATATCATATATTGAGCATGGTAGATATGAATCATTTAATTGATGTTTGCTTTGTTAAAGATTCTTGCATATCTTTGCCTATCCTATTAGCTGCACATTATGGTTTACGCCGGGGTGAGATATCTGCTCTTAAGGTTTCGGATATAGATTTTGAAAAGCATATCATACATGTTAATAAGTCTAAAAACATTGTTTATTCTAATACCGTTATTGATACACCTAAAAATGATAAATTTAGAGATATATTGATATCTGATGATGATATATTCTTTATTGATATCTATAACTCACGGAGGGAGCCGAATAAAGACGGTTTTTTGATTCGTTACTATGACGGACACGCATTATCACCTAATTTATATAGTAAATTGCTAAAAAGTATGCTAAATCTTCTTAAAATGCCTGTTGTTCGATTCCATGACTTAAGACATAGTTATGCAACACACATGATAAATAGTGGTGTTAGTCCTAAGATAGTTAGCTCCGTTTTGGGTCATTCCTCAGTTAAATTCACGCTTGATACTTATGTACATACGAATATTAAAGACCAAAAGGAGTTATTAAATTTGTTATGAAAGAGTTTTTGTGTATTATTAGATGTGAGTTAGGTGATAAAGATAATGATTTTATTAGTCATTACAAATTTTTTGATGATTTAGATAGAGCTGAGGATTGGGGAATTGAGGAGTGCAATGTTTTATCTGAATATCCTATGTGTTGTGGTTTTGTTATTTATAGGTTGTTTGATAAATAGAAAAAAAAAAAGAGGAGTAAAAAACTCCTCTTTTTTGGCGGAGAAGGAGAGATTCGAACTCTCGAACCCTGTTACGGGTTACACGATTTCCAATCGTGCGCCCTCGACCAGCTAGGCGACTTCTCCATTCGCTGGATTAGTATATCACATCTTTTTTGAAAAATCAAGTCATTTTTCAAATTTTTTTATTATTTCTCTAATATTATTTGACATCAGTCCTTTTTTATGATATTATTTACATATATTTACTTGCTTATTTGGGCTTTTGCCCTTTTGGCAATATTAAGGAGACAAAATTATGGATAAAATTCTTAAGCTTTTGGAAGAGGATTCTACTCTTACTGCCGAAGACCTTGCTCTTATGCTTTCCAAAGAGGTTGGCGATGTTAAAAAAATTATAGAGGGCTATGAAAAGGACGGCGTAGTCCTCGGCTACAAGACTATTATCGACTGGGACAAGACTGACAGAGAGTATGTCAGTGCTCTTATTGAGGTTAAGGTTACACCTCAGAGAGACAGAGGCTTTAACAAAATTGCGGAGAAGATTTACAATCATCCTGAGGTTAAGTCACTCTATCTTATGTCCGGCGGATTTGATTTTACTGTTCTTATCGAAGGTAAAACAATGAAAGAGGTCGCCTATTTTGTCGCCCAGAAATTAGCACCCATTGAATTTGTTACTTCCACCGCTACCCACTTCGTACTGAAAAAATATAAGGACAAGGGCGTGGTTTACACTCAAAAAGAAATTGACGAAAGAGGCAACTTACCCTTATGATAGATTACAACAAAATGCTTTCCAGGACTCTGTGCGACATAAAGCCCTCGGGCATCCGTAAGTTTTTTGATATGCTTTCGGATATGAATGATGTTGTTGCACTTACTGTCGGTCAGCCGGATTTTGTAACTCCCTGGCACATCCGTGAGGCTGCAATCGACTCCTTGGAAAAAGGAAAAACATATTATACCTCCAACGCAGGCTCCCCCGAGCTTCGCTTTGCTATTGCAGATTATATGAAGCGTCGCTTTGACCTGGAATACCACGGTGAGGATGAGATTTTTGTTACTGTTGGCGGTAGCGAGGCTATTGATATAGCTATACGGTCACTTGTAAACCCCGGAGATGAGGTTATCGTTCCCATGCCATCCTTTGTATGCTATGAGCCTATTGCAAGAATGGCAGGAGCTGATGTAGTTATTATTAATACCAAGCAGGAAAACAATTTCAAGCTGACACCTGAGGAATTAAGAAACGCTATCACACCCAAAACAAAGCTTCTTGTTCTTCCCTTCCCCAACAATCCAACAGGAGCAATTCTTACCAAAGAAGAATTAGAGGACCTTGCAGAGGTACTAAGAGACACCAATATTGCAATTCTCTCCGATGAAATCTACGCCGAGCTTACCTATGGCAGAAAGCATGTTTCCATTGCTTCCATTGAGGGAATGAGAGAAAGAACTATTATTGCCAGTGGATTTTCCAAGGCTTATGCTATGACAGGATGGCGTCTTGGATATCTTTGTGCTCCTGCCCCCATACTCAAGGAGATGCTTAAGCTCCATCAGTATGCTATAATGTGTGCTCCTACTGTTTCTCAGTTTGCTGCAACGGAGGCTATGATAAACGGTGATGAGGATATAGCGTTTATGTGTGCTGAATACAACAGAAGAAGAAGGTTTATTCTTGACGGACTCCGTAAAATAGGTATTGAATGCTTTGAGCCGGAAGGAGCCTTCTACATATTCCCCAATATTGGAAAATTTGGTCTTTCCAGTGAAGAATTTTGTGAAAGACTGTTATACGAGTACAGATGTGCAATAGTTCCCGGTACTGCCTTTGGTGAAAGCGGCGAGGGCTTTGCCAGAATTTCATACGCTTACTCCGTTAAGCACATTTCGGAGGCTCTTGAGAGAATAGAGGCCTTTGTTAAATCATTGAACAAATAAATGCAAAATCCCGACACGGAGTCGGGGTTTTGTTTTATTTATTCTTTTTTCTGATAAAAAGATATGGGAATATACACACTGCACCAAAAATCATAAGTCCCATCCAGACAAGGATAAGATTGCCCCAGCCAATATCCTCTACAGCAGTAGCAAAGAGGGTGCTTGATAAGGAGGATGCGATATATCCCATAAAAACAAGGAAGCCCGTGGCTGCAGATACAGCACCTGTATCCTTAAGCGAGGGACAGTACATACTCCACAGTACGGTGGCAGCCGAGTTAGCACACATTACAGCAAGGACAATAAACATTACATTTATTACAGGCTGTTTTACAAGAAACACTCCCATAAAGAACAGTGCAGATAGTGTAAAGGTTGCAAATAAAGTAAGATTCATATTACTACGGAACAGCTTATATATGATAACCGTTAAAAATACGGTTAAGGATATTAAAAGAGTGGCAACAGTAAATACCCCGGCAGACATCTGTGGGTCAAAGCCAAGATATTCCGAAAAGTATGTAGGAAGCCAGAATACCACAGCCGTTCTTACCACACCCGTCAAAACAGATATGATTGCAAAAAGAAGTATTCTTCTCCTCAGAAGAGCTACTACACCTTCAAAAAACGGTGGCTTTTCATACACTCTCTTCAGGTTTTTATATCTATTATGTACTATTACTCCCTTTCTTTCATAATACAAAAATCCCACAAAGCAGGCTATTGCCATTACAAAAAGAGCAATACTGCCGACAGTAAATACACTCTCCCACACCATAAAGGATGCCAGAGCCCCGGCAACAGGAGAGCCGAGGTATGATGCCAAAGAATAGCCAAGACTGCATTTTGTGGTATATTCAGGATGGGTATTCTCTGCCACTACCTTTGTCATGGGTGCATAAATCATGGAAAGGAAGAATCCGGTAAGTCCAAATGCAAGCTTTGCCACCGGGGGAGTGTGGATAATATATGGGAAAACAAGGTTTATCGCTCCGGCAAGAAGCAATCCCGCCGACATCATATATCTCGCCTTTATTCTATCACCGAGAAATCCGTTCAGAAGCTGTCCGATGGCGTAAAAAATAAAGAAAAGTGATGAAATATTACCTATATATTCTTTTGTAAGCTCTCCACTACCCACGATACCGGGTGTTACGGTGCTTAGCACATTTCTGGCTATGTAAACAGCAAGATACGAAATTGAGCAAAGAAGTCCTATAAAAAGAGCCTCTCTTGCCTTTTGATTTATTTTCATTTCAGCCTCTTAATAATTATATTTCTTTTTCATTCTTACAAGGAAAAATATACTGAGTATTATTGATATCATTTCTGCTACGGATATGGACCACCATATGCCGTCATTACCCACAATCATTGGAAGCAGAATTATTGCCAACACCTGGAACAGGAAAGTACGGAAAAAGGATATTATAGCTGATACAAGCCCGTCGCCAAGAGCAGTAAAAAATGAGGACGCAAAAATGCTGAAGCCGGCAAAAAGAAAGGACAGGGAGTAAATTGTAAATGCCTTTTTGGTAAGCTCATAAAGTCCCTCATCATATCCCACAAATATCCCGGAAAGGACAGGAGACATTAGAATCGCCAGGGCTGTAAGGACTAATGAGCCTACGATTATAATCACAATGCTCTTTTTCCTTATATTCTTAAGCTCTGTTGTATTTTCTGCACCGAAATTGTAGCTGACAATAGGTGCTGAGCCGATGGAATAGCCTATAAAAATGGATATAAATATAAAGGAAACATACATTATTACTCCGTAGGCTGCGACTCCGTTTTCTCCGTATATGGAGAGAAGCCTATAGTTGTAAAGTATATTTACCAAAGACATGGAAAGATTGGTCATAAGCTCGGAGGAGCCGTTTGTAAAGGTCTTGCCAAGGGCACGCAGATCTATGCTACAGCCTGTCAGCCGTAAAAAGCTTTTATTAGGGAGTGCAAAGTAAATTAACGGAACCACTCCACCTACCACCTGGCTTATAGCCGTGGCAACGGCGGCACCGACAACTCCCCACTTAAATACTGCTACAAACAGTAAATCAAGAACTATATTTGTTACTCCTGCCAGAATCATTATAACGAGTCCGAAGCCAGGCTTTTCTGCTGTTACACAAAAGCTTTGAAACACATTCTGGAGCATCCAGGCTGTAAGGGAGCACAGAATAATTCTTCCGTATATAACGCATATCTCCAGCATCTCTCCCTCTGCACCGAGAAGTGCAGATATGGGACGAATAAATATAATGCCGAGCACAGAGCAAGCAGCACCGAGCACCAAGGTTGTATATATAAGAAAGGAAAACAGTCTTTTCGCCCTATCGGTATCTCCCTCGCCGTAGGTTTTTGCAACCAAGGCACTGCCACCTGTACCTATCATAAAGCCTATAGTAGTGATAACCATAAGAAAGGGCATTATAAGATTTACGGAGGCAAAGGCTGTCTTACCCACAAAATTGGAAACCACAAGCCCGTCAACCACACCGTAAAGCGAGGCAAAAACCATCATTACAATGGATGGAATCACAAATCTTATAAGTCTTCGGTAATTGAATTTATCGTATAAATGTATAGCCATTTTTACCTCCCACTACAGATTTTATTTTGCCATATGAGTATAGCATACATATTTTCATAAGTCAATGACTTTATATTTTATTTTCTATTGAAAATAATCTGCCCTTATGGTAAAATTATTTTGTGAATTGAGGTGATATTATGCATAACGATACTGTAGCAGCCATCTCCACAGCCCGTGGAAAGGGTGGCGTTGCAATGATAAGAATAAGTGGTGATGATGCCTTTAATGTAGCATATAATATGTTTTCTCTCCCCTCAGGCAAAAAAATAGCTGACCCTGTGCCAAGGAAGTGCTACTACGGTAACATCCTGCGTGACGGAGTGATTATCGACGATGCTACTATCATTTACTTTAAGGGCCCGTCGTCCTTTACAGGGGAGGATGTGTGTGAGATATGCTGTCACGGTGGACTTTATGTAACTCAGGCAGTATTGGAGACTGCACTATCCTGTGGAGCCAAAATGGCAGGAGCCGGAGAGTTTACGAAGCGTGCTTATATTAACGGTAAGCTGACCCTTTCCCGTGCTGAGGCCATCGGCAGCGTAATAGATGCAACCAATGATGCACAGCTTCGCCTATCTACCTCGGGAGCAAGGGGTGTGCTTACAGATAAGCTCCTTAAAATCCGTGGAAAGATGCTTGACCTTATAACCCGTTCCTATGCTACAATCGATTACCCCGACGAGGATATCGAGGATAACGAACGAGGGGAAATGAGCCGTACTCTTAACGAAATATACTGTGAAATTTCCAAGCTGAAGGACAGCTACCGTGCATCAAGAGCTGTGACCGAAGGAATAAAAACAGCTATAGTGGGCAAGCCCAATGCAGGAAAAAGCTCTCTTTACAACGCATTATGTGGGGATGAGCTGGCTATTGTTACGGATATTGCGGGAACCACAAGAGATATTATAGAGCATACCGCCCTTGTGGGTGACGTTACCCTGCGCCTTGCGGACACGGCAGGCATACGGGAAACCGAGGACACAGTTGAAAGAATAGGCGTTATGCGTGCTATGGAAAAGCTTGATGCCTCGGAGCTGGTGCTTTGCGTATTTGACCAAAGTGAGGCGGAAACGGAGCAGGACTACAAAATTATCGAGGACGTAAAGGGCAAATGCGCTGTGGCGGTGCTAAATAAAATTGACACAAAAAGAGCCTTGAGCGACGGGTTTATTAAGCATTTGTACGCAAATTTTGAGTACGTATGCGAAATTTCCGCAAAGAGCGCCAACGGATTAAGCGGTCTTGCAGAGGTGCTTAACAAAATGTACGAGCTTGACAAAATAGACATTTCCAATGACGCGGTAATTGCAAACGCCCGTCAGCTATCCTCTGTCAACCTTGCCCTTGACAAGGTGTACGAGGCAAAGGATGCCCTCGATTTTGGGGAGACGCCCGACATTATATGCTTCTCTCTTGAAAATGCCTTGTCCGAGCTTGATATGATAGACGCAAGAGCCACAAGCGAGGAAATCGTTTCCGAGATTTTCTCCAGATTTTGCGTTGGAAAATAAGAAGGATTATATATGGAAAGCAAAAGATTTACAAAAAACGATAGCGGATTTATCTGTGAAAACTGCGGACACGAGGTAAAGCCCCTTGGCTACTCCTCAAGGAACCACTGCCCAAAGTGTCTCTGCTCCAAGCACGTGGACGTACTGCCCGGGGACAGAGCAAGTGAATGCGGCGGAATAATGGACCCGATACGCGCGGAAACAGACCCGAAAAAGGGATTTATAATTATCCATAAATGCAGAAAGTGCGGATACGTGTCTAAAAACCGCTCTGCCCACGAGGCAAAGGAGCAGCCCGACAGCCTTAACAAGCTTATCAAGCTGACGGCGGGAGATATGCGATGAAATGCTCCCTCTGCCCTCGTAAATGCGGCATAGACAGAGAAAAAAGCAAGGGCTACTGCGGTTGTGACGATAAAATAAGAGTGGCGCGTGTAATGCTCCACAAATGGGAGGAGCCCTGTATCAGCGGTACCCGAGGAAGCGGAGCTGTATTCTTCTCCGGTTGCCCGTTAAAATGCGTGTACTGTCAGAATATGGATATAAGCCACGGCGGAGCAGGTACGGAAATTACGCCAGAGCGCCTTGGAGATATATTTTCAGACCTGCAACGCAGGGGCGCCCACAATATAAATTTAGTATCCCCCACCCAATACGCAGACAAAATACGGCTTGCCCTTGACCTTGTTAGGGGCAGGCTTACAATCCCCGTGGTTTACAACACGGGCGGATATGAGCAGCCCGAGGAAATTGAAAAAATGCGGGGATACGTGGATGTTTTTTTGACAGACATTAAATATTTCTCCCCCGAGCTGTCAGAAAAATACTCCTCTGCCGCTGACTATTTTGACAAGGCGATTGCCTCGTTTAAGAAAATGCTGGAGCTGTGCCCGGAGTGTATCCTTGACGGGGACGGAATTATGAAGAGGGGCGTGATTTTACGCCATCTTGTTCTGCCCTCGCATAGAGGGGACAGCATAAAAATCCTGGAGAGAGTGGCTGAAGCTTGCGATGTAAGTAAAATAAAGCTCTCTCTTATGAGCCAATACACACCCGAGTTTTACAAGGGGGATATAAGCTCTCTTAAAAGAAAAATAACCACATTTGAATATGATAGCGTGGTAAAGCGCGCAACAGAGCTTGGCTATGACGGATACATACAGGAAAAATCCTCTGCCTCCTCTGCGTATACACCCGATTTTACAAAAGGAGATTTGATATGAAAATAAGGATTCCCGACTACACCTCCCTATACCTTGACGGTATAAAGCACGATTTTGCAGGGGATAGCTGCTCAAGCGAGGACGGATACGTAAGGCTTGAAATAAAGAACGGTGCGCTTACCGTATATGCCACCTCGTATAAGAGGGGAGCAAGATACGTACGCCTCCGCTGGAATGAGGAAATGCGAAAGGATGTTAAAATCCTTGGGGATGCCTGGGAGCGTGGCTACGGTAATTTAAGCTGGAGCACCATCTGTAACGAAAGATGTATGCCCTGGTATATGGCCGCCTCCAACGGAAGCGATACAAATCTTGATTATACAGGCAGATATACAGAGTGCTTCGGCGTTGGGGTTCAGCCAAATGCAATGGCGTTCTGGCAGTATGATACCAAGGGCGTAACCCTGTGGCTCGATATACGAAACGGCGGCGACGGCGTATATCTTAACGGCAGAGAGCTGGAGTGCGCTACCGTATACTTCAAGGAATACAGGGATATGAGCGCATTTACGGCAATTAAGGAGTTCTGCTCTGTTATGTCCCCCAACCCCTACCTTGCGGACCACGTGGTATACGGCTCCAACAACTGGTACTATGCCTATGGGAAAAGCTCCCACGATGAGATTATCGCCGACACAAAATTTGTCAAGAAAATGTGCGCCGAGTGTGAAAACATCCCCTATATGGTAATTGACGACGGATGGCAGCCCCACTCCTGTGATGCGCCCTGGGATAAAGGAAACGAGCGCTTCCCCGATATGAAAAGGACCGCAGAGGAAATTGCAAGCCTTGGCGTTCGCCCCGGTATCTGGGTGCGTTATCTTATTAACGGACGGGACGACGAGCCAAGAAAGGTAGACACCTTCCCCGAGGAGTGGTACTTTGAGCATTCCAAAAAGGTGCTTGACCCATCCCATCCCCAGGTGCTTAACTACGTTAAGGAAACCACAGAGCGACTTGTTGGCTGGGGCTACCGACTTATCAAGCACGACTTCTCTACCTTTGATATTTTTGGCAGATGGGGCTTTGAAATTACAGACAAGCTGGCTATGGACGGTTGGCACTTCTATGACAGGACAAGGACCAGCGCGGAGATAGTAAAGACCTTCTATAAGGTTATTAAGGACTCCTCCGACGGCGCCGTAATTATAGGCTGTAACGCCATCGGTCACCTGTGCGCAGGACTCCATCAGCTTAACAGAACGGGTGATGACACCAGCGGATTTGAATGGTGCAGAACCGCAAAGATGGGTGTAAACACTCTTGCCTTCCGCGTTGCGCAGAACAACCGCTTCTTCGGCGCGGACGCAGACTGCGTTGGAATTACGGGGGCTATTGACTGGTCCCTCAACCGTGAGTGGCTTCGCGCTCTTTCGTTAAGCGCATCCTCCCTCTTTGTTTCCTGTAAGCCCGGTATCTTAAACGAATCGGAAACCAAGGAATTAAAGGAGGCATTCAAGATAGCATCCGTACAGAAGGACGAGTTTATCCCCCTTGACTGGATGGAAACCACCTGCCCCGAAAAATACCTTATAAACGGCAAGGAGGTTACCTTTAACTGGTATCCCAAAAACGGAATAGAGATTACGCAGAAGCTGTAAAGCAAAATTACATTTTTAATTTATTAAAAGCCAACGAAAGCCTCGCCTTGACGGAGATGCGGTGTATTTAGTGTGGCGGAGAGTGTAAATGAATAAAATAGAAATCAGAAATCTTTTTTTATCATCAGGCTACGAAGCCAAAGCTTTTTTCATTGACGGTCGCCCGTTATATGAATACATAAACGAATGGCTTGCCAAGGATAAACAATTATTGCAATCTATAACGCCCAATGATGATTTGGCTATTTGTTGGACTAACGATTACGATTTTGAAGGAGATTCAAAATTTATGCGGTATATTTTGAATCAAAGCAATGCAATTACACCCATTTTGAGTTGTCCTGAAGATTTTGACTTTTCGTGTATTGTAATCGTTGCCGATGTTATAAAAAAAGACGACAAGGTAATATGGAGAAGAATTGGAACGGTAAATCATTCCAACGAATCATTCGAGCAGGAAAAACGCAGCGGCATTTTATATGTTGATTCATATTCGAAAGAGGATTGGACGCTTTACGGTGACAATATTGCTTCAACCGATGTTGACAGTCCCGAATGGCGTAAATGGATAGGCGATAATTGGACCGAGGAGCTGTATCGCAGAAGAATAAACTATACCTTTCCCTATTATCAGAACGAACAAAATATTGATTGGTTTTCTGCTTGCGATTTTGAGTTTGACAAAAATGAATACGACGCGCTTATAGCAAGCTGCTATACCGATTAACAAAGCTCTGCTTAAATACAAATACCCCGACAGATTTTTTTCGGTCTGTCGGGGTTTTGAATTTCTTGTGAAGACCGACACGCTGTGTCGGTTTTTTGTTAGCTTATTCTGATTACATTATGGCAGAGGGCGGTCTTTCTGTCGGTTAAATCACCGTCTACGTGGTAGTGTCCAAAATACCAATGGCCGTAGTCCACCATCTCCTCAAAATTGGTAAGGGTGCGGTTGTCGGGGTAGGTTGTCATAGCCTTGCCACAGCTTGACAGGGGCGGATAGTACAGCGCCCTCTCGTCGCAGGAGTGGGTTACTATAAAATCAACCTTGAAATTATGCTCCTTAAGGTTAGTCAGCGCCTCATCATAATCTGCCATAGTGGGAAGCTCCTGGGGCCACCAGCTCTTACCCTGCACGCGCCAGCCTCTGTCTATGCTGGTGCCTCCGCCGAAGGAGAATATTGTCCTGCCCTCCACGGTAAACACCTGTCCGCGCATTAAGTGGATAATATTATCCGCTATTCTGTGAATTTTGCCGCCGTTCCATATTTCTACAGGGTAGGCGTCCAGCATATCGAAGTTCTCGTGATTGCCGTCTACAAACAGTACGGTAAAGGGCAGCTCCTTGTATGGACGGAGCCACTCAACAAGAGTTTCGTTACTCCATACTCCGCCAAAATCTCCTGCTATTATTACGTAATCTTCCCTTGTAAGGTCGGGATTTTCTCCCGCTAAAATGTGTAATTTCTTATAATCGTTAAGTCCGTGGGTGTCCCCTGTTACATAAATCATAATATTCTCCTTTCTAATATTATATGTTAAGGGCTAGCGAAACGAGTGCAGAAAGCGTAAATGCGTACACGTCGGCGTACTGGTGTACGACATACCCATTCCCCAAAAATCCTTGCGAATTTTACGGGGACCCCGTGGGGCGTAGCAGTCGCGCTTAAAAAACAGACACATAAAAAGAAGAGATTTTGCAAAGCCTTGCAAAATCTCAACCTCAATATTACAGTAAACTGCTCGCAAACAATGGTTTTGCCATACACGTGTCTGTTTTTGGTCTGTGCCGTTGCAGCAGTCCTTACTGAAGTTTATCCAAATCAAAAGGCGTTACCTGATATACATAGTAGTTAAGCCAATTTGAATAGATAATATTCGCTGTGGAGTGCCAATTCTGTACCACCTGCGTCCTTGCCGCATCCCTAAAATAGTTCTTGGGAGGGTCAATCTCAAGTCCCTTGGCAACGTCTCTGTCGTATTCTCCCTTTAAGGTGTACTTATCATACTCCATATGTCCCATAAGGAATATACGGCGTCCGTCCCTTGAACGAACCACGGATGCTCCTATTTCGTCAGAGCCTGCAAGAATAATAAGGTCATCAGTCTTGTCAAACTCCTCGGGAAGGATTGTTGTGTGTCTGGAATGTGGAATAAAGAATTCCTCATCCGTACCTTTAAGAAGTGGGTCAAACATTGTAAACTTTCTGTGTGGGAACACGCCAAAAAGCTTTTTGTCAAGAGGAATTTTATTAAGACCGTAGTAATAATGCAATGCCGCCTGTGCTCCCCAGCAAATAAATATGGTAGACTGAACATTAGTCTTTGCATATTCCATAATTTCGCAAAGCTCTGTCCAATACTTTACCTCCTCAAACTCAAGAGTTTCCACAGGTGCTCCCGTAATTATCATACCGTCAAAGCGACGGCTTTTAATCTCGGAGAAGGTGTGGTAAAATCTGTGAAGATGCTGTAAGGGAGTGTTCTTTCCGATATAGCTCTCCGTACCGATAAGAGTAACTCTTATCTGTAGCGGGGAGTTAGACAAAAGTCTTATTAGCTGAGTTTCTGTTTCAATTTTGGTAGGCATAAGATTTACAATGGCTATTTCAATAGGGCGTATATCCTGAGACTGTGCCCTTTCGTGATCCATTACAAATATATTCTCACCGTAAAGGGTGGAATATGCCGGAATATCGTGGGGTATAATAATTGGCATAATTTAACCTCTCAAATTAATGTCTGTGTTTTTGGGGAAGGAGCTCCTTCCACTATTATCGTGGCCCCCTCCCTCTGAGATGGAGGCTGCTTATATGCTTTCAAGTGCCTGACGGATATCCTCAATAATATCCTCGGCATTTTCAATACCTACGGAAAGACGGATAAGATTATCCTTAATTCCAATTGCCTCAAGATCGGCTGTGGAAAGCTGACGGTGAGTTGTAGATGCGGGATGAAGCACGCAGGAACGGGCATCTGCCACATGAGTAACTATCTTTATCATCTTAAGCTTCTCCATAAATTCAGCAGCCTTTGCACTGCCACCCTTTACACCGAAGCTCATCATTCCACCCATACCGTTGGGCATATATTTCTTTGCAAGGTCGTAATACTTATCTGTAGGGAGTGAGGGGTGCTTTACCCATTCTACATTTTCGTTCTCGGACAGGAATTTTGCTACCTTTGCAGCATTTTCGCTATGTCTTTCCATACGGAGAGCAAGTGTTTCCATACCGAGATTTGTAAGGAATGCATTTTCAGGGCTCATTATTGCACCAAGGTCACGCATCATCTGTACTCTGCACTTAACACCGAAGGCATTAGCACCGAGACTTGCGTAAACGAGTCCGTGATAGCTTTCATCCGGAACAAGAAATTCCTCGTATCTGTCAGTTGCACTGAAGTCAAAATTACCACCGTCGATTATGCATCCACCGAGAGCAACTGCATGTCCGTCAAGATACTTTGAGGAGGAATATACTACAATATTTGCTCCAAAATCAAGGGGACGGAAAAGAACTGGAGTAACAAGTGTGTTATCAACCACAAAAAGAACCTTATGCTTTTTTGCAATCTCTGCCACCTTATCGAAGTCGAATACTACGATTGTGGGGTTAGCAATGGTTTCTGCAAAGATTATCTTTGTTTTTTCATCAACAAGAGCGTCTATCTCCTCCTTTGATGCATCGGGATCAAAGAAACGACACTCAATGCCGTATTTTTTAAGTGTAATGGAGAAAAGATTGTAGGTTCCACCGTAGATAGCACGGGAGGAAACAATATTATCTCCTGCGTTGCAGACATTCAATACAGTAAGAAGTGTAGCACTCATACCGGATGCACAGGCGATACCGCACACACCACCGTCAAGCTCTGCAAGCTTGCTTTCAAATACGGAAACAGTTGGATTTGCAAGACGGGTGTAAAAATATCCGTCTGCCTTTAAGTCGAAAAGGTCTGCAAGCTCACTTGCCTTTTCGTATACATATGTTGTACTCTGTACTATGGGGGTTACACGAGCCTCTCCACTCTTGGGATTGTAGCCACCCTGTACGCAAATTGTATCAAGCTTTGCCATTTTTAATTCTCCTTTAGTTTCTCAAACTATGGATTGGAGCAGGAATTCTGCCACCACGGGCAATAAATTCCTCGCTGGAATATTTATTAAGAGGCATAATAGGAGCATAGCCGAGAAGACCTCCAAATTCAACGCCCTCTCCAACACCCTTTCCAATAACAGGAATGAGTCGTACTGCTGTTGTCTTGTTATTGATAACTCCTATAGCAATTTCATCAGCTATCACTCCACTTATTGTGGATGCGGGAGTATCACCGGGAACGGCAATCATATCAAGACCAACTGAGCAAACAGCTGTCATAGCCTCTAATTTTTCAATAGTTAATGCTCCACATTCTGCAGCAGATATCATACCTGCATCCTCAGAAACGGGAATAAATGCACCACTTAAGCCACCTACATGGCCGGATGCCATAACTCCACCCTTCTTAACTGCATCATTAAGCATAGCAAGTGCAGCAGTAGTACCGTGAGTACCACATTTCTCAAGACCCATATTCTCAAGAATGTGGGCTACGCTGTCACCGACTGCAGGGGTGGGAGCCAATGAAAGGTCAATTATACCGTAGGGAGTATCAAGACGCTTTGAAGCCTCCTGAGCTATAAGCTGTCCCACACGGGTAATCTTGAATGCTGTCTTTTTAATGGTATCTGCAAGACGGGAAAAATCACAAGTGCCCTCTCTCTTAATTGCTGATGCCACAACGCCGGGACCGGAAACACCTACATTTATTACGGTGTCACTCTCACCCATACCGTGCATAGCACCTGCCATAAAGGGATTATCCTCGGGGATGTTGGCAAATACCACAAGCTTAGCACAGCCGATGGAGTCCTTATCCTTTGTAAGGATAGCAGTATCCTTGATTATCTCGCCCATACGCTTAACGGCGTCCATGTTTATGCCCGCCTTGGTAGAAGCTACATTTACACTTGAGCACACCTTAGTTGTTGTAGCAAGTGCCTCGGGAATAGCCTCTATAAGATTGTGTGCACCCTTAGTCATACCCTTTTGTACAAGGGCACCGAAGCCACCGATAAAGTTAATACCTACCTCATTTGCAGCTTTTTCAAGCACTCCGGCAAGGCGAACATATCCGTCAATGCCTATATTACTTCCAACTAAAGAAATGGGAGTAACGCTTACTCTTTTGTTTATGATCGGAATACCGTATGTATGCTCAAGGTCCTCAGCTGTGGGAACGAGCTTTTCTGCACACTTAGTAATCTTATCATATATTTTCGCTTCCAATCTTTTCTGATCGTCGCTTATACAGTCAAACAGGGATATCCCCATTGTAATGGTACGGATATCCAGGTTTTCCTGCTTTATCATATTAATAGTTTCAAGAATATCCTTGGTATTTATCATATTATCACCTCATTAAATACGGTGCATAGCGTTGAAGATATCCTCATGCATTACACGAATATCAAGACCCTTTTCCTCTCCTATAAGGGAAAGAGCCGACTGGAAATCTGTAAGCTTTACCTTCATATTATCTATTTCAACAAGCATTATCATTGCAAAATAGTCCTGAAGAACGCTTTGTGTAATATCTACGATATTAACTCCCTTTTTAGCACATTCTCCGCTGATGGATGAAATAATACCTACATTATCCTTACCGATTACTGTTATAACTGCTTTCATTTTACCACCTGTATTAATATTATTACTAATCCTTATATCCCGGGGCAGGACGAAGCCGATTGGCTCCGTCTTAACCACCAAGATACGCTTTTTTGATTTCCTCACTGGCAAGAAGCTCCTTACCTGTGCCTGTAAGAACTATTTTTCCGTTCTCGAGAACATAGGCTCTGTCGGAGATAGCCAGAGATTTGTTTGCATTCTGCTCTACCAAAAGAATGGTAGTTCCGATTTCATGAAAGTGCTTGATAATTTCAAACACCTGGTCCACAAGGAGGGGAGAAAGACCCATCGAGGGCTCATCAAGCATAAGAAGCTTTGGCTTACTCATAATTGCTCTACCCATAGCGAGCATCTGCTGCTCACCACCGGAAAGAGTACCTGCTATCTGATTCTTTCTTTCCTCGAGTCTGGGGAAGAGAGCATAGATGTCCTTAAAGTCCTTTTCTATGCCGTCCTTATCATTTCTTGTATATGCACCCATAAGAAGATTCTCATACACTGTAAGCTCCGAGAATATTCTTCTTCCCTCGGGAACCTGGGTCATACCAAGCTTTACTATTTTGTGAGAGGGGATGCCGTTTATTTTCTGTCCGTTATAGTAAATCTCACCGTGGCTGGGATGGATAAGACCCATAATGCTCTGCATTGTTGTTGTCTTTCCTGCTCCGTTAGCACCGATAAGTGTAACTATCTCTCCCTCGTTTACCTCAAAGGATATGTTCTTTATTGCCTGGATGACACCGTAATGCACATCAAGGTTTTTTACTTCTAAAAGTGCCATTTCATATCCTCCTTAGTTACCGATATATGCCTTAACAACCTCAGGGTCGTTAAGTGCCTCTTCTGCTGTTCCCTCTGCGAGAACTGTACCGAAGTTAAGAACTGTTATTCTGTCACAAAGACCGGAAACGAACTTAAGGTCATGCTCTATTAAGAGTATTGTCATATCGAACTTATCTCTGATAAGTCTGATTGTATCCATCAGGTCCTCTGTCTCATTGGGGTTCATACCTGCTGCAGGCTCATCAAGGAGCAAAAGCTTGGGATTTGTAGCCAAGGCTCTTGCAATCTCCAGCTTTCTCTGCTTACCGTAGGGAAGATTGCACGCAAGGTTGTTTCTCTCCTCCTTGAGTCCAAAGATATCAAGAAGCTCCTTTGCTCTTTCTCTCATTTTCTTCTCTATCCTGAAATGTCTGGGGAGACGAAGCACACTTTCAAGAACAGTGCATTTATATTCATCCTGATTATGAAGTCCTACCATTACATTTCTTACAACACTCATATTGTTGAAAAGACGGATGTTCTGGAAGGTTCTTGCAATACCCTTATGGTTTGTCTGCTCCTGTGGGAGGCCTCTAAATTCCTCGCCACTTAGATAGAAGGTTCCCTCTGTGGGCTGATATACACCTGTAAGAAGATTAAATACTGTGGTCTTACCTGCACCGTTAGGTCCAACAAGTCCGTATATCTCGTTTTTCTTTATTTTAAGGTTTACACTCTGTACAGCCTTAAGTCCACCGAAGGAGATTCCAAGGTTTTCTGTTTCAAGAACATAATCACTTTCAATAGTCTTTCTCTGTATCTTTTGAGGAAATAAATCCTTAACATACTTCTTTACGGAGTCAATAAATTTAGCCATTATTTATTACCTCCTCTTTCACGGATATCAGCACTGTCATCGCCTCTGCCAACCTTATCGACAACGATATCGGTGGAGAGCACCTCGTTCATTTCTATCTTAGTGGGAACTACATCCCATCTTGCCGCATCGTTAGTAATTTCCGACGGGTCGTGCTTTTTCTTTAATATCTTATTCATAAAGTTCTTAAGGTTATATTTTTCTCTGAAGCCCTTAAGACCGGGGGCGTTATTGTATATAACGATGAGAATAAGGATAACAGCATAGAAAAGATCCTTAAATACAGCATTGTCGCCTGTAAGGATTGTAGTAAGTCTGTTATTCAGCACGGTAATAAGCACAGCTGAAATAATAGAACCGTTTATACTACCCATACCCCCGAGAACAACCATAACAAGTATTTCTATGGAGTAGTTGTAATCAAAAGTATCTGCCTTTACAGGAGAGTTAGCATAGCTGAAAAGTACACCTGCAACACCTGCAAATGCAGCAGATATAACAAATACCATAAGCTTATGCTTTGTAACATTTATACCCGTTGCCTTAGCAGCAATCTCGTTATCACGAATAGCTGTAATAGCTCTTCCTGCTTTACTTCTCAGAAGATTCTGAATTACAAAGAGGGTAAAGAGAATGAGCAATATACCTATAATTACAAGCACAAATGTTTCTTTCATTCCAAAGGATGGGCTCTTAAGACCGAGAGCTCCTCCAAAGCTTTCAGGGTCGGAGTGTGTAAATATAACTCTTACTATCTCGCCAAAGGCAAGAGTAACGATAGCAAGATAGTCTCCCCTAAGACGAAGAGCAGCAAAGCCTACTATAAATCCGCAAAGGGCAGCACAAGCCGCGCCAACCAAAACAGCTACTATAAATACAAGTATATTACTGCTTTTAAGGTCTCCTGCTTCTATAATAACAAGAGCAATCTTACCTCCAAGGTAAGCACCGATGCTCATAAATCCCGCATGACCGAGAGAAAGCTCTCCAAGAAAGCCTACAACAAGGCTTAGGGATAATGCCATTATAACAGCAACTGTTATCTGCTGGAAAAGGAAAACCATAGATGTCTTCATAGGAGAGACAAGAGAGATAATTGAAAATACAATGAGTATTGCTCCTATTACGGAGTAATTCAAATAATGCTTTGTAAAGCTTTTAAGTGACTTTTTCATTATACCTTCTCCCTTCTCTTCTTGCCAAGGAAGCCTGTCGGCTTAACAAGAAGCACTATTATAAGAATAGCGAATTCTATAGCATCGGTATAGGGCGAAAGTGCGGGTACCATACCGCAAATAGCCTCAATAAATCCAAGCACCAATCCGCCAACCATAGCACCGGGAATTGAGCCGATACCTCCGATAACCGCAGCGGCAAACGCCTTGATACCGGGCATGGCACCGAAGGTTGTACCTACATCCTGCACCTTGAATACAAGGAATACACCGGCAATTGCCGCAAGGGCAGAGCCGATTATAAAAGTTATCATAATTATAAAGTTTACATTGATACCCATAAGCTGAGCAGCACCTCTGTCCTCGGATACTGCTATCATTGCTCTACCTGTCTTTGTATACTTAACAAAAAGGGTAAGGGCTACCATTACAGCAACGGAGCAAAGTATTGTAATAAGAGTTAAAACGCTTATGCTTACGGAACCAATTTGAATATTACCGAAATTAAAAGTAATTCCTCTGGGCTCAGAGCCTAAGAAAATCTGTGCCGAGCTTTGAAGAAGCTTACTTACACCGATTGCTGTAATAAGAACAGCAAGGGGAGATGCACCTCTCAAGGGCTTATATGCGGATTTTTCAACGACTATTCCCACAGTAACACAGAAAATTACAGAAGCTATTACACCAATGATGGGGCTTATGGGGAAAAACAGTACTATTGTATAGCCGCCAACCATGATAATATCGCCGTGGGCAAAGTTAAGCATTTTCGCAATACCGTATACCATTGTATAGCCGAGTGCTATCATAGCATAGGTACCGCCGATGCTTAAGCCGTTTATTATTGTCATAATAATTTCCATTGTTTATTCCTTTTTTACCATTTACATTGCATAATGTCGATTTGTGAAAAATTGCCGACGCATATTTTACGCCGGCAATTTTAACTTTTTCAATAGGCTATTTGTGTGATTAGCTCTTCTGCTTTACTACATACTTAACAGCCCTCTTGTTAACTGTGCCGTCCTCGTTCCATGTGATTGTGGACTTCTGACCGTTTACACACTCGCCCGTTACACCGTGGAATACGAAGTCATCGCTTGTAAACTCCGCCTTAAGAATTTCAGCAAAATCCTGTGCGGACATTGTAGCTGTGATTTCCTCATCGGAGCTTTCAAGAGCTGCTACCATTGCGTATACGCAGTCGTATGCTGCTGCACCAAACTGATTAAGGGGTGCATCAGGATATTTAGCCTTATATGCATTGATGTAATCAGCAGCAGGGCCTGTTGTAGATGTGGAATCGAAGTGAGAAAGGTAAGAAACCTCCTGCTTGATGGAGTTGATGTCAAAGCCTTCTACAGCGTCGATACCATCGAAGCCATCGCAACCGAAGTATACAGCACTTGCCTTAACCTTGCTTGCACCCTGCTTCATAAACTGAGAAGCGGGAGTGTAGTAGATAGGCATAAAGATTACATCACAATCCTTAAGAAGAGTGATCTGAGAATCAAACTGGCTTGCCTCACCTGTGAAGGAAGCTTCAACTACATTACCGAAGGAGGAGTTAAGACCTGCTACAAAGTTGTTCTTAATACCTACGGAGTAATCATCGTCAGCCTTGTAGAAGATACCAACCTTCTTGCCAGAGTAGTTCTCGTTGAAGTACTTAGCAGAAGCTGTACCCTGGTTAGAGTCTGTAAAGCACATCTGGAATCCACCGTCAGAAGAGGGAATATCGTCGCCGGATGCGGAGGGTGTGAGGTAGAATATCTCATCCTCAAGAGCATACTGCTTAAACTGAATACCGGGGGCAGTTGTTACTGTGCCAAGGAAGAGCTGGCATCCGCCCTCGTAAAGTGTTGTGTATGTAGTGGATACCTTTGTGGGGTCGTGCTGGTCGTCTACTGCAACGAGCTCAAGCATAACACCGTCTACACCACCCTTAGCATTGATTTCATCAACTGCGAGCTGTGCAGAGTTCTTAACCGCAATACCGTACATAGCGGCACCGCCGGTTAAAGGACCGGATACACCGATCTTGATCTTTGTGTTATTTTCAGCGTAATTTTCTTCTCCGCCACCACAAGCTGTGAAGCAACCGAGAACCATAACAACAGCGAAAACAAGACAAAGAACCTTAATAATTGTCTTTTTCATGTGAATGATCTCCTTGAATATAAAAAATAAAAAATATGTATTTATTATATCACACCACCTTTCAATAGTCAATATACATTTTAACATTTTTTTAGCTTTGCTTTGTATAGGTTGTATAAACGTTTGTTATTTCGTTTACTTTATAAAACAAAAGCCACAGTCTAATCAACCGTGGCGAGAATCGTATTTTTCTTTTATGTATAAAAAAACGCTTTCCGGGTCGGAGGAGACATTAAAAACGGCTAATCCCTGCTTGAAGGCATATCTGACGGTCTGGGCTGTGCCACTCCTTGCGTCATTATTAAGATAGCAAAAGCACACAGAGGAATTATCTACCATTTTGTAATTTCGAGCACGCATACAACCGTCATAATAAGGAATATCCGGCATATCCACATAGTCTGCCAGGCGGATTATTTTGTTATATTTCACTCTGTCGGCAAGATCCCAGTGGCTATTCTGATTGTTACAGGGAAGGTATAAATGTAGCTTAATATGTGGAAAATTCTTTTTCATTTTAAGAATTTCCTCGGCTGCATAGGTATCAAAGCCGAGAGCTCCTCCGCAAATAAAGGTATCAAAGCCCTTTATTATGGAGGCATAAACTATTTTTTTGAACCTTACCTCATCAAAGTCCTCCCTTATGTATCGGTGACCTGTAAAGCATATGGAATTTATACGGTTAAGTGCGTCCATTTTTCCCTTCCTTCCCCTGTTTCATACTCCTATTTTAATACTTAAAACGGAAAAAATCAATATTTTCATCCTATTTTTTCGACCCCTTGAAGCTGTACACGGCAAATTATAACTTTTGTCCGTATTATTACACAATATATCCTCTTTCCCGACAGTAGAATATGACAATTTCAGCGTTATGTTAAGTGTATAATCTAAATAAATATGCTATCGGAGGAAAAATTATGAATAAAACAAAGCCAAAGCTTAAGGAAAAATTACGGACAAGCAAGGAATGGCGTTCTATTGCACAGCAATGCATTCTTTTTGTTCTGGGATTCTTCCTAACACCTGTAAAATTTATTTTTGACATTTATCCCTTTTCTCTTGCCCTTCTTGCCTCGTGTAAGGGACCTGCACCATTTGTCTTTGCAGGCAGTCTTTTGTCAGTTTACTTTAATCTTGATATGGATATCTCCTATGCACTTGCACTCTGTGCCCTAATGGCTCTGCGTATTGTCGGCTCCTTATGGCTGAGTGGCGGTACGGATAACGGTCTTGGGCTGAATATGGAAAACCGACGGGACCTTCTTTCCTCCTTTTTTGGGGAAAATGAGGGGGTGCGTGTGGCTCTTTGTGCTGTTTCCGCACTTGGAATAAGTGTCTATAAGGTGGTTATGTCCGACTTTTCCTACTATGAAATATTCGTCCTCGCCTTTTTCGTAATTATAAGCTCCGTGCTTACCTACACTCTTTGCGGTATTTATTCCCAGGGTAGCTCCACAATAAAGTCGGCAGGAGTGTGCGTTCTTTCATTTATGGTGATATTTGCCTTGAAGGGGAGAGAGCTTTTTGACCTTGATATCTCAATTATACTTTCCTACTGTCTTGTACTTTACACATCAAAAACCGTATCCCCAGCTAAGGGTGGGGCCTTCGGTGCTCTGCTTGGTATTTGCCAAAGGGTAGGATTTGCTCCCATATTTTCCATAGCCTCACTTGTGTCGGGATTTCTTTGGAGAACCTCTGCATTTTTGGCTGTGATAAGTGCCTTTACGGTAAGTGTAGGTTACGGAGTGTTCACATCCGGATATGAGGCACTTGTTTATCTTGTACCGGAGCTTCTTCTGTCCACTCTGATTATGTATCCGATACTCAAATTTGAGGTTCTTCCCCGTCCGAGATTTGCGACTCTGCCAAAGGAGGGCACAACCGTAAAGGAGGTTCTTTCCAAGGAAAAGGGAGAAAGAATAAAGAACGGCTTTCTACGTGTGTCAGATTCTCTGCATGAGGTCTCCAAGCTTCTTTATGAATTCGGAAGCAGTGAAAAGGCAGTAAGCATGGATTCAAGATACGAAAGCTGTCTTGAAATATGCGAGAACAATTGCTACTCCTGTCCGAAACGAGGTATATGCTGGGACAGGGACTCTGCCACCACGAAGGAGAATATAGATAAGCTTAGTACGGCTTCATATTACAACAAATCAGTATCAAAATCCGACATTGACGAGAAATTCCTGCACCGTTGCCCAAATATTGATACAATTATCGAGAAAATAAACGAAAAATGCAAGCTGGATGAGGAAGCATTATCAAAAAACGACAAGCTTGAAATAAGTGGTGCCGACTATGAAAACTTTTCAAAGCTTCTCAGCAAGGAGGCTCAAAGAATAGAGGATGAGGATATCCCCGACCCTGTTCTTACGGACAAGCTTGTCAGATTGGCTGATTCCTTAGGTCTTATATGCACCAGTATAAGTGCCTTTGGCGGTGCTAAAAAAAGAATTATAGCCACAGGGGTGGATGTAGAAAGCTCCAAATGTAACTCCTCCGTTCTTACTAACGAGCTGGAAAGAGTCCTCGGCTGTAAAATTACACCTCCGAAATTCGAGGGAGAATCGCCCTATTCCGTAATGACGGTGGAAAGTGCCAACAGATACGCCATAGAGAGTGCAAAGCTATCGGGAAAAGCCGACGAGGCTCAGCAAAACGGCGACACTGTATCCACCTTTTTGTCCTATGATAATAAGTTTTATATGCTGATTTGTGACGGTATGGGCTCAGGAAAGGAGGCATCTGCCACTTCGCTTGTATGTGCCGAATTTCTCAAAAGGCTACTATCCCTTCACCCCGATAAGGAGGTATCACTGTCTATGGTAAACAATTTTCTCAGGCATAAGCGTGCAGAGTGCTCCTCCTCTGTGGACCTTTTGGAAATTGATTTGGCAGACGGAAAAAGCAGCTTTATAAAAAGCGGAGCTGCACCCTCCTTTGTAAAACGGGGAGATAAGGTATTTAAGCTCTTTTCCAAAACTGCTCCCATCGGCATAATGAAGAATCCCGATGCCGAGCAGCTGGATTTCAATCTGCAGGAGGGAGATATTGTGGTAATGGTAAGTGACGGCATATGTGCCACAGAGTCGGATTCCGAATGGATATGCTCTCTGCTTTCCTCCTCTACAGCCGATTCTATCGACACTCTCCCGTCAAAAATCATTAACCGTTCGAGGGAAAGGAGCTTTTCCTCCGATGACAAAACTGTTTCTGCCTGTGTTGTAAAAAGTGCCGTTATATAGAATGTAAAAACGCTGTGAGCTTTTTCTCACAGCGTTTTGATTTGTTATTTGGTTGCCTTAGCCTTCTTTTCCGGCTTTGTTACTATACCTGCGTATATACAAACTATCATACAGATAAGCAAAATTCCTGCAAGGAGCCACTGGAAGAATGTGCCGGATACAGGAGGCTTTACAAAAAGATATGTACCGAAGGTTACAAGAGCTATTGCCACTGCTACAAGCCATACAGGATATTTGACTGCTGAGCCATTGTGGAAATAATATGCACGGAATATCTCAACCACTCCTCTACACCACATAATAAGTCCTAAGATCTGAAAGGGCTCGCCTATGCTGAATATCTTAAACTGTGAAAGGATACATCCGAGAGCTATAATAGCAAGGAGAGTAAATTCTACGAGAGTGAGAATCTTAACCACACCGTTTCCACCTCTTGCAACCTTTTTGCGAAGGTATGTGCAAAGATAGATAATTATAAGCACTGCAATAAATATCTCTATTATCTTCCTTCCCCAATCCTTAAAGAACACATCTGTACCGGACCAGATGGGGGCTACTATCAGTGCACCAAGCAAAAATATAACAGCTGCTACAAAATACATCCAAAAGAGCTTTGTTTTATTAAAAGATAAAAGCTTTTTCATTTTTCCTCCTTTTTTCGTTCAAAACAGTCATTCGACGGAAAACGATTTTTTAATATATGCATTTTAACATACTGCTGTTAATTTGTCAAGATTTTATAATTTTGTGTTGACAATTTTTTTCTTATCGTGGTATACTATGCATATAGAAAGCATATAGCATTTTTATAATACACGTTTCCTCCGACCAAAGTCGGAGGTTTTGGCGTCTTTATTTTTTATTCAGGTGGTATATATGAACACAAAAATTCTATTAGAGCCTATTCAGGACACTCAAGAATATAAATCCCTTATCTCTACCCTTTCCACGCAGAAGACCAAGGGTAAAATTCTGCCTCTTTTGGTAAACGGTATCGGAGACGGACCTGCCTTTGCTCTTAGCTACTCTCTTATTTCTCACATAAAGACCGAATACAAAAAAACGGTTTTATACCTTGTTCCCGAGCAAAGAACGGCAAACAGGCTAAACGACTTTTTTGTAAGAAGTGGGCTTAATACAGCATTTTATCCATACAGGGACCTTAATTTTTATGATATGACATCGTCGAGGGAGCTTGAATATGACAGGCTCCGTGTTCTGTGTGGGGTTATTGACTCATCCCTTGATGCAGTTGTTACAACTCCCGACGCACTGCTCCAGTACACTATGCCAAGAAGTGAGCTTTCCTCCCGTACCTTTCGTATTGACAGAGGTGGGGAGCTGAACATCACCGAGCTTACAAAAAAGCTTATTGATACAGGCTATCAGCTGAGTGAGCTCGTTGAAAGTGCAGGGCAATTTGCAGTTCGTGGCGGAATCATAGATATATATCCTACGGGTAACGGCGACTTTTACTTAAACGGTGAGAAAAGAGAAAATCTCCCCATACGAATAGAGCTCTTTGGAGATGAGATAGACAGAATGGGAGTGTTTGACCCTATTACTCAGCGTATGAGTGAAAATGTTGACACATGTCTTATCACCCCATCAAAGGAGATAATTGCAGACGGGGAGCAAGTCAAAAGGATGACAGAGATAATAGATTCTCTCCTCGATAGCTGTACAAACGAAAGTGCCAAGGCCGAGCTGATGAGAGAACGCTTTTCCCTTGTACACGGTACATCCCTTGCCTTTCAGGATAAATTTATATCTCTTATATACCCTCAATGCGAATGTCTGCTTGACTATTTCACAGATACTCCCTGTGCTATTTTCTCGGATATGGCTTCTCTTAAGCAAAAGGCGAGAAATGCATATGAGCTAAGCTGTGAAAACAGCCTATCTTTGGTTGAGTCGGGACTTGTAACCAAGGAATACTCCGATTATATGGCTCCTCCCGAAAGAATAGAGGATTTTCCCTCCTGCGAGCAGGTTATACTGACAGACAGATATACTGTAGGCTACAGTGGAAGATGTGGAGGAATCTTTGATTTTAAAATAAAGACTCTTTCCCTCCGTGACGGCTCCTTAAATTTTGCTATAGATGAGCTCAAGGGACTGACCTCTGTGGGATACTCCTGCGTTCTCGTATGCCGTACGGAAACGGAGCAAAGAGGGTCGATAAAGGCACTGAACGAATATTCTGTTCCCGCCTTTGCCTACAAGGACGGTGACTCGGTAATGTCCGGTGCCGTGTGTGTAATTTGTGATTCCTTTCCCGACGGATATGAGCTTACTCAGACGAAATTTGCCTGTCTTGTGCTCTCCTCAAAAACCGACAAGCTAACCGTAAAAACAAAAAAGACAAAGAAATTTTCTAAAAATGCAGGAGAAAAAATACTTTCATATGCAGACCTTAATGTAGGAGATTATGTTGTTCACGCCTCTTACGGAATAGGTCGGTATATGGGTATAAAAAACATGTGTGCCCTCGGTGCCTACCGTGATTATATCGCTATTGAATACGCAGGCACGGATAAGCTGTTTTTACCTGTTGATCAGCTTAATATGGTATCAAAATATATCGGAGCCAAGAGTGATAACGGGGAGGTTAAGCTGTCCAGAATGGGTGGTGCAGATTGGAAGCGTGCCACTGCCAAGACCAAAACAGCTGTTAAGGATATGGCAAAGGAGCTTATAGACCTTTATGCACGCAGGCAAAGGATAAACGGCTTTTCCTTTATGCCGGACGGACTCCTTGAGAGAGAATTTGACTCCTCCTTTGAATTTGATGAAACAGATTGCCAACGGGAGGCAATAGATGAAATAAAGGCAGATATGGAGAAGCCCTGTCCCATGGACAGAGTTCTCTGCGGTGACGTAGGCTACGGTAAAACAGAGGTAGCTCTCCGTGCGGCAATGAAGGCAGTTGCAAACAACAAGCAGGTAGCTATACTCGTACCCACAACCATTCTTTGTATGCAGCACTATCAGACTGCCCTTGCCCGTTTTGCCGGTACGGGAGTTAATATAGAAATGATATCCCGTTTTGTTACACCCTCCAGGCAGAGTGTTATCCTCCGTAAGCTACGCAGGGGTGATGTGGATATTATTATCGGCACACATAAGCTACTGGGAGGAGGCGTGGAATTTAAGGATTTAGGACTCCTTATAGTTGACGAGGAGCAACGCTTTGGCGTAGCACAGAAGGAGAAAATAAAAAAGCTGTGTCCCGATGTGGATGTGCTCTCTCTCAGTGCCACACCTATACCGAGAACCCTTAGTATGGCTATCGGAGGTATCCGTGATATGTCCGTCCTTGATGAGGCACCGGGTGGCAGACAGGGTGTTCAGTCCTATGTTCTGGAATATGACGAAAATATATTAAACGATGCCATAAGACGTGAGCTGTACCGTGGAGGTCAGATATTCTATCTCTACAATAATGTAGAATACATTTACAGAGTGGCAGACAGGCTTAACAAGGCCTTTCCAGATGCGAGGATCCGTGTTGCCCACGGGCAGATGGACAGGGAGGATATTGAAAATATCTGGGCTGACCTTGTTAAGGGTGAGGTGGATATTCTTGTAAGCACAACAATCATAGAAACAGGAATCGATATTCCCAATGCCAATACTCTGATTATTGAAAACGCCGATAAGATGGGACTCTCCCAGCTACATCAGATAAGGGGCAGAGTCGGAAGAAGTCATAGGAGAGCCTACGCATACTTTACCTTCAGACAGGGAAAGGCTCTTTCCGAAATTGCACAAAAGAGGTTGGATGCTATCCGTGACTTTGCCGAGTTCGGTGCAGGCTTTAAGATCGCTATGCGTGACCTTGAGATACGAGGTGCAGGAAATCTTCTCGGTGCTGCTCAGCACGGACATATGGAGGCTGTAGGCTATGACCTTTATGTAAAGCTTCTTAACGAGGCTGTCCTCGAGGAAAAGGGAATCAAGCCCCCCGAAAGGTTTGAGTCTGTAATCACTCTGTCCTCCGATGCATTTTTGCCCGAGGGCTATATCCGTTCCTCTGCTCAGCGTATGGATATATACAAAAAGATAGCCCACATTGAAAACGAAGAGGACGCAAGGGATATAGAGGCAGAGCTTACTGACCGATTCGGTAAAATACCCAAGAGTGCTATGACCCTTATACAGACGGCACTCGTAAAATCCTATGCTTCTATGGCAAGGATGAAAAAGGTAGAGCAAATGCGTGATCAGATACGCTTTTTCCCCGACAGAATTGATTTGGGCGTATTGTACTTAATGTCAAAGGTGGACGCAACTAAAATTAAGATAATGGGCGTTGGAAAAAATCCTTATATCTGTTTAATGACAAAATCCGGAGATCATCTGCTTACGGGAGCTAAGGAGCTTCTTAACGCTTATATAAATATAGTCAAGGAATCGGAGGCGAAATAATATGCTGAAAAATGCAAAATGGATATTACATCCCGAAAATAAGCTCTACGAGGCTGTATGCTTCAAAAGGGAGCTTGCTTTTGCAAGGGAGATAAAAAGGGCTACTCTTCATATTACCTCTCTCGGTGTGTATTACGCCGAGATTGACGGTGCCCGTGTCGGAGATTTCATATTAGCACCGGGCTTTACATCAAGGAAAAGAGTCCAATATCAGACCTATGATATTACAAGAATGATAAACAAGGGCTCGGCTCTTTCCGTTTCTGTCGCCGAGGGCTGGTATAAGGGCAAAATAAACTTCGGCACCGATGAGGGTGGACCTGAAAAGAAAAAGGCCCTTAAGGCAAAAATAGATATTCTCTTTACCGACGGCACAAGTAAGACAATTGTAACCGATGAAAGCTGGCTTGTCAAAAGAGATAAGATCCGTTATGCTGAGCTTTATGACGGAGAAATAGTGGACGCAAATTATGAGGACAACTATGTAAACGCAAGGATTTACGATAATCCTCCTGCCGTCACTGTGGTAAAGCAACAGGGTGTTTATGTAAAAGAACAGGAAATTTTAAGACCGTTATGCATTTTTACTGCCAAAAACGGTGATAGGCTAATTGATTTCGGTCAGAATATGACAGGATATTTTGAAATCGAGGCAGATGCCCACCGTGGTGACAGAATCGCTCTTTCCGTATGTGAGGTTCTTGACAGGGATGGCAATTTCTACAATGAAAATTACCGTGATGCCAAGGCTCGCTTTGAGTATACCTGCCATGAGGGACATAATGTATATAAGCCCAAGCTTGCCTTCTGGGGATTTCGATATATAAAAATAGAGGAGTTCCCCTGTGAGATAACAGCGTCTAATATCAAAGCAATTGTGCTCCACTCAGATATAAAAAGGACGGGCTATCTTGAAAGCTCCAGTCCCTTGCTTAACCGGCTCTTTTCCAATATAATATGGGGACAAAAGGGTAATTTTCTCGATGTGCCCACAGATTGCCCTCAAAGGGATGAAAGACAGGGCTGGACAGGAGATGCAACCGTCTTTTCAAGGACTGCCACATATAACTATGATGTGGAAAAATTTTTTATAAAATGGCTTACCGACCTTAAGCTTGATCAAGAGAAAAACGGACACATCCCCCACATTATTCCCCAGACAATCTGTTGGGATTGGTCCACAGCTGAGCATAGCGGAGCCGTATGGGGAGATTCCTCTACCATTATTCCCTACCAGCTGTATCTTACCTACGGCAATAAAGAGATACTCGCCCGTCAGTATACCTCTATGTGCAGATATATAAAATATATCACCGAGCATACTAAGGAAAAATATCTGTGGGCAGGATGTGAGCAATTCGGCGACTGGCTGGGACTTGACGCACCGGCAGGGAGCTACCGTGGATCCTCAAACGAGGATTTTATTGCCTCCGTTTTCTATGCCCATTCTACCCTCCTTGTTGCAAAAGCAGGTAAAATACTTGGCAGGCGTGTAGATAAATATGAAAAACTGCACAAAAAAATAGTAGAAAAAATCCGTGAGACCTTTAAGGAATATAAAACACAGACCGAGTGTGCCTTGGCACTGTATTTTGATATAGCCGAGAATAAGATTGCTGTTGCAAAGCAGCTTGCCACTATGATAAAGGAAAACGGAAACAGGCTCAAAACAGGCTTTGTGGGTACCCCATATATTCTCCACGCCCTGTCGCAAAACGGATATGCCGAGGTTGCCTACGATCTTCTTTTGCAGGAGGAGTTTCCCTCATGGCTATATTCCGTAAAGCAAGGTGCAACCACTATTTGGGAGCATTGGGACGGAAAGAACGAAAAGGGTGAGTTCTGGTCAAAGAATATGAATTCCTTTAACCATTACGCCTACGGAAGTGTAGCGGATTGGGTATATATGGAGGCCTGTGGAATCCACACCGTTGAGGAAAAGCCGGGCTTTGAGGAGGTTGTTATTTCTCCCATTCCCACAGATAAGCTTGACCACCTGAGTGCAAAAATAGAGACACGCCATGGCACTGTTTCATCAAAATGGTATCATTTCGAGGGTAAAATACGCTATGAAATTATAACTCCCGTTCCTGCTACCATTATAATTGAAGGCAAGGAACACAGAGTACCTAAGGGCACCTACATATTCTGAAAATACTCCCCCATTTTAGGGGAAGCATTTCATCTTTGTACATAGACCTAAGCATTGACGGATATACCAAAATCAAAAAGGCTTTCGCATTTTGCGAAAGCCTTTTATTATTACTTAATCACAACCTTAACATCGTGCTCTCCGTCTGCAAAAGCAGGGATCACATTGCCGTCGATAGCCTTACCGTCAACTACTACAGATACTGTAATATCCTTGTACTTAACATCGGGGTTATCGATTGTAATATTGTATGTTGCTCCACGGAAGCTACGCTTCATAGTACCCTTTGCAAAGGGAAGGTGAGGATCTACCACGAGTCCCTCATAGGTTGCGCGGATACCCATCATATAGCTTTCCATTGTGTTTGTATACCAAGCAACAGAGCCTGTAATCCAGCTGTATTCCATCTGGAATGCACTGTTCTTATGCTCAGGACCGAGATAGCAGTTAGCAAACATAAAGGGCAAGCACTTATTCTTGATTTCTGCATTGTCGCCCTCAATATAGCCGGGAGCTATCTTCTTAAAGAGATTGTATGCAAGATCTGCCTTGCCGTACTTAAGAAGTCCGAGAATCATCCAGATGTTTGTATGGGAGTAGATTGTACCGTTCTCACAGATTCCGGGCTCCATAGAGGAAATTCTGCCGATTGTGGAATCGAACTCCTTATAGGAGGGTGTAAGAAGCATATATCCAACGGGTGTTGCCATATGCTCATCCATAGCATTGATAAGAGTAGCAGCTCTCTCCTCACTTGCTACGCCGGAAATAAGCGACCAGCACTGAGGCTCCATAAACATCTTAGCGTATTTATTTTCGTTGGAGCCGAGGGGCTTACCTGCGTCTGTGTAGCAACGGCGATACCATTCTCCATCCCAGGCATTTGCGTTAATTGCCTTAACGATAGCCTCCCGTCTTGCAAGGTAATCCTTTTCCTTAGCCTCATCCTTCATAAACTTAGCAAGCTCTGCCATTTCAAGAAGTGCCTGTGCGTAAGCAATGGAAAGCCATACACTCTCGCCCTTACCCTCCTTACCTACGCCGGTAAGGGAGTCATTCCAGTCACCGAACTTGATAAGGAGAAGATCATGCTCACCCTTATTGGACTCAAGGAAGTTGAGTGCTCTGTCCATATGACCGAGGATTGTAGCCTCTCCCTCATCTCTGAAGGGAACTACCTCGTTTAAGAAGTCAATATCACCGGTCTCACGGAGATATGCTGTAAGTGTAAATTCAAGCCAGAGGGCTGAGTCGGAGTATGCCTTTGTATCAACGGGATTCCAGCCACGAACAGCCATACCGCTTGAATACTGATTAGCAACTGCCTCCTTAAGAATCTCTCTTGTTCTGTCTGTCTTGAAGGCAACTACGCCAAAGCCGTGCTGTACGATATCACGGTATCCGTTATATCCCCAACGGCACCATGTGGCACCAAAGTTGGTAGCGTGCTTGCCCCAGAAGTTGATAAGACGGTCAAGATGATTGTCCTCTGTGGTAATATGATTCTGTGTGTAAAGTGCCTTGTAATAGGATTTAACCTCATCAAAGTACTTATCCTGATTTGCAAGATATTTTTCCTTATAGTACTTGGAGTCATTTTCACACTCTCCGATACCGAGAACGAGGCTTATATCTTGCTCTTCTCCTGCGTTAAGCTCAAGGTCAAACTGCATAGAGCAGATCGTTGCGTTAGCAGAGCCGATGGAGTTTCTCGCCTTACCCTCTCTTACAACCTGGGGAGCAGAAAGTGTTCCGTAATCACCGACAAACACATTCTGGCATCCGTCGGAGCCTACGATCTTTTTATCTGCGATCATAAAGGCTGTAAGATAGTTATGAGGCTTAATAAAGGGATGCTTTGTCATATAGAAGGTATTTTCTCCCTCATCAAAGCGTGTAGCACGGTAGAAGGTGTCACCGTAGCTGTCGAAGCCCCACTTAAACTTAAACTGAATCTGGCTGTATGTGAATATGGAATAAGAACGCTTCTTTGCTCCGTCGTTCTTAAAGGAAAGCTTCCAGATCTCGCAGGCATCCTTACCTACGGGAACGAAAATTCTCATTTTTGCTGTTGTATCACAGGTCTTATTTTCAATTTCTGTATAGCCCATGCCCTGTACACATTTATAGGACTGGTAGGGGTGACAAACAGGCTCCCAGTTCAATGTCCAGAACTCACCCGTTTCGTTGTCTCTTATGTAAACAAGTCTGTTGTAAAGATGATCCTTGCCAAATACATCATAGTCACAGATACGGCCAACGCCTGTATAAAGCTGGATACCCTCCTTACCGTCTATCTGGTAGTCAAAGCATCCTATACCTGTCTGATGAACATTTGCATAGCAGGAATCGTTGAAAAGAAAATTGTCAAAGGGACGGGGTGTGGCGGGAGAAGTAATTATAAATTCATCGCCTGACGCATTAAAATAACCGTATTTATATTCCATTTTTTCTCCTTTTCAAACCTATCGGTTTTGTATTTTATTTTCTGCACCTTATTCGCTTACCAATGATTGTATTTTACAAGCTCGGTGCGTATAACACCGAGCTTGTTTGAAAATTAAGCTACCTCAAGCTCACCCTTCATAAGAGCAATAAAATCTCTGTAAATATAGTCCGTTACCTGCGCTCTTGTGGTATCGAATACTGTCTTCTGTGACAGGGACTTTCTTGCTGATTCCTCGGATTCAACAAATACACCGTCCTTGTAGTAGCCCTCTGTTACATGAAGTATAACATATTCGGAGCTGTACGCATCGGATGCGTTGATCTTATAGTACTCAAATCTCTGTACCTTTCCTGCGGTCTCTCCCTCTGCAGGGTTGAGAATTACCTCAAGGGTGTAGAGCATATTATTGGGATTTGCCAAAATTTCTTCAATCGTATCATTATCAAGCTCATTGTATCTTGATGCAAGAGGATATGATACAAGTGTGAAGTAAAGCTGGTTGAAGGGCTTATGTCTTGCGTCGCTGGTATCTGTGTATCTTCCACTCTTGGAGGTTACCTTAAGAATATCAGCATCTGCCTTTGCATCGTGTACATAGTTAATGTAGAAGGTCTCCTCGCCGTACTGATATACAGATGTGGGAACCTTTATAGTAACGGATGCAACACCGAGATACTTTGTTCCGTCGGGACGGAGTGCCTCACTAAGACCTGCACCGATAGTATTTGTTGCAGCCCAGTTAATGGATTTACCGTCATCGAATACAACGGATTCAACATCCTTAAACTGATCCTGAGGAATAAATGCAGCCTCGGGAATTCTTATAAGAAGATTTATATCGGACTGCTTTGCAACAGCATAATAGTAATTCTGCTCATCCTCTTCACTGTATATTGCCTGGCTGATGAAGAAGTAAGGAAGGTCAACTCCTGATGTATGGGAGTCGGCTGTTACCCAGAATACATCGTCTGTCTTGCCCAAGCCGTACTCGTCAAGCATAGCCTCATCCGGCTCTATAGCCACTACCTTGTCACCAAGGAAGTTGGTATAGAAAATTGCAAGAGCATTCTGAGAATATTCATAGTCTGCCGCTGTACTCTTAAGATACTGTCCGTTTTTGATAATGTGCACTATATAATCCGTGCTGAGCACTCCCTCTTCATCCTCTATCTGCTCACCCTGGAGTGCGATAATGGGTCTCATTGTGCTCATGCTGTTCATCTTGCCCTCGGAGATATAGAAGGTTCTTATATCGATCATAGCCTCGGCAGATGAGGAATATCCCATGTAGATAATCGGGGAAATATAATCTGTAATTGGAATAAGGATGGAGCCCTCTGCTGCTGCGGAGAATCTATATACATGATTTCTTCCGTCAAGAGCAACATAGAAGGTGGCACTGGCAGTAAATGCCTTGTGTCCGATCCTTAAGGTGTGTGTCTTTACAGCATCGTTTGCATCCTTATAGGTTACAGTCATTGTAGCCTGACATGTGTCGGCTGTTACACCGTATTCTGCCATCTGCTCGGGCGTACAGTCTCTGTATACCTGGTTCTGTACAGTAATAGGTGTCAGGGCATAGTTACGAAGATATGCATAGTAGGATTCATCAAATATAAGATCCTCATATCCGTCGATAACTGTTACCATTGTCTTTTCATTATCCACTGTTTGTTCTACACGCTTAAAGGTATATTCGCCCTTAGTGTTTTTAACTTTAATGGATATTAGCTGACTTTCGTCAATGGGATCGTAAATAGTAAGGCTGTTGTTGATAATTCCCTCTCCGTCCTGAGGAGTAGGAGCTTCTGTTTCAGGCTCGAGAAGAGGTGCTATTACAACGAAATATACTACCACTAACGCCACCAGAAGGACAGCCATGGTGATAAGTATTACTTTGTTATTCCTTTTTGTCATCTGAGTTTTCTCCTGCGTATTACTACCGCCCCACCGATTATAAACGCAACAGGAAGAACTGTGGAAATAATAACTGTCATCGCTGTAGCCTGATTTGCGGTAATATCGAGGTCATATTCAATAAATACCTTGAAATCAATATCAACAAGGGAGGGTGTATCCTCTCTGGAGGAGAGTGTGTGTATCAACGCAAGCATCATCTTCTTATTTGCGTTGGAGGAGCTGTTAAGACCCTCCTCGGAAACGAAGCTTGAGCTTGGACACATTACAAAATATGAATATTCATTCTTATTCATTGTACCGTCGGTTGAATTGAGGATATCCTCTTTTACAGCCGATGTGATTGTCATAAGGTTGTATGTTCCCTTTGCCCCACCGAAATTAGCATTTTCGCTGGTTACAAGAAGGGGCTTAACATACTTTACATATTCTCTTTCCACATATCCCTCATCACTCTTGAACTCGTCCTTTATTGTTACAATGTTGGCGTTGTTCATAAGAGCCTTGGCAGATGCCGCATTGCTGAGGGTCTTGAAGTATGAGAGTGCTGCCGCATTTTCGGGAACGAATGCACGGAGCTTATAGGGTGTAGCACTTGCAAGCAATGTATCGCTTACAGGATATTCTGAGGGAGAAACCTCAATACCGCAGTTAGCGTCTGCAAATGCATAAAGGTTGGGGAGATCCACATCATAATCTGTAAAGCAGAAAATTGTTCCTGAGCTCTTAAAGTAGTCAGTAAGCTTCTTTGTTTCCTCGGGAGAAAAATCGCTTGTAGGATTATTGATTACTATCGAACGGGCATCGGAGGGTATGTTCTCTGTAGAGAGGTCAATGGGCTTAACACTGTAGCCACTCTGTGCAAATATCTTGATAAGAGTCAAAGCCTCGCTGTTGATATCGCTTGATGTCTCAACGCTTTCAAAGTCGATTGCCTCACTGTCCTTATCCCAGTTTACAAAGGATGTTTCACCGTGCTGCCATGTGAAGTATACTGTGGGATTTTCATCCATTACAAGACCGAGAATCGCTGATGTAAATACCATTTCTCCGTTGTACGCATAGAGATCTCCGGTATTGGTATCGTACGCATAGAACGCCTGGTAATGGAATACCTTATATTCATTGTAGGGCTTGTAGCCGGGAGTGCCGGGAGTGCCGGGGTTAGGATTCTTTCTCGCTACTATAACTACATTCTGGGAAAGTCTTGTACCTGAATCTGTGTAGAAATTATCCTTATAGAAGGTGTATTCCTTTTCGATATCGTAGCAGTTTACCTCGATATTGTCACTAAACTCCTTTTCAAGGTCAAGAGCTGTGGAGTATACATAACCGATAGAGCCGGCTGTATCAGATCTTCCGTATGCGTCCTCGATTTCATCCTCGGGAGCTGCAAAAATAATTTCGATCTGTACATCCTTTTCGGTAAACATCTCACCTACAGTGGTCTTCATCTTGTCTGACATTGTAAAGATTCCCTCTTCTGTCATATCAAGCTGCCATCTGAACTTATCGGAAAGAACGCCTATCATTGCGTTAAGTATAATAACCAATGCCACAACAAGGGCACAGAAGGCAAGGTTAATGCCTGTGTATTTAATGTTTTTCTTGTCAGAAAGTGACTTTAATGATCTTCTTTTCATTTTCATTCTCCTTTCTGATTAGCGGAATCTGCGTGCGATAAACACACGAATTGTGAGGAACACAAACACTCCGGCTACGGAGAGATAGTAAATAAGTGCTCCGAAGTCAAAGAGTCCGTATGTGAAATTGTAGAATCTGCTATATACGCTGAACCAGTCAAGGATTGCTCTTACAGCAGAGGATGAGATAAAGCTGTTAAAAATGCTGATACAAAGAAGTGCCGCAAGTACACCGAGTGTAATTACGATAGCTGCAAACTGATTCTCTGTAAGGGAGGAAATGAACATACCGATGGCGATAAAGCACATACCTACCAAAATAATAGCAAATGTAGAGCCGAGAATCATTACAAAGTTGGGGGATGATGTTGAACCGTATGCATCCTCTACTGCATATGCAGAAAGAGGAATGTAGTTAAGCATAGACAAAAGAACAACTATCATAAACATAGTAAATGCCGCAAGATACTTTCCAAGCACCATCTTAGTTACCGGAACGGGAGCTGTAAGAAGAAGCTGGTCGGTCTTTGTCCTTCTCTCCTCACTAAAGGTCTTCATTGTAAGGATGGGAAGAATTATAACGAGTATAGCAAGCATGAACAAGAAGTATGTACCTGCCTCGGAGGTAGCCTGAAGAAAGGTTGTTGCTCCGAACATAGCACCCAAAAGTGCCAAAGAAACTGCAAGGAAAATATATCCGGTAGCAGTTGTGAAATAAGAACGCATTTCGCGTTTAAATATTGCAAGCATTCCTATTACTCTCCTCTCTTTCCTGTTTTATCTGTGAGCTTAATAAAGATATCCTCAAGGTCAGCACCCACAGCCTCAAGACCGAGAATGGGCCAATCTTTTGATGCAAGAACTCTAAAGAGCTTCTTTCTGATATCAATATTAGGTGCTCCCTCAACAATGTAAACGAAGGCGTCTGCATCCCTTTCATTGAGGGATTCTACCATAACAACTCCGGGAACATTGCGAAGTGCAGATGCAACCTCTCTCTGAGGACCGGAAATCTTTACACGGTAGCGTGAATTTTCGGAAATTGCCTTTGTAAGATTCTCTGTCTTCTCATCTGCAACGATCTTACCGCTGTTAATAACGACAATTCTGTTACATACGGACTGAACCTCCGAAAGGATGTGTGTTGAAAGAATGACTGTATGTGTCTTACCGAGATTTCTGATAAGGTTTCTGACCTCAATGATCTGCTTGGGGTCAAGACCAACAGTAGGCTCGTCAAAAATAATAATCGGTGGGTTACCGATAAGAGCCTGGGCAATACCGACTCTCTGCTTATAACCCTTGGAAAGATTACGGATAAGCCTGTTCTTTACTCCAAAGATTTTAGTGATCATGCAGATCTCCTCAAGATGCTTCTCCTTATTGAGGTCACAGCTCTTAAGGTCAAATACGAATCCGAGGTATTCCCATACTGTCATATCCACATAAAGCGGAGGCTGCTCGGGTAAGTAGCCAATCAGCTTTTTTGCCTCAATGGGATCATCCAAAATATCCTTACCGTCAATAACAACGGTTCCGGAGGTTGAAGCAAGATATCCGGTAACAATATTCATAGTTGTGGTTTTACCTGCACCGTTGGGCCCGAGAAAACCAACAATCTCTCCGCTGTTTATAGTAAAAGAAATATCGTCAAGGGCATACTTTGAACCGTATTTTTTAACGAGATTTTTAATTTCTACCATTTAATTTTCCTTTCTGTTTTGTATCATACGATTTTGTAGACTTCTAAAGTATAGCATACATTTCAAAATAAATCAACATAAAAAGTATATATTTTATGTTATTTTTTATAGAAAATGCATAAAAGCTCGGATATTTTGCCATACTCCATCATCAAATTTACCACATTTACTTTAATTATACTTTAATTTACTCTAAAACACTATGAATGCCAGGCAAAATTTATCAGTATAGGTGTTGCTCACAAAAATGCCGATTCCATACTCTTAAACACATTTCGCATTTCTGTGTTGCCCCACTGCTTTTATGTATCGTCAGCCTGTGCTTTATATCTGCTTTTGGCAAAAATATCCCTACCCGTGTCTATAAAAGCAGTCAGGCATCCGTATGGACGCCTGACTGTCTGTAGCTTATTTTAATTTTCTTATGCCATTTCATATGCCCATACTCTTCTACCCGAGGTAAAGTTACCGAAGATGTATTTTGAGCATGCGGACTCTGTCATTACATATACCTCTCCGTCGATATAAATAATTTCCTCTGCCATAGGTGGCATTTTTACATCACGGACAAGACATTTGGAATCAAGATATGTAAGAGGAACATTACTTCCGTCAAAATTAAATGTTCCCGTAGAGGCAAGGGATATATCATACTCGTAAAGGTGAGATGTGGAAAGGCCCCAGGATGTGGAAAGAAGAATGCTTCCGGTATCACTTATGTACATACCCTGAACCTTACCTGTTGTGGAATATACGCACACAGGGGTCTCGCTTTTTGCAAGTCCTGTGTTTATATCAAGCTCAAAAACTGTTATTACCGCACTGTTCTCATCGCCAGACGGAGTTGTAAGCATATGCTCATCGGGACTTACATATCCACCCTCAGCATAGTGGAAGGAGCCTGCGTAAAGTTTGCCGTCAAAAACCTTGCAGTATGCCGGGTTATTGCCTGTCTTTACCTCTCCTACCTTCGTTATTTTATTATCACCGTCAAAAAGATCCTTCAAAAGAAATATATCGCATCCGTCTCCACCCGATACATACAAATACATTCCGTAATATGTAATTCCACCTGTATGACCCGTATAGTCGGAGCCGTCTGCCTCCTTCATTTCAACATAATAAAGCTCCTCTCCCGTTTCCTTTGCAAGGACATAGACTCTGGAGGCACTTTTATCCTTCATATACCCACAAGCAAGAAAGCCTGCCTGTCTCTCACGGGCGTTAATGCCACAGGGTACATACAATTCAAAGCCCTGTGGCACATATCCGTCGGAAATACCCGGGGTTGCAAATTTGCTGTCAGCATTATAGAAAAAGTGTGCGAAAATAATTTTTTCACCCATATACACGACAAAAAGAAGGAAAAACAGTATAGCCAGGATAAGTGCTATTGTCCTTACCGTTATTCTCAGTGCTTTATTTTTCATATTTTTCTCCTATGTGCTACGGTTTTTATTTTCCTCTATTTTAACACTCATAAGTATAAATTGTCAATAGTTTATTGATTTTCAGGATTTCTTATGGTATACTTAAGGTAAATATTTTATCATAATACAGGAGTGCAATATGGATAGAGTAAAAATGGGTATTATAGGCCATGGCTGTCGTGGCTGGGGTCTTCTTGAAATACTGCTTTCCCTTGAGGATGTGGATGTTATCGCCGTGTGCGATAAGTATGATGACAGAGCCAAGGGTGCCTTTGACAAGGTAAAGGAAAAAAAGGGTTATGAGCCCTTTATGACAACGGATTATAAGGAGCTCCTTAAGGTAAAGGGGCTTGATGCTGTGCTCATTTCCACAGACTGGGAGATGCACTTTCCCATAGCTATCGATGCTATGAAGGCAGGTGTAGGAGTTGCCCTTGAGGTTGGCGGTGCTTACTGTCTTAAGGACTGCTTTGACCTTGTTGACACATGGGAAAAGACCCGTGTACCCTTTATGTTTATGGAAAACTGCTGCTATAACAGAGATGAGCTTTTAGCCACAGCAATGGCAAGAAAGGGGCTTTTCGGCAGAATAGTATACTGCTCCGGCTCTTACTCACACGACCTTCGTTCGGAGGTTACAAGAGGTAAGGAAAACCGTCATTACAGGCTCCGTAACTACCTTACAAGAAACTGCGAGAACTATCCGACCCACGAGCTTGGTCCTATTGCAAAGATTCTCAATATAAACAGAGGAAACAGAATGGTATCCTTAGTTTCCGTAGCATCCGGCTCCTTCGGTATGGAGCAGTATGTGGAGGATAACAGGGATAATATCAACCCCGAGCTTATCGGTGCGGATTTTGCACAGGGTGATGTTATAAATACAATTATCACCTGCGAAAACGGAGAGCAGATCCTTATAAGGCTGGACACCTCCCTCCCCCGTTCTTATAACAGAGAGTTTACCGTAAGGGGTACAAAGGGTATGTATGAGCAAAACTCCAACTCTGTTTACTTTGACGGTCAGAAGGAATTTTGGTCCACTCTCGAATACATAGACGAATACAAAAACTCAGCCGAGAAATTCAAGGATATGCTTCCCGACAGCTGGTTTAATATAACACAGGAGCAGCTTGATGCAGGTCACGGCGGAATGGACTATATTGAATTCCGTGATTTTGTGGACAGACTGAAGTCAGGCGAGGAAATGCCCATAGATGTATATGATGCAGCAGCCTGGATGTGTGTAACCTGTCTTTCCGAGGAGTCTATTAAGGAGGGTGGTATGCCTAAGGCTATCCCCGACTTTACAAAGGGTGCGTATAAAACAAGACCGTCTCTTGATGTAGTAAAATTTAATTTTTAATAAGGAGAAAATATGGATAACGAAAAAAAGACCCAAGCTGAATTAGAAGACGAAATGGCTGAAAAGGCATTGCAGTCCTTCCTTGGCTTGTCCGAAAAATCCAATGACGCCGAGGATGAAAAACACAAGGAGGACGAGGCAGTGGAAGAGTCTGAGGAGACAGAGGACCCCGATGAGTCCCATGACACAGATGACACCGATGCCTTGGTAAAGGAATACGAGGACTATGATGAGGAATATGAGGCTAAGCCTATGAAGTTCGGCAAATTTGAAATCCTTATATGTGCTCTTGCAGTTTTTGCCCCTGCTCTCTGGACATTAAGTGCTTACGGTACTGCTATGATGTGCGGTCTGGCACTTTTACTGACAGTACTTACAAAGCCCGGAAAAGATGCTGTACACTGTGTTGTAGCAAATGCTCTTACCCTTGGCACAATGATTTTTATAAGAATAACGCTAAATATCTCAACCATAATATTTGAGCTTATTATGAACGCATCCGAGCCCGAAAATACCTTATACGGTTCTGCATACAGTGATTGGGCAGAAACAGTTACCTCCTTCAATGATGTAATGAGTGTAATTAACTCCGTGCTTCACTTATTGGTGTTTGCTGTGTTTATTATAAATACCTTCTGCCTCATATCTAAGAAGCGTACACCTATTTTCGGAAAAACAGCTGCTAAGCTTTCTGATAATGAAGAGGAATGATATGGATAATATTTTTTCTTCCCTTATGGAGAGGCTTGCCGAAAGGCAAATGTGCCCCCACTATGCAGAGGACCGTGCCGAGGCTGTAAGCACCGTGCTTTCCATTATTGAAAATTCAAGAATGGAAAAGGGCGTTGATTACAAGGATATCCAAATATCCTCCGGAGGCTCCCGTACTCTTGCAGAAATAGATATCTTTTCCTCCCTTGAAAAATACAATGTGCTCAATGCCTATGTATCCAAGGACCCAAAGGAACAATATGAGGCTAAACGCAGAGCTCTTTTATCCGATGTTTTCCTTATGAGTGCTAACGCAATATGCGAGAGTGGAGAGATTGTAAACATCGACGGAAACGGCAATCGCCTGGGTGCCTTGATATACGGTCCCGATAAGATTATTATGGTTGTGGGTAAAAATAAGCTTGTTAAGGACAAGGCAGAGGCAATGGCAAGAATCAAATCCATCGCCTGTGTTAAAAATGCACAGCGTCTATCCAGAAGGACTCCCTGTGCGGAAAAGGGCAAGTGCGAAAGCTGTCTTATCCCCTCCCAGACTATCTGTGGGCACACGGTATACACAAGATATTCTGCCATACCCAACAGAATCCATGTGGTTCTTGTTAATGAGGAGCTGGGATTTTAATATTCATATAATCTACCGTAAATCAACTTAATCACAAGAGAGATTTTGCACGGATGTGCAAAATCTCTCCTTTTATTATAAAAATATATATAAACATTTAATAAAAACATATAATTATTTATTAATTTCATATTGCAATTTGTATAAAAGTGTGCTAAAATGTTGGAGGTAAGAGATGATTTAACTTCATCAAAAATATAACAGGGAGGATTAGACATGCCCGAATTCAAATTCAGCATCGTAAAAGAGCTCGGCACTATTTCCGAGAGCAACAGCGGTTGGGTAAAGGAAGTTAATCTCGTTAGCTGGAATGACCGTGACCCTATTTACGATATTCGTGCTTGGCAGGAAGGCCATGAGAAGCTCGGTAAGGGTATCACTCTTACAACAGAAGAGCTTAAGAATCTTAAGGAATTGCTCAATACACTTGATATTGACTAATACTTATCGGGTGCCGATACCGGCACCCGTTTTATATTTTTCCTATATATAATCCGTAAAAAAAGGGACCGTCTGTGACGGTTCCTTTTCGTATGCATTAAAACTTAAGATTTCTCTTCTTGATGTTGTATTCTGAACGGGGATTGATAAAGTTCCTGTAATCGAGCTCTCCCCTGTCAAGTGCAGTAACAATAATTTCCGCTGTAGCGATATTTGTAGCTACCGGAACATTGTGAACATCGCAAAGACGGAGTAAATTCTGCTCTATATCCATTCGGAAGCTGGCATCCTTTTCCTTATACGGATTGGCAGCACGGAAATAAAACAACACATCTATCTCGTCAAAGGCTATCCTTGACGCTATCTGCTGCTCTCCACCGTGAGTACCGGACAAAAGCTTTTCTATCTTAAGGCCTGTTGCCTCGGAGATATATGCACCGGTCGTGCTGGTGGCGCAAATAGAATGCTTACTCAAAATACCGCAATATGCGATACAAAGCTGTGTTATCAATTCTTTTTTGGTGTCATCTGCAATAATGGCAATCTCCATAAAGCAACCCTCCTAAATTATCAATATATACTATGATATCATATATATAACGCCTTGTCAATAAATTTTTATCATTTTTTTGGCATTTTAGACAAAAGGTAGGTGTTTTTTTGCCCTTTTTACAAATAAATTCGTGTTTTTGCACAACTGTATCTGCTGTCAAACAAATATCCCACCGTGGAAACAGGGGGTATTTCGGTTTCGGGCGTAGCCTTAGACATTACCGTTTACGCACTCCCTCAAGGTGAAGGTTTAATGTATATCCTTCCTTGTGCCATGCTACTATAGCGTGATTTTATTTGCCGAAGCATGAGAAGGGCTGCCTATCGAGGCAGCCCTTCTATTGATCTGAAGGATGTGAAATTTTCCTTACGCCTCATACCATTCAAATATGATTCCGTGGAATCCGTTTCTGTTTGCAGCCTTCTCTTCCTCCGCAGCACGAAGGGTCCAGGCAAAAAGCACAGGACGGAAAACACGCTTTACAAATCTCAGGGTAAAGGACTTTTTATACTCCCAATGGTTAAAGGAAACAAAGTCCGGTCGGCAAAGAAAATTGAGAAGCAGATTTTTAAGCACAAAATAAAGTGGCTTTCTCATTTCCTTTTTTCTCATGTAGTTATCCGAGAGAATGCCACGTACTACCCTTGGCATTTTTTTCTTGAAAGTGGCTACAGCTAAAGGATTGAAGGACTGTATCATATAATCTCCCTTATAATTCTCCAGTGCTTCAGCCGTGGCTGTGGCTACATCCCCCTCTCCCACATCCTGCTTTATCTCTATAAGCAGGGGGACTGTGCCGTTTACAAGATCAAGTACCTCCTTGAAGGTTGGAATCGTATCCTCTGTTTTACCGAGCTTGATCTCCTTAAGCTCAGCACAAGTGAGGTCAACGACTCTTTTGTCAATATTGCAAACACGGTTAAGTGTTGCATCGTGGAACACCATCAGCTCTCCATCCTTAGAAAAACGGACATCTATCTCTATACCGTAACCCTTTTCTATAGCTCTTTCAAAGGCTGTTACAGAGTTTTCCTCAGCTGTATCGTCGTGCAGCCCACGGTGGGCATACTTATATTCCAAAAACGGCTTTACTGCTTTTTTGTTAAATCTCGGCTTTATTGCGAACAAATAAAGAATAAACAGAAGAAGCACAGAGCCGATAGCTATAAGCACTATGTAAATAGGTTCCATTAATCGTCTGCTCCTCCTATGCTCTCAAGGGCTCCAACCTTATCGGGTCTGGAGTCACCGTGCTTAACGAAGAACATTGTAACAAAGGCAAGTCCTGCAAATACAGCAGCATAGGGGAAGAATATCCACCAGCCACATAAGTCCACAAGAGCACCGGAAAGAATAGGTGTTACTATCTGTGCCGACATAGACGCTGTATAATAGAAGCCTGTGTATTTGCCTACATCTCCAACCCTGGCAAGCTCAACTACCATGGGGAAGGAGTTTACATTAATAGTAGCCCAACCAATACCTGCAAGGGCGAAAAGAAGATACATTACTACCTCGGGAGTGCCTGCCTTAATAAAGGCAGCTGATCCAAAGGCAGCAGTAAGCATTATAACTCCTGCAAGTATGGTCTTTTTTCTTCCTACCCTGGAGGCAATAAATCCTACAGGGATATAAGATATGATCGCTGCTCCCTGTGCCACCATAAGAGTTACGGTATAGGGCACCTCAAGAACCTCGGATGCATATACGGAATATTTACTTGTAACAGCATTATATCCGATATACCAAAGAACAACGGATGCAAGAATAAGGATCAAGGACTGAAGCTCTTCTGAGTTAAGATTTCTCTTAATACCGTCCACCGGCTCTTCATCCTCGTCAATACAGTACTTTACTGTATCTATCTCCATATCCTTAGCCCACTTGCGTTCCTTAACAGTAAGCAAGAATACTACAAGGGCAGCTATCATGAGCAATGCCACAATAATCATATAGATACCGAAATCGGTCTTGCCCTTTGCATTTGTCTTGAACACGATACCGAGACCGAGAACAATAATTCCTCCGGCTGTTCCCATAAGGTTAATAATTGCATTACCCTTGGAACGAAGAGGCTTAACGGTTACATCCGGCATAAGTGCAACAGCCGGAGAACGGAATGTAGCCATAGACAAAAGTGCGAAAAGCAATACCACCACAAAAATACCTACATTGTTTACATATCCGAGAAGGGAGAAGAATACCGTTGCCGCAACTGTACCGAAGAAAATAAACGGAGTTCTTCTACCGTATTTGGTATTAATCCTGTCTGAAATTGCACCAAAAATCGGAAGCATAAACACAGCAAAAATATTGTCAAGAGACATAATAATTCCCGAGGACAGCTGCTTCATACCAAACTTATTTGTCAAAATAAGCGGAACAACCGTATCATATGCCTGCCAAAAGGCACTAATAAGGAAGAATGCGAAGCCTACAAGTATAGTTCGCTTGTAATTAAGTTTCATAACTTTTCTCCAATCGATGATTTTTACAGGTTACTACTTACATTATAATGTAAAACATACCGTTTGTCAAATAAAAGCCCCAGATATATGAATTTTTCAAAAAACACTCTGCTTATGGAATATTTATACCCTGATAGCTTCCTCTACGGTACATTTCCTTATCTACATCGTTTATCACCGTAGTTTTTTTCAAGCTCCAGAGAGGGGCAACAAGGCTTTCCCTGAGCCCGTCTCCCGTTATGCGTTCCACAACTGTATCGGGGGAGAGGAGCTCCAGCTGATCGCACACCGTATTTATGTATTCATCCCTGTCAAGGGGTGTATATTTACCCTGCTCGTACATTTTTGCCAAGGGAGTGTCTTTAATTATGTGTAAAAGATGTATCTTTACTATATCCGGGTGCAATTTATCCACATCCCTGAGGGTTTTTATCATTTGTTCCCTGCCCTCACCCGGCAATCCGTTTATAATGTGCACGGCAATTTTTACCTTAGGGGCACCCAATCGCAATCTTGAAAAGCAATCGGTAAACTCCTCATAGGTGTGGCATCGGTTAATAAGCTGTGCCGTTTTATCATCCGAGCTCTGGAGTCCCAGCTCCACCGTTATAGGTATTTTTTCAGACACTTCCTTAAGGATTTTTATTTTTTCATCCTCCAGGCAATCGGCTCGGGTAGCAATATCTATCATTACAGCACCGTCAAAGGATGCCACCTCATTAAGGATTTTTTCAAAATTCTCTGTGCTTGTATAGGAATTTGTATATGCCTGTAAATAAGGGATAAATTTATTCACCGTCCATTTTTTTAATATCTGCTCCCTTTGGCTCTCATATTGCTCTTTCAGTGGTGTCAGCCCGTCACACCCACGGCTTCTGCTTCCTCCCGAGCAATATATACATCCTCCAACACCTCGGCTCCCGTCTATATTGGGGCAGGTAAATCCTGCGTCGAGGGTTATTTTGGCACACTTTTCGCCAAAGCTACTGCGAAGATAATAGTCGTAGGTATGATATCTTTTATTTGTATCACTGTACTTAAAGGGATTTTCGCTGACCTGTGACATATTCTCTCCTCCTTTTCTCTGTTCCTTTTTATTTTACTATATTTTCTTTTTTTGTGCAATATAAAAACAAAAAAGAACTTGACAAATAAAAAAGCTTCTGCTATAATACAATAGCAAATGCTACTGTGGCTCAGTCGGTAGAGCACATCCTTGGTAAGGATGAGGTCACCGGTTCGATTCCGGTCAGTAGCTCCAAAACAAGCAATCCTGTCGGGTTGCTTTTTTGTTTACATAGGTGCATATAAATAATCCCAAGCAAATTCACTTTTGCTTGGGATTATTTATTTACCTTCGTCCTGCTCCCTGTTCAATAGCCTATTGCACAGGCAAATGCCAGAACTCCGATTGTGAGAGCAAATATTATAAGCTGGAGCTTCCAGGTCCATTTTACCCATTTGGCATAGGATACATTGGCCATGGAAAGCCCTACAAGAAGCACAGGATTTGTTGGAATAATAACATCGGTAAAGCCGTCTGCCATACAGTACGCAAGTATAAATAACGAGGGAGAAACACCGAGAGTTGCACAAATGGGAGCAACTATGGGAACAACCAGCATTATCTTCGCAGAGGCAGAGCCTATAAATATCTGCAGGGCAAGTATAAGAAAATATATGAGCAGAATGCAAATAAACCTTCCCTTACCCTCTAAAGCACCGATAACCTCATTCATTATTGTGTCGATTATACCACTCTCTGTCATTATGAGCTTGACAGAGGAGGCAAGGGCTATCATAATTACAGCCGGGGACATAGACACAACACCGTTCAAGAAATTAATAAGGACCGTCCTTTTGTTTTCACAAACCAAAAGCCCACATATAATTCCTCCAAAAAGGAAGCTGACACAAAGGACGGGAATAGCATAGCCCGAAATTACACGAACAGAGGCAATAAGCACAAGTATCACCATCTGTATGCCGAAGAATACGGAATATACCTTGAATATCCTGTCGCTGTTTTCTATATCGGCAAGGTCCCTTGATTCTATACTCCTTCTTCTTTCCTTATCACTTTCATAGGTTAATGACCTTGCAGGGTCCCTCTCTATTTTGCGAAGATGGAGCATTAAAAAGCTACAAAGCACAAGAAAAATAATAACAAAAAATACTATTCTCAGCCATACTCCGTCCATAGGGTCGGAGCCTATCACGGAGGATGCCAATCCTACCGAAAAGGGATTTGTAATAGCCGACGAAAAGCCGAAGCAGGAGGCAAGCATACAGGCACCGAGGGCCGTCATTGTATCCATACCCAGGGATAGCATAAGGACCACCACCAAGGGAATAAGGGTGCACAGCTCCTCAAACATACCGAAAAAGCTGCCGAAAAGCATAAATATAAGTACGCAAAGGCATACAACGGGTCTGCTCCTGTTTGCAAGCTTACGGATCATTCTGCCTATAAACACCCTTGTACCGTTTGTTTTATCAAGATATTGAAAACTCCACTCATGATAAGCAAAAACAGGCTTATCATTATAATAGTCAAGGAATCCTCGGATACAAAAACACGGAAGGGGGCTGTGATTACCCTCCATATGGCAATGCCTTGCACCTCTCCCTCGGTATATGTGCCGGGAATTATTGCTCCCTCCTCATCCTTCAAAAACTGTCCCTGCGGAATGAAATATGATAGAGCACCACTGATAATTATAACCACCGTAAGCAGAATCACTACTGTAAGAAATGACCGTAGACCTATATTTGAAAAGGATTTTTCCTCAGAGTTATCCATTATCTTCCTCCCCGATGTCATAATCTATCCTTGCCTGTCCTTTACCAATAAGCTCAACGAATAGCACGAAGGACAGCACCTGCATATTTTACATTATAATTATGTAAAATGCAAGGCTTTTTTGTTTTTTATTACCAATCACACCCTATAAGCCTGATATTTTTAATTTGTTGACATCGCAACAATTAGCCACATAGGTCTTGAAAAAAGCATTTCAATGTGATATACTTAAGCTGTAAAATAACAAAGAACTGCCAATTTTGGAAGCATATTGGCAGAAAGGAGATTTATGGAAAGCTTAAACCCCAAGTACGAGGCTCTCTTTACCCCTTGGAAAATAGGTAATGTAGAGATTAAAAACCGTATCGTTCTCTGCCCTATGGGAGGCACCTCCCTTTTCGGATGGATGGAGCATACTGGAAATCATTTCGATAAGGAGGCGGCAAAATTCTTTATCGAAAAGGCAAATAACAATGTAGGTCTTATTATCCCCGGTATTGCCCCAATCAAAAGCACATTTATGGGTCAGTGGCTCTACAAGAACAAAAAAATGTTTGCCGAGCTTAAGGAATTTATGAAGGAGATACATAAGACAGGAGCTAAGCTGTTTATACAGATTACAGCGGGTATGGGCCGTTCATGGGCTATTCCCACTCCCCTTGTTATGCTTCATAATATGCCTGTTGTAAGAGATATTATTAAGCCTATTATCAATATCCCATATCAGAGTGCATCGCCCAGCCCACTCCCCTCAAGATGGAGTGATAAGGTAACCACCCGTGCCATGAAGGAAAAGGAAATACTTGAAATTATTGATGCCTTTGCCAAGACTGCTGAGCTGTGTAAGTGGGCAGATGTTGACGGTGTTGAGGTCCATGCAGTGCATGAGGGATACCTCCTTGACCAGTTCACCCTTGAATACACAAACAAGCGTACCGACAAATGGGGTGGCTCCTTTGAAAACCGTTATCGCTTCCCCGTTGAGATAGTTAAGGCTATAAAGGAACGCTGTGGCAAGGATTATCCTGTTTCTCTTCGTTACTCCGTAACCTCCAAGGTAAAGGACTTTTGCGTAGGTGCTGTTCCCGGTGAGGAATTTACTGAAATAGGCAGAAATATGGAGGAGAGTGAAAGGGCAGCAAAATATCTCCAGGATGCAGGCTACGATATGCTTAACGCAGATAACGGAACATATGACTCCTGGTATTGGGCACATCCCCCTATGTATATGCCTCTTAACTGTAATCTTGAGGATGTATCTCATATTAAGAAATTTGTTGACATTCCCGTTGTTTGCGCCGGAAGAATGGAGCCTGAGACAGGTGCTAAGGCTATTTCAGAGGGTAAAATCGATGCTATGGGCGTGGCAAGACAGTTCCTTGCCGATGCAGAGTGGATAACTAAGCTTATCGAAAACAGGACAGAGGATATAAGACCCTGTATATGCTGTCACAACGCTTGCTTTAATATGTCACACTATAAGGGTGTCGCAAATGCACAGTCAATTTACGATGCAAGTCACATTGCACGCTGTGCACTTGACCCCAGAGTAATGCAGTCGGATAAATATAAAATAGAGTCTGCCAAGAAGGTAAAGAAAATTGCTGTAATCGGTGGTGGCATCGGTGGTATGGAGGCTGCACTCCTTTGCTCAAAGAGAGGACACAGGGTGACACTTTTTGAAAAGAGTGACAAGCTTGGAGGCGTGTTTATAGCTGCTGCGGCTCCATCATATAAGGAAAAGGATAAGATGCTTATTGCCTGGTATGAAAGAGAAATGGCTAAGCACCCCGAAATTGAAATAAAGCTCAATACGGAAATAAAGGATATCAGCACCCTTGATGCAGATGAAATTATTGTGGCAACAGGTGCAAAAGCAAGAAAGCTCCCTGTAAAGGGCTATGACAAGGGTATTGAGGCTGTCGACTTCCTGCTTGGAAAGAAGGAAATAAAGGGCGATAATGTGGTTGTAATCGGTGGAGGTCTTACAGGCTGTGAGATAGCATATGAGCTTTATCTCGACGGTAAGAAGCCCGTTATTGTAGAAATGCAGAACGACCTTATCGTTGCAAAGGGCGTTTGCCTCGCAAACTCCTCCTACCTCCGTGACTTCTTTAACGCCAACAAGGTTCCCGTTCATCTTGAAACAAGGCTTACAGAAATTCTTGATGACGGCGTTACTGTTACAAATGCGAAGGGTGAGAGCTTTAAGATAGACGCAGACAGCGTTATTCTCTCCTGTGGCTATATTCCCGACCCTGTGGCTAAAAAGAAAGGAAATGTACATATTATTGGAGACGCCTCAGCTATTGGCAACCTGCGTACTGTAATCTGGGGTGCATGGGATGTTTGCATGAAGCTTTAATATAGTTTTTTTACAATTTTTTGAATAAAAATACTTATACGCTACTGTTTTTTCGTTACATTAGCATACAAAAAGGAGTTTTACAATGTTTTTAACAGAAGAACAAAAAGCCATACTTAACGGCGAAAAGGGTGATACCCTTGCCAAGGTTATGGAATCGGTTGTACGCTACGGAGAGCTTTTCGGTGCTGACAAGCTGGTTCCCATTACAAGTAAATACAATCATCTTGTTACCTCCTTCGGTCTTAAGATGATAGGTCCTATCTATGACCTTATGAACAAGCTCATAGAGGCAGGTGCCATCTCGGGACAAAAATTCTCCTGCGACCCCCGTCCCGTTGATAAAAATGTTCCCGCTAATTTTTTACAGAAGCTCGTTTTCAACAAGTTTATGTATTCCAAGCAGGATTTTTATGAGGGTCAGCTGAATACCCTCGGACTTATGGAAAAGGATGCCTTCTCCTGTGCTTGCTACCTCGACGAGGTGGGAAACAAGCCTAATAAGGGCGATATACTCAGCTGGAGTGAATCAAGTGCTGTAGTATATGCTAACTCAGTCCTCGGTGCAAGGTGTAACAGGAACTCCGGTATTATTGATATTATGGGATCTGTTGTGGGCTATGTTCCCCATTTCGGTCTTCTTACTGATGAGGGCAGAAAGGCTACATGGATTATAGAGGTAAAAACTACAAAGAAGCCCGAGGCTCAGCTTCTCGGCTCTGCCATCGGTATGAAGGTAATGGAGGATGTCCCCTACATTAAGGGTCTGGACCACTGGATAGGCGATGAGCTTAACGATGAGAGCTGTGCTTATCTTAAGGACTTCGGTGCGGCAACAGCCTCCAACGGTGCTGTGGGTCTTTACCATGTTGACAATCTCACTCCGGAGGCAAAGGAGCTTGGCGATGCTCTCATCTCCGAGGGTGCACAGGTATATGTAATTGACGATGCCGAGCTGCAAAGAATATATGATTCCTACCCTGTTATTTGGAAAAAGCCCGATGCAACTCCTAAGCTTTGCTTTATGGGATGCCCTCATATGAGTCTTGAGCAGTTGAAATCCTGGACCGTAAAGCTTGAAGCCGCACTTGAGAAAGCAGGTAATAAGAAGGTAGTTATTCCCACCGTATTTACTACTGCACCCAAGGTTATCGAAGCATTTAACAATACAGAATACGCAAAGCGTCTTGAGGCTACGGGAGTTATCGTATCCTACATCTGCCCTCTTATGTATATGAATAATCCTCTCTGCCGTAAGATGCCCGTTATTACATCCTCAAACAAGCTTCGTACATATACAACGGCACGCTACTATACAGATGAGGAAATACTTGTTAAGATTACAGGAGGTAAGAAATAATGAAGGCTTTTAACGGAAGAGTTGTTTCTCCCGGTACTGTAACTGCGGAGGCTCTTGTGTCTCACGGTGGACTTAATACATTGGCATCCTTCCAGAAGGCACTCCAGTTCGGAGACAAAAAGGCTACCTGTGGGGACCAGAACAACCCCGACCTCTACGGTCACGAAATGGCAGGAAAGGCACTCTGTCTCCCTCAGACAATCGGCTCCACAACCGGTGGTCTTGTTCTCTACTGTGCGTGTGCCATGGGCCGTCAGCCTGCTTGCATGCTCTTTTCCCAGCCTATTGACTCCCTGGCAGGAGCAGGTGTTATCCTTGCCGATGTGTGGCTGGATGGAGTAAAGATGCCTGTTATCGACTCCCTCGGCGATGAGTTTTTGGATTTTGTAAAAACAGGAAACACAATTACAGTAAAGGAAAACGGAGTTGTAGAGGTTGAATAAAATCGCAATTGACTCCTCACTCCAATACGTAGGCAATTAAATCATTTGTAAAGAGCTGACACGGTCAGCTCTTTTTACTTGGCGTTGCAAGAAACATAAATATCTGATATAATGATAAAAAATTCCCAACCCAACGGCAGATGCCGTTACTCAATTAGTGAAGCAACATGTTGAGTTCACAAAAGGAGGTGATATAAATGACAGAAAAGGAAGCATTACTCCACGCCCTTGAAAACGAAATGGTATCCAAAATTTACGGCTTTTGCCGTATGAAGCTAAAATCAGTAAGTGACGCAGAGGATTTGTCCCAGGATATTTGCTTAGAGGTACTCAAATCCATACATTCAGGCAAGAAAATAGATAATATTAACGCCTTTGTGTGGACTGTTTCCAATCATATGTTCTTTAACCTGTTAAGGAAAAGAAGGTACGGAACCGTAGCTTACATTGATGATGCCACAATGTCCGAGGATGATATTGAAGGGGAGTTTATTCTCTCAGAGCAGAAAATCCTTTTAAGACGGGAGCTTTCCCTTATGTCATATAATTATCGCCGTGCCGTCGTTATGCACTACTTTGACAATATGTCCTGTGAGGAAATAGGAAGAGTCCTTGGAAAAAGCGAGGGCACAGTCAAATGGTGGCTACACGACGCAAGACAAGCTATTGAGAAAGGAATGAATACTATGAGAACATACGGAGAAAAAAGCTACCGACCCGGAAATCTTTTTGTTTCCTGTACAGGTAATCCCGGCTCGGATATGGAGCCTGTGTCCTGTGCTAAACGAAAATCTGCACAAAACATTTTACTTTGTGCTTACAAGGAGCCAATTACCGTCACGGAGCTTTGTGAGGAGCTTGGCATTTCTGCTCCTTACATTGAGGACGAGGTTGATTATCTCTGCAAAAATCAGCTTATGAAAGAGGTATCAAAGGGCAAATACCAGACAGATTTTGTAATTCTCCCGGGCAGAAATCCCGATATTGGAAATAAAATTTACGCCCACGCCTTCCCTGATTTTTACAAAAAGCTCATAAATTATCTTGAAAGCAAAAGAAAGATACTTTCAAGCCCGGAATTTAATACAGCAGGCTTTGAATGGAGCCGTCTGCTTTGGGTATATATCCACATTTTTTCGGAATTTTGCGTAAAATATTACCGATACTACGGAGATATAAAATATATAAAATACAATGATATTCCCCTTCGTCCAAACGGAGGCAAATGGATAGCCTTTGGATTTGATAACAGCGACACATCCCCCAAGGAATTTATGCCTTATCACGGTTGGGACGGCCCTGTCCACAAGTTTGAGCCGGCATATACACAGGGATTTTGTCATTATTGGAGTGGTATAGATTCTTTGCCATATTTTGATTTGCCCTCAGATGTTTTTGCTCTGTGCAGACAGATAATTAAGGGGGAGGTTAAGATAGAGGAGCTTAACGAGGAGCAGAGATATCTTTTCAGTATTGCCATTGAAAAGCAGCTTTTTGTAAACGAAAACGGTGTATTCAAGCAGAATTATTACTATGTTAATAAGGCCGAACGCAGAGAAATAGAAAAAATGGCACAGGAATTTGCAAAAAGCGTACAGGACATTACAGACGGTGCATATCAGCTTGTACTAAAGGAATACGAAAGCACCGTACCAAAGCACCTGCATTGGCAGATGGGAAATTTTCTTTCCAATGCATTAACCATACTCGTAACCTGCTCTCTTTACGAAGCAGAAAAGGAAGGTATTTTATCAGTGCCAACCGATAAGAATAAATACTGGTTAAGCCTTTTTGCATCGGAATAAATATCCACCCGCCTAGCGGGTGGTATTTCATTTTCGGGCATAGCCCTAGACATTACTGGCTACGCACAAGTGCGTTAAGAATTGGCCTGCCAGCCACGCAATTGCTACTTGCTACCCGTAAACGGGTTTTTAACTC
>JAFTOG010000027.1 GCA_017451485.1 Clostridia bacterium | reverse complement strand
CTGATCCTAAGGAACAGCTTATGGGTGCTGTTAAGGCAATATTCCGTTCTTGGGACAACCCCAGAGCTAACTACTACAGAATGCAGAACGAAATTCCCTACTCTTGGGGTACAGCTGTAAATGTACAGATGATGGCATTCGGTAACATGGGCGACGACTGTGGTACAGGTGTTGCATTTACTCGTGACCCTGCTACAGGTGAAAAGAAGCTTATGGGTGAGTTCCTTACAAATGCACAGGGTGAGGACGTTGTTGCAGGCGTTCGTACTCCTATGCCTATTGCTCAGATGGAAGAAAAGTTCCCTGAAGCATTCAAGCAGTTTGTTGAAGTATGCAGCATTCTCGAGAACCACTACAGAGATATGCAGGATATGGAATTTACTGTTGAGCACGGTAAGCTCTATATGCTCCAGACAAGAAACGGTAAGAGAACAGCTAAGGCTGCTCTTAAGATAGCTGTTGATCTCGTTAACGAGGGCATGATTTCTAAGGAAACAGCTCTTACAATGATCGATCCTAAGCAGCTTGACGCACTTCTCCATCCCCAGTTCGACGCTAAGGCTCTTAAGGCTGCTAAGGTTGTTGGCACTGCTCTTCCCGCATCTCCCGGAGCTGCTTGCGGTAAAATCGTATTCACAGCTGAGGACGCTGTTGAAGAGGGTAAGAAGGGTGAGAAGGTTATCCTTGTCAGACTTGAGACCTCTCCCGAGGATATTGAGGGTATGCACTACTCCCAGGGTATCCTTACAGTTCGTGGCGGTATGACATCTCACGCAGCGGTTGTTGCTCGTGGTATGGGTACATGCTGTGTATCCGGCTGTGGCGATATCAAGATGGACGAGGAGAACAAGAAGTTCACACTCGCAGGCAGAACATATGTTGAGGGCGATTACATCTCTCTTGACGGTTCTACAGGTAACATCTACGGCGAGGCTATTCCTACTGTTCCCGCTACTATCGGTGGTGAGTTCGGTACAATTATGGCTTGGGCTGATGAATACAGAACACTTAAGATCAGAACAAACGCAGACACACCTAAGGATGCACTCCAGGCAAGAGCATTCGGTGCTGAGGGTATCGGTCTTTGCCGTACTGAGCACATGTTCTTCGAGCCTGACAGAATTTCCGCATTCCGTGAAATGATCTGTGCAGATACAGTTGAAGAAAGAGAAGCTGCTCTTGAAAAAATCCTTCCTATGCAGCAGAGTGATTTTGAGAAGCTTTACGAGGCTCTCGAGGGCAACCCTGTAACAATCCGTTTCCTTGATCCTCCGCTTCATGAGTTTGTTCCCACAACTGAGGAAGACATTGCTCTTCTTGCTCAGACACAGGGTAAGACAGTTGATGACATCAAGGCTATTATCGCATCTCTCCATGAGTTCAACCCCATGATGGGTCACCGTGGATGCCGTCTTACAGTAACATATCCTGAAATCGCTAAGATGCAGACTGCTGCTGTTATCCGTGCAGCTATCAATGTTCAGAAGGCTCATCCCGACTGGAACATCGTTCCTGAAATCATGATTCCTCTCGTAGGCGAGGTTAAGGAGCTTGCATTCGTTAAGAAGATCGTTGTTGCTACAGCTGATAAGGAAATTGCTGCTGCCGGCTCCGACCTTAAGTACGAAGTTGGTACAATGATTGAGATTCCTCGTGCTTGTCTCACAGCTGATGAGATCATCAAGGAGGCTGAGTTCTTCTGCTTCGGTACAAACGACCTTACACAGATGACTTTCGGCTTCAGCCGTGATGACGCAGGTAAGTTCCTCACAGCTTACTATGAAAGCAAGATCTACGAGAACGATCCCTTTGCAAGAATCGACCAGAACGGTGTTGGTAAGCTCATGAAGATGGCTGCTGACGCAGGTCGTGAAGCTCGTCCTAACATGCACCTCGGTATCTGCGGTGAGCACGGTGGAGACCCCACATCTATCGAATTCTGCCATAGAATCGGTCTCTCCTATGTATCCTGCTCTCCCTTCAGAGTTCCGATTGCAAGACTTGCTGCTGCTCAGGCTGCTATCAAGAATAAGTAATCCGACATAGTTGAATTTAATAAGCAATCCCCTTCACAGAGGCTATTCTGTGGAGGGGATTTTCATTTATTGCCAATTGTTATTTTTATATTTTCATATTGTCCCTTGACACCTTAGTACAAATTATATTATACTTAGCTTGTAGAAATTACATATAATGAGGTATAAAAATGGATGAAATAAGAAAAAAACGAGTTGCTCCCATGATGGAAAGACGATTTGGTATGTTTATACATTGGGGCCTCTATGCCATCCCTGCAAGAGCATCAAGAAGTGAGTGGATCCGTTCCGTTGACAAGGTGTCAAACGAGGAGTATCAGCTTTATTTTGATATATTCAACCCCACAGACTACGACCCTAAAAAATGGGCTAAGCTTGCAAAGGAAGCAGGAATGAAGTACGCCGTGCTTACTGCAAAGCATCACGATGGCTTCTGCCTTTTCGACAGTAAGCTCACTGATTATAAGGCGACAAATACTCCTATCGGAAAGGACCTTGTTAGGGAATATGTAGAGGCGTTCCGTGCTGAAGGAATTATGGTTGGACTATACTATTCTTTACTTGACTGGCATCACCCCGATTATCCGGCATTTGGAGATCCCCATCATCCAATGAGAGGCAACGAGGCTTACAAGCGTCAGGGAGAGCATTTTGAACGCTATCTTGAATATATGCACGGTCAGATCAAGGAGCTTATGACAAATTACGGCAAGATAGATATCCTTTGGTTTGACTTCCATTATAATGAAATGACAGGGGAAAAATGGGAGGCTACCAAGCTTATCAAAATGGTGCGTGAGATAAATCCCGATGTTATTATTGATGACCGTATCGGTGGAGATATTAAGGTTAAGGAGCCTGTTTACTATGCAGGTGACTTTGGCTCCCCCGAGCAGATGATCCCTGCCCGTGGTGTTTGCGACTATGAGGGCAATTCTATTCCCTGGGAGACCTGTATGACCCTTAATGACAACTGGGGCTACAGCTCAAAGGACACTAATTACAAGAGTGCAAAAAATGTAATCCATATGCTTGTGGAATGTGCAAGTAAGGGAGGCAATCTTATTCTTAATGTAGGTCCCGATGCCCGTGGTGTAATTCCCGAAAAGAGTGTTAAAATCCTTTCCGAGGTTGGTAAATGGATGGACAAAAACGGTGAGAGCATTTACGGATGCACCATATCCGGTCTTGCTAAGCCCGAATGGGGACGCATTACAAGAAACGGTAAATTCTTTTATCTTCACATTATGGACTGTAATACAGACACTCTCGTTGTGGAAAACTTCAAATACAAGGTAAAGGCAGTAACAAGGCTCGATGACGGTAGCCTTATCAGTACAGCCGACCCCTGGAACAGAGATTCCTACGAGGGAGAGGATTTGCTGTTTATCCATGTCCCCCAGTTTAATACCTTTGATGAGATTGACACGGTCATAAAAATTGAAACAATGTGACGATGTCTCATTGTTTCAAAATGCAGAATCTATGTGAATGCAGAATTCAGAGTGCAGAATGCAGAATCTATGCGAATGCAGAATTCAGAGTGCAGAATCTATGCGAATGCAGAATTCAGAATGCAGAATGAACCGTCCTCGACCGCACCCTGTGGGTGAATAAGGGAGAGGTAAGGTGTGGCAGTCGTCGATGAATCCAACCGAGAACTGACTGAGGGCAGGATGAATCGGTAACGACAACAGACAATAAGTAAATTCAGAATGCAGAATTGTATCATTTGTGTTATAAATAAAATACACCCCATAGCGATTTCTCGCTATGGGGTGCTTTTTTAAAACGCTTTTTAAATTATTCCTAACATTAGCTGTGAAAGCAGATTTTTTGTTGCTTCTGTAATATTATTAACCACATCAAGCATATCTTCTGAGTCCATACCTAATTCTCCAATTTTTGAAGATAGCTCCGAAAAGGTATTTTTTATTAAATCAGCTTTCCATTCCGTGTCGTTTTTTCTTATATCGTCATACAACTTAATGTAATAATCAAGCAATTTCTTCAGGTTCGCCTCTCTCTGAGTGAAAACCTCTCTTATTGCAGCAGCCTTGATAGAGCATACCTCTGACCAATGCTCTGCAATTTCTGGCTCGTCGGTATCAATTTCATCCGATACAATTGAAATGCATTTTGCTACGCTTTCCACAGATTCAAGCTGCTTTGTAAGCTCCTCAATTTTTTCGAGAACATACTCGATTGTAAATCTTATCTTCTTAGGCTCTTCAACTGCTGCTTCAATATTTATATTCTTATTTTCTGACATTTTTATATCCTCCAAATATTCATTCGGCGGACACGCAAGGCATATAGTATTCTCGTCTATGAAGCGTGCCCTGCCTTTTTTAACAAGACCTTGTGCCCGTTTTGGGTAGGTCGCCTCGTACACATTTCCTTGACTGTCAATAACATTAACGTTTTTTGTAATGGGTATCTCCCCCTTGCTATATTCAGTTTTGTGATTTTCGTTTTGTTATGGTGTCTTCCCTATCACTTAAAAATATTATATCATACCATAAATCGGTTTGTCAATAATTTGGGATAAAATGCAGAAATCAGGGATAATCGCATTATTCTCCTTTAAGGTCTACGAAGGTGGGGGTATGCTTTACTGCCGGGAGAAATTTTTCTAAAATGTCCGAGGTTTTTATTTTGAGGCTGGAGGTGTTTACACAGGGGTGGCATCCGATATGCTCAGGCTTAACAACATCACGGTCTATAAGAATCTGAACCTCACATTCCTTATCGTTCAAAAGACCGAGAACGCTGACAGCACCGGGATGGATATCAAGATATTTTACCATATATTCAGCCTCGGCAAAGGACAGTCTGGCTGTATTTATCTGACTTGAAAGCTCCTTTGTCTTAAAGGGCTTATCTCCGGGCATCAAAAGAAGATAAAAGGCTGTGTGCCGGCGGTTGCAAAGAAAAAGATTTTTGCACATTGCGGTATTTAATGATGCATCTATTTTCTCACATTGCTCCATTGTTTCAGCAGGGGCGTGATCTACTCTTTCATACTCTATATCAAGGCTGTCAAGAAAATCATAAGTGCGTATTTCTCTATCCTGTCTTGTGCTTATATCTGTTGGCTTTCCTTTATTAACTAACATAATCTTCTCCGTTTCTTTTTTATAAAATAAGTATATCACCGAGGAAGCATTTTTTCAATAAGTTTTAATGTAAAATTCATCCAATTTACTTGATAATGTCTCACAAAGTGTGTATAATTGTATTATACATTAAAATGAAAAGAGGTTACAAAAATGAGAAAGAAGCAATTCAAAACCGAATCGCAAAAATTGCTTGACATGATGATAAACTATATCTATACTCATAAAGAGATTTTCTTAAGAGAGCTTATATCCAATGCAAGCGACGCAATTGACAAGCTGTACTACCGTTCCTTGACTGACAGTACAGTTACGCTTAAGCGTGACGAGTATGAAATTGTAATCAAGGCAAATAAGGATGCCCGTACTCTTACTCTTACCGATAACGGATGTGGAATGACAATGGAGGAGCTTGAAAACAATCTCGGAACTATTGCAAAGAGTGGCTCCTATGACTTTAAGAAGGATAATGCAGATCAGAATGAGGTAGATGTTATCGGTCAGTTTGGCGTAGGCTTTTACTCTGCATTTATGGTAAGCGACAAAATTACAGTAAAGACCAAGCCCTACGGCTCAGACGAAGCATATATATGGGAATCCGAGGGAGTAACCGGTTATTCTGTCGGAAATACGGAGAAAAACGGTCACGGTACGGAAATTTGCTTACATCTCAAGCCTGACACAGACGATGAGAAGTATTCCGAATACCTTGATGAGTACAAAATCCGTTCCCTTGTTAAGAAGTACTCCGATTATATCAGATACCCCATAAAGACGGACATTACATCATCCCATAAAAAGGAAGGCTCTGAAGAATACGAGACTGTTACAGAGCTTAAAACCCTTAACAGTATGGTCCCTCTTTGGAAAAAGAGTGCATCCGAGGTTACCGAGGAGGAATATAACTCCTTCTACCAGGATAAATTCTATGACTACGAGGCACCCTTAAAGGCTATATCACAGAGATCCGAGGGTCTTTCCACCTTTGAGGCATTATTATTTATTCCTGCACACGCCCCCTATGATTTTTATACAAAGAACTATGAAAAGGGGCTTGAGCTATACTCCTCCGGAGTAATGATTACAGAAAAGTGCAAGGACCTTTTGCCGGATTATTTCAGCTTTGTCCGTGGACTTGTGGACAGTGCCGATCTATCACTTAATATCTCCCGTGAGATGCTTCAGCACGACAGACAGCTTAAGGTTATTGCCAAGGCCATTGAAAAGAAAATAAAAAGCGAGCTTCTTAAGATGCAGGAAAATGACCGTGAAAAATACGAAAAGTTCTTCACTGCCTTTGGCTCTCAGATCAAGTTCGGTATTTATGAGGGCTACGGTGCAAATGCAGATAATCTTAAGGACCTTATTATGTTTGTTTCCTCTAAAGAAAAGAAGCTTGTTTCCCTTAAGGAATATGTGGCAAATATGAAGGAGGGACAAAATGTTATCTATTATGCCTGTGGCGAGACCGTGGACAGAATAGCTATGCTCCCTCAGGTAGAGGCAGTTGTTGAAAAGGGCTATGAGGTTCTGTATTTTGCCGAGGATGTGGATGAATTTGCTGTTAAGATGATGCAGAAATACGATGACAAGGAATTTAGAAATGTCTGCACCGACAAGCTTGATATTACAACCGAATCGGAAAAGGAAGAAATCAAAAGTGAAAACGAGGCATACCGTGATCTCCTTGATTTTATGAAGGATGCTATTGGTGATGTATTTAATGTAAGGTTTACAAACACTCTTGGCTCTCATCCCGTATCTCTCTCCAGCGAAGGTGAGGTTTCCACAGAGATGGAAAAGGTGCTTTCGAAGATGCCCGGTGCCGACAAATCCATGATAAAGGCACAGACCGTGCTTGAAATCAACGCATCACACTCCATAGCACAAAGACTTAAGGAGCTTTATATCCAAGATAAGGATAAGGTTAAATCCTATGCAAAGGTTCTCTATGCACAGGCTCGTCTTATCGGCGGGCTCGATATTGACAACCCTTCCGAAATTTCCGACCTTATCTGCTCACTCCTTTGATATAAATGAATTATGTATATATTTTGGAGTGTTGCGACGGTACCTTGTACACCGGATGGACAAACAGACTTGAAAAAAGGATAAAATGCCACAGCGACGGTAAGGGTGGCAAATACACCCGTTCCCGTTTACCGGTCAAGCTGGTCTATTTCGAAAAGTATGAAACACCAAATGAGGCAATGAGCCGAGAGTGGCATATAAAGAGGCTCTCCCGTAAGGAAAAGCTAAATCTTATAAGCAGCTTTATGACTCCTCCACCCACTTTGTGGGAGCCCCCTCGGTGAGGGAGCCTATCGACAGAAAAAGGACAGAGAATCTAAAAAATTCTCTGTCCTATTTACTTTATAAGTACTGCATTTGTAGGCGATTATACCTGCGTTGTGTCCTTCGGGGCACAACGCTGATTTAACGCCTTTTTCTTTTTGAAATATTTTATCTTGATATTTACCTCGGTGTATGATAAAATTTAATAAAGATTATATTTCGGAGGTATTTATGAAAAGATTTCTATCTCTTTTAATGGCTATTGTTATGCTCTCTATGTGCTTTGGGCTTGTCGCCTGTGATGACGGAGAGAGAAAAATTCTTATTAACGGAGAAAATTTAGCAGAATATACAGTAGTCATCCCCGAGGGGTGTGATACAATAACTCAATATGCATCGGAAAACTTTATCTTTCTTGTAAAAGAGGCTCTTGGAATAGAGCTACCCGTTGTAACCGATGCCACCTCTCCCACAGAAAAGGAAATTCTTATAGGTGAAACAAACCGTCCCGAATCAAAAACCGCCGTTGAGCTTAAAAACGGAGAATATCTCCTTTTTACAAGTGGTGAGAAAATAGTAATGAAGGGTTATGGAATCTATGTCGGTGGAGCCTGTGGAGACTTTGTAAATATACATATCAAGCCCAAGCTTAACACAAACAGCAATAAAATAAAAATAGATTCTCTACCCGATAAGCCTGTAGCCTGTGAGTTCAAATTTACTTCATCTTATAAAAATGTAATACTTATGATTGGTGACGGAATGGGTAAGCAGCATATAAAAATGGCAGAGGTAAACGGTCTTGGAGAATTTGTTGGCAGGTCCTTCCCTTATAACGGCTCCGTTACCACAGCTTCTCTTTCTGTATTGGAGGAAGAGATTGGCTGGACAGACAGTGCAGCGGCAGCAACAGCAATGGCAACAGGTCACAAAACATATAATGCATATCTTGGACTCGACGGAAATGGAGATACATTGTTAAATGTTCGTGAGCTTGCAAGGAGCAAGGGGGCAAAAACAGCTGTAGTTACCACAGATGTTATAACAGGCGGTACTCCTGCCGGATTCTTATGTCACCATAACAATCGCAGAGATACAGAAATATTGCAGAGTCAGATAGACGAAATAATTGCAAATAACGGTATAGATTACATAAAGGGTAGCGTAGGTAATGATTTGACAAAGGAGACTAAATCTGCTCTTGAAACAATTTCAGCAGAGGACTCTCAATTCTTTATAATGATAGAAGAGGCATATATAGATAAGTACTCCGAGGCACACGAATATATAAATACAATTAACGCTGTAAAGAGATTTAACGATTCTATAATCTACGCCGCAGAATTTGTGCTTTGCCACCCCGATACTGCTCTTATTGTTACAGCCGACCACGAGACAGGTCAGCTTACCCCAAATTTGAACATGGGAAGTAAGTATGAATTCAAAACCTATCACCACACCAACTTAAATGTTTCTGTATTTGCTATGGGTCCCGGAACCGAAATATTTAACGGTACCACGGTGGATAATACAGACATTGCTAAATTCACAGCTCTCGCCTACTCAAACGAGGCATTTGGTGACAGCAAGGATTATTAAGGAGAAAATATGATATATAAGGATTTCAAGGAGCTTCGGCTCTCTGCCTTGGGTATGGGCACTATGAGACTTCCTACCAAGGAAAGCTACAACGATATAGACGAGGAGGAAACCTACCGTCTTGTAAAATACGCTATGGAAAATGGAGTCAATTATTTTGATACAGCGTGGGGCTACCACGGAGGCAACTCGGAAATTGTAATGGGCAATGTGCTCTCCCGTTTTCCCAGAGACAGCTACTACATAGCGACAAAATTCCCGGGCTATGATGTATCTAATATGGATAAGGTGGAGGAAATTTTTGAGGCTCAGTTAAAAAGGCTTCACACAGACTACTTTGATTTTTATCTTTTCCACAATTTGTGTGAAAAGAATGTAAACCAGTATCTCGACCCTAAATTTGGTATTTATGAGTACCTTATGGAGCAAAAAAGGCGTGGGCGTATCCGTCATTTAGGATTTTCTACCCACGGTAGCTTTGATACAATGCAAAGATTTCTCGACGCTTACGGAAAGGATATGGAGTTCTGTCAGCTCCAGATAAACTACCTCGACTATAAGTTTCAATGTGCCAAGGAAAAGATAGAAATGGTTACCAAGCTCGGGATTCCGATATTCGTAATGGAGCCTGTGCGTGGAGGTAAATTAGCCACACTCTCCCCGGAATATATGGATATTCTCAAAAACGCAAATGCTGATTACTCTGCTCCCGAATGGGCATTTCGCTTTATACAGAGCCTGCCCGAGGTTGTAGTTACTCTTTCCGGTATGTCAAATTTTGACCAGCTCTCCGAAAATATAAAAACCTTTAAGGAGTCAAAGCCTCTGAACGAAAAGGAAATGACAGCCCTTATGCAGGTGACTGACGATATGATAAAAAAGACATCTCTGCCCTGTACCTCCTGTCGATACTGTACAGACCATTGCCCTATGGAGCTTGATATACCTAAAATTATTGAGCTTTATAATGAGCACACAATGTCAAAGGGTGGATTTATAGCACCTATGGTTATAGGTACATTGCCCGAGGATAAGCGTCCCTCTGCATGCATCGGCTGTAAATCCTGTGAGGCTGTATGTCCCCAGCAGATTAAGATTGCAGATATGATGTCTGATTTTTCATCCAAGCTTCGCTAAGCAAGGCTCAGATGGTGTGAAAATTGCAAATGCAAAATTGATAAGCTTATAACGCAAAAAGACTATTGCCTGTGCATTGTGCCCTTAAGGACACAATGCACAGGCAATATTTTTTATTAAGCTTAGGACAATATCAGTCATTACTTCCGTCGTAGCCCCAGACTACATTTTCTGTTCCATAGCTAAACCATTTGTCATTCCAGCCCTCAGGCTTTGTTTCTGCCTCACAATATGCAGTAAGTGATGGGCAATTTCTAAACGCTACTTCCTTTATGGTCGTTACGCTACTGGGAATTACTATACTTTTAAGGGAGTAGCAATCACTAAACGCCCAGTTTCCTATTGTTTTTGCACTGTTAGGAATATTTATGCTTTCCAAAGATATACATTTTTCAAAGGCGTTGGAGTCTATAGTATGTACACCACTTGATAATGTTACTCTTTTAAGCGATGTACATTCTTTGAATGTGTTGTCGTTTAATATTGTTACACCCTTGGGAATTACTATTTCTTCTAAAGTGGTGCAGTACATAAATGAACATCTTCCTATTGTTGTAACACTATCCGATATTGTAATGCTTTTGAGATTTACACTACGAGTGAAGGCGAAATTGTTTATAGATGTTACCCCATCTGGTATAGTAAATGAATCCCCTCTTTTATTCGCCGGGTAGTTAAATAATGTCTTGCCGTCTTTACTGTATAATACTCCGTCCACTGATTTGAATTTTGGGTTGTTAGGGTCAACACTTATATATTCAAGAGATATTTCTACATGGTCACTAGTAACTGCACTGGTAAAAGCCGTCAGTGGAATTTCTGTTACGCTTTCCGAAATAAAAACTGTCTTAAACATATTATAACTGTACCTACCGATTCCGGTTATTTTAGTGACGGGTAACCCTTCATACTCGGAGGGAATTATAATTGTTTCTATATAGTAATAGGGACGAATACACACTCTGAAACTAATATCTCCTTGATAAAACTCGAAAACATCATCATACGGTATCCATTTAGCGTACAAGATTAAGCTTTGTTCTCTGTCCTTTATTTCCTTAATCTCATTTGTAAGACCTGAGTCCGTATACCAACCTGCAAACATATAGTCTGCCTTTTCGGGAAAGGCTAAGCTTACTGTGTCGCCTGTTTTGTATGTTTTCGGATTTTCTGTGTTGTTTGTTCCACCGTTCAGCTCATAACTGATATTATATGTTACAACAGGAATCCATTTTGCGTACAGAGTTATATTCTCTGATTTATCCTTAATCTCGGTTATCTTATTTGTAAAAGCTGCATCTGTATACCAGCCCTTAAAATAGTAATTGTCTTTTGTAGGATTATTTAGTGTTACTACATCCCCTTTTTTGTATGTAAGGGGATTATCCACGCTGTTTGTTCCACCGTTCAGCT
>JAFTOG010000004.1 GCA_017451485.1 Clostridia bacterium | reverse complement strand
CAACTATATCCTGAATCTCCTCAACGCTTAGGGAACGGGTTACCTTTGCACACTTTTTCTCAACATTCTCTGCAATAAGCTTTATCTGGAGCTCACTCATCTGCTCGGCAATAGCAACGCTGTTATTAGCCTTGCGGATAGCAACAACTATCTTGTTTATGTCAAAAATCACTTCTTCGCCACTTCTCTTTATAATCTTCATAGCTTTATTCCTTTCTGTATAAGTATTTTTTCGATAACAAAAGCGCCACAGCATAAAAATATTGAGGCGCATTCTTCAAGTAGCGGAACGAATATTTTTATTTGAATATACAAATTTTTAATCAGTATTCAAAAAGTGAAAATTTCGCTTCTCTACAAGGTATCTTGAATTTTTGTCATAGGTATTCTACCATATCTTGTGTTTTTAGTCAAGTAAAAAAACAACATATTGTAGTCAAAAACTTAATTTCGTCATTTTCACCAAAGTCGGGAATAATCGGTATTTGCCTAAAATAACAGAGTTTTTTCCAAGAAGTCAATTAAATCAAGGGTTTGTCCGTATTTTGTAAAAAAATGGAATTTTCTGTCTTTTTGTGCAAAATTATTAATAGCATGTTTCGGGGTAAAAATTGTTGATTCGGAAACTTCTTAAAAAACGAATAGTTATCAAAAAACTAAAAACGGCAACCCGATTTTTCGGTTGCCGTTCTCTTTTCAAAAATGATGAATTTTTATTAGCTGTATGCAATGCATCAAGAATACTTATATATCGTCAGATATACTGTATCCGATGCAAAACCCATAGCCTTATTAAAATAAATGATAAAAATTATCGATGTAATATAATTGCCTATGGAAATATACTCGTTGAAGGGTCGCATAAAGGTGTAAAATACAAAATATATCAAAGCAATTGCAGCCCATATACGGGTGCTTTTACATATCTGCTCATTTCTTTCCTTATATTCATCTATAAATCCGTCAATGCTTCTCTCAGCAAAATACCTTTGATATACGGAAATATTAGGAACGGTATATGAGGATATAAGCTTAAAAATAAGCGTTATCTCCATAAACAGTAAAACAGATTCTGCTATTGTCAGCACCTGAATCGGTAAATATCTTACAAGCTCCTCTACATCTCTGTACACAAAATACAGATCTCCGTGCTTGAAATACACTATGGAGCTTATAAAATTAGCAAAATTTACAAGAATATGCACCGACGCTACGGTAAACAAGCGTTTTTCATCCCTGCCAACGGAAATATGTCCGTTCTTAATTAGGAATCTGAATGCCAAAATACATAGCAGAGAGAAAATTCCGTCAAGGAAATAGTTTATGGAATCAAAGCTCATATCAAAGGTGAAAATTACACCTATACAAAGGAGCTTCATAGCGAACATAAAATCCTTTGCCATGAAAAGCCCGGGGCGTGCTATTTTCTGCTCACTGTATTCACGGTCTACTCTTTCAACAAGCTGTGCAGAAAACGCCTTTTTGAAAAATCCCGTAAACTTTACAAGCCAGATAATACCTATTACAAGCCCTATTATAGCAGTTAACAAAAACAGTATTGGTCTGAACCTGGTAAGATCGGTTTTAAGCTCCGAGTTGCCTGTTGTAAGGGCTGTTAAATCAGGGAGAGAGGCAAGAACCGATTTTGCCACAAGAAAGAACACAGAAAAGCTTTTCATACTCTCTGCCTCGGCGGTTTTTGCATTGTCGTCATATCTGAGCCTTATATAAGATGTCACATCAAAAAGCTTAACAAACATTCCCATTCCATACATAATTTCAAGTATGGCAAAGGTAAACGACAAAACAAGAGCCATGGTGGTATCTGTTACAAATAGTAAAAATACACTGAAAAACTTAGCAATGCCTATGAGCATCATCCTCTTTGCCGAATCGTAAAGGTCGGAGGCATTATCAAAAATGTAGGAGGTGGGCGTAAAGGCACGCATAAGGAAATAATATCCTATAAAATCTGGCAGGATATCAAATACGCTTATTAAAGGGTTAAACAAAAATATTGCCGAAATAACAAAATATTTAGTCTTCATTTATTATTTTTCCTGTTATTTATTCTCTTTTCCTTAGGTGTCATAGCCCTATTGAGCTTATCGTTCAAAAAGTCCATGGGAGCTACTCCCGTTTTCTTTGTCATATCCTTATCATCTGCATAGCATATTCTCATATATGAGTTGAATACGGTAATAAGTCCGATAACACAGGCTATAAACTGACATATAACAGTCACAGGGTATAATCTGCTCCATACCATCTCATTTCCCTTAAAGGCGGTGGAGCAAAGGACTGCACCAATTACCTGAAGGGCAATGAAGCCAAGGGTTACCACTGCCTTAGCCTGTATTTTAGGAAGCTTGACACCTTTGGAAATAACGAATATGGCTACCATTAACATAGTGTTAAGAGCTATAGCAAGTATATTTTTTACATAGGACAGTATGTCCAGAAGAGCCTTCATATCAGGGAAAAGAAGGTCTACAAATACAACTCCAATAGCATCAAGCACCAGTAAAATCGAAATTACGGCACTTGCCACAAAGCATTTATTCTGGTATATAAGCTCCTTTAAGGAAAAAAGGATTATTGCTGAGCCTACAATAGCTGTATATGTGCTGAGTGTGGTAAAGCTACCCACAAACATAAAGAAGTAGCCTAAAAACATAATTCCAAAGCCCATATCAGTTCCCCCTATTAACTACGGAGCCACAGCATTTTTTATACTTTTTACCACTACCGCAGGGACAGGGCTCGTTGGCACCGATTTTGGGAGGATTCTTTTTAGGTGCTGCTGTACGCACTACCCTCTTCTGTCCGGAGGCAGTGTTCAAAAATCCTTCGTCACTGGGTCTTGCAACCTGTACTCTCTGGATTTTTTCCCTTGGAACAGCTGAAAGAATGCCCCGAACTGTATCGTCACGAATGGAAAGTATCATTTCATCAAAGAGGTCTGCTCCCGCTATCTTATACTCTGTCAAGGGATTTCTCTGTGCGTATGACTGGAGCCTTATAAAATCACGGAGGTCATCCATTACCTCCAAGTGATCCATCCACTTCTCGTCAACATTACGGAGCAAGATAACTCTTTCAATCTCCCTTGCGTTCTCCTTGCCAAAAAGCTCCTCCTTACTTCTCCAAAGCTTAATAGCCCTGTCTGTAAGGATCTCTTCTACCTCATCCCTATCTATGTTTTCGTCAAGGAAGTCCTCCCTTGTGCAAAGAAGACTCATATACCTTGTCTTAAGTCCCTCGATATCATCCTCTCTACCCATAAATTCATCCACAGAGTCAGAAATATTTGCTTTTATCATATCCTCTATCTTCGCTTCAAGATCGTCTCCGTTCAGCACGGATGCACGCTGAGAATAGATAACATTTCTCATCTGATTCATTACATCGTCATACGCAAGGACTGTTTTTCTTCTTTCAAAGTTTCTTTCCTCTATTTTCTTTTGTGCACCCTCGATGCTACCGGAAAGTAAGCGTGCCTCGATGGGAGTATCCTCATCAAGACCGAGAGCATTAACGATTTTATACATTCTCTCTCCACCGAAAAGACGCATAAGGTCATCCTCTAAGGAAAGATAGAATTTTGACTCACCGGGGTCACCCTGTCTACCGGAGCGTCCCCTTAGCTGATTGTCGATGCGTCGGCTCTCATGGCGTTCTGTACCGATTATAAACAAGCCTCCTGCTTCTCTTACCTTTTCTGCCTCGGGCTCAATTTCAATTTTGTATTGCTGATAAAGGTCATTAAATACCTTTCTCGCATCAAATATTTCCTGGGAAACAGACTGGGAGCTTCCTGTTGCCAATGCAATGGTTTCCTCACTGTAGCCCTGTTTTCTCATTTCACTCTTGGCAAGAAATTCTGCATTTCCTCCAAGAAGGATGTCTGTACCACGGCCTGCCATATTGGTGGAAATTGTAACTGCACCGTATTTTCCTGCCTGTGCTACTATCTCCGCTTCTCTTTCGTGATATTTTGCATTAAGAACCGTATGGGGGATTCTTGCTCCCTTAAGCTTTTGGGATAGCTTCTCGGACTTTTCAATAGAAACAGTACCCACAAGCACGGGCTGTCCCTTGGCGTGACATTCCTTTATTTTTTCAATAATGGCTCTGTCCTTACCTGCTGCGGTCTTGTAAATAGCATCGGGATAGTCCTTTCTTATCATTGGCTTGTTAGTCGGAACGACAACAACATCAAGGTCGTAAATCTCTCTGAACTCGGAATCCTCAGATAGAGCTGTACCTGTCATACCGGAGAGCTTTTTATACATTCTAAAATAATTCTGGAATGTAATTGTAGCGATTGTTCTGTTCTCCTGCTGAATCTTTACTCCTTCCTTTGCCTCGATTGCCTGGTGCAATCCGTCAGAGTATCTTCTACCCGGCATAAGTCGTCCTGTAAAGGTGTCAACAATAACTACCTGTCCGTCCTTGATTACATAGTCTGTATCCCTTGACATATTACCGTGTGCCTTCATAGCCTGCTGGATATGATGGTAAATCTCGGAGTTTTCCGGAGCTGAAAGATTTTCTATATTGAAAAATGCCTCAGCCTTGGATATACCGTTTTTTGTGATTACGGCAGACTTTGCCTTCTCATCAACTATATAATCCTGGGTAACATCGTCATAAGGATTTTTGGGGTCTATCTCCTTTACAACAAGCTTTTTGAAGGTGAGTAAAAGAGTGTTTGCCCTCTCATAAAGGTCATTTGACTTAGCACCTGCACCGGAAATAATAAGAGGTGTTCTTGCCTCGTCAATAAGAATGGAGTCAACCTCGTCAACTATGGCGAAATTATGTCCCCTCTGGCTCATCTGCTCCTTGTAGATAACCATATTGTCACGAAGATAATCAAAGCCAAACTCATTGTTTGTACCGTAGGTAATATCACAACGGTATGCCTTCTGCTTCTCCTCCCTTGTCTGACCGTGTACTACAAGACCTGTGGTAAGTCCGAGAAACTCATGTACTCTTCCCATTTCCTCACAGCCGAGCCTTGCAAGATAGTCGTTTACTGTAACGATGTGTACTCCCTCACCCTTAAGGGCATTAAGATATGAGGGCATAACAGCAACGAGAGTTTTACCCTCACCTGTTTTCATTTCCGCAACTCTGCCCTGATGGAGTAAAATACCACACATAAGCTGTACTCGGAAGGGTCGCTTGCCAAGGACTCTGTCAGAAGCCTCTCTTACAAGGGCAAATGCCTCCGGCAAAATATCGTCAAGAAGCTCTCCTGTGCTGATTCTGTCCTTGAATTTATCTGTCATTGCACGCATCTCAGCGTCAGTCATAGAAGCATATACGGGAGCTAACTCCTCAATTTTATCAACTATGGGTATAATCTTTTTTATCTGCTTATCGCTGTAGGTGCCGAAAATTTTGTTAATAAGTCCCATTTTTATGTCGCCAAAAGGCGTCCTTTCGATTGTTAAATATAAATATACTATTATATTCTACAATAAAAAATATAAGATTTCTATACCTTAACAAAAATTTTTTATATTTTTTCACCTAAAAATCATTGTTTTTTGACTTTCTCCATACTATAATGAGATAAAATAACAATTTTTGAATGGAAAATACTATGAATAAGCTTAACTTGGTTCTTTTAGAGCCGGAAATCCCACAGAATACAGGTAATATAGCCAGGACCTGTGCTGCAACAGGTGCATCCTTACATATGATAAAGCCCTTTGGCTTCAAAATAAACGACTCCAGGCTAAAACGGGCAGGAATGGATTATTGGTATCACCTTGATATCCACTACTATGAAAGCTTAGATGAATTCTTTGAGAAAAATGAAAATTGCGATTTTTACCTTTTCACAAAGAAAGCAAGTAAAAGGCACACCGATATCGAATACGGAGAAAATGTATTCTTCTTTTTTGGACGGGAAAGCGTGGGCTTACCCGAGGAATTACTCCTTGCCTATCCCGACAAATGCGTAAGGATCCCTATGAAAGCAGGTCTTCGTTCCTTAAATCAGTCAAACTCAGCTGCTATCGCTGCCTATGAATATTTAAGGCAGAAGGACTTTGACGGGCTTTCCGACAACGGCGGACTGGTGTAGCCAAGATATCATCTCATTAAATTGCAAAACAGACAAATCTTGCTTTGTCTGTTTTTGCTTTATAAAAATCAATTTTTAGCGATATCGAAAAACCGTGCATAAAATTTTTATTTTTACTCTATAATATTGACAGTACCTAAAAAAAGTGCTAAAATAATCGTGCGACATATTTTGAATACACCGTACATATCCTTTTTGGTAGGGATGTGTCTTTTCTGCATTTACAAAAATGTATGGTGTTTTGTGTAAAAATGTGTCGCAGCATGCAGGAAGCGCGTTTTTACAGGTGCCGCTTCATGCTTGATGCTTGATGCGGCACTTTTTTTATTTCATTCAAAAATCAAAAACACATTTTTTTCAAAGAGGAGAGATAAAATGAAAAAGCTTTTACTTACACTAATGATAGCACTTCTCTGCCTGATGGCAGTATTGTGCTTTACAGCATGTGGTGGCAACGGTGGTGATAATACCACCACTACGGTTGATCCGACCTGCTCGCATACGGAGGAGGTAATACCCGGAAAGGCTGCCACATGTACGGAAAACGGCATTACCGAGGGTAAAAAATGTTCAAAATGCGGTGATATCCTGATTGAGCAAGCTGTTATAAATGCTACGGGTCACACCGAGATAAAGGTAAACGGTAAGGAGGCTACCTGTACCGAGGAGGGTCTTACAGAGGGTAAGAAGTGCTCTGTTTGTCAGACAATCACCGTTCAGCAGACAAAAATAAACAAAAAGGAGCATACGGAGGTTGATATCCCCGCTGTGGATGCTACATTTACGGAAACAGGTCTTACAGCCGGTAAAAAGTGCTCCGTTTGTCAGACTGTTACCGTTGAGCAACAAATAATTCCTATTCTAAAGGGAAGCGAAGGACTAACATTTTCATTAAATAATGATAATTCTTCTTATACCCTGGTTGGAATCGGAACCTGTACCGATACTGATATTGTCATACCGGCAGAATATAATAATCTTCCCGTTACTTCTATTGGTGAGGAGGTATTCTACTGGTGCGACGGTCTTACAAGCATTACTATTCCAGATAGCATTACTTCTATTGGTTATGATGCATTCTCCGATTGTACAGAGCTTACAAAAGTAAACATTACTTCTATTAAAGCATGGTGTAATATTTATTTTCACAATATATACTCTAACCCCCTGTACTATGCTAAGAATCTCTACTTAAATGATACTTTAGTAACAGAGCTGGTTATCCCCAATACAGTAACTAAAATTAAGTATAATGCATTCTCCGGTTGCTCCAGTCTTACAAGCGTAACTATACCCAATAGCGTTACTTCTATTGGTGGATATGCATTCGAGTATTGCGACGGTCTAACAAGCATTACCATTCCCGATAGCGTTACTTCTATTGGTTATGGTGCATTCCTAGGCTGTACATCGCTTGAAAGCATTACTATTCCCGATAGCGTTACTTCTATTGGTGGATATGCATTCGGACATTGCTCAGGTCTTACAAGTGTTACTATTGGCAATGGCGTTACTTCTATTAGTTATGGTGAATTCCAAGGCTGTACATCGCTTGAAAGCATTACTATTCCATTTGTAGGAAACACCTTAAACGGAACAGAAAATACTCATTTTGGCTACATATTCGGAGCTTCATCATATAGCGATTACACCCATGTTCCATATTCGTTAAAAACTGTAATTATTACCGGCGGTAATTCTATTGGTTCTTATGCATTCTACAATTGCGACAGTATTACAAGCATTACTATTCCCGATAGCGTTACTTCTATTGGTAATTCTGCATTCTCCGATTGCTCAGGTCTTACAAGCATTACTATAGGCAATGGCGTTACTTCTATTGGTGATAGTGCATTCTCCGATTGCTCAGGTCTTACAAAAGTGAACATTACTACTATTGAGGCTT
>JAFTOG010000026.1 GCA_017451485.1 Clostridia bacterium | reverse complement strand
TTGCAGCGCCTGTTGAGTTAGGAACGATGTTTTGAGCGCCTGCTCTTGCTCTTCTAAGGTCACCCTTTCTGTGAGGACCATCAAGAATCATCTGGTCACCTGTGTAAGCGTGAACAGTTGTCATGATACCACTCTGGATGGGGAATGCATCGTTAAGAGCCTTAGCCATAGGAGCAAGGCAGTTTGTTGTGCAGGATGCAGCAGAGATGATCTGGTCATCCTTTGTAAGGATTTCGTTATTAACATTGAATACAACAGTCTTAAGGTCCTTGCCTGCGGGAGCAGAAATAACTACCTTCTTAGCACCTGCGTTGATATGAGCCATAGACTTGTCCTTAGAGCAGTAGAAGCCTGTGCACTCGAGAACTACATCAACACCAAGCTCACCCCAAGGGCAGTTAGCAGCATCCTTCTCAGCATAGATCTTAATTGTCTTACCGTCAACTGTGATGCTGTTAGCCTCTTCGTCAACTGTTACGGTATCAGCGAGAGCATACTTACCCTGTGCTGTATCGTACTTGAGAAGATGAGCAAGCATCTTAGCGCTTGTGAGGTCGTTGATAGCTACGATTTCGTAACCCTCTGCACCGAACATCTGTCTGAATGCAAGACGACCGATACGGCCAAAGCCGTTGATTGCAACTTTAACTGACATTTTGAATTCCTCCGAAAATAATTTTATTTGTGTATGGAATTATTCCATTCCCTACCGAGTATATTTTATACTATTTTTCCAAAATATACAATAGTTTTTTTGAAATTCGTATAAATTTCTCGTTCTTGCATAAAAAAATTGTAAAAAAAAGAGGTTTTTTAGAAAAATAACATAAAAATGCAACGATACAGATGATTTTAGTTTGACATACGCTATTTTATTTGATATAATAACACTTAGGTATACTGAGATAAGAAATGGAGGCACCTCAATTTGAAAATATTTGATACTCTGATCGGCAATGAAGAAATCAAACGGACTCTGGGTGCATCTGTTGCAAGCTCAGGATTCTCTCACGCATATATTATAGAGGGTGCACCCGGAACGGGTAAGCGAACAGTTGCCCGTTTAGCCTCTGCAGCCATAATGTGCAAAGACGAAAGCAGGCTCCCCTGCGGGAAATGTCCGTCCTGCGAAAAAATATTAAATGATAAATGTGTTGATGTCAAATTCTGTGAGATAACCAAGGTTGAGCAGGCAAGGGAGCTTAAAGCCAGGCTCTATGACAGCACTGTTGAATGTGACTATAAAATATACATCATTACAGATGCACAAAAGATGAATATCAAGGCTCAAAACGCCCTTCTTATTTCTCTTGAGGAGCCACCTAAGAATGTTGTGTTTTTTATTCTGACTACCGATTCCGGGGCTCTTTTGGAGACAATACGGTCCAGGGCTCAGACCTTGCGTACATCCAGACTGCCTGATGATGTGATATTCGACCATATCAGAAGGACGAGGCCAGATATCAGGCTTGAGGACAGTAAGCTGAAGGAGATTGTTATGGCAAGTGCCGGCTCCCTCGGTTATGCTATGGATATGGCAGATGCAAAAAAATCGGAGGCACTCCTGTCAAAGCGTTCCCGTGCTCTTGATTTTGCGTGTGCTGTGCTACGCAATGACAATGATGCCGTTTCCTTTCTTATGTCACTGTCGGGAACGGTGAGGGATGAGCTGAAGGAAACAATATCACTTTCACTTGAAATAATCGGTGACCTTATATCTGTAAAAAGAGCCAAGGGCTCCGCATTGTATTTCTTTGCCTCACGGGAGCAGGCAGAGGAAATCGCATCAAATTACAGTCTCTCGAAAATTGCAGACGCATACAGTGCTCTTGAAAAAGCAACGGAGGATCTTAACTCCAATGCATCCCAGGGAGTGGCACTTATGTCTCTGCTTATAAACTCCGCAAAGAAAGGAAAATAAAATGTCTGAGGAACTTAACATAAACACTGAAGCCGTAAGCGAGGAGCCACTATTTACCGAGGTGGTTGGCGTTTGCTTTAAGGACGGCGGAAAAATATATTACTTTGCCCCCAACGGCACACAGGCAAAGATTGGAGAGTTTGCCATAGTAGAAACATCAAGGGGGCTTGAATTTGGTAAGGTAGCTTGTCAGAACAAGCAGGTAAAAACCGAGGATGTGGTACAGCCCCTTCGCCAGGTGGTCAGAATAGCTACCAAGGAGGATATTGCCGTAAATGAGGAAAACAAGAAGAAGGAAGCCGAGGCACTTAAAATCTGCCAGGTGAAAATAAATGAGCACGGCTTGGAAATGAAGCTTATTGAATCAGAGTACACCTTCGACTGCTCTAAGCTTACATTCTACTTTACAGCTGACGGAAGAATTGACTTCCGTGACCTTGTTAAGGACCTTGCCTCCACCTTCAGAACAAGAATCGAGCTTCGCCAGATCGGTATCCGTGATGAGGCTAAATTTATGGGAGGTCTCGGCATATGTGGAAGACCCTTCTGCTGCTCGTCCTTCCTGCCGGATTTTGTACAGGTATCCATTAAGATGGCTAAGGAGCAAAATCTGTCACTCAACTCGGCAAAAATATCAGGTGCCTGTGGCCGTCTTATGTGTTGCCTGCGTTACGAGTATGACACATATCTCCAGGAGGCAAAGCTGACTCCCCCTGTTAACTCCACTGTTAAAACAGAGGACGGTATCGGTACGGTAATTGAGGCAAATACACTGCGTGGACTTCTTAAGGTTTCTGTTAATGACACGGTTAAAACATATCACAGAGACAATGTTAAGGTTATTTCCAATGCCAAAAATAAAAAGCTTTCCTCAAATCATGATGATGACAGCAGCGAAGAGGGAAGCAAATAAAGCAAAAAACTATTGACAAATTAAAAAAATATGTTAAAATTAAATTGTACAAATTCTAAACGGAGGTTTACTGAGATGGCATACAAAATTACAGACGAGTGCATCAGCTGTGGTGCATGTGTTGAAGCTTGTCCCTGTGAGTGCATCGCTGAGGGTGACGGCAAGTATGTAATCAACGCTGACGAGTGTGTTGGTTGCGGTTCTTGTGCTGGCGCTTGCCCCGTTGGTGCTCCTGTTGAGGAATAATTCAACTTACATAAACAATTTAACGGAGCAGCATATGCTACTCCGTTATTGTTTTAAGTAATGCTTTGCCATAAAATGCTATGATAAACAGCGATGAAAGAATAAACGAAATAAATGAAAGCCTCCGTCTTATAGAAAAAACAAACGGTCTGGTTTTCGGAACGGATGCATATCTTTTGGCATCCTATCTGCCAAAACGCCAAAGGCTCACAGGTGCAGAGCTCGGATGTGGCACAGGAGTTATTTCTCTTCTTGCCATGGCAAGGAAAAAGTGCCGACATGTGTACGCTTTTGAGGTGCAAAAGGATTTTTGCGACCTTACTGAAAGGAATATAAGACTCAACGGATTTGAGGATCACATAACCGTAATCGAAAAAAATGTCAAGGATGCACTTCCCTCCGACACTGATAACGAGGTGGATTTTGTGTTTACAAATCCCCCTTATATGAAATCCACATCGGGAAGAGCCAATGAGCACAGTGAGAAAAACATAGCAAGGCATGAGATTTGCGGGGATATAAATGACTTTTGTGCCTGTGCAAAAAGACTTCTCAAGCACGGTGGAGCCTTTTATGCCGTATACCGTCCTGACAGGATGGCCGACCTTATCTGTGCTATGAGAGATAACGGAATCGAACCAAAGAGAGTTACCTTTATATACCCAAATTCAGCCACTCCCCCCTGCTTAATGCTAATAACCGGGAAAAAAGGAGCAAAAAGCGGGATGATAACAGATAAACCCGTCTTCATATACAAGGACGGAACAACTGAGTATACAGATGCCTTCTCCAAAATATACGAGAATTGCAGTATGTATGATGAAACGGAGCTTTGATATGAGCAGTATTAAATCAAGAAATGTATCAAGAGAGGATAAAAATGCCATTGTAGGCGGTACCCTTTACCTTGTAGCAACTCCTATCGGTAATTTATCCGATATATCGCAGCGTGCTCTTAAGGTGATAAGTGAGGTTGACTTTATCGCTGCAGAGGATACAAGAAATACCGGAAAGCTGCTTGCATATTTCGGTGTGCAAAAATCAATGGTAAGCTATTTTGAGCACAACAAAAGGGAAAGAGGCGAATACATCCTATCCCGTCTTCAAAACGGAGAAAGCTGTGCTCTGCTCACAGACGCAGGTACCCCTGCCATTAGTGACCCGGGCGAGGACCTTGTCCGTCTTTGTGCCGAAAACGGTGTTAACGTAACCTCAATACCCGGATGCAGTGCTGTTGTAAATGCCCTCGCACTCTCTGCTCTTCCTACAGGTCGTTTTTGCTTTGAGGGCTTCTTAAGCACAAATAAAAACGAGAGGAGCACTCGTTTAGAGGAGATAAAAAAAGATAGGCGTACCACGATTTTTTATGAAGCTCCCCACAAATTAAGAAAAACGCTTGAGGATATTATGTCCGTCTTCGGTGACAGAAAAATTGCACTCTGCCGTGAGCTTACCAAGCTTAACGAGGAGATTATGCGTACTACCCTCTCGGGTGCTATCAGCTATTATGAAAATAATGACCCAAGAGGTGAATATGTGCTTGTAATAGAGGGGGCATGTGATGAGGAATTAAAAAACGATGCCTTCTTTTCCGATATGAGCATTGCTCAGCATTTTGAACATTATATAAGCCTCGGAATGTCAAAAATGGACGCCACCAAGGCTGTTGCCAGGGACAGAGGAGTGGCAAAAAATGTAATATATAAGGAGCTTAACAAGTAGCTTTTCCCCACCGTACCTGTCCTCCTTTATTCCAACTTTTATTTGTGTGGAATATCGCAATTCTGAAATTGGGTAGAATTAAAACAAAATATTAAAATATTTAAGAAAACTCCTTGATATCAAGGGGTTTTTCTGTTATAATTATATGATGAAATATTGCTGTGGAGGTAAAAAATATGAAAAGAGTTGCTTTTACAGGTGGTTTGATATTCAATTCAAACAGTGAAACCTTCGTTTCTGCAAATATTCTTTGCGAGGACGGTTATATTAAAGATATTACAAGGGACCCTGTTCCCTACAATTATGAGGTTATCTCCGTAGAGGGAAAATATGTAATACCCGGAATGGTGGATGTACATACCCACGGTATTGCAGGCTTTGACTTCAATTACGCTAAGGATACCGATATTCCATCTATGTGCTACACATATGCCAAGGAGGGCACGACCTCGGTTATGGCTACACTTGCCTCCGACTCGGTTACCCATCTTATGAATTCCATATTTGCCATTAACCAGAACAGGCTTAATACCAAGGTCGGCAATGCAAACATTATCGGCATTCATATGGAGGGCAGATACTTAAATCCTGAAATGAAGGGTGCACACGCCCCCCAGTATCTTGCTCTTCCCGATCAGAAGGAGCTTAATATGCTTGCTCTTTCAATGATGCCACCGCCAATTCACTTCTCTATGGCTCCCGAGCTTGAGGGTGCCTCAGAATTTCTTGCACAAGCTAAGGAGCTTAATGCAACGGTAGGTATTGCCCATACCAACTCCACCTACGAGGAGGCAATGGCAGCTATAAAAAACGGTGCACGGTCCTTTACCCATACCTTTAACGCTATGACAAAAATACATCATAGAAACCCCGGTGCAGCTATATGTGCACTTAACTGTGATGATGCATACGCTGAGATAATCTGCGATGGAGATCACACTCATCCGGCTATGGTTAAGCTTGCATACAGATCAAAGCCCAAGGATAAGCTTGTGCTTGTCACCGACTCGATGTGTGCAACAGGCTGTCCGGATGGAGCATACAAAATCGCCGGTACCGATGTTTATGTGAAAAAGGGACGGGCAGTAGATATAAACGGAACATTGGCAGGAAGCACCCTTACTATGTTTATGGCACTTAAGAATCTTATGAAATTCTGCAACATTTCTTTGAATGAAGCAATTAAATATGCGACCACCAACCCTGCAAGGATGATAAAGGCTGATTTTGTAGGTAAGATAGCTAAATGCTACCGTGCCGACTTTATTACTATTTCCGATATTTCAAATCCCGAGATAGACAATGTTTATGTTGGTGGATGCCAGGTCAAATAAGGAGAACAGACAATGAATAAAGAAAAGTTTTATTTAACTACTGCTATTGCCTATGCGTCAAGAAAGCCCCATTTCGGTAATACCTATGAGGTAATTATGTCCGACGCATATGCAAGGTACAAGAGACAAAGAGGCTATGATGTCCGTTTTATGACAGGTACTGACGAGCACGGTCAGAAGATACAGGACCTTGCAAAGGAGGCAAATATCACTCCTAAGCTCTATGTTGACAAGGTTGCCTCTGAGATAAAGGGTATATGGGACCTTATGAACTCATCCTACGACCACTTTATCCGTACCACCGACGATTATCACGAAACAGCTGTTAAGCACATTTTTGAAAAGCTTTACAATCAGGGAGATATCTACAAGGGCTCCTATGAGGGCTGGTACTGTACCCCCTGTGAATCCTTCTTTACCGAAACTCAGCTTGTAGACGGTAAATGCCCCGACTGTGGCCGTGAGGTAACAAAGACTAAGGAGGAGGCTTACTTCTTTAAGATGAGTAAGTATGCTGACCGACTTATGAAATATATCGAGGATAACCCCGATTTTATTCAGCCCGAGAGCCGTAAGAAGGAAATGATCAACAACTTCTTAAAGCCCGGTCTCCAGGATCTTTGCGTATCAAGAACATCCTTTGACTGGGGTGTACCCGTAACCTTCGACCCGAAGCATGTAACCTATGTATGGATAGATGCCCTCTCAAACTATATAACAGGTCTTGGCTACGACCCTGCAAATGAGGTACAGCCCGAGCTGTTCCAAAAATATTGGCCTGCCGATGTTCACATTATCGGTAAGGATATTGTTAGATTCCACACAATTTACTGGCCTATTATGCTTATGGCACTTGATATTCCTCTACCCAAAAAGGTATTTGGACATCCTTGGTTCAACTTCGGTGCCGATAAAATGTCAAAATCAAGAGGTAATGTGGTTTATGCCGATGAGCTTGCAGAAAAGTTCGGTGTTGACGGTGTAAGATACTATGCTTTAAGTGAGATGCCCTACGCAAATGACGGTAGCATCACATACGAGTCTATTATCACAAGATACAATATGGACCTTGCAAACAATCTCGGTAACCTTGTAAGCAGAACCATCGCCATGACAAAGAAATACTTTGGTGGTATAATCCCCACTCCCGGAGAGGAAACAGCTCTTGACAAGGACCTAAAGGACACATGTGCTAACGCATATACAAAGCTCTGTGAGCTTATGGACGGATACAGGGTTGCAGATGCTCTTACTGAGATATTTGCTATGCTCAGCAGAGCAAATAAATATATTGATGAAACAACTCCCTGGATACTTGCAAAGAATGAGGAAACAATGCCCCGTCTTGCAACTGTTATCTACAATCTTTTAGAGGCTATCCGTATCGGTGCTGTAATGCTCTCACCCTTCATCCCCGCAACCTGTGAGGAGATCTTCAGACAGCTTAACACAGACCTCTGCTCTTATGACAATGTTCAATTCGGTCTTCTCAAATCAGGTGTTTCTGTAGGAGAGGCTAAAATGCTCTTTGCCAGAATTGATGAAAAGGCTCTCCTTGAGCAGATCGAAAAGGAGAGAAAGGCTAAGGAGGAGGCTGAGAAAAAGTCCGAAAAGCCCGAGGGCTGTGCTATAATCGGAATTGACAAGTTTGCAGAAATTGAGCTTCGCACAGCACAGGTTATTGCCTGTGAAAAGGTGCCTAAGGCTAAGAAGCTGCTTAAGCTCCAGCTTGACCTTGGCTACGAAACAAGACAGGTAGTATCAGGTATTGCAAAATTCTATGAGCCCGAGGATCTTATAGGCAAGAAGGTGGTTATGGTAGCTAATCTTGCCCCTGCTAAGCTCTGTGGGATTGAAAGCAACGGTATGATACTTGCATCCGGTGAGGAAACTGTAAGAGTTATATTCCTTGATAAGGATACTCCCAACGGAGAAAGAGTAAGATAAGATATTTGATAATTCAGATACGAATAAAAGGGCGTTGTAAATCAGCGCCCTTATATCATGGGAGGCTATATGAAGCTATTTGACACTCACGCCCATTGTGATGATTTGAGAATACAAAATGAATTTGAGGGCGGCACAGAGGGGTATATTCTCTACCAGCTTGAAAACGGGGTCGCCAATATTGTAAACATAGGCACAAATCTTGATAACTCACGGGTGAGCATTGAACTTGCAAAAAAGATACCACAGGTGTATGCCACCTGTGGAATACACCCCTACGATATACGCTTCTACAACGATGTGGATAAGACTCTTGCATCTCTTAAGGATATGTTAACAGATGAAAAGGTAGTAGCCCTTGGAGAGATAGGTCTTGACTATCACTATGAGGACAGCGATTTTGAAAAGCAGATGGTCTTTTTTGTAAAGCAAATGGAGCTGGCAAGGGAGCTTAGTATACCTGTAGTTATCCACGACAGAGATGCCCACGGGGACACTATGGATGTAATACGCCGTTTCCCCGAGGTTACAGGCATTCTCCACAGCTTCAGCGGTAGTGCCGAAATGGCAGCTGAGCTTATTGAACGGGGATGGTACATTTCCTTCTCCGGACCGATAACCTACAAAAATGCGAAAAAGCCCAAGGAGGCGTGTAAAATCTGCCCCCTTGACAGAATACTTATAGAAACAGATTCGCCGTATCTTCCTCCCACACCGTACAGAGGACAGATGAATCATCCTCACTATGTTGTAAAGACAGCAGAGGAAATAGCCAATATCCACGGTATTTCTGTGGATGAGGTGGCAGAAATCACCTATAGCAATGCAAAAAAAGTATACCGTATAAGGGACTGAGAATATAATTGTATCGCCTCATCATATAATTGTGATGAGGTGATTTTTTATGGTAAAAAGGGATATAAAATATTATTTTGCTTATTTTTTTATCGCTGTTGCGATTATACTCATAACAGCATCCTTTTCTATCTGGTTTGTAGGAAGGATAAAGGATAAAAGCGAGACACTCTCCCCCACATTTTCCAATAATATAAGCTGCTCTACCTTTGTAATTGATCCGGGTCACGGTGGAGAGGACGGAGGTGCAATAGCAGATGACGGAACAACAGAAAAGGAGCTTAATCTTCTGCTTGCCAAGGATCTTTCCCTGTTATTGGAGCTGAACGGTGATAAGGCTGTTATGACAAGAGAAACGGACACTCTGCTCTACGATAAATACGGTGACCTTGATAATTACAAGGGGAAAAAGAAAATATATGACTTAAAAAACAGAGTAAGAATAACAAATGAACAGCAAAGCCCTGTTTATATCGGCATACATATGAATAAGTTTCCGGATGCAAGGTACAGTGGACTCCAGGTATACTATTCAAAAAACAATGAAACAAGTAAGCTTCTTGCTGAAAATGTCCAAAAAAATACCCATGCGTATATACAAAATACTAACAAAAGAGCTATAAAGAGAGCCGATAGCTCCATATACATTTTAGACAGCCTTGACTGTCCGGCGATACTTATAGAATGTGGCTTTATGTCAAATTCAAATGAGCTGGTGCTACTCAAATCAACGGAATACAGAAGGGATCTTGCCACGGTGATTTTTATCTCTGCTATCAACACTGCCGGTGCTGATTAATGCCCTCGGAGAGTGCGTCAATATTGGGACAAAGCCTTATTGACAACATAACACGCCTATGATAAAATATATAAAAAGAATTTATCAAGCAAAGGGATATAAAATGAAAAGTAAGACAGTTTATGTTTGCTCCGAGTGTGACTATCAGAGCCCTAAGTGGCTTGGCAAATGTCCGTCATGTAAAAGCTGGAACACCTTTACAGAGGAGACCTATACCCCCACTCCCGAGCCTAAAAATAAAAGAATATCCATAATTGCGGAAAGCTCCGAGGCTGTTCGCTTTGAGGATATGGAAATCCCCGAATATATCCGTGCAAATACAGGTATCGGAGAGCTTGACCGTGTCCTTGGCGGAGGAATTGTAAGTGGCTCTGTTATTCTCCTTGCAGGTGAGCCCGGCATCGGTAAATCCACATTGCTTATGCAGATTTGTGCGAAAATGCCCACAAGGGTGCTCTATGTTTCGGGTGAGGAATCCACAGGTCAGCTAAAGCTCCGTGCCACCCGTCTTGAAATAGAAAATGCCAACACATATTTTATGACGGAAACAAATGTAGACAATATAGCTGCACAGACCGACAAAATAAAGCCTGAGCTTATTATAATCGACTCCATACAGACAATGTTCGACCCATCCTCTGCCTCTATTCCCGGCAGCATAACACAGGTTAAGGAATGTGCCTCGAAATTTATTGCCAAGGCAAAAAGCCAGGGTATTTCCATAGTTCTCGTAGGTCATGTAAATAAGGAGGGCATTATAGCTGGTCCCAAGGTCCTTGAGCATATGGTGGATGCAGTTCTCTACTTTGAGGGTGAAAGAATGCAGAGCTACCGAGTTATAAGAGCTATCAAAAACCGCTTTGGCTCTACTAATGAAATCGGTGTATTTGAAATGACCGATACAGGACTCTTTGAGGTGCCAAATCCATCCGAAATGCTCCTTTCAGGAAGACCCGTCGGTGTTTCAGGTAGCTGTGCCGTATGTATAATGGAGGGCACCCGTCCGATTATAGCCGAGGTACAGGCACTTGTTACCTCCACATCCTTTCCCGCTCCACGCCGTGCAGCCAACGGCCTTGACTATAACAGGATGTGTATGCTTATTGCTATATTGGAGAAAAGGCTCGGACTTAAATTCTCACAGAATGATATATATCTGAATGTGGTAGGCGGTCTTAAGCTGAATGACCCTGCAGTAGATCTGGCAGCTGCACTTGCGTTAATTTCCAGTATTAAGGATATACCGGTGCCTCAGAATGTTATCGCTATGGGAGAGCTTGGACTTGTGGGTGAGTGCAGAGCTATCACCGATTTGCAAAAGCGAATAAACGAGTCCTACAGGCTTGGATTTAATGTAATTGCAATTCCACAAAAGACTCATAAGGAGAAAATAAAAATACCCGAGGACGCCTCTGTTCTGAATGTAAAAAGCGTGTATGACGCATTATCCCTGTTTTCTCAAAAAAATGATTAATTATAACAAGCAGGTTATCGCCTTGGAGTGAAGTCATTTGACTCACTTCGTTTTGTAACCTGCTTTTTTAATGTAATTATTTTTCATTATTGGCATATAATACTAAGGAACTGACTAAAAGGAGATTTATTATGTGCTCAATTTGCGGTATAGTGGATTTTTGCTGTGAGGACAGCAAAAATAATGAAATTATAGATAAAATGAACAGAAGGATGAAGCACCGGGGACCTGATGAAAGCGATATATTTACCGACAGGAATATTGCTCTGGGTCATAACAGACTAAGCGTAGTAGACTTAAAGAACGGTCATCAGCCCATGAGTACGGTGTACGGAAATAAAAAATACACCATAGTTTATAACGGTGAAATATACAACTGTGATGAAATAAGAAAGGACCTTGCGAAACGAAATATATTTACAAAAACAAGCTCCGATACCGAGGTGGTGCTGTACTCATATATCCTCTATGGGGAGGATTGCCCGTGCCACTTAAACGGTATATTTGCTTTTTGCATATATGACGGAGAAAAGGTCTTTTGTGCCAGAGACCGATTCGGAGTTAAGCCCTTATACTATTCCCACATCGGGTCGTCACTGATATTTGCCTCCGAGATAAAGGCAATGCTGGAGCACCCGAGAATATCCTCCTCTGTTGACAGGCAGGGGCTGTGGGAGCTTCTGTATATGAGCCCGAATTTCATAGGTGGAAGAAGTGTTTTTAAGGATGTTTATGAATTATTGCCGTCAGAGTGTATGACTTTTAATAAAGACGGCTTAAAAAAACGGAAATATTGGCAAATAAAGGCACTGCCCTATTTTAAGGACAGGGAGTATGCCATAGATGTCACAAATTATCTTGTAACCGATGCGATAAAGCGTCAGCTTGTGTCCGATGTCCCCCTATGTGTGCTGCTTTCGGGAGGACTGGACTCCTCGGTAGTAACTGCAGTTGCCTGCGAGGAGTATAAAAGCAAGGGAAGGGTTCTTGATACCTATTCCTTTGAATATGAGGGTAATAAGACCTCCTTTGAAAAGAGTCTTTTCCAGCCCGAGGGTGATGACGACTACGCCATATTTGTAGCAGATTACTTAAAAACCAACCACAGGGTACTGACTATTCCCACAAAGGATTTAGCCCGTGAGCTTTATGATGCTACAAAGGCAAGAGACATACCGGGGCAGGCTGATATAGATTCATCCCTGTATTATTTCTGCCGAGAAATAAAGAAAAACAATACAGTAGGCTTAAGTGGAGAATGCTCCGATGAGATATTCGGCGGTTATCCGTGGTTTTACAGACCGGAAATGCTATATTCCGACTTTTTCCCCTGGATTCACAAGCCAAAGCTACGCCCTTCCCTGTTTTTAGGTGTAAATTCCGACACGGGGTACGACTTTATACGACAAAATTACAGCGATACACTAAGTAGCTGTCCTGTGCTTTCCGACGATACAGATGAGATGAAAACAGCCAGACGGGCATCCTACCTTTCTGTAAATTATTTTATGACCTCCCTCTTGCAAAGGAAGGATAGAATGAGTATGGCAAGTGGAGTTGAAATAAGGGTTCCCTTTGCCGACCACAGAATATTTGAGTTCGTTTTTAATGTACCGTGGCACATAAAATTTGAAAACGGTATAGAAAAATCCTTACTCCGTAACAGCATGAGGGGTAAATTACCCGATAAAATCCTGTGGAGGAAGAAGAGCCCCTATCCAAAGACTCACAATCCGGAATATCTTTCCTTGGTTCTCTCCCTGCTTGATGAAAGGCTGTCAAGAGGAGGCTTCCTCTCAGAGCATCTTAACAGATGCCTCCTTAATGATATGATATCCTCCGGTGGCACCTGGTTTGGTCAGCTTATGGATATACCTCAGCTGATTGCCTGGCTCATTCAATTCGATATTTGGGCAAATGAGTATAATATTAATTTCATAGAATAATACTTGACTTTATTTTTTTGTGTGATAAAATAGTAGCAGTTTGTTATATCCGAGGTAGTGTGTATGTTAAGAAAAAGCTTTAAGGCTACTATCGGCGCATCCTGTATTGGCTACTTTACACAGGCTATATTAATTAACTTTGCGCCACTTTTATTTATCACCTTTCAAAAGGAATTTGGACTCTCTCTTGCTCAACTCAGCGTGCTTATTGCCACTAACTTTGCAACAGAGCTTCTAATAGATTTTTTAGGCACTAAATATGTTAGTAAAATAGGCTACAGACAATCTGTTATAATTGCTCAGGCACTTTCGGTCATAGGTCTTGTTATGATACCTATGCTCCCTAAGCTGTTGCCACACAAATTTCTCGCCCTGGAGATTGCCATGATATTATGCGGTCTTGGTGGAGGACTTATTGAGGTTCTTATAAGCCCTATTGTAGAAGCTTGTCCAACCAAGAAAAAAAGTGCTATTATGAGTGTGCTCCATTCCTTCTACTGCTGGGGACAAATGGGAGTTGTGCTTTTATCTACCGTATATTTCCGTACTGTTGGTATTGAAAACTGGGAATACCTCTCCCTTATCTGGGCGATAATCCCTGCTGTTGACCTTGTTTTATTCTGCTTTGTACCTATTAACACTCTTGTTGACGAATCCGAGGAAAGCTCCTTTGGAGACCTTATAAAGCAAAAGCTTTTCTGGGTTTTCCTTGTTATGATGCTTTGTGCAGGTGCCACAGAGCTTTCTATGAGCCAATGGGCGTCTGCCTTTGCTGAGGCAGGTCTCGGTGTTGAAAAATGGATAGGTGACCTGCTCGGTCCATGCCTGTTTGCCGTATGTATGGGAGGGGCCCGTGTTTTTTATGCCACCCATTCGGATAAAATAGGCTTGAAGAAAGGAATTTTGATTTCTGCATTTATTTGTATTTGCTCATATCTTGTGGCAATATTCTCACCTATTCCGATTATCTCGCTTCTTGGCTGTGCACTGTGTGGTGTAGGAAGTGGAATGCTCTGGCCGGGAACCTACAGCATAGCCACTAACCGTATGCCGAAGGGTGGTGTGCCTATGTTCGGTCTTCTTGCCCTTGCCGGAGACCTCGGATGCTTGAGTGGCCCATACCTTACCGGTATGATGTCAACAGCCTTTGGAGGAAATCTTAAAATTGGCTTCCTGTTTAGCCTTGTATTTCCCGTAACTCTTGCAATTATGGTTCTGATATTAATGAGATACTTCAAAAAGCCCACAAACAATTAAATTCAAAATAATTGACGAACAAATAAATCAGGGACTGCAAATGCAGTCCCTTTTTAATTAGCAAAATACACGGGCTCTTTTATTTTCTCAGGTCAGTTTTACCGTAAACAGCACCGCATCCGAGCATCATTTCTATTTTCATCAGTCTGTTATATTTTGCACACCTTTCACTACGGCAGGGGGCACCGGTTTTGATAAATGGGGCGTTTACAGCCACGGCAAGGTCGGCAATGGTTGTGTCCTCTGTCTCTCCCGAACGGTGCGAAATAATATATTTGTATCCGTTTTCCGACGCTGTACGGATTACATTTAATGTTTCTGTAAGAGTTCCAATCTGATTCGGCTTTATGAGTATGGTATTTCCCATACCTCGGGAAATACCGTCACGGAGTCTCTTTTCATTGGTTACGAAAAGGTCGTCGCCAACAAGCATAACCCTGTTGCCCAATCGACAGGTAAGCTCATGCCAGCCGTCATAGTCAGTCTCTCCCAAGCCGTCCTCAATAGATATGATAGGATATTTCTGACACATTTCCCCGTAATAGGCAATAAGCTCCTCAGCACTGTATTTCTTTCCGGTCTTTGGCAGGATATATTTTCCGTCGGAATACCACTCGCTTGATGCAACATCCAGGGCAATTTTTATTTCATCGGTGGTGTAGCCTGCCTCCTTAATCGCCTGACAGATAAGCTCTATTGCCTCTGTATCGCTTCCCAAATCGGGGGCAAAGCCACCCTCATCTCCCACACCTGTGGAATATCCCTTTTTCTTAAGAATAGCACCGAGAGTATGATAAATTTCACATCCTGCCCGTACAGCCTCGCAAAACGCCTTTACTCCTATGGGTACTATCATAAACTCCTGTATCTCCACATTATTGGATGCGTGGGCTCCGCCGTTTAAGATATTGAACATAGGCACGGGCAGACGCCTTGCATTTGCACCTCCGAGATAACGGAATAAATCAAGCTTATAGTAATTCGACGATGCATGAGCAGTTGCCAGAGATACAGCAAGAATAGCATTTGCACCTATACATTCCTTATTTTCGCTTTCATCTGCATCTATCATAGCGTGGTCAATCGCACATTGATCCCTTGCACTCTTTCCCTCTATCATCGGGGAAATTATATCCTTTACATTATGCATAGCACAGAGCACACCCTTGCCCTTATATCTCTCCTTGTCAGTATCTCTTTTTTCGTGTGCCTCAAATATTCCTGTTGATGCACCTGACGGAACGGATGCCACACCCTTTGTGCCGTCCTCCAGAAGCACAGTAGCCTCCACCGTCGGGTTCCCACGGGAGTCGATTATCTCCCTGGCAGTGGTTTTAATAATAGCTGATTTCATATATTTACCTCCTTTTTCTATATTATTGACAATGCCGATAAATATAAAACGGCGATTAGCAAAAAAGCTAATCGCCAAGTATTATATAACCTCAATTCCGTCGGGTACGGATATTTTCCTTTCCTGTCCCTTAAGCTCTATTGATATCGGTCCGTAGGGGGTAGATATGCCGAGGCTTGCATAATCAAGAGAATACAGCTGAGGGTTTAGCTTAATTTTCTTATATCCGGGCTCCACCATTTCAAAGCCGGAGAGAGCCTTTTTAAGGATATACGCAGGGGAGCCTCCCCAAGCGTGGGAGCAATCTCCGTTTACAAACTCCCAAGCCTCGCAAAGTCCCTTATCGCACTTATCCATAAGACTCTTGTATTGCCTTATAAGCTCAAGACCGTATTTGTGAAAGAGCCCCTCTTTATAAATTGCTTCGAAAAGGAAATGGTAAAAATAGGGCTGCATCTCCTCTTTTCGCAGGTTTTCAACCACTCTTTCAAGGATTTTTACACGTTTTTCTTCAGGTGCTACACCGTAAAGAACAGCCAGGGTGTTTGCCTGCTTAAGATAAAATACACGGCTTGTATTTTGGGGTAGCCAAGGTCCGTTTTCCACTCTGTCGGGAGTATTGAGTCCACCTATATACATTTCTTTCTCTTTATCGTATAGGTAGGTATTTATGGATTCCTTGATTTCTTCAGCCTTTTTACAACACTCCATGGCACTTTTTTCCTCACCAATCACTCTATACAAATGTGATGCACATAGGAGTGAACGATAATAAAGAATGCATAGCACACTCTGTCCAAGGGATTTCGGTGGGTGGTGCAGACTGTAGCCCTCCCCCTTGCCGTGAGACATTACATCCCGGGAATCGGCATAGGGATCCTCAGCATCCTTCATAGCTATCCAGTCTACAAACATATAATCCGGAGCATATTCAAGAAGTCCGTTATCCTCAGCCACATAGGTATCAAAAAGAGAAAACAGACACTCCATCGCCTTTTTCGACTCATAAACAAGGCTTGTATCCCCTGTATGCATATAATAATCGTACAGCCACATAGGGAACATAAGACTATATGATGTATGAAACATCCTACCCTTCTGAATCTCTAAGATCTGAGAGGTTCTGTATATATCAAAGGCAGTAAGTGTGGGGTCATATATGTTATAATACTCCATCAACGCCTGTATAAAATAATCTCCCGTACAGGCAATAGGCTCCTGATGGGTAGGGGAATCAAGATGGGTATTCTGTCTGCAAATTTTAAGAGTATGCATACAAACATCATACACCTTGTTTATCACAGGGTCGGAGCATGAAAATCCTGCTTCGTTACGCACAGGATAATGGGAATAGCGTAATACTACACCGTCTATATATGCGTCCTTATCCGACATATTTTCGACACTTATACGCATATATCCGACGCTTCTCATCCTTTGACAACGGTGTACAATATCTCTGCTTACGATAAATTCCTCTCCTACTCTGCCAACTCCTTCAATTTCCGAGGTTTCAAAATATACAAGAATCTTGCCGTCGCATTTTACGGAAATTTCGGGAAAAGCTGAGTATATTTTATCAAAAAACAGTACCGTTTCGGTTTTTTCGTTACATTTTACTGTAATTTTGTCAAAATTCGTCGGGTACACCGTATCCTCGCACAGGTGCATAAGAGGAGATTTCTTCACATTGTGGATATCGGGAATTTTGCAAGGGGCTGAGTATACATCCTCCTTTTCGGTATAGTCCGTATACATCGCATGCCTTCTTTCGGTAAGGGGACGGCATAACCAGCTCTCGTCAGTACCCTGTACTGAGCCGTTTTTATCGGTCAGCTCTGCAAAAACACCCGGGTGACCAAAGGTAAATTCATTTATCGCTGTTGCCTGTGATGTTACCACTACCCTGATTTTTATAAGGGGAGTGTCTTTTATTTCATATTCATCATAATAACAGTAGTTCATTTTTTTAGTTAAAAAGTCAGCACCGGCAGATGCGGGACCTCTACCTAAAAATTCACCGTTTATAAAAAGCTCATATCTTGCATCTGCACAGATTTTGAGAGTAACATCACCGTTAAGCGAATATTCCCTTACAAATTCTGCCATACAAAAGCCTTCTCTGTTCAAGCCAAAAATATCCGACCTTGAATTATCACAGAGGTGAGGATATTTTTGAGGGTCGAGCCAAATCCAATATGCCATATCAGTTCTCCAGGAGTAAATCGTTTTCTTTTATCCAACCAACTCTGCGAAGAAGCTGTCCAAAGCCAAATGAAATAGCAGCGGGAAGGACCAGGCAAAGGAGTGGCAGGCCTACCCAAAGGAGAGCTCCGTTTTCCGTATCGGAAATAACTCCGATAGGTCCCACAAAGCCACAGGTTCCCATTCCGGCACTAACTCCCATACATTTGAGCTTGAATATCATTGTGGAAAGAGGTCCGCATATTGCTCCTGCCAGCGTGGGAGGTATCCAGATACGAGGGTTTTTACAAATATTTCCCATCTGAAGCATGCTTGTTCCTATACCCTGGGATACAAGTCCACTGTATTTATTCTCCTTAAACGACATAACAGCAAAGCCTACCATCTGTGCACAGCATCCAACTGTCGCCGCACCGCCTGCAAGGAGAAAGCCCTCTGATGTACCGTTGGCCACAGCTACTGCATAAGCTGTCTCTGAAAAGATCATAGCACAGATTGCAGCACTGGAAATAGGAAGTGTAAGCACCATACCAACAACCACAGCCACTATAACACCCATAAGCAAGGGCTGAAATGTTGTTGCGAGGGAGATGAATACGCCAAGATAATACATTATATATGATACCAATGGGCAAAGAATAAAGCATGCACCGAAGCCCACAAGTATTGTTACAACAGGAGTTACTAAAATATCAACCTTAGTTTTTTTAGAAACAAATTTTGCCACCTCACAGGCTATAATAACAGCGAAGAATGCTCCGGCCGGACCTGCAGAATAGAAGACACCCTCTGCCTCACCCTTAGCACCAACTGCCCAGGCAGAAATAAGACCTCCGTTTATTACGGCACCTATAGCATTTCCCATAGCTCCGACTACCGATGCAGAAAGAATAACAAGCATATCGGATTTTAACGAAAGTGCAATAGCAACACCGATTGCCATACCGGTAGCACCGGATGCAAACCCGGCTATCTGTACAAGAAAGTCAAGACCTGTGTACTGTCCTACAGTTTTTATTATTGTACCTATAAGAAGCGTTGCGAAAAGGCCCTGTGCCATAGCTCCCATGGCAGTTACAAAATATTTTTTTAGATAAATTTTTACCTTTTCCATTTCTTTATCTCCTTGTTTTTTTGGCTGTATTATATACCTTTTGAAATTTTTTGTCAATAAAAATCTTGATTTTTTATAGTGTATATATTACAATTTATATATACACGCCACATCAAGGAGAGATTTATGGAATTTTTACGATTTTTAGAGGGAATCAGAAATCCTGTTTTTGATTTTATACTGTCCCTTATAACTCATTTGGGAGAGGAAACAATTTTTATGGCTGTTGCCATAATGATTTTCTGGTGTTTTTCCAAAAGGGATGGCTATTATCTGTTAAGCGTCGGCTTTGTAGGTACGGTTCTTAACCAGTTCCTCAAGCTTGCCTTCAGAATCCCCCGTCCGTGGGTAGAGGACCCATCCTTCACCATAGTGGAGAGTGCCCGGGCAGAGGCTACGGGATATTCCTTCCCCAGCGGTCACACTCAAAGTGCAGTCGGCAATTTCGGCGGTCTTGCTTACACCTACAAAAGCAAAAAATCAATTTGGATACCCTGTATCGTCGCTTGTGTGCTTGTAGCATTTTCAAGAATGTATCTTGGCGTACACTTCCCCAGTGACGTTTTAGTATCGGTTGGCATTTCCATAGTCCTTATTTTTGCCCTTAAGCCCGTAATGAACAAGGCATATGACAATCCCAAAATAATGTACATTACACTTTCAACAATGGCACTTATGTCCCTTGCTCTGATCTTTTATGTGGAATTCTATAATTTCCCCGTGGATATTGACAAGCATAACCTTGAGTCCGGCATTAAAAATGCCTATACCCTTTTCGGTGCGACTCTCGGTATGATTCTTGCCTTCTTCCTGGAGAAAAGATATGTTAATTTCGAAACAGAAGGAAAATGGTATACTCAAGCTATCAAGCTTGCCGTTGGTCTCGGTCTGATACTTGGAATAAAGGCAGGGCTTAAGCCCATACTTAATTTTATCTGCATGTCCCATCCTATCGCCCACTCTGTACGCTATGCCATTATAGTTCTTTTTGCAGCTGTTGTATGGCCCCTTACCTTCCCACTTATAAGGAAAATCGAAAACTTGAAAAAAGTGAAAAATAATTATTGATTTTAGAACCCTGAATTGATATAATTATTATAGGATGTAATCCTAAATATATGTTTAAGGAGATTTATCATGGATTTGATTAAAGCTTTTGACGAGCTCCCATTGATTGCAAAAATAATTTTTGCTCTTCCCGGTCTTGACATTATCTGGGCTATCTACCGTATTGCAAAGGGAGCATTGACAAGTAATCTTGTTATGCTTGTTGTAGGTATTGTTTGGGTATTTGCAGGAACATCCATCTGTTGGATACTCGATCTTGTATTCCTTATCCTCGGCAAGAATCCTATTATGACTGAATAGTACATATCAAAATAAAACACGGTGCCGTCGGCACCGTGTTTTGCTTTATTTTTATCTTGTTCTCTCTCTGCTTACCTTCTTGGATTCGGGCATAAAATGCTTAATACCACGGATTCCTCCAAAATATGAGAGGAAGCAAACCAAGGCACCGGGTATAATAAGAAGGAGATATATGAGAGGAAAGTCCGGTAAAAGACTTGTTACGGAAATGTATGCTCCGTTATAATAGTGTGTTATTATCTTGAAGGCAGCATATACCTCATTCATCCCCGTTGATACCTCTGAGCTTGTAAAGAAATAAGTAATGAATGTTACGAGGGAAAGAATAATATTAAGTGACTGGGCACAAAGGTATACAAAAAGACCGTAAAAATTCTTTCTCACCATTCTGCCACCGTCAATTTTTATTTTGTCCTCGTTACCCTTTTCTATAAAATGAGAATAAAGAACAAATAAATACAATAGAATTGAAAGTCCACCGGCAATATGATAAAGCACGGGATTAATCATTCTTGTAGCGAGAACAACGATCAAGCCAAATACCATCATTGCTATTTGGGTAAGAACAACCTTCCAAATCATAGCTAAATTTTCTTTGAAAAATTTTACCATTTCAAACCACCTTATAATTTACTGTCTCTATTATATATAAAAAGAAAATAAATTGCAAGATTATACAAAAAAATTTACAACTTTTATACAAAAATCTATAAAGTTGTGTTAAAATGATTATATAATAAGTGAACAAAGGGGGAATGTAATTGGGGAAAAGCTTTAATGTAAATATTATGCCGCCTCTTGTCAGAGACTTTGCTTCCTATAAGCTTACTATCCAGGTCTGCTCCCAAAAGACCGTTGACGAATATCTATCGGATCTTCGCCTTTTCTTTAAGTACATATACTCCAAGAGAAACGGTATAGACCCATTGGAGGACTCCTTTGCCGATATAGATATTTCTACCCTGTCAAATGAATTTATTTTTTCTGTAACCACAAGTGAAATATATAACTTCTTTATATATGTATCAAATGACAGAAGAAATAAAGCCTCAGCAAGGTCAAGAAAGCTGTCGGCTATCAAGGCATTTTATAAATATGTGTGCACTAAGCGTCATTTGATGGAGAAAAATCCTGCCATCGATATCGAATCTCCTAAGAAAAAGCAGACTCTGCCAAAGTTTTTGTCTGTTGAGGAGAGTATGAGTCTACTTTCAGCTGTGGAAAATGACAGGGCATCAAAAACAAGAGAAAGAGACTACGCTATAATCACCCTGTTTCTTAATTGCGGTATGCGTCTTTCCGAGCTTGTTGGAATAAATCTTAACGACCTTGACAAGGATTTACGTTCCTTGCGAGTTCTCGGTAAGGGAGCAAAGGAGAGGATCGTATATCTTAACGATGCATGTCGCAGTGCATTAACAAGATATTTGGAAATAAGATTAAGCGAGAAATACAAGGCTGTAAATATCCCTGCACTGTTTATTAGTAAGCAATACAAGAGGATAAGCCATAAGACGGTACAATGGCTTGTTTATAAATATCTGGAGATGGCAGGACTTGAATACAAGCACTTCTCTACACATAAGCTACGCCACACAGCAGCAACGCTTATGTACCAAACCGGGAAGGTAGATGTAAGAGTTCTTAAAGAGATATTGGGACACGAGCAGCTAAACACGACACAGATATATACCCATGTGTCAAACAAGGGAATGGAGGAGGCTGTAAATATGAATCCTCTTGCCGGTATCAGTACAAATAAGAAGCCTGATAAAGGTTGATATGTGCAAAATCTCCTCATTTATTGTGCATTTTGCACAATAAATGAGGAGTAAAATTCGATTTTTTTCTACACTATCCCCTATTGACATATATTGTAAAAACATTTATAATAATTTAAGCGAAACACAGAGAGATTATATTATATTTTTGGAGGATTTTATCATGTTTGAGAAGTTAAAGGACATTCTTGTAGAAGAGCTTTCTATTGAAGCTGACACAATCACTATGGAAGCAGAGCTTGCTAATGACCTCGGTATCAACTCCTTGGAGCTTGCTGACCTCGTTCTTCTTTGTGAGGATACATTTGGCGTAGAGTTCGACGAGAACGATATGCACAAGTTCATTACTGTTGGCGATGTTGTAGAGTTTTTGAACGCTAATGCTCAGTAATTACTTATAAAGTAAATACAGCACCCGATCTGATATGCACCCCAAAAGTTAGACACTTTTGGAGGTGCATATTTTTTATGGGCAAAACAGGAAGAAAAAACAAAAACTACTCGGCAGAATTCAAAATTCGTGTTATAATGGACATGCGAGAACACCATTTAGGATATT
>JAFTOG010000025.1 GCA_017451485.1 Clostridia bacterium | reverse complement strand
CAATATCCTAAATGGTGTTCTCGCATGTCCATTATAACACGAATTTTGAATTCTGCCGAGTAGTTTTTGTTTTTTCTTCCTGTTTTGCCCATAAAAAATATGCACCTCCAAAAGTGTCTAACTTTTGGGGTGCATATCATTATTGTCATCCTGCATTTATTTTGTTTTATTATTCAGTAACAACTTAATAATTGCACATTGTAGCCTTTTCGGTAATAAATTAAGCATAACGAGACCTAAATTTCTGTGCTTTTTATAAATTAACCTTGGTCTCTTTTTTACAGTTGCTTTATAAATGAGTCGTGCAAGCTTAATCGGTTCCATAGGCTTGCCCATAAATTTTTTTGTGAGTCCGAGGAAACGCCCTGCCTGGCTTTTGTAAAGCTGAGTATGGGAGGCAAGGTGCTCCGTATCCGTAAGAGACCCCGTACACAAGGGTGTTTTAATTGCACCGGGGCGAATAGTGATTACCTTTTTATTAAGTAGGTTCAGCTCCTGGCGTAATGCCTGGGCATAGCAGTCAAGGGCTGTTTTAGATACGCTGTATAAACCGTTAAATGGCATTGGGTCGAGATAAGCAACCTCACTTGTGACAATAATTATTCTCCCATTTTCCGAAAGCATGGAGTGAAATGTATTGCATACAAGCATAGTACCGCACAAATTTATGTCGATCAGCCTTTTAAGCTGTGGATAGTCTGTCTCAACCAAGGAGGCCATTTTGTGTATTCCGGCTATGTTTATTATTGCGTCAAGACATACATTGTCGTCTGACAGCCTTTCCTTTATGCTACAGATCTGCTCAGTGCTTGTGATATCTGCACAAAAGGCTATAAGACCCTCTTTTACATCGGTATATTTTATATCTATACCGTAAACTCTATGACCAAGAGAAAGAAAGTAATCGGCAGTCGCCTTGCCTATACCGATCCTGCACCTGTTATAAGTATATTCATACTCTATCACCTTACAATTGCCGGGTGAGATATTTTACCCTTACCTGTAAATGCAGCAAGAAGGAAATAATAGTTGTCAGCTAAATAATTATAGCCACAGGGTACGCCGTTTTTAGTACGCCAATCAACACTGCTTACATAACCGGGCATAAGTCCGGAGTGGGTAAAGTCGTTGTCATATGTTTTTAGTATAGCCTTGAATATTTCATCAGCCTCGGCATCAAGCCCTACCTTGTACATGGAGGAAAGAAAATGAAAACCGTTCATACCGCAAAGTCCACCGTTTTCATACTGTCCCCAATCACTCATACAGGGCCAATCAATAGTATCGGCAGGGTCCACAGGCTTAACATTTCCGGGTATGCCAAAGCGTAAGTCTCCGTAACCCTCCTTTTTCATTTCCTCAAGGAGTAAAAGAAGCATACGCCTACCCTCATTCTCGGGTATGAGGCCCTCATCGATAGCCATGGATACAGCGAAGGTGAACATATAATCATGGTGCTTACCGTTTCGGCTTATCCAACCAGACATAAGTGTGCTTTCCGGATTATAAAAGGTGTCATAAAATACATTGTCAAACTTTTTGAGGTGCTCCTTATATTTTTTAGCCTCTTTTTCTCTGTGGAGAGAGCATAATAGCTCTGATAACTCCCTGATAGCACGGTGACACAGACAGTTAAAGTATATATCCTTGTTTCCAAAGGCAAAATTATCCCACCAGTTTCTCTGACGGTAGCCAACCTCTTCCTCCTGGGCTATATAGTCTCCGGGGAATGGAACCTCAAATATACCGTCTCCATCAGTATCAAGGGTCATAATAAAATCTGCTGCCTTTATTGCATAGGGTAAAAGCTTTTTAGCAAATTCCATATTCCATTTTGATATGCCGACAGTTGCTATAACTGAGCCGGGAGTGGAATCAATAAAGTCACACATAGGATTGGTTTTCTTTTTCCCAACATAGTCAAAATTGACCTCTCCGTCCTCTACCTGACCGTACAGAAAGCCGTTCATAATCTGATTTTCAAACACTCTACGCACCATATGGAAAACCGGCTTATCCTCTCCCATCACCTGCAAAAGGTCGGATTTCATATGTACACTCAAATGTGCTATACCGGTTAAGCATATATTGTCACCCATATCAAAATATTCTCGATTTAGTGCAAAGGAGTTCATCCAGCAACGCTTGAGCCCGTTCCAGCCTTCATCGTCATCAAAGGGCAAGGTAGGATATATTTCATCAAGCACAGTTAGCTTAAGTGCTGCCTGATTTAACGGTGCATCGGATTTGAAGGTAATAGCACAGGAGCCGTAGTGCAGAGCATTCATATGGGTGTGGTACTCATAATTGCCATATCCAAGGCCAAGACCGTTCCGTTCTCCACTTTTGAGCATTTCCTCTACACAATATACGCTGTCATTATTCGATTCGATTTTCAAAAAGCCAAAATCGGGAAAGTGAATATAAATCGGCAGAGAATATTTTGTCTTGTGGGTACAAAGGGGATTTCTTGATTTTAATGTTTTTTTCTTTTTACTGCATACTGATTCTGACCAGATAGTTGGTGGAGCTGTTTTGATGGAAATATCCATTCTTATAATATCCTTGTCCGTAATACCGTCAAGGCTCCACAAAATATTTTTGTCATCTATAAACTCCACCACAGACGATTTTCCATCTTCGCCCTTAAATACAAAGGAATTATCGGTAACCTCGCATACGGATGGTTGTGATTTCTTAAAAAGAGAGGCAGATGCCCCCCGAGACGGGAGTAAAAGATTAAAAGTAGCATGTCTGTCACGGTTACGCCCACCGGACTCAATTCCCAAAAATGCCATTTTACCTGTGTCTTTTTCAAAGGTTGCAGACAAAAAGCTACTGTTAAAGGCGACATATTTTTTATGTTTGTTTTCTATCATTGTTATACTCCTTCGTATTCCTTTATTTTATTATACCTAAACGGATTTAATGTGTCAAGCGTTTATTCCTTTAATCCCACCACTCGGTACGGTTGTCAGATTTTCTTGTTGATTAATTATGTGATATATGATAGAATATAATAAAAACACTATAGAGGTGCTGTATGGAATTTGAAATACAAGGTAAGGATTTTATAGTAGACGGTAAGAAAACCAAAATAATATCAGGAGCTGTCCACTATTTCAGAAATATGCCGGACACTTGGTCGGACATTTTCAAAAAAATGAGGGCAATGGGACTTAATTGCGTGGAGACCTATTGTGCGTGGAATATGCATGAGAAGCATATGGGTGAGTTCGATTTTACAGGCAATTTGAATATAAAGGAATTTATCCGTATTGCCGAGTCAGAGGGACTTATGGTTATTGTACGCCCGGGTCCTTATATATGTGCTGAATGGGAGTTCGGTGGCTTGCCGTGGTGGATACAGACTAACGAGGATATGGAAATTCGATGCTCCAACCCCATCTATATGAAGCATTTTGAAAACTATCTTGTCCATTTGTTTGATGAAATACGCCCGCTTCTGTTTACTAACGGTGGACCGATTATAATGATGCAGTGCGAAAATGAGTACGGATATTACGGTGATGATAAGGAATATCTTAGGCATCTTTATGAGTGCTATCGCCGTCTCGGGATAGATGTGCCCCTGTTCACCTCCGACGGAACATCGAAAACAGATATTCTTGACGGATGCATTGAGGGCTGCCTAGCCACACTTAATTTCGGTAGCAGAGTGGAGGAGAACTTCCGTGCTCACGATGAGCTCTATCCCGAAAGCCCGAAGATGTGTATGGAAATGTGGGACGGTTGGTTTGACGCCTGGGGAGATAATAAGCATCATACCACATCAGCCGAGACCTATGCCTCCGTTGTTGATGATATGCTTAAGCGAGGAAGCCTCAATATGTATATGTTTATAGGCGGTACAAACTTTGGCTTTACCAGTGGAGCAAATCACTATGAAAAATTTGCCCCCGATGTTACAAGCTATGATTACGATGCTGTTCTTTCCGAATGTGGGGATATAACTCCAAAATATCACGCCATCCGTAATGTTATTTCAAAGTATATAGACAAGGAACTGCCCGAAATTCCCAAAAACAGGGAAAAGCGTTCTTACGGAAGAGTAGAGCTTACCCAGGTCGGTGGCATATTCGACAGCCTTGATAAGCTATCGGCACCTGTTTTCTCCAATGTCCCCGGATGTATGGAAAAGTACGGGCACGGGTACGGCTATATAGCCTATAGGACAGTATTGAACAGAGATTACGATAACTCAAATATAACCTTTGAGAGCCTTGGAGACAGAGCACAGGTGTATATTAACAGAAGCCTTGCCGGTATTACATACATAAATGATGAAGAGCTTAAGGTTCAGTTTTCTGCCAAGGCAGGAGATATTCTTACAGTCCTTTGTGAGAATATGGGCAGAGCAAACTTTGGTCCTAAGATGATGCGTAAGAAGGGTATAGCTGGAAGATGTCTGATAAACGGTAAAATACATTTTAACTGGGATGTGTATCCACTTCCGATGGATAATCTTGATAAGGTGGTATATACAGATAAAGCACCAACGGAGCAATCATGCTTCTATAAGGGAAGCTTTGCTGTGGATAAGGCGAAAGACACATTTTTATACCTCGATAATTTTACCAAGGGATTTGTTACAATTAACGGCTTTAATATAGGAAGATACTGGGAGATAGGTCCCCAGAGGAGTCTGTATGTACCTGCGTCCATACTCAAGGAGGGAGAAAACGAAATTATAGTTTTTGAATCCGATGGTAAAAAGGGCGACCCCGTGGTGGAATTTCTTGATTATCCGACATTGCAGTAAGCAATAATACAGTGCCATAAAATATTGACCCGTCAACAATTTTGTCAAAAACCGTTGCAAAACCGTGAAATACATGATAAAATATATGTAAGAAATGATTACAAACGGCACGGGGTGATTTTATGAAGAATAAAAAAATCAGTATGCTCTGGTACAGAATAACCAAATTGGCTGCCGGCTTTGTTTCTAAATTTATTTTCGGAAGAAAATTTGTAAGAAATGAAATAAAGGGAGTAAAGGGTCCCTATGTTATCATAGGTAATCATCAGGCGTCACTGGACTTTGTTAATATTATGGGTGCGACACGCCGCCCGATAACCTTCGTAACAAGTAATGCGTTTTATAACACTCTACCCGTAAAGGGAATAATGACAAAAATAGGAGTTATTCCAAAGCAACAGTTCCAGACAGGTCTTGCCGAGCTTAAAAGGATGAAGGGTGTTGTTGATGACGGTGGAGTACTCTGCCTTTATCCCTCCGGCCTTATGAGTGAGGACGGACTTTCAACTCCCATTCCTACAGGAACATATAAATTTTTGAAATGGATAAAGGCTGATATCTATGTTGCAAGAACCTACGGTATGTATTTTGCTATGCCCAAATGGTCTAAGGGAATGCGTAAGGGCAGAACATACCTTGATATTTATAAGCTCTTTTCAAAGGAAGAGGTTGCACAAATGGATTTGTCCGATATAAAGAAAAAAGTGGACGAGGCTATTTTGTTTGATGCATACAGGGAGCAGGAAAAATATCTTGTAAGGTTTAAGCATAACAATAATATTGAGGGGCTCCAGAATGTTCTTTATATGTGCCCCCACTGTAAAAGTGAGTATTCCATGAATGTAAGGGATAAGAGCATTCTGTACTGTGATAAGTGTGGCTTTGAGCAGGAATGTGATAAATACGGATTTATGCATAATACCAAGGGCATAGGAGAGGAAATTCGCTATGTATCCGATTGGAGTAAGCTTATCTATGATGAATTGAGAGAAAAAATAGTCAACGGCGGCGAAATTTCTATGACATCCGGCACAAAAATACACATGATAAACTATGATGAGAAGAAATTTGTCGAGGTTGGAAACGGTCAAGTCAGTCTGGACAGAAGCGGATTTAAGCTCGATTGTACTATAAATGGAAAGAATACAAGCCTTGATATACCCATTTCTGCATTTGCGTCCTTACCCTTTAAGCCGGGTAAGTACATCGAGCTTCAGCAGGGAGAAAATATATATCGACTTGTTCTTGACGACGGAGGACAAGCCATGAAATATGTAAATACAGTAGAAATTCTGTATGAGATCAACTCTAAGTCACAGTTAGTTAAATAAATCAAAAATCCCCGATATTGGGGATTTTTTGATTTTTATATTTTAAGAATGCTAAATCGTTTACTTTTACTTGTAAGCAATTTTATTTGTAAATTTATTGAAAAAAGAGCTTAAATGTAGTATCATAAAAGCAGAATAAAGCTTATTTGTGGAGGAGAATATGAAAAAAATAGCTGTTTTTATGCTGTTCGGTCAGTCAAATGCCGTAGGTCACGCTATGCCAATGGACGAGAAGGATTATATTATTGAGCCGATGAAAAATGTTTTTGGCCTTGATAGAAAATATAATCAGTCCTATGATATTACCGAGCTTAAATTTACAGGCTATACCAGCCATAGTATGAATCTTGCGGAGACACAGGATAATACATATTCCGTTGCTAACTGTCTTGCAAAAAGGTGGCAGAATGAGATAGATAGTGGCAACCCCAATAATTTACCCGACCTTTATATTATACATATTGCCATAGGCTCCCAGGGGCTCCTTGATATGTGGCACCCCGACAGAGAAAAGGTAATGGTGCCCGGCATACTGGGGAAGGTAAATATTTCGATGTATCCCTTGGCTACCCTTGTGCTTGGCTTGTTTAATAAATTCTGTAAAGAAAACGACTATCAGCCCGACTTTGTCGGTATGCATTGGCGTGGAGGAGAGCAGGAGGTACGCAGGGGAATAGGTTATCTCGAGAAAATCAAGCTGAAGGATATGTATATAAGCTTTTTTGAAAGCTTGCGTTCCACATTGGGCTATAAGACACCGATAGTATTACACAAAATGCCGTTTACAGCAGTATTTACCAAGGAAGACCCCACAGGTGGCTGTGTTGAAACAATGAATTATATAAACGGAGTGTTTGAAGCTCTTTCAAGGGAAATGGACGGCGTATCTGTTTTTGATCCTACAAGAGCTCCATTCTATGATGATAAGCAATGGGATTTCGGTATTTTCCGTTGGGATCTTATCCACTACCTTGGAAAAACCAATGACTGGGTAGCAGGCGAAATACTTGAAGGATATAAGAGAGGTTAAAATTATGTACGAGATAGGATTATCCACTCCGGGTTATGTAAATGAGCAGTTTTTTGCCGATATGAAGGAGGCAGGAATAAAGCATATAGAAATTTCCGTAGACAAGTGGAAAAGCGAACAGCTTAACTATGATGACTTGAAAAAATGGTCGGACAAATACGGAATCAATCTTTGGTCCTTCCACTTACCCTTCTGGCCCTTTAACGAGATAGACATATCAAGTCCCGAAATGGCAGAAAAAAGCGTAAGATATCTTTCTGATTACATAAGAGAGGGAGCAAGAATAGGAATAGACAAGTTTATTATCCATGCAAGCGGAGAGCCGATTTGTGAGCAGGACAGAGAGACTCGTATGGAATGTGCAAAAAGGAGTCTGTATACCCTTGCAGAAACAGCAAAGGAATACGGAGCAGTTATTTGCGTTGAGGATCTGCCTCGTACCTGCTTGGGTAGAAGCTCCTTGGATATGAAGGAGCTGTTGTCCGCCCATCCCGACCTTGTAGCTTGCTTTGATACAAATCATCTGTTAGATGAGAAAATAGAGGATTATATAAACGCCATTGGGGATAAAATAGTCACAACACATATTTCGGATTATGATTTTAATAATGAAAGACATTGGCTCCCGGGAGAGGGCGACATAGATTGGCACAGCCTTATTTCGTCACTCCATAAGGTAGGCTACAGTGGAGTGTGGCTCTATGAAATAGATTTTAATTGTCCATGGACTATAAAGAGAGACAGAGCACTTGTATGTCAGGACTTTGTAAACAATGCAAGGGAGCTTTTTGAAGGAAGAATCCCGGCACCTCTCGGAGTGCGTATAGATGGACTCAAGCACTGGACAAAGGATTAATTTCCGAATATAAAGATACCCTGTAAAGAATTAGATACAGTAAAGCATATGGCTTTTGAACCTGCTTCTGATTCATTACGGGGTGTTTTTCTTCTCATATAACGAAAACCGTACTATAGTCACATGGCTCAATATAGGTTAATCGGTGAGAAAAAATCCTCCGATATGATATAATGAAAGAGACCTGCCAGTCAAATTCAAAAGCCATATCGGAGGATTTATCCGTAAGGGAAGAGACCATAGATACAAATAGCTTAACACAAACAAAATAGAATTGCATGTATTACATAATGCTTGTGTCAAAATTACCATACAAAAAAATTAAGGAATGTATTTTAGGCGACTGTGTGTCTTTAGTTCAGTATGGCAATTGCCAGATTAAGATATCCTGCAAAGGCGACCCATACAGCATATGGGATTTGTAAATATGCGGCAGGAGCATACAGCTTCTTGAAGGATAGAATCATTTGTACAATAATGAACAAGAGAAACAATAGCCATATAAAAGAAAAAACATATTTATTAAAGCCAAAAAATATTATGCTCCATGTAAAATTAACAATCAGATTTGCACCGTAAAGAGATAGGGCGTTTTGAGATTCTGTAATAAAGGTGCTTCTTCTTTCGTAAATCATTGCCGAGCTAATACCCATAAGCACATACAAAATTGTCCATACAATGGGAAAGAGAATTGACGGAGGGGAAAGGGGAGGCTTGTTTATTTTTTCGTATATGTCTATACTATCCTTGACTAAGGAGGCAGACAGTGCCCCTGTGCCCAAGGCTATCAATATTGATACTATATATATTTTTACTCTTTTACACATAATTTTCCTCCTGTTTTTATTTTATATTTTATGACATAAAAACAAAAAGTATTCCACAAAAGCATCCATGAGTATAAAAAGAAATAAAAATGTAAACATTATAAAAAATTATTTAAGGAGTATTAAATATGTGTACCACTGTAGCTAAGAACGGAGACGGATTGATTTTTGGCAGAAATATGGATATAGAGGAAGGATTTGGTGAAAGGCTGATTCTCGTTCCGAGGGCATATCCTATTTCATATAAAATGTGTAAGGGCAGCAATCATCATTTCGCCTTTATGGGTATAGGCACGGTAATAGACGGATATCCCCTTTTTGCCGAGGCGGTAAACGAATTCGGACTTTGTGTCGCAGGTCTTAACTTCGTTGGTAATGCCTGTTATTGGAGAGAAAACAGAAGTAAGGATAATATAGCTCCGTATGAGCTTATTCCTTGGCTTCTTTCTACCTGTAAAACTATATCGGATGCCATATCCAAGCTGAAGAGGGTAAATATTATTTCAGTTCCGTTTAAGAGAGATGTGCCCCTTCCGCAGCTACATTTCCATATAGCTGATAAAAGGGGCTCAATAGTATATGAAAGCATAAGAGAAGGAAGCAGAATATACAAAAACCCGGCAGGAGTGGTTACAAACAATCCGGGATTTGATACACAGCTTGCCCTCATATCCAATTACGGAGCATTAAGCAACCGTATGGGATCAGATGGGCTCTCCTTTGTAAAGCCATATAGCCTGGGACTCGGTGCCTACGGCTTACCTGGAGATTATTCCTCAACCTCCAGATTTGCTCGAGCAGTGTTTGTAAAGAGATTCTCTAAATGGGAAAAGGGGAATGAATTATTCCAGATGATGCGTATTTTGGATTCTGTAGCTGTTCCGAAGGGATGTGTGCTGACGGAAGAGGGAATGGAGCATTATACCCTTTATCAGTCCGTGATAGATGCAAGAGAATGTGTCTATTATTTTCGCCCTTACGGAAGCATGGATACATCACGTATAGAGATGTTCAGTATGGATACGGATGGAGATATCCTTACAGAAATAGATATACATTAATTGATTCTATGCCGCAACGGTCTTTGCACTGTTGTGGCATAGGGTATTGAAAAAACATTTTTTCCATGCTATAATACATTAAAGGGAGTGATAATAAATGAGACGCTTTAGAGAACCGATGATTAAATTCTATGCTGAGGAGCTAAATGATATAAATCCGTGCTTTCTTTCTCAAAATGAGCTTGAGGAGAGTGGATACAGCAAGGAAGCCGAAATAATAGTTGATAAATTTTTGGAAACGGAAAAGAAGGACAAGTACACAGCAGCAGATGTTATCCAGCCCGTATTTAAGGAGCATAGGGGAAGGGCACTTAGTGTGGAAATGTGTATGGATGCCGTATCCGAGCTTCTTTCTACCTTTAGTTGTGTGGAGGATGCAATTCCGTTTTGTGATGACCCCGAGCTTAAGGATAAGATGGATTATGACAGCATAACTGCCGTGATGAGAGTGGCTGACCATTTTGTAGTGGATAGCTTTTGTGTGAGGAAGAAATGCTTTGTCTACATAAACGAGCTCTTCTTCGATGTTATAAGCAAGAAAAAAGCAGTTGAATTTTACAAAAAGCTTTTGAATAACAATAACACAGTTTATGTACAGTACCGTCATATAAGAAAAAACGGAATTGAAACATATAGCACAAGAACCATAAGCAAGGATAAGTACAGCTATGAGGCTCTTAAGCACAAGGAAAAAATAGTAAGCATATTTGACACAGGCACAACATACCCGATAAAATAAAAAATGCGACTCGGAGTCGCATTTTTTTATTTATAAATTCTCATCAAAAAACATTTGCTGACGTTTTTTCATCCTTTGCCAATTGATAAATCCATACATATCGTTTATAAGAAACATAGTAAAGCATATTACCATTGGAATGCCGGATATATCCTTTACCGAGGCAATTATCCAAAGAGCAATAAGCACTATATCATTGGCTGCATATGCGAGGGCGTAAAACGGACTGCGTAAAAAGGTCAGACTCGCTGCTAAAAAGCTGGTAAAGACTGAAATAGTGCTTGTAACAAGACTGGCATTCCCGAGAGCCTCAAGAATAAAATAAAAGCCTAAGGACACTAAAAATGACAGTAAAAACACCACCGTTATATGTTTTTTGGTCAATTTATTAACCTTTACCTCTTGGCTGTCGCCAACTGTGTTCCTTATCCATGATACAAGTGCCATCACAGCCATAGGAGTGCTCATCCCGAGATATGTAATCATTTCTCCGTAATATCTCTGCCCAAAGGATACTATGCCATAGAATACAGAAAACGCAATAATCAGCACCTGTCCCACAGGATGCCCCTTTGCACAAAAGACCAATGCAGTAAGACCTATCACTGATGCAATCAAAGTAAAAGCATTATTGGAGCCGAAAACAAAAAATGATATGATTACGCTTGATATTGATATAGACCAAAGTAGCCTTTCGAACAGAGTAAGGGAAAGAAAAAGGTTTTTAATTTTGTCCATTTGACCTCCACAAAAAACAAGCATCCGATGTGCTTCTTCAATGACCTAATGAAGCACAACGAATGCATCAATACATTCCTACCCGGTGGCAGTTTATATTATTATACCATTTATACTCATATATGTCAACGACTTTTGAATATTGTTTATTTGCAGTTTATGTTACACTATTATAATACTTATAAACAGTTGCAATTTTGTTGGGATATTATGCCTGCCGGGCATGAAGCAGTATCGGAGGGATATAAAGCATTGAGCTTTAATGACCGTTTTATCGAAAGGGCAGGCAATTTTTATTCCCGAATTTAATCTACATATACGAGAAGGGGCTTGATATGGCAAAAAAAACAGAAGCGGGAAAAAGAAAATGGTACTTTAAGGCTCTTAAAAAGGTAATGAAAATAAGATATAAAAAGCCTGAGTTTATATATCTTGACGGTGAGAATATAAAGGAAGGAAGTATTATTCTCAGTAATCACGAGGGAACAGATGCACCTATGGCATTTGAAATATACCACAACAGCAAGTTTAGAATGTGGGGAGCCCACGAGATGAATTCCGGACTTATTGAGCTGTACAAATATCAGACTAAGGTATACTACCACGAGAAAAAGCATTGGAATATCCATTTGGCAAGGGCGTTTTGTCTTATTGCCAGTCCGTTGACAAATCTCTTTTACAGTGGTCTTAATTTGATATCCACATATAAGGACAACAGATTTGTTAAGACGGTTAAGGAGAGCTATAATACTCTTAAGAACGGAGAAAACATAATAATATATCCGGAGGACTCAACTAACGGTTATCTTGCAGAGTTGGAGGGCTTTCACGCTGGGTTTGCCCTGCTTTGTGAATACTGTAGCAGAAAGGGACTGGATGTACCTATTTATGTTACATATTTCAAGAAAAAGGAAAATGTATACATAATAGATAAGCCTGTTATGTATTCAGAGCTCAGTGCAAGGGAAAACAGCAAGGAAAAAATAGCAAAGGCACTTTGTGATAGATGTAACGAGCTTGGTAGAATGACCTTTGACAGCTTCAACAAAGATACAGAATGCGAAAATGAGCCTGTGGATGCAGAGGAGCAGGTCTCCGTGGAAGGATAGATACAGCTTATTAAAAAAGTATAAGGATGTCGAAAGACATCCTTTTTGCTATTGCAAAGGTGTTAAGCAGCAGGCAGAGATCCTAATTAATAATTTCTATTTACTTTTTTATACTTTTGTGGTAAAATTAAAAAAAGAATGCTTGAGGGGAGAAAAAAATGTTAAGGGATAAAATTTTCAAAAACCCGGGATTTAAGCTATCCCCGGAGTCAGTGATCCGTGCCGGTTTATGCTCTTGGTTTTTTGTAGCAGTATTCAATATGCTGATCCATAAGGAAAATGTCACATCCCTCGCATTCGTTCAGGGTAAGACCTGGGGTCTTATAGTGACAGCTGTACTTCTTATCTTGTTCGCTACCTTTGTTATTGCTACTGAATACTATTTCCCAAGCAAAAAATATCCGGAATATCTTTTAATAGGCTCGTATTCACTCTTTGCTGTTCTCACGCTGTCGGAGGTGGGTGGAGTAATGACCTCCATCTCTCTTGCCGGAATAGGAGCAATTATTGTCGTATATGTTATCAGGAGGGGTTGCTTTAATCTGGGTGTGATAGATATATCCGGAAAAGCAAAAATGATCATAACCGCCTCTGTTGCAGTAATGTTTGCATTCTTAATAGCCTTTTACGGGCTTGCAAAGCATTGGGTATACGGCACACCGAATTTTGACTTCGGTATATTCTGTCATATGTTTCATAATATGAGTGAAAGCTTTATACCGTATACCACCTGCGAAAGAGATCGGCTTCTTTCCCATTTTGCGGTCCATTTATCTCCGATTTGCTATTTGATTTTGCCCATATATTTACTGTTCCCTTATGCGGAGACCCTGCAGATATCCCAGGCAATTATTCTTATGAGTGGAGTAATTCCGTTACTTCTTATAGCTAAGGCAAGGGGGCTGAGCCATAAGGCATCCGGTATTATAGCCGTTTTATACTGTGCGTATCCTGCTATAACTGTTGGTTGCGTATATGACTTCCACGAAAATTGCTTTTTACTTCCCTTGCTCCTATGGGTATTTTACTTTGGGGAGAGGGAAAAATATATTCCTTTAGTTATTTTTACTGCTCTTACCTTGCTTGTAAAGGAGGATGTATTTATTTACATCATCATTTACGGAGTGTATCTTTTGGTAGCTCGTAAAAGACCCAGAGCTGGAGTGCTAATGTGCTCGGGAGCTCTTGCGTATTTTGTTATCGCCTATGCAATTCTTTCAAAATTCGGTCTTGGTATTATGGATAATGCAAGATTCGGCAATCTTATATATGAAGACGGCGGACTGATCGGAGTTATAAAAACTCTGATAGTAAATCCATCCTATGCTTTCACTCAACTGATGACATCCAAAAATGCATATGAAAAGCTTATATATATTCTTGAGCTCTTTGGACCTTTGGCATTTATCCCCTTTGTTACAAAAAAAATGTCAAGATATATTCTTCTTTCACCGATTCTTATAAACCTCTTGTCCACTTATGTATATCAGTGTGACCTGAGATTTCAATATCATTTCGGTATAACAGCATTTATTTTCTATATGACTGTATTGAATATAGGTGATATGGGCTCGGAAATCAAGAGATATTTTGGTGCTATAGCATGCCTTTCTACCGTACTTTTGTTTATGGGCTTGTCATCCACCAATATGGCACCCTATGTTAATGAATGGCGTATAAACGGTGAAGTCTATGACGAGATGGATGATATTCTTGAGGAGCATATACCCGACGACGCCTCTGTTGCCTGTACAACATATATTGTTCCACATCTTTACAAAAGAGCTGAGATATATGAGGTATTCTACCACAAGGAAAACGGTGTGTGCAAGACAGATGTGGATTATGTTGTATTCCTTATGAGAGGAAAATATGCAGAGCAGAGCAAGACGGAATCGGTAGCGTACTTAAATGCAGGATATACTGAGGTGTATAATGATAATATGCTTTGGATACTCAAGGCACCAAGCTGATAGCTGCAGTTAAATAAAAAGGACAGAGAAATTTGAAGTGAACCCAAAAGTTTAGACAAAAATAAATATTAAATTGATTGCGAATGAGTTCGGTATTGTACTGGACTCATTCCTTTTAATTTCATTGAAATTCTTTCATTGTTGTAGTAATGTATGTATTCTTCTAACTTTT
>JAFTOG010000024.1 GCA_017451485.1 Clostridia bacterium | reverse complement strand
CAATATCCTAAATGGTGTTCTCGCATGTCCATTATAACACGAATTTTGAATTCTGCCGAGTAGTTTTTGTTTTTTCTTCCTGTTTTGCCCATAAAAAATATGCACCTCCAAAAGTGTCTAACTTTTGGGGTGCATATCATTGGCAGTCTGCTTTTATCCTTCCAACACAAGTCGGTAGATTTTCAGTCCTGTATCTGCAATAGCTTTGACAGCTCCTATAAGTGCTCTTGGACTTGCACCGCCTAAGTCCATATGTATACATAAGGAATATACGGAGGAGGGAGAGGGCAGGTCATCAATTCCCGAAACATAGTGTATAGGTCTTATGAAATGAATTCTGTTGTATTTATACATATACTCTGTAAGTGCATTGACACAGCGTTCTTTTGTCTTGTCATCGGGAGGATTCTCAAATATAATATCGAAAATTACATCTGGATATCCCTGGTCTATTTCATAATCGATAGGAAAGGGAGCAGAGCTTTGAAGCTTTGAAATAAATGGGTCCTCGTAATAATTCATATGGTCTCCTTTTATATTCCTTTATTCTATATTTAATTCTACAACCACTATTTCGGGTCTGTTATTTATCCTGAGGGGAAAGGCACTGTTACCTATACCTCTGCTGATTATCATATTTGTACCCTTTTCATAAAAGAGTCCGGCGTCATATTTGGGAAATAGTCCTTGAGAGGGTGCGAATACACCGCCTACAAACGGTATACGGAACTGTCCACCGTGTGCGTGACCGCTTAGAACAAGATCTATATTATATCCGGAATATAATTCAAAAAGCTCCGGTCTATGAGACAAAAGAATAGTATAATATTCATGGTCGCTAATTAAATCATCAAGTACATTTTTCATAATACCGGATGAATCGTTAGAGCCGTTATTTTTTTGAAGTAATGGATCGTCGACCCCAATAAGCAGTATTTTTTCTCCTGAAGCAGTTATATGTACGCATTTGTTTTCAAGCACATGTACGCCAAAAGCTATCATTTCGTTCTTGAATTTCTGATATTCAGGAACATTAGCCTCGTGATTTCCGGATACATAGTAGCACGGTGCGATTTTCAGTGCCTCCTTTACAAAGTTAAGGGCAATATCAATATTGACATTGCGAGAATCAATCAGATCTCCCGTGATAACTATAATGTCAGGCTCAGCTTCCTTTAACATATCTAAAAGCTCAGAATTATCTCTGCCGAATTCACTGTTGTGCAGGTCCGATACCTGAGCTATACGAAATCCGTCAAACTCATCCGGAAGACGGTCACTTGTCACTGTGTACTCCGTAATCATTAATGCTTTGTTTCCCCATATTATCCATACAGATAATATAATAAGCAGTAAAAAAATAATAATCAGTTTTATGGCTTTTGATTTATTTTTAATCATATATTTTTCCTTGTATTTACTACTTTATACATATTGGAGTATACCATAAAAAATGCTTAATGTCAAGGAGGTGACATCTTATGGAAATAAATAGGAGCAGAGTTGGGTACACATAATTTTTAATAGAGTAGACCACAATGGTCGGCTCGGAAGCGAGCTATTTTTGCCGAGTATTATGATAGCAATCCGTGAACCCCTAAAACTACCATTGATAGTTTCGGGGAACCCCGACGCTGACAATGACTTTCGTCAAAAATGCGAACCTCATTTATGCAGAGCATAAAGTGGAGTTGAGAGGACCTTCTTCAACAAAAATCGAACCGTTACATCTAATCACGCCCGTGACGTGTATATAATCAAAACTGAGTTTTGTATATCACCGACACGGAGTGTTGCATATCATCATTGCGAAAGAGAATACAGCCTATGGCTGATGATATACACCTTCGGTGATGAGATACACGCTAAAGCGTGATGATATACCATTGCTTTCGCAATGGATAAACAAAAACCTCATCCGAACAGGATGAGGTTTTTGTTGGTGGACCATTGGGGACTCGATTCTCGTGCGACCTACGCACTCGGTCTTCCACGGCTCTGACAGTCCACCGGACTGTCATTCACTACCGTTTCCCCTTCGAGCCCTAAAAGCATAAAAAAAGCCTAAACCAAACCACAAGGGCTTAATTTAGACTTTTTGGTGGACCATTAGGGACTCGAACCCCAGACCGACCGGTTATGAGCCGGTAGCTCTAACCAACTGAGCTAATGGTCCGTATGTGACTGCATTATATTTTACACATTTATTATCCGTTTGTCAATACTTTTTTTCAAAATTATAAAAATATTTTCTTGTATATTAATTATATGACCTCGGATTTAACAATATTATTAAAAACATAGCGAAACTGTTGAATAATCTGACAAAAAATGATATAATAAAACACAACATCGGAGGTGTGATATGGCAGAATTTTATTTACTTGGTAATTCAACCTATTCGCAAATGTTTGGTTGTGTTATTATAACCAACAGTAAAACAATTATTATAGATGGGGGCAGTCAGGGCGATAGGGATCAGCTCTATAGCTTCTTGACAGAAAAGTCATACGGGCATGTGGATGCTTGGTTTTTTACTCACGCACATCACGACCATATTGGTGCCTTTTGTGAGCTTTGCTATAAGTATCCACAAGTTGAAATAGATAAAATATATTATGATTTTCCAGCATTTGATATGTTAAAGGAGCTTGGCAGCCGTGGAGATTGGGAGATTAGCCTGTGGAATCGGACAGAGGAACTCTTTAATAACCGATTTGATAAAAGCCTCTTTAGAGTAAAAAAGGACGATAAACTTGTATTTGATGATGTGGAAATAACAGTACTCAGAGCTTTTAATAAGGACATTACTTGCAATTTTGTAAATAATAGCTCTGTAGTATACAGAATAGACGGAAAAAAGAATAGCATCCTAATTCTCGGCGATCTTGGCGAGGAGGGGGGAGACGAGGTAATGGCAAGCTGCGAAAGAGAGCTGCTGTTTACCGATTACACCCAGATGGCTCACCACGGACAAAGGGGAGTAAAAAAAGAATTTTATGAATATATAATGCCGAAAAAATGTATCTGGGCATCCCCCGAATGGCTTTGGAACAACGATAAGGGTGGTGGGTATGATACAGGACCCTGGTATACTGTAAGGACAAGGGAATGGGTTGAATCTCTCGGTGTTGAGGAGCATATAATAGAAAAGGACGGTATACAAAAAATAGAAATCTAAGGAGATAGAAGTTATATGAACACATGTTATATAGCGTGTGCCCTTGATTGTCGGATCGATTTTGTAAAAAAACAGGGGGATCTTGTCATCGGTGCCGACAGGGGATATCTGAATTTGAAAAATCAATCTATTATTCCCGATATTGTAATAGGTGATTTCGACTCCTATGACGGAGAGATAGATTGTGGTAACATAAAACAACTGCCGAGAATAAAGGATTTTACAGACGGAGAGGTGGCAATACGCTACGGAATAGAGAAAGGCTACAAGCATATAAGAGTATACGGAGCCATCGGTGGAGCACTTGATCACACTATAGCAAATATAGCTCACTGTGCAAAATATACTAAGGATGGAATTGATATTTCCTTTATTGATGGAGAAAACGCTTTGTTTTGTATTTCGAACTCAAGGAAATGCTTTTCAAACAAAGCAAAAGGGCGTATTTCTGTCTTTGCATATGGAGAAAAAGCTGAGGGAGTGTATGAAAAAGGGCTTTTTTACACTCTTAATAACGCAACCCTTTACCCATTTATTCCCCTCGGAGTAAGTAACGAATTTATAGGTGAAGAAAGCGAAATATCCGTAGAAAACGGAGTTTTACTAATTTACACCTCAAAAGAAAATTTTGAAAACCACTTGACAAAGCGTTGATACAGTGCTACAATTTAACCATCGCACAATTAAATATTCAGGGGTGCTGTATGGCTGAGATGGAGTAATCCAAACCCTTTAACCTGATACGGATAATGCCGTCGGAGGGAGATAATATTTTGAACCATAGTAATATTGTTTACCGCACGGATATTTTCTGTGCGGTAATATTTTATTACGGAGGTTTCTTATGGAAACAAAACAGAAGAACAGGCGAAAGAGTATATACGCCCTTTGCCAAAGTGCTATTTTTGTAGCTCTTGCCACAATTTTAAGCTTTCTCCCGGTTTATGAAATGCCTATGGGTGGCTCGGTAACGCTTGCAAGCATGCTGCCGATTTTATTTATAGGTATAAAGTTTGGACCTAAGTGGGGGATGGGATCCTCAATCGTTTATGCACTTATTCAATTAGTACAGGCTCTTATTAAGGGTAATGTTTTCGTCTACACTGTAACTGCGGGAGCAGTTATTATCTGCGTACTATTTGATTACTTAGTTCCATTCACCGTTATGGGCTTGTCATTTTTTGCAGCACCTAAAAAAGGAGAGAAGCTCAGCTTGGTAAAAACTCTTGTCATTTTCGGTGTTCTGATTTTTGCGAGATTTTTGTGTCATTTTGTTACAGGTATGACCATATGGGGGCAGTGGGATGACGGCTTTTGGGGAGCATTTACCTATTCACTTCTTTATAATGGCTCTTATATGCTTCCGGAGCTTGTGCTCACCCTTGTGCTGACAGCGTTTTTGCTTTCATCAAAGCAAATAGAAAGACTCCTTGAGTCGGAGAATTGATTATAATTGGCAAAATAAGTAAAAAGCGTGGTTTTCCACGCTTTTTTTCTTGACTTTAATGTCGGTTAAATATATAATAAAATTAACAAGATGTAAAGGAGAAAAATATGGATATTACAGCTAAATACAACTGTGACGGCTATACCCAGATAGAGTTTGAATTCAAGGGTAAAAAAGCAATAGCACTTCTTCCTGAGCCCGAGAAGAAAAACGGAAAAACTATTCTAAAGCCAGAATATTTCGGTGCCTTTCCCGCCCTACAGCTGGAATTTGTAAGAAGAGGCTATACTATGATATTCGTATCCAACCGTAACCGTTGGGGTACGGAAAAAGAGCTTGCTGACCAGTATGAATTTATAAACTATTGTGCAAAGGAGCTTGATATTTCAAACAAAGTAATCACCATCGGTATGAGCTGCGGAGGAATGATGTCAGTTCTTTTGGCAGCTAAGTATCCCGATTGTATAGAGGCACTTTACATTGATGCCCCGGTTATGAATTTTCTTAGCTGTCCCGCCAATCTCGGCAATGCCCCGGATGTTCTTGACAGCATGTGGACGGAATTTGAGAATGCATGGGGAATGACCAAAAGAGAGCTTCTTCTGTTTAGGGGGCATCCTGTTGACATGATTCCTGTTCTCGTTAGGAATAGGGTTAAAATATATATGGCATACGGTGATAGTGATAAGACGGTTCCTTATGAGGAAAACGGAATAGCTCTTGAAAGAGCATATCGTGAAGCAGGTATATCAGAGCTTCTGTATATTGACAAAAAGGAGGGTGTTGATCACCATCCACACGGACCTTCCGATATAGATTTTGCAATAAAATACTTTGAATAGAGTAAAAACAGGTAAATTTTTATTTCTTGTTCTAAAATAATCTTGATTTTAACGCAATAAAATAGTATAATAAAATTATGGTATAAAAATATAACTCGAAAAGGGGAAATAAAAATGGCAGAAAAAAGAATTATTGGCGATTATCCTGTAATTGGTATCCGTCCTACTATTGATGGCCGTCGTGGAGTTCTCGGAGTAAGAGAGTCTCTTGAGGACCAGACAATGAATATGGCCAAGGCAGCTGCTAAGCTCTTTGAGGAAAATCTCAGATATTCCAACGGTGAGCCTGTAAAGGTAGTTATTGCCGACACTACAATCGGTAGAGTAGCAGAGGCTGCCGCATGTGCTTCTAAATTCAAAAAGGAGGGTGTTGATATCACCCTTACCGTTACTCCCTGTTGGTGCTACGGTGCAGAAACAATGGATATGGATCCTATGACAATCAAGGGTGTATGGGGCTTTAACGGAACAGAACGCCCCGGTGCTGTATACCTTGCTTCTGTTCTCGCTACACATGCCCAGAAGGGACTTCCTGCATTTGGCATCTATGGACATGATGTACAGGATGCAACTGATACATCCATTCCCGATGATGTTAAGGAAAAGCTCCTTCGCTTTGGTCGTGCAGCAGTTGCAGCAGCTACAATGAGAGGTAAGTCTTACCTTCAGATCGGTTCTATCTGTATGGGTATCGGAGGCTCTATTATCGATCCTGCATTTATTGAGGAATATCTTGGTATGAGAGTTGAGTCCGTTGACGAGGTTGAAATCATCAGACGAATGACAGAGGGCATCTATGATAAGGAAGAGTATGAAAAGGCTCTTGCATGGACTAAGGCTAAGTGTATAGAGGGCTTTGACAAAAACCCCGAGGAGCTTCAGAAGTCCAGAGAAGCAAAGGATGCAGACTGGGAATTTGTTGTTAAGATGATGTGCATTATCAAGGACCTTATGAACGGTAACGATAAGCTTCCTAAGGGCTGTGAAGAGGAAAAGGTAGGTCACAATGCTATTGCAGCCGGCTTCCAGGGACAGAGACAGTGGACAGACTTTTATCCTAACTGTGATTTTCCCGAGGCTATGCTTAATACATCCTTCGACTGGAACGGTGCAAGAGAGCCTTATATTCTCGCAACAGAAAACGATGTTTTGAACGGTCTTGGTATGCTCTTTATGAAGCTTCTTACCAATCGTGCACAGATGTTTGCAGATGTCAGAACATACTGGAGTCCTGAGGCGGTAAAGAAGGCTACAGGCTACGACATAGAGGGTGTTGCAAAGGATGCAGGTGGATTTATCCATCTTATCAACTCCGGTGCATGCTGTCTCGACGCCAACGGTGCAGTTAAGGATGCAAACGGTGAAGCAGTTATGAAGCCCTGGTATGAAATGACAGAGGCAGACTGTGACGCAGTTATGGCAGATACAACATGGAATTATGCTGATATCGGATACTTCCGTGGTGGTGGATATTCCTCCAGATTTGAAACCAAGGCTACAATGCCTGCTACAATGATAAGACTTAACCTTGTAAAGGGTCTTGGTCCCGTTCTCCAGATTGCAGAGGGTTGGACAGTTGGTCTTCCTTCTGATGTTTCCGATAAGCTTTGGAAGAGAACAGACTATACATGGCCTTGTACATGGTTTGCTCCCAGAACAACAGGTGAGGGTGCGTTCAAGACAGCATATGATGTAATGAATAACTGGGGTGCTAACCACGGTGCAATCAGCTACGGTCATATCGGTGCTGACCTTATTACACTTTGCTCAATGCTAAGAATCCCTGTATGTATGCACAATGTTCCGGAGGATAAGATTTTCCGTCCTGCAGCTTGGAATGCATTTGGTATGGATAAAGAGGGTCAGGATTACAGAGCTTGTGCAGCTTACGGTCCTATGTACAAATAATTTATAGGAGATACATATAATGAAAAAGACATCACTTGTAATTATGGCAGCCGGTATCGGCTCACGCTTCGGTGGCGGTATCAAGCAGCTTGAGCCCCTTGGTCCTAACGGCGAGGTTATAATGGAATATTCCATTCATGATGCATTGGAGGCAGGCTTCAATAAAGTAGTATTCATTATCAGAAAAGAAATGGAGGACTATTTTAAGGAGGTTGTTGGAGATAAGATCTCCGGTATTTGTGAGGTTGCATATGCATACCAGAATATTGACGATCTTCCCGCAGGCTTTACAAATCCCCCCGAGAGAAAGAAGCCCTGGGGAACAGGTCAGGCTGTTTTGGCTACAAAGGGTATAGTAACAGAGCCATTTATGGTTATTAATGCAGATGATTACTACGGTAAGGAAGCATTTAAGACAGTTCATGATTTTCTTGTGAATGACCAGGCTGAAATTGCACAGTACAATTTCTGTATGGCAGGCTTTATCCTTAAGAATACCCTTAGTGATAACGGTGGCGTTACCCGTGGCGTATGTGAGGTAAATGCAGATAATTATCTTACAAAGGTAGTGGAGACCTCCGATATTGTAAAGACAGCTACAGGTGCAGGCGTAGCAAAGGATGGAGAAGTATCTCCCCTTGATCCCGAGGCATATGTTTCTATGAATATGTGGGGTCTTACACCTGACTTTATTGATGTACTTGAGGGTGGCTTTGTAGAATTTCTTTCTAACCCTGACCTTAATCAGCTCAAGGGAGAATATCTCCTTCCTTCCGTTATCGGTGGACTTGTTGAGGACGGTAAGGCATCTGTTAAGGTTCTCCCCACTAATGATAAGTGGTTCGGCGTAACCTACGGAGAGGATAAATATGCTGTTAAGGAAGAGTTTTTGAAGCTTCAGGCTAACGGTACATACCCAAAAACCTTGTATTAATTTTATAAAACATAAAAAATACCAGCCAAATCGGTTGGTATTTTTTTATTTTGGCTATAATATATGCAAATAAACAATAGGAGGTTTATTATGAACGATACAGTAAAGCTGCTTAAGGAATGTAATGCAGGGGTTAAAATGGGTGTAACATCTATTTCCAGAGTGATGCCACATGTAAGAAACAGTGAGCTTAAAACCAGCCTGAACAAATGTAAGGATGAGCACGCTGAGTTGGGAGATAAGACACATAAAATGCTACTTGCATATAAAGCTGAGACAAAGGAACCTCATCCTGTGGCAAGAATGATGAGTGATATGAAAATCAGAGGACGCCTTATGATGAATAACAGCGAAAAAACAGTTGCCGACCTTATGACTGACGGATGTAATATGGGTGTAAAATCTCTTTCACGATATCTGAATCAATATAAAAACGCTTCAGAAGAGAGCAAAAACATTGCTAAGAACATTATAGCGTCAGAGCAATGTCTAAATGATATTTTAAGGAGCCATTTATAAAAACAACGGTGCTTCCGCTATGGAAGCACCGTTGTTTTATTTCCAGAATTTCATTATAAGAGATGTTGGGATAAGCTTTGAGGCGAGGTGAACCATTTTTATTGAAAATGAGGGAGAACATATTGCCTTGCCTCTTTTTGCAGATTTAAGAGCTTTTTTTGCTACCATTTCCGGGGAAATCAAATATTTTTTCTTATATTCGGGAGGATTTAAGGCTGAGAAAAACTGGGTATCAACAGGGCCCGGACAGACAGCTGTTACATTGATTTTTCTCGGTTTTAGCTCTTGTCTTAACGCCCTTGAAAGACTGACAACATAAGATTTTGATGAAGCATACACAGAAAAATGCGGCTGAGGTAAAAATCCGGCACCGGATGCTATTTCAATAATTTTAGAGCCCCTATCCATATATGGTAAACAAATTTTAGTTAGTAAAGTAAGTGCAGAGCAATTTATGTCTATTATTTTTACTATACCATCCTCGGAAAGCTCGTCTAAATTACCCATATATCCAACACCTGCTGAGCAGACAAGAAATTTTATATTGTAATCACCTTTGGAAAGAGCTGATTTGATTTCTTCCGTAAAACCCGATGAAGATAAATCGAGGGAAAAATGTCTTATTGGAGTAGTATATTCGTCATTATTCTTATAGCTTCGGCAAACAAACCACAATTGGTCGAGTCCCTCCTTGTCAAGTTCCTTTGCCATAGCCTTTCCAATGCCCTTAGAAGCACCGCTGATTATTGCAATATTTATATAAACCACCTCCATACCTTCGGTTATTAAATTATACCATATTTATTTTTCGCAGTCAATTCTTTTCTTTTTTTATTGTATTTGTACGGATAATATGTTAAAATGGTAATAAAGAAGTTTTATAAGAGAGGATAAGCATTATGAAATGTATTCATCTTGATTTTCACACAAGTCCGGCAATAGACGGAATTGGAACACAATTTAATAAAGCAGAATTTACAAAAACACTAAAGGAAGCAAAAATTGACTTGATGACTGTATTTGCAAAATGTCATCACGGTTATTGTTATTATCCTACCAAGGTCGGCAAGGTACATCCGGGCCTTAAATTCAATCTTCTTAAAGAACAGATAGAGGCTATACATGATGCAGGAGCTGAGGCACCTATTTATATTACTATGGGATGGAGTAAGCTTGATGCAGATGAGCATCCCGAATGGCATCATATTGATTTCTGGAAAAAGGCTCCGATTCACTTTGGTACACCGCCAAGTGACAATATAGATACTCCTATTAACGATTGCTCGTGGACTACCCTTTGTCCTGTAGGACCTTATAAGCAGCATCTTATAGATATTACCAAAGAGGTATGCGAGCAGTTTGATACAAGTGACGGTGTATTCTATGATATTTGCTTTATGAAGGAAGCCTGCGTATGCGAAAGCTGTAAGACGGGAATGAAAGAAATGGGGCTTGACCCCGATAATTATGAGGATGCCAAAAAATACTATAAAATAAAGCGTATCGAGCTTATGAAGGAGCTTACGGGTCTTGTACATCAATTCACGCCGGGTGCTCCGGTATTTTATAACGGAGGAGCAGATCAGAACAGACCTGAATATCATCCCTACCAGACACACTACGAGCTTGAGGACCTTCCTACTGCATGGGGAGGATATGACCTTATGCCTCTCCGTGCCAAATTCTTTGAAAAATACGGCAAAAAATTCTGGGGTATGACAGGTAAATTTCATCACGCATGGGGCGAGTTCGGTGGATTCAAAAATAAGGACGCACTTAAATATGAATGTGCCGATATGGTAAGCATTGGTGCATCCATATCTGTGGGTGATCATTTGCATCCTCTCGGTAAGCTGGATGACAGTACATATGCTGTTGTTGGATATGCTTTTGATTACACCTCAAAAATAGAGAAGTATTCTGAGAATACTAAGGCATATACAGATCTTGCAATCTGGATGAGCCATAATTATGACGCTGATATGGGCTGCTCAAAGATGATACAGCTTATGCATCTTGAATTTGACCTTGTTGAAAGCGGCGATGATATTTCCAAGTATAAATGTATTGTTTTGCCTGATGCGGTAAAACTATCAAGTGATGATAAAAAAGCAATATCTGACTATGTTTCAAATGGTGGTGCACTTATAGTAAGCGGAGCCGGTGGTTTTGAAGAAATAGGTATCAATATTAAGGGTAGGTCCGAATATGACCTTGATTATATTTCCTGTGATATAGACGAAATTACTACACCCTTCCTATCATATACTAAAGCATATATTGCAGAATGCGAGGGAGAGGTCCTTGCAAGGGTTTATGAGCCATATTTCAACCGTACCTTCCGTCATTTCTGCGGACATAAGAATACTCCCTTCAAAACAGAGCCTGCAAGCTATCCTGCACTTGTTAAAAACGGAAATGTTGTTTATATTGCACATCCTGTATTTACTGCATACAACAGCTCAGGAAACTATGTGTTGGAAAGATATATTAAGAAAGCCTTTGATTTGGTATACAAAAAGAACATTGAATTCAGCTATTATCCATCCTGTGCAAGAGTAAGAGTCAGAAAAAGCGAAAAGGATGGCTTCTATGCTGTACATATGCTATATGCACCTCCTATAAATAGGGGAAATGTATGCCTCCTCGAGGACTTTCCGCCCCTTTACAACACAGAAATTAAGCTTTCCGTACCTGAAACCGTAAAAAAGGTTACTCTTGTACCTCAGGACAAGGAGATTGCCTTTAGTCAGATTGATGGAAAGGTGACATTCACTGTTGATAAAATGGAGCTTCATCAGCTTATTGTTATTGAATATTGATTTTGATCATATACAGCTTGAAAATTTAATGTATAATATAAAAACGCACGTAAAAGTGCGTTTTTTATATTGAAAAAGAAAAACAATTGTGTTAGAATAAAATGAAGAGGTGAATATTATGTCTAATATGATTGATTATGTTAAATGGCGTTGCGAT